>NZ_POZK01000016.1:0-28284 GCF_002913945.1 Campylobacter concisus | reverse complement strand
AATCTGTTCTATACAAGAATTGTCATTAGATTGCAAAAAGTATCCAAAATCCTTTGCAATACTAAAAGCAAAAGGCGTTTTGCCTACGCCGCCTTTTTTGTTTAATAGAGCTATTTTCATTATTTTATCCTTTTAAAATTTTTACGAAAGCATTATACTTTTTAAAATATTAAAATAATATAAAATAAGTTATAAAGATAGTATTTCTATTATAATAATATAAATACTATTATCTTTCTTTATCTTTTGTCTTTTCTTGGATACTCTCTCTAGCTACTAAAAAATCGGTAAAGTCAAAGCCTTTTTTTAGTGGTTCTTTTATGCCGACGTTCCTGGCAATTTTATTCCAGTCAATTACTTCTATTGTTTTGCAAACATCTTTTAAATCTTCTCTTAAGGCTTTTGCTCCACTCTGCCCTGCTTCATCGTTATCGTATGCGATAGTGATATTTATATCTTTAAAAAGCGGTATATATTTTTCACTAACTCGAGCACTTGCAGATCCAAGGGTAATAGCATTAAAGCCACTAGCAAGAGCGTTTAGGCAGTCTTTTTCGCCCTCAACTATAAAAATCGTTTCATTGTCTTTTTGATTTTTTGCAAAATCTTTTAGATCTCTCAAATTAAAAGGGCAACGTTCTCTATTCTTTGAAAACATTACCTTTGGCAAGGTCACTAAATTTCCATTATCACCAACAAATGGCTGAGGATTTTTATTATACTTCCAAAACGTTAGGCAGTCGCCATTCTCGTTTCTAATAGGCATAATTAATCTATCGGCTTGCTTTGAATATCCAATTTCATACTTTTTGGCTATGTTTTCTTTTTGCTCTTTTGTTGCAGTTGGCAGGGTTTGAGATAGTAGCTCCCAAAATCTTTTGAAATTTTCTTTTCGCTCTACCTGGAATTTATCTATAAAGTCTTGTGTAATAAAGCCTTTGCTTGCTGTTTCACTCTTATTTTTTTTGATTTCAAAAGAGTTTTTTAATGCTGCCATCTTTGTTATATATTCTTTCTTGATAGAATAAGTCTTTTCGGTATATAGGTGTTTGTCTGTTTCTAGCCACTCCATTTCTTTCTTTGAGTCAAACACCATAAGATCATCAAGCGGTTTTATTTTAGAGATAGCCCAATAATAACCTTTTGTTATATCTGAAGCGTTTTCACCGCATCCGACGTAAATTCCACTTTTATTGTCTATTACATTTAAGCCAAAAACAACGGCTTCAGCTCTTATTTCGCTAAGTGTGTCTTTCTTGAATTTAGGCTGTTGATTGCTGCTAAATTTAATATCTTGTGGTCTATTAATTATATCGTTTGCTCTACTAAAGGCATCTTTTTGGGACATATTCTCAAAGGTTGTCATAAAATCTATTATACTACCATACCAACCGCTGCCAAAATCTTTTATTTTGCCGTCCTTTGGATTAATAGACGCACTGGCTGTATTTTCATCACGTATTTTAAATTTATAGTGTCTATCGACGTTATAACCTAAAGTTTCTAAAATTAAGGCGGTTTCATCTTTGCTGTATTGCATTTTTTATCCTTTTATATATAATAAAAATTATATTAATATAATATATTTTAAATTATATTAATATAAAAAACACTAAGATAACTCTTTGCCACTATTTGCAACAATATTTGCTTGACTGCCAGCTTCTAAGCCGCCTTGCTGCTGAGTATTCTGCTTCTTGGCTCGTTTGGCTTCATCAATAATTTTTAATGCCCTGCTTTCAAATTTGCTTTCATAGGTCTTGTCTTTTTTCTTTCGCTCGAGTTCATTTAGGACGATATTTTTTTCACTCTTTAACAGCTCAATAAGATCATTTTTAGGATAGTTTTGCTGCTCAGATAAAAATGATTTTAGATCTACTAAGTTTGATTTGGCTTCATCAAGATCTTTTTGCTCTTTAGAGATAAATTTATCCATATTATCAAAGTAGTTATTCATCCTTACAAAAAATCCATGTAATCCGACCTGGTCTTTTAAATCCTGCCTTGTGCCGTTCATAGCTGAGTTATAATACATATTCTCAGGTGCTAGTATCTCGCCACTTTCTTTGTTTGTTAGCTCAAAAGTTATACTATTATTTAAGCTGCTATAATATCCACTTACAACAAAACCCTTATACTCGCATACGTCATAGCTTTTCTTTGGTGTTTGAAACATCAAATTTATAGTTGCTTGAAATTGATCTTTCATCTTGTTTTGGATTTCTTGAGTATCCTTTGCAGCACTAGCTTTTGGAATAAAGAATTCTTGCTTAGATACTTCATGATTATAAAGATTTGTAGAAAACATGGCACATCTTAGCCCATCGCTACTCTCAAATTTGCCGACATATTCTTTTGTTTTGGTAAACAAGTTTATTCTTTTATTAGAAAATTCTATCATCTTTTCTAAATTGTGCATTTCGGCTTCTTTTTGCTGGAAGTCTTGAGTATATGCCTTTTTCTCTCTTTCTAGCCTTTCAAGTTCATTATTGATCTTAAAATTTGTCAGTATTAACGGATTACCGCTAGCAATAGCCTTAAGCTCTTCATAATTAACAACTTCCTCCTCAAATCCGCTTATATGGTTCTCATCCACAACGCACTTTCTAAATTTGGTAATGCTCTCCGCCTTTTGCTTTACTGTTTGCAACGAGGTTTCATCATAGGTGTTCAAAGTAACGTAATAATTTACATCTACCTCAAATTTGTCCCCATATTTTTTAAGTAGTTCATTACCTTGTCTTATGACACGACCATTTCTTTGTGTTAAATCGCTAGGCTTCCAAGGTATATCAAGATGGTGTATGGCAGTTACTCTCTCTTGCACGTTCGTTCCTGCTCCCATCTTGCCAGTAGATCCTATCAAAACTCTAATTTCACCACGATTTACCTTGTCAAATAGCTCATATTTTTGTTTGTCGGTTGTCGCATCGTGGATAAAGGCTATCTCGTTTTGTGGTATTCCATTTTTTACAAGCTTTCTAAGCAAATCACCATATAAGAAAAATCTATTATCATTGCTATCTCTATCAGTTTCAGATATAAAGTCGCTATTAGTATCTTTGCCTTGCTCGATAGCATCATTGATATTAATAAATTCTTCTTCTTTCTTTGTGGAGCTTATCTCTTGTGTCGTTTCTTGCTCATCTATTACTATATTTTGGGATTGTTGAGATGGTGACTTCGGCGTTCCCATATCTAAAAAGACAAGTTGAGTGCCTTTATCATCATTCCATTTTTCATAAGTGTTTATAATATTTTCTACTGCTTTATTGATTTTTGAATTTGGATCATCTTCAGCAAAAGGATCTATCAGCCTATAATCCAAAGCACAGTATTTAGCATCATTTGTTACTTTTAAATGGTTGTCAATTCTAGGATCATCTGGCATATTTTCAAGCCTATAAATAATAGATCCCTCATTAAATTGTCCATTTTCTTGCTCTACGCCTATATACTCTTTTTGTAAATCACTTGCTGGACTTTTAGTGTGCTTAATATTTACATTAGGGACAAAATTGCTGCCAAGCTCCTTTTTTATATCATCGTTGGTTATGACGTCAGCAAAATCAAGATAAGATCCGCCAAGTGTATTTAAATTTTTGAAGCCAGTAAATCTAGTCACAATTTTATAGTCGCCTGCGACAGCACCAGTTTCGTAAACTCTATCAATATCTGCGTATGTTTTAGCCCAGGCGTCAAAAGAGTCAATGCCTTGATCTTTTAGTGCATTTGGGGCAAGGTATCGCTCTATTAAATAAAGCTCTACCAAGCTATTGCTAACTGGTGTTCCAGTTAAAAACATAATTTTAGCATTGTCTTGGTTATGTAAATAAGTTGTTTTTGAATACATATCCATTGCTCTATCAGAGCCACTTTGAGTTCCTAAGCCTTTAACGTTCTCAAGCTTGGTAGAGTATCTTAAATTTTTATACATATGGCTTTCGTCGACTATTAAATAATCAACGCCTAAGTCAGAAAAGTCAAGCGTTGTGACATTCTTGTTTTGATCCTCTAAAATCTTAGTCACATTGTCCTTTAAAGATTTTAGCTGTGTTTCCATACGCTTGACCGACGGACTTTTTCTATATCCGCTGCTATTTTCTTCCCTAATAGCAATTGCTTGCTCCAGCTCAGCTATCATATGATCAAGCACTTCTTTTTGGCTTTCAGCTGGGGCAGGGATCTCTTTAAATTGTGTTTGTTTCATAATAATGGCATCGTAGTTTCCATTAGCAATTTGGGCTAAGAATTCAGCCCTCTTGTCTTTGCTCATAGACTTATCTTCTGCCACCAGCAGCCTTGCTTCAGGGTAGGCGGTCAAAAATTCATTTGACCACTGACTAACCAAGTGATTTGGGACTACTACAAGGGGCTTATTAACTATACCAAGTTTTTTTTGCTCCATGATCGAGCAAATTGCAGTCAGAGTTTTACCTGCTCCCACTTCGTGATCGATCAGGGTAACTTTTTCATTGACTGCTCTAGCTACAGCGTCTTTTTGGTGCTTTCTTAGATGATATGCTTGATTTATGCCACTAATTTGTAGATAATCCCCATCGTAATGTTTTTTGGCATAGCAGTTAAACTTTTCATTGAAAATATTAGCTATCTCCGTTCTTCTAGCATAATCTTTCATTATCCACTCGTCAAACTCGTTTCTAATAAGATCAATCTTTCTAGTAACCTCTTGTGTAGCTACCATATCAAGCTCTTTTTCATACTCAGGATAGCCATTTTTATTCATTTTGATTGAGCCATCTAAGTTTAACTTTGGTCTATCAGTAGTCACGTAAATTTTTAAATACACGCCATTTAAGGCAGCTTGTGCTATCTCATATGGATCTTTATTTAGACGACTATTATCAGGATGATAATATGCATATTTCTTTTCAACCTTGAAATTAGTATTAGGATTTACAGATCCCTCAAAAACCCACTCAGCGTTTATTGACGAGCAAAATATATCCAACTTTGTATTTTGGTGTAGCTCAAATTTTTCTTTAAAAAATTCCTCATAGTATTTCATAGGTATCCACGAAACCCCAATTGTTGGGTTTATCTCACTAGCTGGTATATCTTTTGGCAATACGTCTTTTAGGCTTTCGACGTTGTTGTAAAATAGTGGCTCTGTCTTTGCCAGATCTTCGGCTTTTTTGTATTTCTCCTTAACATTGCCAGATAGATATTTTGGGGCAAATATGTATTCAGTATTGCCTTGTTCGTAAGCGTCAGGATCTATAAAAATTAATTTTTTATCCAATAGCTCCTTAGAAACATCGTGAGGATCTTTATTTAGATGATTTGCGATATAAGGTATGCTTATTTTTCCGTTGACGTTCATACTTGCATATAAACCATCTGCTGCATTATCAAATTCTATCTTAGGACGAGGTCTTAAAACTCTTTGCTTGAATACATCAGCCTTTTTAAATGAGTTTTTTCCGCCGTCTTTTTCTAAGCCTTTTATGTTGCTAAAATCTGCATCATCATTTAAAACGTTTGTAATATTTTTATTATTTAAATAGTTATTACTCTTAACAAAATCATCATAAATAGTATTTAGATCGTTTCTCTTGTTAATAAGTCTTTGATCGTTATCGTCTATATCTTGTTTTTCAAGAGCAAAAAGCTCTTTTCTACAATCTCTAAGCTTAATGTAATCCTTGGCTATCTTTGTTTCTTTAATACTAAAATTTAGTCTTCTAAAAACAGCCTCATCCTTTATTAGACTATTAGATTTCAAGTAAATTTCGTCACGAAAAATTAGATAGTTACCCACGAGCAGGCTATCAAAGTATTCTTTATTTTCTGAATACTCTTTATCAAATTTAGAGATTATTAGCTCATTTTCATCTACTGGAGCTGGCTCATGGTATTTATAAATATCGCTAGGGAGCTCGTTTTTAATAAAATTGTCTATTGCAGTTTCCAAATTTATATTCGGATTTGGCAGACAATTTAGCTCATATCCAAAACGACCGCTGGTAACCTCTAGGCGACCAAGAACATTTTGCGGATTATTTTTGAAATACTCATTAATGTGTATATCGTTATCATCTACATTTTTAAAGCTAGTAGTATTTACAAATTCTCTATTTAATCTATTATCTAAGCCTTTTTTGAAAAAAACAATATCGGTAACTACTTCGGTTTTTGCCTCGTTAGAAAACGCATTATTTGGCAGCCTAATTGCTCCTAAAAACGTATTATTGCTAGCTATTTTTTTTCTAACATTGTTATTTTTGGCATCCAAAAAGTTGTGAGTTATTACAAAACTAAGAATACCATCATCTTTTAAGTGCCTTAGTGCTTTTGCTGCGAAAAAATTGTGTATTGTATATCCGCAAAGATCTAAATCTTTGTTATCTGCGATCTTTGTTATATTTAGTCTATCATATGGAGGATTTCCAACTATTGCGTCATATTGCGTTTTTTCACTCAAATTTAGGTCTTCAAATCCATATTCATTACTATATACTTGTGCAGTAGGGTAGAGTAGGGTGAGAAATTTGTTTGTTTGATTTTCTATCTCAAGAGCATCAAATTTATAATTCCCTTTTATAGGGCAGCTGGCTAAAAATACTCCATTGCCAGCACTAGGCTCTAAAATTTTTTTGTCCTTATCAGGCTCAGCATTTATTCCCATATGATCTAGGGCTTTATACATGCTATCAACAATAAATTTAGGCGTAAAAAATGCTGTTGTAGTAGAGGCTCTTGCACTAGCATACTCATCTGGGCTAAGTAATTCTTTTAACTCTTTATATTCTTCTTGCCAATCCTCATTTAGCTGATTGAAAGCTTCACTAATTCCACCCCAACCGCTAAATTTACTTATAACATCTTGCTCTTGCCTTGTAATTGTAAAATTTCGATTATTTTCTAGTGCCTTTTCTCTTATAGTCCAAAGAGAATTTGCTAACTTAATCGCTTCTATGTTGTTTTTGAATTTTTCCTTTTTAGAGATTGAGCTTGTCTGAAAGCTATCTTCTAAAATAAAATCCTTATTTTCGCCAGTTGATATGATATTGAGTGTTTTTGTAGTAGCAATAGGCTCTATGTTTATATTTTGTGGCTGAGGAATAATATTTGGCTTTACCTCTTCTTTAACCTCTTCCTCATCGAAATCAAAAAGGCTTCTAGCTCCATCATATTTGTTAGTAGAGCTAGTATCTTTTTTTAATGTCCTAGCAGTTTTTCTCTTATCTCTTTCATCGGATATCTCGCGTCGCTCAGATTGAGATATTCCTTGTAGATCGATAGTCCCCCCATTATCTTGTAAATTTCCAGATCCGTATTGCCCATCTCTCTTAATTTCTTCGCTTCGTCCTCGCAAAGAATATCCTTCTCCCAATACTCCTGCCTGTATAGAGCTATCACTAACTCCTCCAGCTTCTCCTCGTCCACTAGCCCTCTGGCTTGGATGTCGTCTATCATCCCCAAGTTCTCCAAAGCTGTCGTCCAGCGGTAAAGTATCGTTAGTCTGTGCATCCAGTCGCCTGATTGAATATTCGAAGGTGCTGGATATGTTGATCTCATTATCTCTTGTTGTTCCACGTCCAGACGTTTCTCGATATAAGCTTTCATCCGATTTATCACTTCCTCGCTCGGTTCTATCGTATCGCAAGTCATCGCTCTCCAATTCACCCAGTCGTGATTGATTGTTATTAGTATATTGACTAACTCTTTTTTGATCTGCTCTATTTGCTCTTGATTGATCTCGTTGGATTGATTGATCTTGCTCTCCATATTCTTGATTATCAGATATAGATAATTTGAGAAGTTCATCTCCTCTTGCAATGGTGTCCACTCCATTTCCATCATATCCGTTAATCTTTTCTTGGTTATTAGTGGTCTGTTGCCCTTTATCTTGTTTTGTGGGTTTGATAGGATATGGTTGTTCTTGGTATCCACGAAGTCCCAGATCTCGTTTATCGTTTCCTGAAAATTCTTCGGTGATAGTTCGTTGTAATGTGGATTTAGTATGTGAAACATTGTATTCTCCTATGTCAAATGTATTTGGATGGTCATCCCAAAGACTTTTTGCTTCGTATTTACTCTTTTTAGCACGTGCCATTTATTTCTCCGTAATTATAAAAGGAAATATATTAATATTAACTTAATATATTTTATATTAAATTAATAGAATAAATATCAATATAATACTTATTATATTATTTAACTAACACAAGCCTTTTCTTTTGTAAGGCTAATCGATTACTTTTTATATTATTAATTACTCTAACATTGTATTTATTGATATCAACCTTGTTAAAACCGCTGTTATAACAATTCAAGCCTTGATATGTAAAGCCAAATTTCTTTATACAATTTGATAAAATTTTAGTCCCTACTGCTATATTGATCTTAGGATCATATAGATCCTCGAGTGAAATTTTTTGTGCCTCTAGCCACTCTTTGTGAGATGAGTTGATTTGCATTATCCCAATATCAAAAGAGCCATTTGTATTTACGTTAATTGCCCTGGGCTGAAAATCGCTTTCAGTCTTGGCAATTCCCCAAAGTAGCTCAGGGGGTATATTGTATTTTTTGCCATATTTCACAAAATAGCTATTATATATATGCTCTGAAGCTGGTAAAACTTCAGTTGAAAAAAAGCAAAGAAAAATAGCAATAAGAATTTTATTCAAATTAAAACCCTTTACCCAAACTTGTTGATTTGGTAATAGTTTTTTCTTTTGTTTCTGATTTTGGTATCTTTGCGATCCCTTTGGCAAATTCATCTTTTATGGCCTTGATTGCGTTTCCAGGAATTTTTGGCTTTTCTTTTGTGGTTGTAGTAGTTGCCTTTTCCTCTTCTTTTTCTGGTGCTTTAGCTTCTTGACCTTTTTCTTTTGGTTTTTCTTTATTAATGATATTCTCTTGAATATTATTAGCACGTTTGCCTATAACTCCATATGCAGCAGCAAAATTTCTAACAAAACTTGATACGTGCTCGTCCCCTATGCTTTCAGCAATGCCCTCTAGACTTCTTACTCCATTTTCTACGACATTATCAAGATCGACGCCGATTTTAAATTTGCCGTCTTTATCTTTTTTCATCAAATTACTAAAAGCTTTTTGGGTTTCTTCGGATATTTGATTTTCAACAATCTTATTAGAGCTAACATTGATGATTTTGTTTAGGTCTGCATTTTTAAAAAGGTATCTACCCATCTCAACTTTTGGAATATCAATTTTCTCGCCATTTGATGTAAGCATTTCAAATCTGATTGATGACTTTGGCATCTCGTTTCTATTGATAGCCTTTTTTAGTATAAGCTCGTCTGCTTCGTGTAACGTCTGGAGTGCAAATATAGCCTTATCTCCAGCCAAAACATTATTAGTTATTCCACTTTTTTCTAAAAACTGCTTTACCTCACTATCAAAATCGCTGTTAAGCGAAATTTTAATAGTAAAATCAACATTACTTTTTTGTTGTCTTCTTGGAGATACTTTCTCTTCTGTTTCTGTCGTAATTGTTTCTTCCATTATATTATCCTTTTATAATTTTTGGTTTGCCATTATCATCATAAAACATTGCTTTGCAGCCGTTTTTCCACTCACTACATCCCCACCAATACGTGCCTTTTTGGTTTTTCTTGCGTTCAAGTATGCCTTTTTTACAAAAAGGGCAAGTAATGCTACTGCTTGAGGCCGCTTTCTCAAATTGTGGTTTGCCTTTTACGTCAGGACACATTTCCTTGCAGCCATTTTTCCACTCGCTACATCCCCAAAAAAAGCCTTTTGTCTTTGTGCTTTGTCTGCGTTGCAAGTATCCTTTACCGCACTTGCAAGGGTAAGTCTTATCTATGCTGTTTGAGTTAAAATTTGAAATATTTTGATTTGACGTAATGCTAGCGATCTCGGTTTTAATTGTTTCGATAACTTGATTTAAAAATTCGCTTCTAGCTAGATTGCCACCTAAAATATCTTTTTGTTGTTCATACCATAGAGCGGTCATATCTGGAGATGAAAGTAGGGCAGGGACTAAATTTATAAGTTCTCTACCTTTTTGAGTAGATACTATACTTTTGCCATTTTCTGATATATACTCTCTATCGAATAAATTTTTAATATGATAGGATCTGGTTGCAGGAGTTCCTATCCCTCCGTTTTCGCCTTTTTTATCCTTATCTTTCTCTTTGAGAAGCCTTTTAATCCTCTCATCTTTTACATATTTACTAATTGAAGCTAGATCTTTTAAAAGAGTTGGCATTGTGTAGTATGGTTTAGCTCTTGTCTGCTTTTTATTTATTACTAGATCTATTACATCACAAATTCCATCTTTTAAAGTCGATAAATCAATACTATTTTTTACTTCATCGTCATTACTCTCATTATTGTCATCATCATCGTTTTTATCATTAAAAAGAGAGAGATAGCCGATTTTCATAATTTTTCTTTTTGAGGCACTAAATTTATACTCAAATTTAGTTACCTCAAGCGTAGTTAGTAAATACTCCATCGGCTCATAAAATTGAGCAATAAAACGTTTGGCGATCAATTTATATACGTTTAACTCTTCTTTGCTCATCATATTTGCATCAACGACTGCTTGCGTAGGTATGATAGCAAAGTGAGCCGTGATAAATTGATCATTAAAAGCTATGCCTTTAATTCTTGTATCTGCATTATCTATTGCTGCGTTAAATTCATCATCTTTTAATGAAGCCCTAACGGCATTTAAAACATCTTGCGAGCTTTCCCACATATTTTCTGGTAGATATTCGCAATCTGACCTATTGTAAGTAATACATTTATATTTTTCTCTCAAATTTTGGGTAATTTGAAGCGTTTTGTCTGGCTTATAGCCAAATTTCTTTGAGCATTCGGCTTGAAGTTTTAAAAGATTATATGGTAAAGGCGGATTTTCTTTTTTGTTTTCATTGAAAACCTTTAAATCACATCTGCTACCATCAAGCTTTTCTTTTATGCTTTCGGCAACTTGTGGATCAATTATTCTTTCATCGCTCTTTAAATTTGCAAAGAATTTTTTATTATCCGAGCTGAATTCTCCAGTGATAGTGTAATAAAAGCTGCTTTTATGATTTTCATGCTCTAGATCTCTTGCAACAATAAGACCTAGTATAGGAGTTTGAACTCTGCCAACGCTTAAAACACCTTTATAGCCATTTTTTTGAGCCGTTGCAGTATAGGCACGTGTCAAATTTATCCCTAGTAGCCAGTCGGCATGTGATCTTGCAAAGCCACACTCACTCATACCTTTATAAGCTGAATTTGGCTTAATATCTTTAAAGGCTGCTTTAACGCCTTTGGGAGTTAGATCTTGCAACATAACACGCTCGATAGGTTTGTTTGTATTTGAATAGTTGATTATCTCATCTATCAAAATTTGACCCTCTTCGTCGGCATCTCCACAATTTACTATACTATTTATTCTATTATCTCTTATTAGATCACATATTAATTTGAGTTGCTTTTTTTTCTCTGAAATAGGCTTATACTTAAAATCAGTAATAATATATGGCAAGTCAGCTATATTCCAAGCTTTATACCTTTCATCGTAGTCTTCAGGCATAAAAAGCTCCAAAATATGACCAAATGCCCAAGTAAGCACATATTCACCCTTAGTAAGATAGCCATCAAATGTTTTTAAATTTCCATCTATGCCGTCGGCTATTGCTCGAGCTAAATCAGGTTTCTCAGCTAAAATCAACTTCATTTCTTTGGCAGCTCCATATTTTTTGATAAAATTTGAGCCTCTAAAAAGAGGCTCAACTAGGTATAGAGATTAGCGTTCTATATCTTTTTTTGTTTTCTTGGCGACGGAATTTTGAAGTTGTGCAGCTCCTATTCCGTTACCGCCATTCGTGGGAGTAATGCTATTTATCATTGCACCCTTACCAGCTACAAATGCTATTTCAACAAAAGACGATTTTTGCTCTTTTATTGTATTAATAGTATTTGATAGCTCTGGGTATTTTGATAAGGTAGTGTCTTTTTTAGGAGTAAGTGTAAAGTCAGCACCTTTTTGGATATTTGAGTTAAATTTAGCAATTAACTCGCCGCTATTATTCTTATCAAAGCTATAACCGCCTTGTGGCATCTTAGTAGCGTAAAGTCTTTGAGCAGGCTGGATAACCTCGCCAGTCTTTTCATTGATTTTCTCTGGGCTAACTTCGATTGTAATCTTTCTAAAAGAATAACTAGATCCACTCTTGCCTATGCCTGAGTCAGTCCATACGTTAGCTTTCATAAAACTTTCTTGACCTTTTTCGTCAGTTCCTCTTATGTCAATACCAATTTTATTTTTATCTTTTTCACCAACAGTAGCACTGATAAAATTTCCGATATCACTAATCTTTTTTAATATTGCTCTTGCATTAACGTCTTGATTTTGACCTTTGTCATCTATATATGGCTTCATTTCGCCAAAACCAGTAACAATTCCGCTTTCGCCGTGTTGATTAGTGTAATCGCCTGCACTTACGTATAGCTTTGAAGTTTTTGCTTCTTGAGTGTTTTCGTTTGTCATCTTATATCCTTTTAAATTTTGTCATCTTATTTATCTATAATAATGTATGTTTTGTCATCCTTTTTTAGGTATCTGGCGTTTTTAGGAAGTTCAAATTTAACTTCTTTATTCGTTTGTTCTACGCCAATATCGCCTAATTGTTTAAGGATAGCTCCTTGCGTGCTAATTTCATTTGATAATGAAAGTGTGAAAAAAGCAAGCCCACCACAACCAAGTGCCAACAATAGGCTAATTATGCTTAACCATTTAGATCCTCCTTTGTAAAATTTCAATCTTTCACTCATCGATTTATCATAAGAGTTAAAAAGATCTTTCATTTTTTGTGTTATTCCGTCAGTCTTTTCTATAAAGTTACTCAGCTTCTCTTGCTGATTTTTAGAAAGCTCATCAATAAAAGTAGAGTAAAACTGAAAGCTATGCTCGGTTTTTGCCTCAATTTGTTTATTGAAGTTATCAAGCTCACTTATACGATCGTTTAACGCCCTTATCTTGCTTGACATATTTTGGGTTAAATTTAAGTCCTCAAAGTCTTGTTCAAATTTTTTAAAGCTTTGATATACTGAATTTAAGAGGGCGTTATGATTTGTAAGTTCAAAAATTTCTTTGCTAGGCGGATTTGTAAAGAAGCTGATAAGGGCTTTGAAATAATCTCTTAGCTCGTCCCAGTTCTTTTCTATATCGTCTATGGCCGACAATGTTGTTTTATTGTTTTCGACGTCGAGGCTCTCTTTGATGATTTTTCTTTTAACCTTATCCCTCTCGAGAATATTATTAAAATTCTTTACACACTGAGAATAATCAAGTATTGCTGTTTTATGATCATCTTGAGTTAGCTTTATTCCTAGTATTTCTAAAGCCTTTTCAAAATTTAGCTCTTGCTCGCCAATGTTCTCTGAAGTTTTATTATTTTGCTCTCCAGCATCTCCAGCAAGTTCTGCTGAGCCGTTTTCTTTTTTTACTAGCTCAGTAGCTTTGCCAACTAGGTTGGCTTCGCTACTTTCTTGATTTTGCATTTCTTCAAAGATGATATTTGCTTGATTATATCTTTTGCCTGACATTTTCTTTCCTTATTGATTAATTCTCAACTGGACAAAGATTAAGAAAATTTTTGCGTTTTCTTGCAGTATCTTTAGATTTTTTAGCCTTTATTGAGTAGTATTTTTTCAATGCAGCATCGCACTCTTTAGGTTTATTTGGGCTTTTTAAGCATAGTAAAGCTTCGCAAGCCAGCTTTGTATCTCCAGTTAGCTCGTCTGTTTTTATACCGCTTGCATAAGCAGATCCGCTAAACGCAACTAAGACCAAGAAAAGGGCAAATTTTTTCATCTTTATTTTCCTTTAGAGTAATTTTTTGAGAAAAACAAAACATTAACCTTATTCTTTGAAAGATTAATGCTGTCAACTGGGTGTATTTCAATCTCCGCTGTAACTTGATTATTCAAAAAATAGTCCTTATATTCTTGTGCAATGACTTCATTACCTATAATGACCATTTTTGCAGAGTTGTGTGCTAGAAAAAATGCCTTAACTGTTTGATCGTTTTCGATAAGACCTTTGCTAGTCTTTACAAAATACATGTTGTAGCTCCATTTGTTATTTTTCAAAAATGGATCTTTGCCAACGCCTTGTTGTGTTTCGACAACCAAGCCTTGATTTATTGTAGTGGCTGAGCCGCCATCAAGTTTTACTGGTTCTGGTGGTCTGCTGCATCCAACTACAACTAAGCCAAACAATACGATTTTTAAAAGTTCTGTTGTTTTCAAATTAACTCCTTTGTTCATCTGATTGTAAATTTCTTTGGTATTTGTCTATTTCTTCATCACTAATTGCTTCGACGTCATCGCCTAGGTTTCTCATTTTTTCTTCGTATTCCAAAGATATGGCCATAAATTCGTCTTCAAATTTTTCAAGTCTAGGCTTCATAACATTTTCATATATCCACTCTCTCGTGCTTTCTTCGCTTTGAGTTGGGAGAGTAGTCCTTGTTTCGTTGTTTTGGACTGCTTTCATCAACTGCTCTTGACTTGGCAAGCCTTTAATTTTTGCAAGGCTAGGTGAAACTTGTTTAAATTTATCCATAAAGTATTTATCTTTGTAGTAAAACGCCTTTTCACAAAATATAGGCTTGGCACTATCAATTAAGATAATCTCATTTTTGAAATTCATTGTTTTTAGCTCTTGTGCCATCATTAAAGGGGTGCTGGTGTCGCTCTCGCTTCCACCGCCACCTTTGCCTAAATTTCTGCTTCTATTCTTCACAGTAGTTGTTCCCAAGTCCTCGCTTAGTTTTTTTGCATCCTCGTTAAGTTTTGGAGAATAATAAATTCGGCATGCGTGGTTTGCTAAAAGGGTTAAAGCCTCTTCTCTTCCATATCCCTCTGGTTTTGGTGTCATAAGTTGTGAGTCTGCTTGATATGCTATTAGACTTCTAAGATCATATCCTGCCATAAACGAAATAGCATTAGAATAAGTTGCTAGATATCCGCAAGCAGTAAATTCGTCCATCAATAAAAGGCAAGGGTGCTTTAGCTCGCTATTTGATTGCGGCAAGCCTTGCTGAACATTTATAAGGATTAGTTGCTGCCAAAATATATTTAGAATTTGCTTTGCACTAGCTTTTTTGTCTGACGTGATGGCAATATATATTGTCATCTTTTTACGCCTTAGATCTCTAAAATCAAAGTCGTTTGCACTAGTGGCCAATCTCATATTATCGGCTCTAAAAGACGAAAGAGGAGAAATAAAGCTACCCATTGCAGAGCTTCTCTCATTATCGCTTTTTATCTCAAAAAAGGCATCAATTCTCTCTTTTGCTTTAGGGCAAACCATATCAAAACTAACTAGAGTATTATATGTATCAGCAAAGTTATCTATAACTCTAACATCCCCATTACCCTCTTCAATTTTAAATTTTAAGCCCTCACTTAGCCTTAAAATTCCATATAGAGAAAAGTCGCACTCCAGATTATGAGCCTCAAGAAAACTTAAGCCCCTAGGAGTGTTTAGTAAGTCATTCATTAAATAGCAAAGTCCTATAAAAAGATCCTTTGCTTTGCCGTTAAAATAGTCTGTTACGCTTCCATCGCCTTTTAATGGATATAGAATATTACCAAAGTCGGTCAATTCAGCGTCAGCATTATCTCCGTCCATATTGATATAGTAAAGAGGGTTATATCTATGCGTGTTTTTTGAAAAAGGGTTAAAAACAAATACCTCTTGTCCTAAAACCTGCTCCCTATACTTTGATGTAAATTCATAGCACTCTTGTTTTATATCTTGCACGACACAAGAATTTGGATAGTCAAGTAAGTTTGGGATTATAATACCAACGCCTTTACCACTTCTTGTTGGAGCACCAAGAGCGACAAATTGTTGGCCACCATATCTTAATAGCTTGCCGTTATATTTGCCTATTATAATGCCATCGTTGTTTTTCTTAGGAAATAGTCCAAGTTTTCTTATATCGTTAGCATTTGCAAATTTAGCATCGCCATAAAGCTTTCTCTTTTTTGGTATATATGGAATTGCAAACGCCAAAGAAAAAGAGAGTAGGGCAGCCAAAAGCAAAGCCAAATAGGCGTTTTTATAGCCATTAACTAGAGCAATGATAGTAAAGTCCAGCGTAAAGAGCTTCATAAATTTATTCATCGCTCCATTTAATGCAAACATTAAAACGGCTGTTAAAAAGTAAGTTAGAACAAGGGCAACTATTACCAATACAATAATTTGTGCTCTTTCTAATTCTACTTTTTGTTGCGGAGCTGCCATAGTCTTTTCCTAGCCTTATTTTTCTGAGGCATTAAAAAACATGCCGTCAGTATTTCTTTTAAATAAAACGCCGTCGTATTCGTATTCAGTAACTTGTCTTTTGCCGTTTTCTTTCTTAAAGATGATGATAACGTCGATCACTCTTTTGCAAATTTCAAGGATCAACTCTTTACCAGTGCTTCTTGCCTGCTCGTTTTGCATACTCATCATTACAAGGCGGTTATACGCACTTGTGACGTCGCCAGCGTGCAAGCTTGTCATTGAGCCGTTGTGTCCGCTTGAAATTACGTTAAGAAAATCATAGGTTTCGCCACTTCTTAGCTCGGCAAGCAAAATTCTATCTGGCTTCATTCTCAAACAAGATTTTAAGAGGGAGGCAGAATTGATTAAATCAGTGCTTTTTGCCTCGCTAGGGTAAAAAAGGGAAACTACATTGTCTTGGTGTGTGAAAACAAGCTCTGGCACGTCCTCGATAGTAATTACCCTTTCATTGTAAGGTATAAAATCAACTAATGTCTTCATAAAAGTTGTTTTACCACTACCAGTTTCGCCACATACAACTATGTTTTTACCATTTTTGACCGCTTCTTTAAATTTCTCTGCAGTTTTTATATCCAAAGAGCCATTATCGATATAATTTTCAAGGGTGTATTTAACCTTTGACGGCTTTCTTATGGTGACTGAAATTCTACCTTTTGGCATAACTGGAGGGACAAGAATTTGCACCCTCTCTCCAGTTGGTAATACACAAGACAAAATAGGCTTTTTCTCATCTATTGTGTCTTCTTTGTAGCTAGCACAAGTTTGGGCAAAGGCATAAATTTTCTTATAATCTATATCGTTTCTTATAAAAGTTAGCCATTCACCTCTAACATTTTCACAAAAAACTTTATCATCGCCGTTGTAGCAAATTTCGTTAATTTCGTCGTTTGACAAATACTCACCAAAATACTTTCCAGCATACTGAGCTAAAATATGCCCATCACCCATAACGTTAGCGTGCATTTCTTTTCCTTTTTACGTTAAGCTTATAGACTTTTGAAAAGTCAATATCCCTATTAACATAAACGCCGACGATATCGCCGTGATTTTTATAAAGTGTTGGTTGGATATTGATAAATTTTTCAAGAGCTGTATTTGCCATTTGCATCGTCGTTTCTCTTGTATTATCAACGTAGTTAATATTGTTATTGTTTCTTGTTCCACTGCTGCCATTTAATGCAACATTCGCAGCATCATCTATGATACTAAGCAAAATTGCAGAGCCAAATCTTTCAAGCCAGTGGTGATCGACATATCCTGGTATTCCAGATCCACCAAGTTCATCGCTTGCACCGCTGCTTACTGGGATAATAATATTGTTAGGAGTTCTTATCTCACTCCAGACCACAAAAATTCTATCCATACCATCATTCATTTGGCCACTATTGAAAAAGCCAGTGATCTTTGATCCTTTTTCAATAAGAAGCGTTGTGCCGTTTGTAGAATAGATATTCTCGCTTACAGTGCAAGAAATTCCACCCTTGATTGTTGAAACTAGCCTTGTATCAAGCGAGCAGCCAATATATGTTCCTTTTGATAAATATAAATTTGGATCAAAGCTGCCAACTTTTGCACTCTTAGGAGTGAATACTCCAGCGGTTTCATACTCAGAATTATCGCTTCCATTATCGTTGTTGTTAGCATTATCTGAAAAATCTTTTGGCGGCTCGCCATTTCTTCTTATGAAGTTTCCATTGCTATCAAAAACATATTCGCCACTAACAGTTTTTACAACTCTTTCCCCATTCTCATTCACTTCTGAATTTCTGACACCTGCAGACGAGTCACCGCTATTTGCAGAGGCGTTTAATACTAGTAGAGATGAAGTGCTTTTATAAACTCTTGGCTTATAATCCATAACTACTTGCTTTTTGGCTTCTGGTTTTGCAACAAAAGGATCACTTTTTGGTGCTTCTTCCTTATTAGCAGTAAAATTTCTATCTGCAAGGACTAGCTCTTTAATCTTTTGAGCTTCTTCCTTTATTGAAAAATCGCCTTTTTGCACGTTCGTTCCAACTGCAATTTTTTGTTTTTCATCTTGCTCATCGTGGTTTTTAAAGTTACCAATAAGAGCTACTAGACCTAAAACGAGGGCAACAGCAGCAAAGGCGACAACTCCAAATGCTTGAAGTTTTCTTGTCTTTAACCTCTCGTCTTCAAGCTCAGTATCATCAATGATATCTTTAAATTCCTCTTGCTCAGAAATGCTTTTTTTATTATTTGCTGCCATTGTCCAAGATCTCTCTTTCTATGTTTTGTTTTGTAGTGTCGTAAGTCTTAGAAAGTGGATTTTTGCCATAGCTATTATTCATAATACCAACAAGCTTGTCGCCACTTCTTAGCAGTAGTTTTTGTGCTATCTTATGCACCACCAAAACATCGTAATTGCCATCTTTTTTTAAGTGAGTATTTAAAATGCTCTCTTTGTTAGCTTCGTCAAATAAGAAAATACTAGGGATTGTCTTCGTAGAATTAAAGCCAATATATGTAAATACACCGTCGTCATAAACAAAATCAGGAGCTATTGTATCGCTGCCTTTATTGACGTGCATCATAAAATCCCAGTTTCTAGGGACATTGACTTTATCTACCTCAGTATCTAGCTCTTTTTTCTCGTCAATTTGTTTTTTGGCTAGCTCAAGAGCTTGTTTTTTGTTTTGTTCTTTGAGTTTTTCATCTAGTGGATAGTTAAATTTAACCCTATAATTGATATTTTCCTCGTCAAGTCTTAAGTCAAATATATAAATTTTATTTGTAGTGGTAACAATAAGGTTTGTATTCCATTCTTTAGCATTTGGCTGGATCACTGAGGGCATTTGAAAATCTATCTCATCGCCGTTGCTATCAGTCATTGTTTTTGGAGCGTTTTGCTCAGACTCATTTATTACGTATGCCTTTGGCTTGATAAATAAGAAATTTTCCTTATCTACGATTTCCCAGCCACTTGAAAAGCCAGTTGCGATATTGACTATTCTTTCATTATCAGCAAATTGAAGCATCGATACATAGCCGTTTTTACATTTTACAAGAAAAACATCATCAGCATTATATGTAGCATAAGATACTCTTCTGTCAAATTTTGAACTTGACGGAGTATTTAGAGCAGATAGGCTACTTGTTAATAGTGCTAAAGATAAGGCTGTTAATACAATCGATCTCATCTTTATCTCCTTATTTCATCATCAATTCTATATGTTAATACTTTAAAGCCAAGAGGATTTTCTATTCTCTCTTCTTCGCTCATTTGCATTTTTGTATCATAAGCATATGAAAGAGTGGCTACCTTTGTTTTCACTTCGCTTTGCATAGAGGCTTCATCTTTTACAATTTTCTTTAAATTCTCATTAAAGCGAATTGTTGCCATTTTTGTTCCTGCGCTTTCACTTAAAACAACCGAAAGTATTTGAATTTCAACTTTATAGGTGTCTTTTAGCTGCTCATGTCTTGCAAATTTGCCATTATAAATGGCTGTATAGTCTTTTGCTACCTCAGGTGAGCTATAAATTTGTGTAAGCTCATAATCGTGTTGCAATAGATCAAAATAATATCCCTCTCTAATTTTGATATAGTTTGAAACAAAGTATTTGTCTATTGCCTCATTTTGGGAGACGTCCTCTTCTTTTAATGATGTTATGATATCTACCATTCCAGTTTGATTATCAACTCTTATCACGTATGGCACAGCTTCTTTTAAAGGGGTAAGCAATGTGACCGCCAAAATTGACATAAAAGTGATAATTACACTTACAAAAGCAACTAACCAAGCCCTTCTATTTGATTTTTCAATCAAATACCTAAAGCTTGCTTCATAAGTTATAGCTTCATTGTCTTCTTTTTTCATTGCCTATTCCTTTCTAAAAAATTCAAGCCATGCTCGAATTTTGTCCTTTTCGTAAAATATATTTCTAGATATTGCTATATATGGCAGTCTTGGAATACTTTTATCAAAGTATTTATCCCTGCTAGCGTCTTCTAACCTATATTTCTTTTGAAGCTCAATACTTATTCCAAATTCGCTCTCAAGCTCCTCTGGAGTAATATATTCCTCAAATATTTTTTCTCTTCTATCTTCTTTTTTCTTAGCCATTAGATCGCCTTTTTAAAATTTGTGCTGTTTGCTTGATTGTTTGCTGGCTGCCATTCATTGCTATCAAAAAGCTCTTCCCAAGTTGCTGCTGTCTTAGCAGTGCTTAGGTTATTTGTTTTACTTGCAGCGCAACCACTTAGAAGTGCCAATAAAGCAAAAAGAAAAATCAAATTTTTCATTGTTCTTTACCTCTTTTAAATCTTTCTATAAGTTTTTTGCTACCCTGGTATGCTTTGCTTGCACCCCATTTTGAGCCTCTAATAAAGCAAAAAGAAAAATCAAATTTTTCATTGTTCTTTACCTCTTTTAAATCTTTCTATAAGTTTTTTGCTACCCTGGTATGCTTTGCTTGCACCCCATTTTGAGCCTCTAAAGCCGTATTTTGCTCCAAATCTTGTTGCAAGTGCTCCAATGCCAGCTCCACCAGCTATTGTAGATCCAACACTTAATGCAGCGTTATTTACTGTGCTTTCTATTGAAGTTCCAACTATTTTTTCAACCAAATTCACAATTATCTTTACAAATGCTGCTATCATACCTCCAGTAAAAAGAGCAAGAAAAGCTATCATAAAGTAATTTTCATTTTTTGCAAATAATTCATCTACTTCTTTAAAATAAATATTATGAACAAAAGTAAAAATACCTAACCCAAAAGCATTTAAAAGAACCAGTGTTAAGCAAGACGATAACATTAACCCCCACCAATTTTTAAATGTATCTTTCAAGAAATTCCCAAATATTAAACTCATCAGTGCCAAAGGAGTTAATGCTAGTAAAAAAACAAAGCCTATATAGTTTAAGATATAACTTCTAAATGGATAAAAACATCCTGCAAGAGTGCCAAGCATTACAATTATTATCATTAACCCAATGTAAAGAACTTCATACCAAGACCCATCTTGTGCCATTTGTTTTGTAAAATCAACCGATTTATTAAAATAATCCTGAAGATATTGAATAAAATCCCATTGATTTCCAATTTTTAACTCATGAAACTCTTTTAAAGCTGCACTAATTAAATTTAGCCACTCTGTTGGAAAGAAACAAACTAATATAAAAACAAATCTCACAAAGGCATCCCAAGCAAAATCTTTGATATTATCTTGATTTCTTCCCCAAAGAATTTGATATCCCCTATATATGATCCAGCAAGTTAAGTAAATTCCGACAAAGTTTGTAAATATCTTTACTAAACTAAGAATAGGACCATTAAAAGCATCCTGCCTTGTTACGAAAGTATCATAAAAAGTATGATATGCTCTTATGAAAAAACCATCAGTTGGCATATTACTAGCACCTTTCTATCTATAATCCCAATTACTTTGGCTCTTCAAGATCGCAGATTTTCTTTGTAAATCCGATTGCTCTTGTCTTAATCTCCTAGTGTCTTTATAGGTATCAAATTGAATTTTCTGAGCATTCATAAGAGCCACTTGTGATTGAATTTGATTGTTTAGATCAGAGCTTTCTTTAATGTCTTTAGACTTTTCAAGTTTTTTGCTAAGCTTGTTTAAATTTTTCAGGTGTTTGTCCATATTTTTTGACATTTCACTATAAACTTCCATATCTTGCATAGGTTCAGCATAAGTTATCATGCAAGCATTTCTCTTAGCTTTTTCGGTTTCTGCTATCGCTTTGCAAGGGTTATATTCATAGTGATTGTCAATGATATCCATAAAATTTTTAATAAAATCAGCCTTACTAAAACCTTTTATATCCTTTGTCATCTCTATCGCATCTGTAATTGACATTCCAAGCTTATTTACGCTGCCATAAAGCTCTTTAACATCTTCAAGATAAGACGCAACATCTCTTATGCCAGTCTGGCTAGCAAGTTGTTTTGCATAGGCGTTTAGCTGTTCTTTGTAATGTGCAGCGGTATCAGCCCAGCGTTTAGCCTCTTCAGCCCAAGTTTTGGCTTGTTTTAAAACATCTTCAATGTGGTTGATTTGGCTTTGGCTTATTTGAGCACCATCAACAACTGGTATTCCAGAGGCAGAGAGAGTTGAAATGCTTAGCGTTAGTGCTGCAACGCAAGCTAAAGACATTTGTTTGATTTTCATTTTTGCTCCTTTGTATATATCTTTTTTAATTCTGCAAGTTTTTCATCATAGCTCAAATCTGAGTAAATGATATTTTCTATTTTTTCTACGTTTGATGAAGCTGTTGATAGAATTCCTAAGTGTGCCTTGCCAAGTGATGAAAGGTCTAAGCCAGCTATTGTTCTATCTCCATCTACGTTACCTTTTCTAACTAAAAACTGCCTATTAGAAGTAGGAGTTGTTTTAACAAACTCATATTCCTCTTTAGTGACCTTTAAAATTTCCACATAATCTTTCTCATTCGCTTTTGGATTTGATAAGAGTAACGTTGTAGGAGATTGCTCTATAATTGCAGTTGCGATCGGTAATTTTGCAAAATCCTCTACCGATTGTGTTCCCATAACTATAAAGC
Organism: Campylobacter concisus; assembly: GCF_002913945.1. GTDB lineage: Bacteria > Campylobacterota > Campylobacteria > Campylobacterales > Campylobacteraceae > Campylobacter_A > Campylobacter_A concisus_P. Next base: position 5,431 of record NZ_POZK01000016.1, on the reverse strand, counting down.
CATTTTGTTTTCTGATAGTTTTTAGCTTATTAAATACCTCGTTTGCTACTACTGGATTTAAAAGCCAGTTCCAAGCTTCATCAATAAAGAGAGCAAAACGTCTTCCATCGGTTAAATCCATAATACGCCAAAGAATATAAAATGCTGTAACTGAGCTTATATCAGCATCGTTTAATAGATCAGTTCCGTCAATGCCGTAAACATTGATATTTTCATCATCAAGCGTTAGAGTGTCATTTTCATTATCAAACACATAGCCAAATTTTTGACCATAAGACCAAAGGCTAAGTCTAGATTTTAATGCATTGATCTCTTCATTTTTTTGTGTTAAGTGCTGCAATACCATTGAAATGCCATACTTTCTATCTTTTCTTTCAAAGTTTGTCATAACAGCTTCAATGGCAGTATTTAATGCCCTCTCTTCACTAACTAAAAGCTGCTCGCCATTTCTAGTAACTAGCATTTTAATAAGTGTTTGAAGTTTTGTAATGTTTTGCTCGGTCGCCTCTACTTGAAATGGATTAAATCCAGTTGGCTTTCCAAGATCAAGTGTAATGTATTTACCACCTATCGCAAAGATATTTGCAATGGCAGCCTTATCTTTGTCTAAATAAAAGAAACTTGCTCTTTTTTTATTCTCTGGAGTATTGCTTGGAAAACTATTCTTGTCAGCAAATTTGCAAAGCTGGTTAAGTAAGAAACTCATCAATACTGTTTTACCAGATCCAGAATATCCTAAGACTAGAGTATTTGCAAGTCTTGTAATCTCATTAGAAAAATCATCATCTTTATTTGTTTCGTGAAAATTGAAATAATATGGCTGCTTATTTGGGGTTTTAAAAATAGTTACTGCCTCTCCCCATTGATTTTTATCTCTTTTGCCCTTTACAAAATTATGAAAAGAAACAAAAGATGAAAAATTTAGTGAAGTTATCGTATAAATTCTAGGTCTAATGCTAAGGTTTGTAATAAATTGAGAAAAATACGTTGCAGGTAGCGCAATACCAGCTAAGCTTGTCAAAAATCCAGCATTTGCCAATACGGCCATAGCCCTATTACTTTTTTTCTCAACATCCTCAACGCTATCGCCATAGATCACTAAAGAGAAATGATAGCTGCCAAATATTAGATTTCCACCTATTAAGTTGTCAAGTGCGTCATCAATATCTTCAATCTGACTAATAGCATCATCTTCTGCCGAATTTAGCCTTTTTCTTTGCATATCTATTTCGTATTTTGCTTTTGATTTTGGTAAAGGAACAAAACTTTGAGTAATTGTATAGTCGATATCTTCATACATAAGCTGGTCTAATATACCAGTCCAAGAGTGATTTGGATAGTCTTTTATCTCAACTGCTTTTGCAAAACGATTTGATCCGTCGTTAAATTTTAAATGCATTGTTGAGCTGCCAAAAGATATAAAAGAGATATCGCCATTTAAATACTCATATAGTGGGGAGTTGGTAGCTCTTACTTTTTGAAATTTACCAGATATCAAGAAATTATAAAACTCTAATTGTGATGAATATACATTACCATCAACTTCATATTTACCAAGCCTTTTTGCGTTAAAGTCAGATAAATTTGTATCAATGGTTACGCAGTAGTTTTTAAACGTCCTTATATAATCATTCATCTCTTTTATGCGTTTATCTAAGCTATCTTTTTTAAATGATGAGCGAAGTGCAGCTTTATTGATAGGCGAAAAAACTGCCGTAAAATAATAGGTGTTTTGCTTTAACTCCTTTTTATTGAAGCCGTTATAGTATGCTCTATCTTGCTCTTGTAAAAACTCATTGCTAAATTTTAAGTCGTTGAAGCTATCCTCAATGCTATATCTTGCACTATGAACATAAAAAGATACTTGTTTGCTGTCAAATTGTCTAAGCAGCATATTGATCTTTTGTTTGTTAAATTCTAGCATTTCATCATCTTCAACTTCAAATGCTATGCCATCAACTGCCCATGTAGCTAATATGTCGAAATTTTTAGTTATCACAAAATTATCTACAAGGCTATCGTAAGGGATCATATCCTTAAAATTTGGGACTGAGTTTAATGGAATAATACTAAGCTTTGGAGCATTAAAATTTAATGGTACTTTGTCGTAAGAAGAGGTAATATATGTTTTTCTATCTCTAAAAAATTTTTTAGTGGCTGGGGTTTTCCAAAATTTCATCCCTAAAAAGAGCGTCCTAAAAATCAAGTCATCTTTTTTAGTAATTTCTCTCATTATGAATATTGTTGGAAATAATAGCCCTAAAAACAAAAAAGTAGTATAAAGCGACAATAGACATATTATACTACTTGCTGCAAAGAGAGGTATTATAGGAACACCAAAAACCATTGCTGGACGTGTTAGACCTTTATATATTACTTCTTCCATCTTATTACCCAATTCTATCCAAGTAGAATAGAAGCTATTGTTGAAGCAGAAGCAATTAATATTGCGCCAATGATAATTCTAGAACACTCTGGAATAGTTTGTCCACCAAAAATTACCTTATAGCCTACAACCAAGATTGCAACAGTTACTGTGGCAACAGCAAGGTATTTTAGCCACTCGGAAACCTTTGTAAGTAGCTTTTCTGCACTACCCAAGCCAGCACAATACGCTAGATCTGGGACGAAAACAAAAAAAGCTATGCAGGCAAAGCAAAGCAGATTGAGAGAGCTGGATTTAGATTTCTCTACAGGAGAATAACTCAACATAGAAAGTCCTTTCGCAAAAATAAAATATTAATCCATATTTGGATTACGGAGCGAATTATATTAAGTTATTTATTAAACGAATATTAGATAATGATAATATTGTTAAAAGTGCCTATTGAAAGGTTTTTTAAGCTAATTAAAAGTAAGAATGCATAATTTTAGCACTAAATATTACTTTTTTATTTTTTCACGCTATTTTTACTATTTTTTTATGATAAATTTTACTAATTTTTAAACTTAGTATTTTATAAATAAATGTATATTAGACATTATTTAACATCTAATATACATTTATTTTTATTGTTTGTCTTTAAAATATTTTATTAATATAGACCTATCAACATCTTTTAGCAGCCTTACCAAGGCTCGTCGATAGTTATCTTTTTTAGCTGTATTCCAACGCAATAAGGTATCGTATGGAATGCCAGTTATTTGTGAAAGCTCTTTGAGTGTCATAGTGACTTTACTTTACTTTTTGATAAACTTCATCTAACATTCCTTTTTGATCTAAGGCAATGCTTGCATTCTTGCAATTTTTAACTTTAATGCTATTGTAACCCTCATCTCTATAATGGTTATTTCTTACACAATCAGCATATGTCTTAATTGTTTCGTCAATATGATCTTTATAGTATTTAGCGGTTTTTGGCTCTTCAACTTTCTTTGTTTCCTCGCCGCCGCATCCAGATAAAACTCCAATCAATAAAGCAGAAAGTGCTACAACTAAAATTGATCTTTTCATATTTTCTCCTTTGTTTTATGTGATTATACATTAATTTCTATTATTTTACTATAAATTCTATTAATATAATTTATTTTTTATCATTTTACTATTATTTTACCATTGCCACTGAAAATAATTGTGCCATTAAGATCCTTTGCAATTTCATTTAGTTCTTGCAAAGTAACTGGATTAATAATTTCCATAGGGTATTTCCCAGTTTCTTGCTTTATTTTCTCTAACTCCTGGTTAGTGTGTATTAAAGGTGAAATCGTATACGTTCCATAGATTATTAGAATAAAAAATAGGATATAAATACCAATAGCCCAGCATAATTTTATATATTTATATTTTTCCATTTAATACCTTTATGCTGCCGTGAGGGGTAAAATCAATTTGTTCATCTATCTGTCTCCCAAAATTTCTTTTAAATTCTCAATGGTTTTTTGTTTTAATAAAAACTCTAGCAAATCATCGCCGCCAAAGAAGTAAGGATCTTCGTCTTCCTTTTCAAAATCAATTATAGACCTTTTTAGTTCATTAACAAGAGGATCTAGATCGTTATTGATGATCTCAAACACTGCTGAGCTATCGCCTGCTACTGATACTTTTATTGTAGAGTATCCATTTTCATTCATGCTCGACAATGGCTGAATTTTAACACAAAGATCATCTAAAAAGACTTTATTGTTCTTGCTTACTGACAAATTATTGTCATAGATAGAATTTGCATCACTCCAGTAATCGTTTATCATCTCGATTTGGTTCACGTCGAAGTTAATTTGCTCTGCTTGTGGTGTTTTATACATAGAATTTCCTCGCTCAATAACCTTTTAACTAATAAAAGTCCCAAAAAATTGGGACACTTTTGCCACTAAGACGTTAAAATTTGTTTTTTTCGTGGGACACTTTTTATTCATCAAAGCTGCTAAATAAATTTTAACGCATTAATCATGTGCTGCAAGGTTTCAAATTCAAAATCAAATATTTTATTATTTTCTTGGTTGATCGCTTTCGCATGAATTTTTTTATCATCGCCTTTCCAAACCTCTTGCAACTTACAAGAGTCGTAACCACCATCATATTTATTTTTCATGCTGAAATGCCTGCCAATATAAGGTGTTAGTTCTGTAACAATCTCACCAGTCAAATAATTTACTTTTGGAGCTTCCTCTGGCTCTGGTTCGGTATGTTTTTTTAGACTTTTTAAATTTTTAATCTGCTCACTAAGCTCGCTTCGATCTTTCTCAGGTGTAAAATAAAATTCGATGCCTATAACTTTGCCGCCACGACCACGACCGTTAGGATCTTTAATTTTTTTGTATGTTAAATTTTCAAAAATATTGCGATTATTATTAAATAAATCACGTTCTGCTGACAACTCTTTAATGCAAGGTTTCAAAATTCTAGCATCTATGTTATGTTGTGGATAGCCTTTTGGTATTTGCATGATTTCGCAAAATTCATCCCACTTATTTCTAAATAGTGTCACCACCCCACTATTTCTAAATTGTTTTAGAAGCCTATAAAGCGTTTTTGCATATTTTGAATTGATATTGACAAATTCCAATAACTCAAAACGTGTAAAACCAAGCTGATAATTTGTTATAAGCTCATAAAAGTCTTGTTGCGCTGTTATTTCTATGGTGTTTGTTTTATAATCAAACACTAGTTTTTCAAAGCACACAAAAGCATAAGCTTTCGTTGCTGTTGTATATTTGATATTATAGTTTAGTATTTTGTCAGATAGACTTTTAAACATTTCAAGCATCTTATTAGTGCTTTCTTTGGTATTACGTAAATCATTAAAAAAATCATATATATCAATTTTTACACTTCTATTATCTGCTAGTTTGGATAAGATCTTAACAACCATATCCATCTCTCGCTCGGTTAGTTTTGGCATAGGCAAAAAGTTAAAGTCGTTAGAATATTGAACGATTTCACGCACTGACATTTTTTAAATACTCCTATAGCTTTTATGTAGTTATTATATAA
>NZ_POZK01000015.1:0-152187 GCF_002913945.1 Campylobacter concisus | reverse complement strand
AAAGTAGAGTCCTGAGCCACTAGACGAAAGGGTCATAAACCCAAAAATGGTGTCCTGCGTTGGATTCGAACCAACGGCCCCCTCATTAAAAGTGAGATGCTCTACCGACTGAGCTAGCAAGACATTTATTTAAAAAAGAATTGAGATTATACAAAAAACATTATTACATGTCAAGAAACAAGAAAAGTACCTAATACTTTCTATAATAAAGGGTAACTTTAATTTTTAATAATATAAGTTTATCTCAAATTATAAAAAAAGAATGGTGCGGATGAGAGGACTTGAAAAAATACGCCACAGATTTATTAAAGATTATATAAGTTTATATATCCCTAAAATACGATGCTTTAAGCTTATTAAAACTTTTTTTGAAATTATAATTCTATAGCCAAATGGGTTACCCAGTGGGTTACCCAAAGCGGCACAAAGGATTTTAAAAAGGACTCAAATGTCAATCAGTCTAAGCGAATACAAAAAGACGAAAGTTCCAAATATCTACGTGAGTAAAAATCATACGAATAAGTTTTTATTCAGAAAAAGAAGTAGCGACGGAAGGCGAGCCACTAAGGTAGTAGAAATAGCCGTAAGAGAAAAATGGACCGGGCGGGAATATTTACAAGAAGCTATGGCGGTTTTTGCGGAGTGGGCAAAAGGCAAAGATATGGCGGCATCTAATGTTTCTAGAATCCAGCCAAACATCAAAGTTAAGCAGCTTTGGGATTTATATATGGAAACTAGAGCCAAAACCAAAGCTACGACCGGGCTAGCGGCGATGTTTAACAATCATATCAAAAACAGCCCGCTAGGCTCGCTGGCTATAGAAAAGGTAACGCTTGATCATATTCAAATTTTTTATAACTCTATGCGAAGCAAAGGGCTATCGCCAAAAACATACAATAAAACGATAAAGGAAATTTTGCGCCCCATGTTTAAGTATGCGCTTATCCATAGGGCTCTAGCTTTCGAGCCGACGTTTGGCTTAAAACTAGACAAGATTGAGAAAAAATCAAAAGTCGTAAACTGTTCGGATAAACTTAGAAATTTGTTTTCCGCCATTAATGAACTCTACGCCGACGACGTTTTTTATTGGACGCTTTTTGCGCTGATTTTTACCGGCAGGCGAAAGTCTGAAATTTTAAACCTAAAATGGAAAAACATAAATTTCGGCAATAACACTATGCTTTTAGAGAGGACAAAAAACTCTAACGACTATATCGTAGCCATCCCAAATTTTATAGCATCCAAGCTACAAGAGATACCAAGAATAGCCGAGCTGGTATTTGCTAGTCCCGTAAGCGGCGAGACGATAGTTAATCTAGACAGACAAGTTAAAAAAATCAGAGAACTTTCGGATGTTGAAATTTTTCACCTGCATATGGCGCGAGATATAGTAGTAGGCGCTCTTGCGGAAGCTAGCACGGATATCCATACGATGTCGGGCACTTTATTGCACGAAGAACTGGCGACTCTGCAACACTATCTTGGCGTCGATACCTATAAGGCGACCCAAAAAAGTTCGCAAGTGATAGAAAATTTAGTAGCCACTAAAAGATTGGGGCAGAAATGATTTTCAAGTTAAAGCTAGTGTTGCCCACTTCTTGGTTTATAAGATGTGTTTGTACGAGGCAAATTTTGACCTCGCCTTTTTTGTTAGTTCAGTGCGATATTTAGCTGCTTTAGTCCCAATGCTTTTGCGTATTTGATTATCGTCTGAAATTTAAAATCTCCGCTTGCGCTTTCTAGTCTAGCTAGATTGGACTGTTTCATACCCATCCTCTCCGCTAGCTGCGACTGCGTCAGTCCGCTTTTTATTCTAGCTTTTATCAACTCGCTTTTTAGTTCGTATTCAGGCATCAAGGCTTCGTATTCGGCTCTAAATTCATCGTTTTTCATCATTTCATTAAATACGTCGTCAAATTTTACTTCAGGCATTTTTTAACTCCTTCAATCTATTTCTGGCGATATCCAGTTCTTTCTGAGGTATTTTATCGCTTTTCTTTACAAACACGTGCAATATATAAACGCGCTTACCAGCCATATAACAAAATATACCTCTGCCTATACCTTCTGCACCCTTAGCCCTTATTTCAAAAAGCCCGTCGCCTAGGCTTTTAGTTTGCGGCTCACCGACTTGATTGCCGTAAAGACGTAAGAGCTTAAATATATGGGTCATGTTAGCGGAAATTTTAGGAGGCAGGGCTTTAAAATCTTCAGCTACTCGATCGTCCAAAAATGTAATTTCCCACAAACTTTATCCTTTGGACGGATTATATCATAAAAGATATTAAACTTTTTTGTAAATTTGTCTAAGCACCCGACCGCTCCTCTGGCACCACAAAAACAAAAAACAGTAAATTATCTTTTGGTGAACTGGCTTTTTGCTGGACTTAAGGCTTGTTACATGGTAGGATGGATGCAAAAATTTTGTAAAAGGGAAAAAATGCAAATAAATCCTTGTCAAAAAAAGTTTATAACGCCCATGGAATTTGAAGCTTTCTTTAGTGTCGGTACTGATGCCCAATCGATTTGGAGATCTAAAGGTATATTACCATACATAAAGCTAGGCGGCAGAAAAGTTCTATACGATAGAGAAAAGATATAAAAATGGATAGCCAAACACGAAGTGGCTGGAGATCAAGCGCAGTATATTTTAGATATTGAACCTATTTGATATTAAAAATACAACCGCAGTATCCTTGGATAAGTCCAAGAAGTAGGCTATCCATATCTCGCCAAAGCAACTGAGCAAAATCTGCCTTTTGATTCCAATTAAGGCCTAGAGCACTAAAGAAAATAAGGCTGATTCACTCCCATAAGACTACATGCTCATCTCCCAGGCATTATCTAGACTTTCCGACAATTCTTCATCCACATCCAGGGTCGCTTCCTCTACACTTTTAATATTTTGCCTATTGGTCGCTATTCTTGACACTTCTCTTTCAAAGATTCGTATCTTTTCGATAGTTCTTTGAATTCTTCTTGCAAACTTATTAATTTCTTTTTTAAAAACCCCAAAGATTTCTCGTATCTTTCTCTTTGCGCTTGCGACGATTCGTATATTTTGTTCTCGCAATCGTTCATCAAACACTGCATGCGATCTATCAAATTCATTTTGTCTTGCCGCAAATTCGATAACTCCCTCTCGTATTTTTCGATCAAGGCCTTCTTCTGCGATTCGTATTCGCTCCTTTCGCTCTCGATCATTTGTGTCAAGCTCTCGTTTTCTCTGAACAATGCTTCTTCTAATGTCGTCATCTTCTACTCCGTTCTCATAGGTATGTAGTATTTGTCGTTTTTCTCGAAGATCTCCTTGCTCCGAGGGACCGATATATAGTACTGCATCCTTCCGTCCGCTTCCGTCTCGGAATGTCTCCAAGCTTGCGGTATCGTCCATACCTCCATTGTCTCCATCTTTTTTGTTTGCTCGTCTAAAATCACCTGTAGCTCCTTGATTGCATCCGATCTCGTTTTCTTGATTTGCGGCTCCAGTACATAAAAGCGCATCTGATATCCCGCCGCTATTCCTATTATCAGCGCCATCGTAGCCGTGAGTATTGATATCCATCTTTTGTTCTTGTTCTGGTTCGATATTATCTCTTGAAAGCGAGGCTCTAAATTTCCGCTTATTGAATCTATCTCGCTTTTCAATAAGCTCTTCAAGCTTTCGCCTATTTCTTTCGCGCTCTGCTTGTGTGTCTCTATTATGGAACTCTTTAATTCTTCTGCTTGAGCTTTGGCTGAGCTCTCCAAGTCCTTGAGCGCCTGTGAAATTTGCATCGTATATTCCTCCTTTGAGACGATTTTTTGTTTTTTGATTAGATAACACAACGGTTATACTTTTTTTAGTCGATCTGGTTACTTCGATACCGCTTTGACCCAGAAGATCTATCATGTGGTCTCTATTTTTGATGTAGCCCTCTTTAACTAGCTCGTGTAGCTTTTTATCGAGTTCTTCTAAATTTTGGTAGTGTCCTATGTTTTTCTTGCTAGCCGATATAGTTTGCTCTCTTGCGGGATCATCCGGACTTGACAGGCTATACTCATCGTTAATCATTCTTTTAATCAAATCAATCCTATGTTGGTCAAATTTAGCCAAATATGGATTAAATGATTTGCCTGTCGGCATGTCAATCTTTGGGATCAAGAAATTTAGTTCTAGTCGACCGTTCTTGTCTGAATGCCCGATCCAGAGCACATTTACTCTATCTAACATATAATCCCCAAGCAGTGCGTGCTCAAAATCTTTTATGATTTTTAGCTTTTGCTCCTCGTTCATAAAATCATGCTTCTCCTCAAATGATAGAACTCCGAAACAGGTCTTTTGTTTATAAGTAACCCCTTTTATTACGGCTCTAGTTAAATTTTCGTCACCCTTTACGACCTTAGCCGTTCCGGCCACTTTTCTTCTTTCGTTTAAAAGGTAGTTTATGCTCCCAAGACCGCCACCGGTATATGTAGGAAGGAATTTAACTAGCATCGTTACCCACGTCTCCTTACATAGCAAAAGTATAAAACCGAAAAACGATAAACTTTACCGATAGCTTTCATTATTTCCCCAAAGTCTCGTAAATTCGATGCAAAAGAGCGTTATTTTCGGTGAGAATTCGAATGGCAACCCTATCCAAACTTTTGCCGCTATTTAGCTTGGTAGCCACTTGGTTTAAGTTGTTTCCTTGTTTAGCTAACTCAGCTAAAAGCTCCCTTTCGATAGGAAGTCTAATTCGCCTGGACAGCATTGAACTTAGGGCAAATTTTGAAAAGGTCATCCCTGTTTCTTTTAGCTTCTTTTCGATAGCCAACCATTCGGTATTAGTTTTTTTATTATGGTTTTAGTGATGCTGCGCCTTTTATGAAAATTTACACTCATAAATATCTCCTACATAAGAATGTCCCAATAAAACACATGATAGGTGTTTTATTTGCAGAAGTAAAGCCAAAATGTAGATCACAAAGTAAAAAATCTAAATATTTTTTTGAGTCCATAGGAAGTAACTGTATACGAACGTATTTATACATGTTAAATAGGTACGGGATCGGAAAAAGAAACAAACGAGCATTTAGTTACACACTACAAAAATGCTTTAAAAGCCCTATTTTACGAGATACAGAGCACTTTATACTACGAGTTTGGTTAAATTTTACTTAATTTTGGTTTTTCCTTGAATTCCGTTATAAAACGTATAGAAAAACATATTTTTAGTTTATGGTATGCGCAGACAATAACGACAACAGATAACGTTGTTTTTTTAAACAAAAAAATAAAAATTAACCGACAATCACTCCGAGCTCTTACGGAAATATGTCCGTAAGTTTAAATATTTATTGAAAACAGCCTACTCGGTTCAGCTGTTTTCAATAAATATACTCGGAGCAAAAGCGTGGGTCAAGGGAGTGGCAAACTTTCCTTGCGAGCCTCTTACGTGAGCCAAAAACGGTAACGTTTTGTGGCCACGTAAAGTATGCTCGCCCTATTAGCAAAAACGAGAGCGAGCTAACGTAAGAAGACAAGAAATTTTTAAGATAAGGGGAGGGAAACCTCCCTTTTACTATGAAGGGAGATAAAAACATGGATTACAAAACAATAAGAAATCAGATAGAAGATATGGTAAGTGATAACCACAAGGACTTTGTTAAGGCGGTTATCAGCATGGAAAAGGTATCAACGATGAAAGTGCTTTGGATAAGCTCTGTGAGGCTTATATGGACAATGACACCGTTAATTTGCTTCATGAGGAATTTGATCACATGATTGAAGATTTAAGAGAACAGGGGGGGGGGTAGATTAAAGACCTGCCTTGTGTTCAGGAAGAGAAAGACAACCTTGTCAATATCGTTGGAAATATAGTGGGGAAGGTAGATGTAGTTGAGAGAGAAAATAAGGAGGGAGAAGCCTTTAAGGTAGTAAATTTCTCTGTAGCATCCAAAGATGATGAGGGAAATAAGATATATCATAATTGCTCCACATGCGGAGAAAAGGGTGATATTCCAAAAGACTTTAAGCAGGGAGATTTTGTTAAGCTCTTTGGACAGATCAGAACTTCCGTTGATGATAACGGCAAGGAACATACTAACATTAGGATACTTTCTTCAAAACTGTTAAAGGCAAAAGAGCAGATGAAAGGTCGAGATGAAAAGAAAGAATCTATACTTGGAGCAATTAAGAAGTTTAAGGCAGAAGAAAAAGCAAAGCCTACTAAAAAGAAAGGAGCTTCTAAAGAAGCGGGAAGATAAGGATATGTCGGTGTAGTTTTCGGACTTGCATCGATTATTTTTTTGTGGAATAAAATAGAGGTTTGTATTATAATATTATGGATAAAAAATCCAATATTATGGAATAAGGAGCGATAATTATGAAATTTAGCTACAATGGACTTTGGAAAACTCTAATAGATAAAAATATGAAGAAAAAAGATTTAATAAATAAAATAGGCGTATCGCCTACTACAATTTCAAAAATGGCTAGAGGATACGCCGTGTCTCTTACGATTATCGGAAAAATTTGCGAAGAACTTGGAACAGATATTGGGGATTTAATTTGCATAGATAAGGATTTTAAGGAGGATAAGTAATGGAAAGTACATACAGTGCACTTGAATATAATAAATTAATTAGTTTTATTTGGTCTGTTGCAGATGATTGTCTAAGAGACGTTTATGTAAGAGGAAAATATAGAGATGTAATTCTTCCTATGACCGTAATCAGAAGATTTGATTCTATTATTGAACCAGAAAAAGCCAACATAATGAAAGTTAAAGAAATGGCAGAAAAACACGGCTGGGATGTTATAAAAACTTTAGATACAGCTGTTGGACTTCCGTTTTACAATACTTCTAATTTTTGCTTAAAAGACTTAAAGCATGAAACCAATAGGCAAAACTTAAAGAAAAGTTTTGAAGAATATTTAAATGGCTTTTCGGAAAATGTAAAAGAAATTCTTCAAAAATTTGATTTTAATAACCAGTTAATAAAAATGACAGAAGCTGGTATATTGGGTTCTGTTATCGAAAAATTCACTTCAAGTGAACTTAATTTGAGTCCGTATGATGAGAAAAACTCTAGTGGAGATATTATCAAAAAAGGCTTAGATAATCATGCCATGGGAACTTTGTTTGAAGAAATAATTAGAAAATTCAATGAAGAAAATAATGAAGAAGCAGGGGAGCACTTTACACCTCGTGATGTAATTGAGCTAATGGCTGATATTACTATGTATCCAATTATGGATAAAATAAAAAATGGTACTTATTCAATCTATGATGGAGCTTGCGGAACTCTTGGCATGGGAACTGTTGCAGAAGAAAGACTAAAAGTATTCTCAAAAGAAAATGATAAGAAAGTATCTATTCATTTGATTGGACAAGAAGTAAATCCAGAAACATATGCAATTTCTAAAGCGGATTTGCTTATCAAAGGCGGAGACACAGACTCTAATAATGTTTACTATGGATCTACCCTTTCTGATGATAGAACTTCAGGGCAATATTTTGATTTCATGTTATCTAATCCTCCATATGGCAAAACGTGGAAAACAGATTTGGCTATTTTAGGAAGTGGAAATGATAAAGATTTAAAGAAAAATATAATAGATAAGCGTTTTGTCAAAAGCTATAAAGAACAAGATGATTTTAGGATGATACCTGATGTAAGTGATGGACAATTGCTTTTCTTGCTTAATAATATTTCCAAGATGAAAGAAACTGAAATGGGGTCTCGTATTGTTGAGGTTCATAATGGTTCAGCTCTATTTACAGGTGATGCAGGAAATGGAGCAAGTAATGCAAGAAGATTTATGATTGAGGAAGATTTGATTGAAGCTATTATTCAATTGCCTGAAAACATGTTTTATAACACTAGTATAACAACATATATTTGGATTCTTTCAAATAGAAAAGAAGAAAGAAGAAAAGGCAAAATTCAGCTTATTAATGCAAACGGAATTAAGACTTCACTTAGAAAAAATATGGGGAAAAAAAATTGCGAGTTTTCAGAAGCTGATAGAAAATTTATATTAAATCAATATCTAAATTTTGAAGAAAATGAGTACTCAAAAATCTTTTCAAACGATGAGTTTGGATACTATAAGGTCATAGTAGAAAGACCACTAAGACAAGCTGTATTATGCAATGCTGAAAATTTAAAAGAAATAGAGGAAGAGCTAAAGAAGATAGGAGTTTTTTCGGGAAAGATAGATAAGAAAATACTTGAGGATAGTTTTATCAAAGGAACAGCCGCCTCTATCAAAGAACTTGAAAAGATCGAAAATATTGAAGCATATTTGGAAGTCTTAAAATTAATGAAAAGCGATGAAGAATATCTGGATTATATAGCTTTTGAGAAAAACTTTAACAAGCATTTAAAAAAGAAAAATATAAAAGGTGCAAGTTTAAGTAAGTTTGTTTCAACAGGATTGCTTGACAATATGATAATTCGAGACGAGAGTGCCGTTATCCAAAAGGACTCAAAAGGAAATGTGATTGTAGATCCAGATCTTAGAGATACAGAAAGTATTCCTATGACATTTGAAGGTGGAATAGAAGAGTTTATTAAAAAGGAAGTCTTGCCTTATCATGCAGATGCTTTTGTAGATGAGAGTAAAACCCAAATTGGCTACGAAATAAATTTCACTAAATATTTCTATAAGGCGAAAGAGCTTGAAAGTGTAGAAGATATTATAGGTCGCATTAAAGAGTTGGAAAGACAATCTGATGGTATGATGGCTTCTATATTGGAGGGTCTTTATGAATAGATATGAGAAATACTCAGATTCTAATTTACTTTGGGTAAAAGAAGTTCCGGAGCACTGGGATATAAGGCCTATTTCTCATGTTTTTGAAGAACGCACAGAGAGGAATTACAACGGGAAAAATAATTTTATTCTTTCTGTTTTAAAAGGTAGAGGAGTTATCCCATATACAGATAAAGGCAATATTGGCAATAAAGCCTCCGAAAATATTAATAGCTATAAAGTTGTTTATCCAAATGATTTAGTACTGAACTCAATGAATATGATGATAGGTTCACTTGGAAAATCAAACCATAGTGGTGTTTTAAGTCAGGTTTATTATGTTTTAAAATTGATGAATGTAGCAGAATATGACATTAATTATCTATCATATTTATTTCAAAATAGAAATTTATATGAGTCGTTCAGAATTTTAGGTAAAGGGATTCTTGATCACAGACTAAGAGTACCAATCCAATCACTAAAATATGTAAAAATACCAATACCCCCAATTGAAGAGCAAGAACAGATTGCAAATTATCTTGACTGGAAAATCAATGAGATAGATAGATTAATCCAAGTAGAAAAAAAGAAGATAAAAGAATTAGAATTATTCAAACAAAAATATATCGATTTACAGATTGAATCAATTGATTGTGAAATGCAACCTTTAAAATCTATTTTTGATTTTGGTAAGGGACTAGGTATTACTAAAGAGAATTTGGGAGAAACTGGTTTTAAGTGTATAAGTTATGGTGAAATACATAATGACTTTATCTTTAGTTTTTCATCTAATAATCCTAAATTGAAAGGCTTAGAAAAAATAGGAGGTATTGTCATTACAAATTTTGCACAGCTAAAAAAGGGGGATTTTGTTTTTGCTGATACATCTGAAGATTTAAAAGGATGTGGTAATTTTACTTTTTTAGAAGATAATTTCCAAAAAGTATATGCAGGGTATCATACTGTAGTAGCTAAGCCAATCATAAAATTTAAATCTAAATATCTTGTATACTACTTTCAAAGTAATAAGTGGAGAAAGCAAATAAGAAAATCTGTTAAAGGAATAAAAGTTTATAGTATTACACAACAAATTTTAAAATCGTCTAAAGTACAAATACCATATGAAGAAGTTCAAACAAGTATAACCGATAAGCTAGATAAGTTTATCGGAAATATCAATTCTTTAAGGGATACTTTGGAAAATAGTATTAAAGAATTGATGAACCTTAAACAATCACTAATTTCAGAAGTAGTAACAGGAAAAATTGATGTAACAAATATTCTTATACCAGAATATGAAAAAGTAACTGTTTCTGGTGATGAAATGGAAGAATTTGACGAAATGGAGGATATAGAAGATGGGGATTAGAGATACAAAGATGGAAGCAGAACTTGAAAACAATATAATCGAATCTCTTGTTTCTAGTCAGGGCTATGTATACATAAAACCAGATGAGATGAAGATTTCTTTTGATAGAAAATATGCTTTTGATGAAAAGAGACTTTTGGAATTTATTAAGAGATCTCAGCCTTATGAATTTGATGTTTTAAGGCTTGATACAGACGGCGGAAAAGAAAAGTTCTATAAGCAGCTGGATACTTCAATTAGGCAAAATGGGATTGTTTCTGTTTTAAAGAATGGTATTAAGTGCTATCCATCCTCAGGGACTATCATTTTTTATCATGCCTTAGATCCTAAAAGACCAAGTTCTTATGATGAATTTAAAATGAATATTTTTTCAGTCACTAACCAGCTGACATATTCTGATAAAAATAGAGGATTGGAACTTGATTTGGCTATTTTTGTAAACGGGCTTCCAATTATAACAATGGAACTTAAGAGCAGAGCCTCTAGCACAGGCTGGACATATAAAGATGCCGAAGAACAATATAAAAATGACAGAGATCCAAAAGAAACCTTATTTAGTTTTAAAAGGTGCATTGCACATTTTGCAGTGGATGAAAACTTTATTACTTTTGCAACAAAATTAGATGGAAAAAACACAAGATTTATGCCGTTTAATAAAGGTACTACCGTTGGTGGCTCAGGTAATCCTATAAATGATAGTGGTACAATGACAGATTATTTATGGAAAGTTTTTTTGAAAAAGGAAACATTGACAAGCTTGATAAGAGACTTTGCATATATTTCTGTAGATAAAGTCAAAAAAACAGAAACGTTGATTTTCCCTAGATATCATCAATATAGAGTGGTTACAAGACTTGTAGAAGATGTTCATAAAAATGGTGTCGGAAGCAGATATTTAATCCAACACAGTGCAGGTAGTGGTAAGAGTAATTCTATAACTTGGCTCGCTTATCGTTTGGTTGAAGTTGATTATAAAGACCAAAAAGCTTTTGACTCAGTTATTGTTGTTACCGATAGATTGAACTTGGATAAGCAAATTAACGATAATATTAGGAAATTTATAGATGAAAAGAGTGTTGTTGGACATGCTGGTTCTTCAACAGATTTAAAGAATATGTTGATTGATGGTAAAAAGATTATCATTACAACCGTTCAGAAATTCCCATATTTACTTGAGAAAATTGGAACTGATTTAAAGGGTAAAAATTTTGCAATTATAATTGATGAAGCTCATTCATCACAAAGCGGTAGGGCAGCAGCTTCATTAAATATGGCTGTATCAGGTAGCTTAGGTAATGAGGATGAATTTAAAATAGAAGATAAACTAAATGAGCTGATTGAGGCAAGAAAGATGCCTGAAAATGCAAGTTTCTTTGCTTTCACTGCTACTCCTAAAGCAAAAACTATCCAAATGTTTGGAAGTGTATTTGATCTATACTCCATGAAACAAGCTATTGAAGAAGGATTTATTCTTGATGTTTTAAAAAATTATACACATTATGAAAACTATTATAAGATTTACAAAACAATAGAAGACAACCCTGATTTCGACAAAAAGAAAGCTCAAAAGAAAATTAGAAATTATGTGGAAGGTCAAGAATTTCCAATAAGAGAAAAAGGCGAAGTTATGGTGAATCATTTCCTTGCAAATACAGTGAATAAGATTAATGGAAAAGCAAAGGCAATGATTATAACGCAAAGTATTTTAAGAGCGATTGAGTACTATCACATAGTTAGTGAGCTACTAAAAAATTCTAATACTGGTTATGAAGCCTTGATTGCATTTTCTGGCGAAAAAGAATGCAAAGGTAAGATTGTAACAGAAACAAGTTTGAATGGTTTTTCTGATAAAGAGACGCCAGAAAAATTTAAGCAAGATAAATATAAGTTTTTGATTGTTGCTGATAAATATCAGACCGGATATGATGAGCCTCTTTTACATACAATGTATGTGGATAAGGTTTTGAATGATGTTAAGGCAGTACAAACTCTATCAAGACTTAATAGGAGTGCTAAATATAAGATAGATACTTGCGTGATTGATTTTGCAAATGAACCGGAACATATATTAGAAGCTTTTCAACCATACTATAAGGAAACAAAGTTAGAAGGAGAAACAGATCCTAACAAACTTCATAATTTATTATCCATGCTTGATGCAAAGTATGTTTATGAAGAGGATGAAGTTGATAGATTAGTTGATCTATTTCTAAAAAACAGCCCAAGAAGTTTTATTGATAGCATTGTAGATAAGTCTGTGGAAAGGTATGCAGTTCTAAGCGAAGAAGATCAGGTTGAATTTAAGAGTGGTGTAAAATCTTTTATAAGAACCTATAATTTCTTAGCATCTATTCTACCGATTGGTCAAGTAGATTGGGAAAAGAAAGTGATTTTTTTTGAACAATTGATTCATAGATTGCCGATACCAGAAGGAGATGATTTGTCTGCAGGAATTTTGGAGTCAGTTGATTTAGAAAGTTATAGGCTAGAAAAGAAAAATACAATTGATATTATTTTGGAAGATGAGGACGGTAAAGTTGAAGGCTTGGGCATAGGAGCTGGAAAAAAGAATGAAGTTGAGCTAGATACATTAGAAAATATTGTATCTACATTTAATGACATTTTTGGGAATATAAACTGGCAAGACAAAGATAATGTTGCAAGGCAAATCAAAGAGTTGCCAGAAATGGTCCTGAAGAACGAAAAATTCAAGAATGCTCTAAAAAACTCAGATATCGAAAATATCAAAAGGGAGTATCATTCAGCATTAAAAGAAGTTTTCAGAATTATAATGGTAGACAACATGGAACTATTTGGACAATGGACAAATAATTCTAACTTTAGTAAATGGTTAAACGATACAATTTTTGACGAGATTATGAAGAAAAATAAACGGTAAAGGTGGCGATTAATTTGGGTAATATATCAGGCATTACTAGAAGAGATATAATTGATTTGTTTAAAAATGGCATAACAGAAGATAATTGGATAGTAGAAGAAACCATATATTACCCTTATTATGGTCGTCTCGAGATTGTGGATTTCTTAAAAAGATTGTATGACTTATCGAGTTGGAAGAGTCAATATTCGAGAGTTGCAAATGCAGAAGAAGAAATCACAATGCATACATATAATGGTAATTATCCAGATAATTGGATATTTGATGATGAAAGATTTCATTTGGTATATGGAACAGATACTGTTTTGTTGGATTTTTTATGTGAAGTTTTTCATCCTGAGGTAAGAGATGAGAGTAAATATTGGAAGAATTACTTTGAAAAAATAAATAGCTTATTGCAAGAAGATGGATATGAGCTTTTTGCGTCAAGTAAGATATCAGGAAGAGATGTGTTTAGCTGGAGAACATATATTAAGAAACCAGATATGTATATCCCTTTTTCAGAAAGAAACAAATCCTTAATAACTAGCAAAAAAATCAGTATTAAACTTCCTAATGCAGCGAGACATCAGCTTTTTAAGGTAATGAATGAATATAACGAAACATTTATGTTTACATCTGAAACCAATTTTAATTATTACAAATCAATAAATGACTTAGTTTTAGAGGATATTACTAAGTTTTATATTCCAAAACATTATGTGGGAAGCGAACTTGTAGAAATAAATGAATTTAGTGATTTTAAAGAAGGTACTCAACCATTCACTGTGTTTGATGTTATTGAAAGTTTTAATAGGCACACTACAAAATCTTCACAATTTAGAAATGGATAAATGCCATTTTTAAATTAAATAATATCAATGTAGAGCTCAGAAATGGAGAAGTACATTCTACAAGCAATAAAGCAATCGGACTCGATGATTCAACAAATATTAATGAAGCTGGTCTTGAAGAGTTAATAAGGACAGCTGAAGATTTATACAATAAAGGTGAATATTCCTATGCTGTTGAAAAAATCTAGGATGCGTTTGAAAGAATTAAGACTTATTATCCTACTTTGGATAAGAAAAAATAAGCAGAAAAAATCATTAATGATATAAGTTACGGGAATGAACATATCAAAAAAATGTTTGATAATGAATTTAAAGTATTGACGGATACAGGGAACTCATATCGAATAAGGCATCATGAAATTAATAAAATAGATATCAACAAGGAATTGCATTATAAGTATTTCTATAAGAGATGTTTGGCATTAATTTCTGTAATAGTAGAAAATTTACAGTAAGGAGGGGGATAAATTTGTTTTTTGATAATGGTAAATATTTTGTGTTTGACAAATCTATTCCTTATTCAAGTGGAAAAGAAATACAGGTATATAAACTTAATAATGAATTATTAGCTGATAGTATTTTGAATAGTTGGGCATCCGGATTAAGAAATAATTATGTTGAAGAGATTCTGTTAGAGCCGCTAATTAAAGGAACAGGATTAACAAAACAAGAATTTTTGGAGAAGAATATATTTCCTAGCCATCAAAATAGCATAGGGGCTTCAACTATGTCTGGTGAATTTGGAGAAATACTGGTATATGACTATATAAATTTCACTTTAAAACATTATGTCACCAGGACTAGATATTTGGAAAAAGTCAATCCAGATATGCCGGTATCTGGAAGCGATGTCATAGGTTATCAAGTGAACAATATTGATAAGCCAAGCAAGACGGATCACTTAATAGTTGCTGAAGTAAAAACTCGTTCAAGTAAATCTGGAAATAAAAAAAGTTTGTGTGAAAAGACTGTTAAAGATGCTATAAAACACTCTGTTAAAGACAGAGTTAGACTAGGAGAGTCTCTAAATGCTGAAAAAAGAAGATTGTTTAATCGCTTGAGAATTGAAGAGGCTAAAATAGTAGAAAGGTTTCAAAATAAAACAGATAATCCGTTCATAATTGACTTTTTTGCAGTTGCTGTATTGGATAGTGATTTGTATTCAGACCAGGTAGTTTTGGATGTGGTTAATAGTCAGCATGAAAATGTAAAATCCACGAGTATATTGATAATTCATTCCAAAGATTTGCTGCTCTTCTTAAGAGATTTATATAGGAGGGCTTGCTCATGCTGATAGAAAGTGCTTCAAAATACTATTTGAAAAAAGTTCGAGCAAAAGCAAAAATGTATGAGTATGGCGTACCAGAAAATCTTCATATAGAAGTTGAAGAACAAGCAAATGACCTTATATTGCTTAGCATTGGGGTTGTTGGTGACATTTCTAATGAAATATGGAAAATGAAACAAGCCCCTATAATTCTTTCGAAGGAAAAGGAAGAAGAATTGTATTTTGTATCAAGGTTTTTTGATGCTTATTTTCAGTCTGAAATGAGTATTGACTTGAATCCATATTATATATTGATGGGAGCGGTTACTTATTATTTCTGCAATATGAATGGCAGTTCAAAAGTAATGATGAGTATTATGCATAATTTGAATAATTTTAAATTTTCTGCTTCTGGATTAGAAAATGCAATAATATGGCTGTTAGATGGCAACTATAAGTTTGATGTTTCCGATATAGATGAAAAATACAGAAGCTATATTATGCAACTAATTAATTATCACAATAAGTTTTTTGATAGTGAGAATTTAGAAAAAGTTCAATTTGAAGAATTTAGAAACTATGTTTATCATTTTGGGAATGATAGAGAAATATTATTTACAGATATTATTTTAGCAATATTAAAAAAGAAAATTTATAATTCATGTATTAATCTAATGCCATTGTATTCTGAAATTGATAAGAATGAGTGGATTGCAACATTTAAAAGTAATGTGCTGATGAAAGAAATGTGGGCATCCCAGATCTTATTGGGGGAAAAAGGGATTTTCAAAGGAAAATCAGGCGTTATTCAAATGCCGACAAGTTCAGGAAAAACCACATCAGTTTCCCTTGCTATACAATCTGCCTTTTTATCTAAAAGAACATCTATTGTAATTGTAGTAGCTCCATTTAGGGCATTATGTAAAGAAATATTGTTTGATATGGAGAAGTTTTTTGCATTTGATGAAAATATAACTATAACTGAATTTTCTGATATTCCTGAACCTAGTGAAATAGAATTAGTCACATCTGAGTCAATTGTCAAAAAAGTATTTGTTATGACTCCAGAAAAGTTGGCTTATATTTTAAAACACAATACGGAAATAATTGAAAGTATTAACATGATTGTTTTTGATGAGGCTCATTTGTTTGATGATGAAGCAAGAGGGACGGATTATGAACTTTTATTAACAACTATTAATAGTTATCTTAAACCAGATGCACAGAAAATATTAGTTTCAGCAGTAATTTCTAATGCTGATCAATTAAATTTATGGATTAATAATGATGGTATTGTTATAAGGAATGATACCATTAAAACATCAGAAAAGACGGTGGCTTTTAACACATTTATGTCATCCAATATTAATAATGCCTATAGCAATCTTCATTTTGTAGAGCCTAATAGAAACTTAGAAGAAGAATTTTATGTGCCTAGAGTAGTTCAAACAAAGGAATTAAATAAGGTAGGCAATGAGAAAAAGCAGAGATATTTTCCTGATTTTAAGAATAATAAGCAAGATGTAGGTATTTACTATGCAATTAAATTGATTGCAAATGGGAGTATAGCTATTTTTTGTTCAAAAAAGGATACCGTAAATAATATTCTAAAGAGATTTATTGATTTGAAAGAAAGAGGCATCTCGTTAGAGGATTTTTCTACCTTATCAGATAAAACTGAATGTTCAAAAATTGCATATCTAATAAAAGAACACCTTGGTGAAAATAATTTATATATAGCAGCATTAAATGGTATTGTAGGGCATCATTCGGGTGTGCCTAACGGAGTAAGAATTGCTGAAGAATATGCATTGAAAAAATCATTAATCCGTTGTGTAGTATGCACTTCTACATTGGCACAGGGTGTAAATTTACCTATTAAATATTTAATTGTATCTAGTATTTATCAATCAAAGCAGGTAATTAAGGTTAGGGATTTTCATAATTTGATTGGAAGAACGGCAAGAGCAGGAAAAGAGACAGAAGGGACAATCATTTTAACAGAAGATGTTTATAAAAATAGTAAGGAAACTTATAAGCTAAATAATTATAAGCGATTACTTAATGCTGATAATTCTGAAGAGTGTTCTAGTAATCTTTTGAAATTAGTCAGAGAAGTTGATTTGGGAAATAATAGAGTAATTTCTTTTGATTTTTTAAAAAAATATATTAAATACAGATATTCTAATAAGGCAGAATATACTGAAATAAAAAAAAGCATTCTTAAATATGGTGAAGAAATTTTCTATAAAATGGATGAAATAGAACATATTTTAGTGTCTTTGGAAAATTTTATACTTGGCTTTGCAGATATTGAAGATGAGAGTTTTGATATTATTCAATCTACATATGGATACTATTTGGCAAATGAAGAAGAAAGGGAAGAACTGAAAGCCATATATAATCTCATTAAAAGTAATATTAATACACTTGATGTTGGTGATAGATTGCTTTATAGAAAAAGTATGTTAGGTATACTGACAATGAAAGAACTATCTAAATTCATAGATGATAATTTATATGAAATAGCAAATGCGGATTTTGATACATTGATTAACTTGATTGCTAATAAATTGAAAGAATCTGAAAATTGTAAGATTATACCTAAGTTTATTAATGATAGCCATGTTTATGAATTATTAAAAATGTGGATTAATGGTAAAAGCTATATTCAAATTTTAGACTATTCAAAGTCAGTAGATTTACTAATTAAGTGGGGTAAAAAGAGTAGAGATATATCGTTGGAAGACATAATAACTTTATGTGACTCAGACTTTGGATTTGCTTCATTAACAATAATACAGGCTATTATCGAGATACTAAATACTAAAGACTGCAGTAAAAACATACAGGAAACTTTAAATGATATAATTTATAGAATAAGATATGGATTACCGAATAAAGAGTCTGTATGTATATATGAGCTTGGATTTTCAGATAGAATTATTTCTCAAAAAATTGCTGATAAAATAAGCGATTTTGATTGTAGTACAAAAAAGAAAGTAAAATCTGCAATAAAAAATAATAAAGAGAAACTACGAAAATTATTGGCGAACTATCCATCATATTTCTTGGATAGACTGTAAAAATTACGATAAGCTTACAAGAAGATAGAAATTATCTTTCTATCTTCTTGCCCATGTAAATACCATAGTTCTTTCGTATTTAATAAAGCTCGCCCATAGTAGAATTTGAGAAATAATACTCTTACATAAGGGTATTATTTTTTTACTTAGTTCATCAAGCCTATCCAAAATATCCTTTGAATTTGGCAGCTTGGAATAGGACTTTTTAAGCTCGGAAGGAGCATTCTCGTAGGGGGGGGGGTAATCTGAGCTTTGTATTCCTCAAAAAATGCCTTGTTAGAAGGATTAGAGCGATATTCTTTGTAATCTCCTCGATATTTTTGACGGTATGGACTTGCTCCATCGTAGCGGACAACTGCTATATTTCCTTATTAATCGCTTTGATTTTATCTTGAAGATATTGTCTTTCATCAGCAGTTTTTTGAATGCGTTCATTAAGCTGCTGAACAGATTTAATCCCATGTTCTCTGATGAAAATTACAGATGCCGCCATCGTATTTAGATTATGTTTCGTTGCCCAGTATTTATAACCTTTGCTCTCTTTCACCTTGGTATTGGTCTTTATGTCAATGATATTTCCAATGCGTTTTTTTATGGCGGGAGTCTTAATTGTTTCCCTTTCTACTATGCGTTCTTTTAATCTTTCTTCGGTATAATCTTCTCCAATCGTCTTAGCTCTCGTAAATCTCGGTTTATCTTTTGGCTTAAAGGCTATATGTTTTCCATGCTTTATTTCATAGCCAAGCTCAGTCATTTTCCTTAGAAATTCGTCCCAATCCTTAGACTGTTTTATCATGCAGTCAATATAAAATTGAAGCCTGCTTTTTCAAGAAGTTCCTTTCTTTGCCTGCTCATTTTCATACCAAGACTTACCGTTCGTCCTATACTTTTTCTTAAAGCTTTCGTAGCGTTCATCAATGACGGAAAGGTTGTTTTATTTGCACAGCTTATTACTCTGATAATGAATTTTATGGTAGCTTTTCTTGTTTGACTGATAGCATTTACCCGTTACCATATTCACATTATTGAAGATGATATGATTATGGATATGTCCTTTATCTATGTGCGTAGATAAGACAAATTCGTACTCATCTTTTAGGATCTTTTTACATAACTCAAGACCGATTCGATGTGCCATTTCAGGCGTGACTTCTCCCGGCAGAAAAGATTGAATGAGATGTCTTGCGGGGACAGTTCGCTCAGTTTCCGCCTTCCCTCTTGTCCTTAAAAACTGAGTATGAGCAGTTGACTGATGGCATTTATGCGTACTGACTAAAAGCTGTTCATCTGTTTTATCTCCATTAATAATATAGTCAATAGCAAGATGAAGGGTTGATTTTATAGGATGTATTTTTGTAATCGCCATAAATTTTAATCACCTCTAGAAGTCCTGTTTAGAAGCAAGGAATGAATTTGCCACAGTTCTTTTGAAAAATTGTTCAATCTCTTTTTTCATATCGCCTATGTCCTCTTTGCAGATAACACCGGTCGAATTTACTCGCTTTGCAATCTGATTGATGTTGTTTGTTGCGTTGGAAAGCAAGCTTTGTAAATCTCGGAAAGGCTCTAAATCTACCTGATAAATTTCCTTTTCCAAAACGCATTTGCGGATAAAGCGGCTCATATTTCTGCACTTTGCAAGTTTTCTTTTCTCCTCAAAAAGAACTTTTCTTCTTTGGTCAATTTAATTTCAAGTCATTCATTTCGTATTCTGTTTGCCATAGAAATTTCCTCCTTTGTATGATTTTCGAGGTCTTAGAGTCTCCCTAACAAGCTAAAACCCCTAAAAAAGAAGCGGATCCCGAAGGGCTGCTTCATCAATTTTTCCGTAAGTGTCCGTACACTTACTGTGCTTGGGGGGGCTACATAAGAATTAATTAGATAGCGAGCGTTAAGCACATATTAATTTATACTCGTATTACACAAAAATTACATTTATAGTGTCAGTATAGTAGTATAATAAATATAGGAGATGTTAAAATAATGAAAAACAATATATATTTAGGATATTTAAAAAAAGGGAAATTGCGGCAAATGAGCTTGCAAATAAATTTGAAAGATGATTTAGTAGGATATCGACTCCATTGGCAGTGTCAGCATTCCTATCTATGACATACAAGAAAAAAGAGGAGGGCCGAAATAGGTACGAATGTAGATTAAAGAAATGATAAATAAAATGGCAGAAAAATATATAACATGACAAATAGCGTCAAGTATTATAAGATATAATTATCTTAAATAAAGATAAGGATGAAGAAAAATGAATACACAATATTGTCAATGCCGTGCTGCGAAAAAGGCGAATTTACCTAATAGAAGAAATGATTGAAATATGTGTTCCCTACAATGATGACGGAGTTTTTCCAACACCTAAAAAATGAAAGGAGTAAAATGCTATGCCAAGACCGACTACAAAAGATGATTTAATGACTGCCGCCAAGCAAAACTATGAGAAGTTAAATTTACTCATTTCAAAGATGAGCGAGGAGGAGCTAAATACGCCGTTTGATTTCTCAAAGAATGAAAAGAAAAAAGAGGCCCATTGGAGAAGAGATAAAAATTTGAAAGATATTTTAATCCACCTCTGCGAATGGCATAGGCTTATTTTGAATTGGGTAAATTCTAATCGAAATGGAGAAGAAAAGCCGTTTTTGCCCGAACCGTATAACTGGAAAACTTATGGAGATATGAATGTGGAATTTTGGAAGAAGCACCAAAAAACCTCACTTGAAGAAGCGACTAAGATGCTTCATAAATCGCATAAAGATATTTTAGAGTTAGCCGAAACATTTACAAACGAAGAGCTGTTTTCAAAAAATGTATATAAATGGGTCGGGGGCAGCACACTTGGATCATACTTCGTAAGCGCTGCTTCGAGCCATTATGGCTGGGCGATGAAAAAGCTTAAGGCTCATCAGAAAAATTGCAAGTTAAAATAGCGAAAATAGGATAGTATGGCACATTTTACAAAAGCAAAAGAAAATGGAACATGTCTTTTGGGAAAAAGCCTACAACAAAATCAAAAAATACATAATTGACTTAGTTTATATAACTGATAAATATATTCATAAAGAGTTAAAGTTAGATTATACAAGAAAAGCTCTTGAACTGATAAGCAGATATGACTTAGGCGTAACGCTCATGATACAAAAAACTTGATTTTCCGGAGCCATTAGAGCCATACACTAAAGTTATAGGCTTATCTGAAAATTCTGCAAATTTTCTCCAAATGCCTTAAAGTTATTAAATCCCACTTTCACCATTTTAGCCCCTCGATGTATTTTTTGTTTACCGTTATTATACTATAGTTTGTTTTTGGAGCTCTTAAATATTGCTAGAATTAAGCGTTATACTTTGCAACGCCTGAGTACCATAGACATAATTACAAAAATAGTATTCAGGCGACCTGTTAAAGCAAAACTTCTAATGATAAAATGGGCCAATATGGGATGCTCTAGAATATTAGATAAATCTGAGAGAAATAAATTTGAAAAATAAAAAACAAGAAGCTTGGGTTACCTCTCGGGCTACCTTTTAAAAGCTTAAGTCTTGAGATGTCGTATTTTAGGGAGTTTTGGATGGTGCGGATGAGAGGACTTGAACCTCCACGCCGTGGGGCACCAGATCCTAAGTCTGGCGTGTCTGCCAATTTCACCACATCCGCACAACAATAATAAGTGGTACGCCCATCAGGATTCGAACCTGAGGCCTACGGCTTAGAAGGCCGTTGCTCTATCCAGCTGAGCTATGAGCGCATAAAAATAAAGTGGCGCGCCCGATAGGAGTCGAACCCATAACCTACAGATCCGAAGTCTGTCGCTCTATCCAATTGAGCTACGAGCGCCCAAAATGGGGTGAGTGATGGGAATCGAACCCACGACCCTCAGGACCACAATCTGATGCTCTAACCGACTGAGCTACACTCACCATTTAACATGGTCGGGGTGAAAGGATTCGAACCTTCGGCCCTCTGGTCCCAAACCAGATGCGCTAACCAGACTGCGCTACACCCCGCCTGAGTCGTGTTTGTAAGTTTATGCCACTACCTCATTGAAAAGTCGTATTTTAACTTGTTTTTTTTATAAAGTCAATTAAAAAACACTTAAATTAATAGAAATTATATATAAAAAATAATTCGATCAAAAATACTAATTAGCACTTTACTAAATACATAATCTTTTAAACGAGCTAGCTTTCTATGCTTCTCTATTTTGCTATCTACTACAAATTTTAACCTTTATTTCACGGATTTTTAGTAGCTTGACAAGAATATTTTACACTGATATTACAACGGAATAAATATCAATCTATTATATATTATGCATTCTATGCTTATCAAAATTTTACCTTCAAATTTAAACAGATTTTTTTATAAAATTATTTACTTAAAATTCTACAAACAAAAATCACTTGATAGGCTAATGATATGATTGGCATTTTATCCATCATATCATTAGCTTTTTCATCAGCGTAAAATATTATTTAGCTAACATTTTCTTTTTGGCATAGATATTTATACTTTCCACTGCCAATGAAAATGCCATCGCAAAATAGATATATCCCTTTGGAATATGAAATCCTAATCCTTCAGCAACGAGCGTCATGCCCACAAGCACCAAAAATGTAAGTGCTAAAATTTTTATAGTCGGGTTATTATCTACAAAATTAGAAATACCTTTTGACGCTATCATCATTACACCAACTGCTAAAATAACAGCTATGATCATTATCTCTATATGCTCAGCCATTCCAACAGCCGTGATAACACTATCAAGAGAAAAAACAATATCCAAAACAGCTATCTCGCTTACAATAACTAAGAAATTTGCATGTGATTTTTTGCTATTTTTATGCTCTTCGCTTTCGCCAGAAACACTAGAATGTATTTCAAGGGTTGATTTTACAAGCAAAAATAGACCACCTAGTATAAGCACCAAATCCCTGCCGCTTATGCTAAATTCTGCGATAGTAAAGAGTGGCTTTGTTAGCTTCATGATCCAAAACAATGAAAGTAAAAGTAAAATTCTAGTCACCATAGCTAGCCCTAAGCCGACAATCCTACCACTGCCGCGCTGCTCTGGAGGTAACTTACCTACCAAAATAGCGATAAATATAATGTTATCTATGCCTAAAACTATCTCTAAGCCAGTTAACGTAAGTAGCGATATCCACGCTTCTGGCGAACTAAACCATTCAAACATTTGCTTCCTTTGTTAAAATTTTTATTATGCTCTCAGGCAAAATTTCATGCTCTATCGCATGGATTTTGCTCTCCCAATCCTCTAAGCTCATACCATCTTCTCTTTCAAACGCTCTTTGTGCGATGAGTTCACCTCCGTCAAGCTCCTCATTCACAAAATGCACACTAACTCCGCCAAGCATCATCTCGCTCTCAAAGCTCTCTTTTATCGCATGAGCACCTTTAAAAAGTGGCAATATAGAAGGATGTAAATTTATGGCTTTTATCTTTGATGTGAAAACAGGAGTTAATATCCTCATAAATCCAGCAAGCACTGTTAGTTCAGCGCCGCTTTTTAAAATTTGCTCCACAACTGCAGCGTCAAATTCTTCTCTATTTGCAAATTTGGCACTCTCTATTATCATCGTATCAAGCCCAAATTTCTTGGCTCGCTCTATGCCATATGC
This sequence comes from Campylobacter concisus, assembly GCF_002913945.1. Classification (GTDB taxonomy): domain Bacteria; phylum Campylobacterota; class Campylobacteria; order Campylobacterales; family Campylobacteraceae; genus Campylobacter_A; species Campylobacter_A concisus_P. The sequence continues at coordinate 128,362 of NZ_POZK01000015.1, read as the reverse complement.
ACCTGGCTTGTTGCAGATACAAAGGCAAACTTCGATTTTTATACCATTAAAAATTTGATTATGAACTTTTTTAAGTATCGCTTCTAAATTTGAGCCACTACCGCTAAAAAGTACGGCTATCTTTTTCGTAAGCATTTTACTCCTTTTATAATGTCTGTTGGGCTAAGCGCATAGCTATTTTTTTTGAAATTTTTAAGGCTTAGTGCATGAGCTAATGTAGCCGAGATGGCGGCATCCAGTGGTTCGTAGCCTTGAGCTAAAAGAGCAAGTACAAGTCCGCTTAGTACGTCACCACTGCCACCTTTTGCAAGTATATTTTTACCATAAGGCATGATGTAAATTTGCCCATCTTTAGCGATTATCGTATTTGCGCCTTTAAGTACTAGCACGGCCTTAAATTTCTCGCTCCAAGATTTAGCATAAGCAAATCTATTTTCTTGTAATATTTTTACGTCGATATCTGCTATATTACAAAGCTTTAAAAGTGAGCAAAATTCCTTTGGGTGAGGCGTCAAAACACAGTTTTCATTTAGCAGATCAAGCACTTTTGCGCTATAAAAGATATCAGCGTCAAGCACTAGCTTTTTATCCTTTAAAATTTGTGCATCAAGCTCTTCTATGCCTTTTTTGCCAAGCCCCATACCAACGGCTCCGGCATTCATTTTATCGCTTATCTTGCTAGCTTGTATGATGTGAGTTGGTAAATTTAAGCCCTGCTCGCCTATCACGCTAACTAGCCCGGCCCCAAAGGCAAATGCCGCCTTTGCGCAAAGCATGCTAGCTCCAACATGCTCGCCAGATATGATAAAAGCATGGCCAAAGTCGCCCTTATTTACGCACTGATTTTTTCTATTTGGAAGCACAAGGTCGCATTTTTCAAGCAGGTGATAGCCGCTCTCGCACTCATAGTTTTGCCCGCTTATGCCAAGAGTAGCGAGCTTTACCTTGCCAACAAAGTCTTTTGCTGCGTCACTATAAAGCCCAAGCTTTCTAGCTCCCATTGTTATCGTGATGTCCGCCTTTACGCAAGTACCTAGCATCTTGCCGTCACTACTTAGTCCACTTGGTATATCACAAGCGATAGTGTAGGCAGAGCTTTTGTTTATCTTTGAGATAAGCTCTATGTGATTTTTGTCTAAATTTCTATTTAAGCCAGAGCCAAAAAGCCCGTCTATGATGCATTTTGCACCATTTAAGCTATTTTCTACATCTTTACTCTCACACACGCCAGCAGATTTAGCTCGCTCAAGCTGCTTAATGGCTAGTGACCTTAAATTCTGACTAGCTAAGATAAATTCGCATTCAAACTCGCCCTCAAGCATTCTTAACACACAAAGCACGTCAGCACCGTTATTGCCACTTCCACAAACGCCTAGTACTCTCATGCCTTTTTTAAATTTTTTACGTATAAAATTTGCTATGCCTGCAGCTGCATTTTCCATTAAAATTTCTTCACTAAGGTCAAATTTCTCTCTCGCCCTCTCGTCCAAAATTCTCGTGTCTAAATATAAATTTTTCATTCTATGCCCTAAAACTGAGCGCCTCTAAGATGTGGGGCTTTAAAATTTGCTCGCTCTCATCAAGATCAGCGATGCTTCTAGCCACCCTAAGTGTCCTTTTTATGCCCCTTTGGGAAAGATTGTACTTCGAGGCTGCCTTTTGTAAAATTTCTCTTGCTTCATTATCCAGTAGACAAAATTTTTCTACTTGTGCGTCGTTTAGCTTGCCGTTTAGCTCATCTTGATCGCGCTTTTTTTGAAATATAAACGCCTTTAAAACCATATCGCTCATTTGCTGTGAGCTCAAACTTGACCTATCATTTGGTGAGCTCTCGTCCATAGCAACTTTTAAATCAATGCGGTCGAGCACTGGAGCTGAAATTCTTGATTTGTAGTTTTTTATCTCATTTTCGCTGCATTTGCAATTTAAATTGCGAGAGAATAAATTTCCGCAAGGGCATGGATTTTGAGCTGCTACGAAGATAAATTTAGTCTCATAAGTTACTTTTGAATTTACCCTTGCAATGTGAATTTGATTGTCCTCTAGTGGCTCTCTCAGGCTTTCGATGACTTGCTTTGAAAAGTGAGGAAACTCGTCAAAAAATAGTACTCCACCATTTGCAAGTGCGATCTCACCGATCTTTGCGACATTTGAGCCGCCGCCAAAGATTGAACTTTTAGTTGATGTGTGATGGGGCGAGCGAAAGGCTCTAGTGCTTGTAAATTCGCTATCTTGAAGGTTTAAAGAGCGGTAAGCGGCAGACTTTAGCACCTCTTCTAGGCTTTGTGGCGCCATGATGTAAACTAGGCGTTTTGCACACATGCTCTTGCCGCTTCCTGGGCTGCCTTCAAATAAAATATTGTGCATGCCAACGGCTGCGATGACGCAGGCTCTTTTGGCGCGATCCTGACCCAAAACATCCTTAAAATCAAGCTCAAAGTTTAAATTTGGAACGTATCTTTTACCAGAAATTTCTATCACGTTTGAAAATAACTCATGCGTAGCGGTAAAACGTATATTTTTTGCAAATTCTTCATCGCCAAAAAATCTAATCGCCTCTTTTAGAGTGCCAACCGCATAAATCTCTAAATTTGGGATCATTGAAGCTTTTTGTGCTATCTCTTTTGGTACTAGAATTTTTGTATTTTTGACCTGTGTGCTTAAAAAAAGTAAGATAGAAAATAAATTTGCTGTGCTTTTTACACTTCCATCAAGTCCAAGCTCGCCAAAGACAAAAATTTTCTCTAAACTTTTTGCCTTTTGAAGAGCTATAAGAAGAGCGATAGCTAGGTCAAAATGTGAGCCACTCTTTGGCAAATCTGAAGGGGATAAATTTATGGTTATCTTTTGTGCTGGAAAAGAAAAATCAAGTGCTAGAAGTGCTGCTTTTACGCGTTCTGTACTCTCTTTGATACTTGTGCTTGCAAGCCCAACGATGCTAAAACCAGGAAGCCCACGAGAGAAGATAGACTCAACATCAATTATCTTTAGTCCATCGCCGTAAGTAGCACATCTTAGGGACTTCATGAAGCTTTTTCTTTTTTTTGCTTTTTGTATTCCTTATCAAATTTTTTACGTTTATTAAAGCCGATTTTTTCTATAAAAAGATGTCCGTCCAAATGATCATTTTCATGCTGAATAGCAATAGCCAAAAGCCCATCAGCCTTTAAACTTTGCTCTTTGCCAAAACGATCTTGATATTTGATGGCCACAACTTCATTTCTTTTTACATCTTCATAATATCCAGGCACGCTAAGGCAACCCTCTTGGTAGACGCACTCACCCTCACGTAACTCAAATTTTGGATTTATTATCTCGATTAGATTTTCTTTATCTTGCACGCCTTCTTCGTTAACTAAATTTATAATAAAAATTCTTTTTGCAACGCCTACTTGAATGGCAGCAAGACCGATGCCCTCTTTTGCTATCATCGTATCATACATATCATCGAGCAGCTTGTGAAGCTCTTCGTCGAAAATTTTAACTTCTTTAGAAATTTCGTAAAGCTTTTTATTTGGATAAGATAAAACCTCTAAGATCAAGCTCAAACTCCTACTTATTCACCCAAAAATATAGGCTGCTCATCATCTTGTGTTAGTATTAGTTGATCTAACGAGTAAGAGATTAATTCTTCAGCACTTCTTGTTTTTGTTATCATGCTTGAAACCACTTGGATATCAAGCTTGCACTCTTCACCATCAATCTTCCAAGGTATAGATGAAAGCATATTTAAAATTCTGCTACCGGCTTGTTTTGTGCCATTTTCATCAGTATATTTCATAACCATAGCAAAACAGCCATCACCGTAATGAGCTACTATATCACTTCTTCTAGAAGTTCTTAAAAGAAGCTGTGATATAGCTTTATACATATTGTTTCGCTCTTTTAAATTTTTAACACGATTTGTAAATCTATCTTTTGCTCTTACTAGTAAAAAAGATGCGTTATAGCCATATCTTTTAACGGCTTCTACTTCACTTTGCACTGTGGCTACTAGAAATTTTTTATTATAGACGTCATATGTCGTATCATAAATCGACTGCTCTTCAATAGATTTAAGCATCTTGGCTACTTCATCATAGCTTACTTTAATGACATCAAGATGCTTATCCATAAGGCTGTTTAATTTTATTAGGTCATGGTTAAATGCGCTTAAAACATTTTGAAGAGCTAGGATATTTGTATTATTTTTGAGTGCATCCATGCGCTTTTGTACTAGGCCTCTCATAATGCCTAAATTTTTATAGATTAGCACCACGGCTTGAAGCATGCTTTTTATCTGGATAAATCCTTGCTTTATCTCTTTTTCAATAGAGATATTACTGCCTGATGGTACTGAGATCTCGGAATTTATGACTATCATATCACCGATCTCTTTTCTAAATTCATCAGGCTGTCCATCAAGCATTTTCTCAAAATAAATAGAGTAATTATTTGGCGTAGATGGAACATTATCATCGCTTAATTCATGCAAAACATTTTCTGAAAATTTGTAGATATCTACCTTTTCTTTTTCTAGAATATGTTTTACCTCAACCGCTTTTTTCTTAGGGTCTGGTGCATTATCTATCTTTATCACTTTGGGCCTTATTTAAAACTTTTCTCCAAAATTTTATCAACAAGTCCGTACTCTTTGGCTTCGGCCGAACTCATAAAAAAGTCACGTTCAGTATCTTTTACGATCTTACTTAGCTTTTGACCTGTATTTTTGGCCAAAATTCCATTTAAAATCTCTTTCATACGCAAAATTTCACGAGCTTGTATCTCGATATCAGTCGCTTGCCCTCTAGCACCGCCAAGGGGTTGGTGTATCATGATACGAGAATTTGGCAATGCATATCTTTTACCAGGTGCGCCACAGCTTAGCAAAAATGCACCCATGCTAGCAGCTTGACCGATGCAGATAGTGCAAACATCTGGCTTTATGTAGTTCATGGTGTCATAGATGCTAAAGCCACTTGTTATCACGCCACCTGGTGAGTTTATGTAAAGGTAGATATCTTTATCTGGATCCTCAGCCTCTAAAAATAGCAGCTGAGCGACTATAGAAGCGGCCATGCCGTCCTCTATCTCGCCACTTAGCATAACGATCCTGTCTTTTAAAAGACGGGAATATATATCATAGCTTCGCTCACCTCTACTAGTTCTTTCAACTACGACAGGAACGTAATAGCTCATTACTCAGCCTTCTCTTTTTTGCTTACTTTTTTCTCGTCTTTTTCTTTGTTAAAGAGCTCACCAAATAGCTTCTCTTCGATCATCGACATCTTTATAGCTGGGAGCATGCCTTGATTGCGGTACATCTCAAGGTGTGCTTTTGGATCTTGACCGCTTCTATACGCCTCAAAATAGATCGCTTGAACGACCTCTTGATCGCTTACTTTCACGCCTCTTACGCGAGCTAGCTCATCGATAATGAAAGTTAAACGAACGCTATTTTCAGCGTCTTTTCTAAACTCGTCACGTTTTTTAGAAAGAGCATCTTTGTCCTCTCTAAATTTTTTCATATCATCTGGAGTAAATGAGCTCCATGCGTTTCTAAACTGCATATCAATCTCTTGCTCGACAATATTTTTTGGCACGTCAAATTTAAATTTCTCAACCGCAGCTTCAGCAAATTTTGGCTTAAGCTCATCATTTATAAGTTTATAAATTTTCTCTTGGCGGATTTGCTCTTTTATACGCTCATCAAGTAACTCTTCAGTTGGTTTTTCTTCATTTGGAAGTAGAGTTTTTAACATCTCTTCATCTAGTTTTTCAGGAATTTTTCTCTCTTGAATTTCATGAAGTTTTATTTTAAAGATAGCGTCTTTGCCAGCTAAATGTGCAGCGCCATAGTTTTCTGGGAATTTAACCTTGATATCTTTTTCGCCACCAGCTTTTATGCCTACCATACCATCTTCAAAGCCTGGGATAAATTGATTTGAACCGATCTCAAGCACGTAGTTTTCAGCCTTACCACCATCAAATGCAACGCCATCAACAAAGCCTTCAAAGTCAAATTTAGCAAAATCGCCAACTTTTAGACCTCTTTTGCTCTCTACTTTTTCAAGTGGAGCTATCATTTTTAAAAGTTCAGTTTTTTTCTCATCGATATCTTTTTTCAAAACACGTGGGTTTGAAAACTCAGGTATCAAGATCTCATAGCCGCTCACATCGACACTTGGCTTAAATGAAACTGTTAGCTCAACATCGATCTTGCCATCTTTTCTATCAAATTTTGAAACAATAGGCTCGCCGATAAGATCATCGTTTTTCTTGCCTGCTTGTTTTATAGCCTCATCAACAACATCTCTTAAGACATCTTGCTCAGCATCATTTGTTAGCTCTTTCTCGTAGCGTTTTAGCACAATAGCAACTGGTACATGGCCTTGTCTAAAGCCATCTACTTTCATAGTTTTTGCTGCTTTTTTTGCTAGTTTCTCTACGCTAGATTTTATAGCATCCACACTTATAGTCGTGCTTGCTAAGGTATTTACGCTATCTAGAGCTTTTGTTTTGATTTCCATCTAATTCCTTTATGAATACAAATTTTTAGCCCAAAATATAGCAGAATTTTCCTTATTTCATTGTAAATTTGTAAATTTTTATAGATATAAAAGGCGTTTTAACGTAGAATCTAGCAATAAAATCATGGAGAAAATTTATGCAAGAGAGTTTTGAAAATTCGGTTAAAAACATGCTAACGATTATAGGCGAAGATCCAAATAGAGAAGGGCTTATAAAGACGCCTGAGCGTGTCTTTAAAGCATTTAAATTTCTAACTAGCGGATATGATGAAGATCCAAAAGAGGTTCTTGGTGACGCACTTTTTACTAGCTCAAATAATGAGATGGTTTTGATGCGAAACATCGAATTTTACAGTCTTTGCGAGCACCATTTGTTGCCTATTATCGGCCGTGTGCATGTGGCGTACATCCCAAATGGCAAGGTCGTTGGCCTTAGTAAAATTCCACGCATGGTAAATATCTACGCAAGACGCTTGCAAATTCAAGAGCAAATGACTGAGCAGATCGCAAAAGCACTTGAGGACGTAATCGCTCCAAAAGGCGTTGGAGTCGTCGTCGAGGCTAGACATATGTGCGTTGAGATGAGAGGTGTGCAAAAGATAAACTCAACCACCACGACCTCAGCACTTAGAGGCTGCTTTATCAAAAACGCAGACACAAGGCGAGAATTTTTCTCACTTATAAACTCTCCTAGGGAAACGCATTTTTGAGCTTAGAGCATATAAATTTAAAGCTTAAAGAGGGTGTGAAACTCTCAAACACCTTTGGCATCATAACCAAAATCACAGCTACAACTATCGAAATCACTGGACTTCGCCCAAGCATCGGGGACATCGTGCGTATAGTTGCAAAAGATAAGAGTAAAAATGGTCTTGGCATGGTTACACAAATAAAGACAGATGGCGCTTATATCAGCCCATTTGGCTTTGTTGAGGGCTTTAGGATAGGCGACTTCGTCTATGAGAGCGATCAGGGCATGAGCATACCAGTGGGGCCAAATTTGCTTGGGCGCGTGGTCGATCCATTTATGAAGCCTATTGATGGCAAAGGAGCGATCGAGACGACTGAATATATGCCGATTATGAGAGCGCCGATAGATGCGATGAAAAGGGGGCTTATAAACGAGCCTTTTAGCGTTGGTATAAAGACGATAGATGGACTGCTTACTTGTGGCAAGGGGCAAAAGCTAGGAATTTTTGCAGGTTCAGGTGTTGGCAAATCAACCCTCATGGGTATGATCGTAAAAAACACACTAGCACCGATAAAAGTAGTCGCGCTAATAGGCGAGCGCGGTCGTGAGGTGCCCGAATTTATCGAAAAAAACCTAGGCGGAGACCTAGAGGGCACGGTTATCATCGTAGCGACCAGCGATGACAGCTCACTCATGCGAAAATACGGTGCCTTTTGTGCGATGAGCGTGGCTGAGTACTTCAAACAACAAGGAAATGACGTGCTTTTTATCATGGATAGCGTAACACGTTTTGCGATGGCGCAGCGTGAGATCGGCCTTGCACTTGGCGAGCCACCGACCTCAAAGGGTTATCCACCAAGCTCGCTCACACTTTTACCTCAGCTAATGGAGCGTGCGGGCAAAGAGGAAGGCAAGGGCAGTATCACAGCATTTTTCACCGTGCTAGTTGAAGGCGATGATATGAGCGATCCGATAGCTGACCAAAGCCGCTCTATCCTAGACGGACACATCGTGCTAAGTCGCGAGCTAACGGACTTTGGAATTTACCCACCTATCAATATCCAAAATTCGGCCTCGCGTGTTATGGGCGATGTGATCAGTAAAGAGCATAAGTTAAATGCGATGAAATTTAAGCGCCTCTACTCGCTTTTAAAAGAAAACGAAGTCTTGCTTCGCATCGGTGCTTATCAAAAGGGCAGCGACAAGGAGCTTGACCTTGCGATCTCGAAGAAAGAATTTATGGAGAGCTTCTTAAAACAGAGCTCAGAAGAGGTCTTTGCGCTTGAAGAGGTCGAAGAGCTGCTTGATAAGATCAATCAGTAAATTTCTAAAATTTATAAACCTTTTTATAAAATTTAGCTACTAAAAATATAATAAAAATTTTTATACTAATTGCCAAAGTGATCACGCATTACTTCTTTACTTCGGATGTAAAAATCGCACTCAAAGACCTATAAATTTCTATTTTCTCATCTCTTTTTTGATTTCAAAAAGCGCTGCTACAAATATCATGAAAGAGAATTTGAAATTTATGAGGCTTTTTATTTTAGACTTCGTGAGACGGCTATTTTTGTATTACACAAAATGACAAGATTTTAATAAAACTTTTTTAAAGCACCAAACGTGCAAATATACATTCCAAGCAGCGGTCATGGAGTGGATAAACTCCAAAAATTTAGGATTTTTTAACAAAAACTACTTGTTTAGCAAAGACCATGTTACAATTTTAAGGCAAGTAAGCGGGCCAAATTTATACTAAGTAATTATGTGCTGATGTCTGTCTTGCTATAATTTTTGGTGGCAGTCATAGCGCAAATTTAATTATAAAATCAAAATTTTACGTTTAGTCCAGTAATCCCTAGCACTTTAGACTTTACCTCTTGGCAAAAGCGTATAGCCATACGAGATAGTAAAATTTGGAAGAGATTAAGAGCCAAATCCCATCTTTTTATCCTCGCCAAAGCTTGAGTTTAGCTCGCGCTCTATCGTCGTTTTAAAGTCCTCAAAGGTAAAAATCCCATCATCTTTTATCGCTACTTTTAAAGCAGTATTTTTTAGCGCAAGTACGATCTGTGCGCCACTTAGGTTAAACTCAGCCAGCCTTTCAACACTAAAGCCATCTTCAAAGCTTGCATTTTCGGGCAAAATTTTACGCCAAATGGCAAGCCTGCCGTTATAATCAGGCTTTTTAAACTCGATCTTGTAGTCAAACCTTCTAGAAAACGCCACGTCAAGGCTTTGTAAGAAATTTGTCGTAGCGATCAGCACGCCCTCAAAGCGCTCGATCTGCTCTAAAAAGATATTTTGCATTTGATTATGCATCTTTTCAGCCCCGCTCGAGCTCTCCACTCTCGTGCTTAAAAACTGATCGGCCTCGTTTAGCAAGAGCACCGGCTCGCTGCCACTTTTTTTGCAAATTTCTTTGTAAGTATCAAAAATTTTCCTTACATTTTGCTCGCTCTCGCCGACATATTTGCTTAAAATTTTTGAACAGTCAAAGCTTAAAATTTGCTTCTTTAGGCTCTTTGCAAGCCCAACGGCGCTCATCGTCTTACCAGTGCCAGGCTCGCCGTAAAAGATGATCTTAGCGTCTATGTTTTTTCTAGTTTTTATGCCCCAGCTGCTAAGTCTAGCAAGCACTTTTTTATCGACTTGCTTTAGTATCGTGCTTAAAAGCTGCTTTGTCTTTTCGTTTAGCACGACGTCTTCTAGGCTTGTTACTGGCTCAATGAGCTCAAAAATTTCTTGCTCTTTTACCAGGCTTTCGATCTTGATTTTCTTGCTATTTTTGTCATTTTTTGGGTGCATTATGCTTTGCAAAATTTCTTCGTTTATAAAAAAGCTCTTGCTTACGTTGCCATAAGCGTTTAAAACCTCGTCGTAGTCGATTAGCGCGCCTTCGATGAGCCTTGAGCCCTCCTCTAAAAGAGTACGATTTTTGATGCGTTCAAGCTCGTCTTTGCTTATTAGCTCAACTAGCGTGTTTAGGTCGCGGCCATTTTCAAAATCTCCCGCGTACTCCTCTTTTAAAAGGGCTAAAAATATAATCTGCTCTTTTTCGTCAAGTGAGTTTTCTTTAAAAATTTGCTCTATCTTTAGGCTGATCTTGCTTAGTTTTACGCGCTCGTTGATTCGCTTTGTAAGCTCAGAAATTTGTTCATTTATGCGCTTTTTGGCATCACTTGAGCCATCGCCAAAAATGGCAGCCTTTGAGTAAAGCTCCACCTTTAAAAACTGATCTTTTAAATACTCCAAATGATCCTCATATGGCGTAAGCTCTGGTAAATTTATATCAGCGTTGCCATCTTCAAGAATTTTTAAAAATGTGGCTGATAGAGAAATTTCAGAATGAAGCAACGAAAGAAGCCCTTGAGCTGAAGCCCTTTGCGTGCTCTCAGGTATTTTAAAAAGACTATAATTTTGTACAATCCAACCACTATCAAGCAAATTTTTTATAAATTTTAGATACAAAAGCTGCTTATCATTTTGCGTGCCAAAGACTGCTCCAAGTAGCTCAAAAACACTCATATTAGCTGTTCCTTGCACATAAGCTTTACTTAGATATTTTAAAATTTCTCCCTCTTCATCGCCGCACTTTATCAGCTCGTAAATTTTACTTTTTTTGAGGTCCTGGTTTAAAAAATCAAGCAAGTATTTCACTAAAATTTATCCTTCATCTGCTCTATTTGCTCTTTTAATACACGTTTTAGCACCTTACCAGTGGCATTTCTAGGCAACTCTTCGGCAAAATAGATACTCTTTGGTATCTTGAAATTCGCTAAATTTTTCTTCAAATGCTCTCTTACTGTTTTTTCATCAAGATCCATGCCATCTTTTACTTGTATGAAAGCGACAACCTCTTCATCGGCGTGTACGTCTTTTACACCGATTACTGCTGTTGCTTCAACTGCTTCAAGCTTGTAAATAACCTCTTCGATCTCACGTGGATAGATGTTAATGCCCTTTGATATGATGAGGTCTTTTTTACGATCAACGATATAGATAAAGCCCTCTTCATCGACTTTGCCAAGATCTCCGGTCTTTAACCAGCCGTTTATTATGGTCTCATCAGTGATACTTGGCATACCATAGTAGCCTTGCATGACGCAATCACCCTTTATGATGATCTCACCGATCTGGCCAACTGGAAGCTCCATCATCTCGTCGTTTACGATCTTTACCTCATAGCCATCAAGTACAGGACCTACGCTTAAAAGCTTTTGTTTATTGAATAAATTTGCAGCTACAATCGGAGAACATTCGCTAAGTCCGTATCCCTCAACCAGTGTCGCACGTGGAAATTTCACCCTAAAGTCATCAATAGTCTGCTTTGCAAGCGGAGCAGCACCACTTACAAATAGCCTAATACAATTAAACCATCTAAAATACCAAGGAATTTTTGCCTTACCGATAGCTGTATAGATGGCTGGAATTCCTAAGAATACAGTTACACGCTTTAGCAAGGTTTGTTTTAGTACATTTGAAAATGGGAATACCGACTTTACAAGAACCATCGAAGCACTCGCAAATATTGGAAGCAAAACCATTGCAGTTAGCGTAAAACTATGAAACATAGGTAAAAATACGATAAACCTATCGCTTTTTTTAACCTTAAAACGTTCATGAGCTCCGATTAAATTTGAAAAGATATTTTTGTAGCTTATCATCGCACCTTTTGGCTTGCCAGTAGTGCCTGAAGTGTAAATTATGTGCATTAAATCATCTATTACCGGATACTTTGTGATACTAAGAGCATATTTGTGATTTAGAGTTTCTGTAAAATTTACATTTTTAACGAGGCCATTATTTTCATAGCTCTTACTCATGTCCTCTTTTGAAATTTGAGGCGTTGAGGTGAGATAAGCGCTCTCGCCATACTCTTCGTCAGTGTCTATATATTCATCTTTTGAAGCACTTTGAAGCTTCTTTGGTATTGCTCCGATCCAGATTATCTTTCTTAAAATTTCAAGCTCATTTAATGCGATTAACTCTTTTGCAAGCGAGCTAGACGCAAAAAGCACCTTTGCACCGCAATCATTTATGATATATTCAAACTCATTTGCTTTTAAAAAAGTATTCATAGGCACTGCGATACCACCTATTGCGGTTATCGCAAGATATGAAATAATAAATTCTTTCGAGTTTGTAACCGCCATAGCTACTTTATCACCAAATTTTACTCCAGCAAGTTGCAAATAAGCTGCCACTTTATCGACATTTTGCTTTAATTCGCGATATTTTAGCTTCTCTTTTTCTTCAAAAAGAACTACCTGATTTGGGTTTTCCTTTGCTACTTTGGTTAAAATTTCATAAAAATTATTATAAGAGTATCGCATTATTGACCCTAACTAAAATGTATATTTAAAAGTCGTACCAAGGATTTGGATCGTACCAGTATCAAATTCCCCTGACATTTTTGTAGCAATACTATTGGTAATACCTGTCGCACGCTTCTTATCACGGTGTTGATAAACATATCCAAGTGCCATTTCAAGATTTGGTGTAAATTTATAATTTACTCCAAAAGAATATACTTTAGACGTAGTATTTGGAAGCTCTAAGCCAGTATGCTTACTGCTTGTAATGTCTTCATCATAGGCAAAGCCAGCCATTAATCTAAGCTTTTCATTGACATCATAGGCAAGACCTAGCCTATATGTATTTGTATCTTTTGCATTTTTTATGACTGGATCATCCATGAATCTTGCAAAAGCTGGATGCGAGTGAGCTGGACCTTTATCCATGTATTCAAAGTCATAGCCTTTAAATTTAGACCAATACGTCCTCTCAAAAGCTAGCAAAAGGGTAAAGTTGCTAAATTTATATCCAGTTGCAAGTACAAGCTGTGCAGGAAGTGGGATCTCGACTTTTGTTTTACCATGATAGCTTATAGGAGATAGTGCTCCGTTAAAATCAGCATCTGTATGGCCTTTAAGTTCTAAATTTACATTTGAGCGGTAAGTAACGGCAAAGCTTAAATCCTCAATAGGCCTATAAGTAAGCGCGACATTATAGCCATAGCCCATACCATCGCCTTTTATCTCTCTGTAGCCTATTCGTCCAAAGTCACTTGCTATCTTACCTTTGGTGTAAACACCTCTAGCACCAAGAGCAAAGGCAAGCTTATCATTTATGCGGTAAGCCACGGTTGGATTTAGCTCAACAACTTGTAGCTTAAACCTTTTAGCGGTAAATGCGGTAGCTGGATCCTCCCATGATACACCAACAGCAGCAGGAACGGCAAGAGCTAAACCAAATTTCCAGTTTTCATAAATTTCTGGCGAAACAAAACTAAATGTACCAGCTAGTGAGTCAAATTTTTCTGACCTATAGCTTTTGCCACTATCACTTTTAAACTCAAGCTTATTTATATGAAACCAGCCAAGGGTACTTTCTATGTGATGGCGTCCATCTAAAAACATCATATTTGCAGGGTTAAAATATGCCGCATCAGCCCCAAAACTAAAGGCTACGTTACTAGCAGCAAGACCTAAAGAATCAGCACTTTGCTCAGGGACTTTATAACCTCCAGCATTTAGCAAAGTAGATGTTGCAATAATGCTTAATAGCACTTTTTTCATAGTTTTTCCTTTTCGAAATTTCTTAAAATTTTTATCTCGTCTTCCCAGATACTCTCGTCAATCGTCTCTAATATTAAAGGAATTTCGCCTATTTTATCATCATTTATTATATTTTTAAAAGCACTAAATCCAAGCTCACCCTTGCCAAGACTCTCGTGCCTATCTTTTTTCGAGCCAAGCCCAAATTTTGCATCATTTAAATGCATGCCGGATAAAAATTTATAGCCGATGATCGCATCAAATTCCCCCATCGTCTTGGCATAGGCCTCTTTGCTTCTTAGATCATATCCAGCAGCAAATGCGTGACAGGTATCAAAGCAAACACCAACTCTGCTCTCATCGTCTACTCGCTCTATCAAATAAGCAATCTGCTTAAAACTAAAGCCTAAATTTGAACCTTGTGCAGCTGTATTTTCGATGACTAGCTTTACGCTACTTGTGCGCTTAAGTGCCACGTTCATGCAGCTTGCGATATTATCTAAGCACTCTTTTTCACTTATTTGCTTTAGGTGCGAGCCTGGATGAAAATTTAAAAGCTCTAGCCCAAGCTTACTGGCGCGATCTATCTCATCCACAAAGGCTTCAAGCGACTTTGCTCTTACTTCCTCATCTGGATGGCCTAAATTTATCAAGTAACTGCTGTGTGGCAAAACATGCTTTGTGCTTATGCCAGAAATTTTTAGATTTTCTTTAAACTGCTCTATTTCGCTAGCACTTAGCTCTTTTGCATTCCACTGGCGTTGATTTTTTGTAAAAAGCGCAAAGGCATTTGCTCCTATTTTTGCAGCATTTAAAGGTGCATTAAACACGCCTCCAGCAGCACTTACGTGAGCTCCGATGTATCTCATTTTAACTCTTTTATTATCACTCTTATTTTATTTTTGCTATCTACAAATTTGACGTAGTTGTCGCAAACCTCGTATTTTATAAAATATGAACTTAGATCTTGACTAAAACCACACTCCGTATTCACCAAGCCTTTGCCATCATAAATCTTTTCTTTTTGCAAAATTTCTTCAAAAAGGCTCTCATAATGCGGAGCTAGAAAAAATTTCTCATTAAACTCAGTCTTGTTAAAGCAAGCATTATTTATGCAAATTTTATCTCTTATGCTTATATTTGCGGTGTTTACGCCAGAACTATAAATTTGCAAATTTAGCTCATTTTTATATTTATGGAAAAATCCAACATCATTTATCTTGATCATCGGAGAAAATAAAGTAACTTGAAAAGCTTGTGAATTTTGCGGCGTTTTGGTAGCCACGCAACCTGTAAAAATAAAAACAGATAACAAAGTAAATAAAAAATTTTTCAAAAATTTTTCCTTATTAATCTAAAATTAAGTATAAAAGAAATATAATCCCAACTTCATAACCGACATGTGGCCCATTCGTCTAGCGGTTAGGACATCGCCCTTTCACGGCGGTAACACGAGTTCGAGTCTCGTATGGGTCACCACTTCTAAAAATCAAAATCTTATCCATATAAGCTTTAAAATATAGTTAATCTTAAATATTATTTTTAATTGTTATTTTAAATTTTACTGGACTGTGCCGCTTTCAATTAAATGCGTTATTAAAATTTTAAAACCTAGAAAAATTAATATCGCTCCTCCCAAAAAGAGCGCCTTTTTTTCTAAAATTTCACCCATAAATTTACCTATATAAAAAGCGATCAAACTTAATGCAAAGCAGACTACGCCGATGATGAGCGAGCTTTGAAAGATGTTTATCTCTTCAAAGCTAAGTGTAACACCAACGGCAAGAGCATCCACACTAGTAGCAAACGCCCCATACAAAATGGTCTTAAATCCTATCTTAAGATACTCACACTCCTCTTTACTACAGGCCTCTTTAAACATTCTAAAACCAAGAAAACAGAGTATAAAAAATGCGATGAAATGATCAACCGAGCTTATAAATTTTGCAAAACTAACACCTAAAAGATAGCCAAGAAGCGGCATAAGAAACTGAAAAAAACCAAGCACAAAAGCAATAAATAAAATTTTATTAAGAGCTAAATTTTTATACCTTGCACCATTTGCCATATTTAGTGCCGCACTATCCATACTAAGAGCGAAGCTAAGAAGTAAAAGTTGCATAATCTTCCTTTAGAAAAAGGGTGAATTCTAGTGCAAAAAGATTAAATTTATTTTAAGTATTTAGATATTTTTTGTATGATTTTGCTTTAAATTTAAAAAAGGAGAGAAGATGAAAAGATCTCTTGTTATTCTTTATGGCGCGCTTGCTTTAAATTTACAAGCCGCGAGCATGGACGATATGATAAACAAAGGCGTCAAAATCGCCACTCACGCATCAAGTGGCGACTATAAAAGCCTAGTTAGCGAGGCGCTAAATGCCGCTGTTAGCGAGCTTTCAAAAGATGGCTTTATAAACAATGCTACGGCCAAAATTCCACTTCCAAAAAGCCTTGAAATGGCATCAAATTTAGCCAAAAAAGTAGGTGGCGAGAAGTGGGCGCAGGATCTTAGCAAGTCGATAAACAACGCCGCAACCACAGCTGTACCAAAGGCTGCTGAAATTTTTAGCGAAAGCATAAAAAATATGAGCGAAGCAGATGTCAAAAAGCTCTTTAATGGCGGGAGTGATAGTGTTACAAAGTATTTGCAGCAAAGCTCCAGCCAAAAGCTAAAGGCGGCTTTTACTCCGATAATAGAAAAAATGATGAGTGATAATAGCTTTGCGACCGCATATAATGGGCTAAATTCTTTCATCGTCGGCTCAGCAAAAAATAATGAAACTATAAAATCGGTAAAGAGCCTAGCTAAAAATTTAGGTGCAAGCGAGTATGTGCCAGATGACGGCGAGGATCTAAACGCATACATCACAAGAAAGACGCTAGATGGGCTATTTAACGTGATGAGCGAGAAAGAAAAGGGGCTAAGAAGCGGCTTTAGCCTAGATAGCGGCAAAAAGGTACTTGACTCGATCTTTAAATGAAAAATTTAAGCGCACAAAACAGAGCTGACATCGCTCTTATCGTAGTTGCCATCGTTTGGGGCGCTACGTTTTTACCCATGGCAAACGCGCTAAAGACAAATGGCGTCTTTGTCATGCTTTTTTGTAGATTTTTTATTTCCGCTATCTTTATGGGACTTATAGCATTTAAATTTTCTAAAATTTTTGATAAAAAAAGTGTAGTTTACGGCACCATTCTTGGCGTAGTTCTCTTTGGCTCATTTGTTGCTCAAACTTACGCTCTAAAGCTTACTTTTAGCTCAAGTGTTGCCTTTATTACAGGGCTTGAGTGTGTGATCGTGCCTTTTATGACAGCACTCATTTTTAAAAATAAAATAACCATTTTTGCTATTTTTGGTGCGCTTATTGCTATTTTTGGGCTTTGGCTCTTAAGTGGCGCTACGCTAGCACTTGGGAGCGGCGAGGCACTTGCCCTACTTTGTGCCATATTTTACGCACTGTACACGAGCTTAAATGGCCACTTTGTAAGAAAATGTGAGCTTTATCTACTCGTATTTGTAGTATTTCTCACCGTCTCTTTACTCTCATTTGTCTTTGCATTTATTGAAGGTAGTGTGGCGCCAAATTACGATAGGGAATTTTTTATAGCAATTTTTATCACTGCATTTATTGGCACCATTTTTTGCTACTTTGTACAAACCATCGCTCAAAGATATACAACAGCCAGCAAGGCAGCTTTATTTTTCTGCCTAGAGCCAGTCTCTGCAGGGCTCATTGGCTACTTTTTTGCTGGTGAGATACTTAGCATCTGGCAAATTTTTGGAGCCATGCTCATCATCTTTGGCGTCATTTTTAGCGAATTTGGCAAGCAAATTTGCTCTAAATTTAAGCTCTAAAAGACAAAAAGCTTCATTTGAGAGTCAATTTTCTCGTCTATGAACTCGCCGTCAAATCTCTCTTTTAACATCGCTAAAACCACCTTTTCATCGTAGTTTTTGGCCCCGTTTATCTCAAGGTGCCAGCAGATATTTTCAGCTGCTTCTTGCACGCTTCGTCTAGCAATCCTTGTCTCGTTTAAAATTTCACTCTTATAAGCGATGCCTTGCTCGTTTAGCCACGCTTCAAGCCTATTTACAACGTTTTTTTGTGAGAGTGTGCGGCCAAATTTTTCAAAAAACGGCTCGAGCAGGTCAGAGCTTCTAGGCTTATCCCAGCCAAGATAGAGCTTTTGCTTGGCGCAGTTTTGAAATTTCAAAAAATCTTCATCGCTCGCAATGGCCGGGCTCATCGTGCAAATGGCGATATCAAAGAGCCTTGCTGGCTTAAATTCTCTCCACGAGCAAACCTCGCTACTTAAATTTGTCACGCCAAATCTCTTTGCGTCCTCGTTTAAAATTTCTATCATCTTCTCTGAGCTATCTATGCCAGTTACGCTTTTGGCGGTTTTGGATAAAAATATGCTCCAAACACCGGTACCACAGCCTATATCAAGAATTTCTTTACCACTAAAATCAACTCCCCAAGCTAAGGCTTTAGCAAAAATTTGTTGCTGAATAGCACTTACTTTGCCATCAAACCTTTGGTAGTTTGACGCCTTTTTATCCCATAAATTTTGCATTTTAGCTCCTCTTTTTGGTTATAATTTTAGCAAAAAAGGCTAGAAATGAAAGATTTTATCTACAAAGTAATAATCCCACCACAAGCCATTGATATGCACGGACACATGAATAATGTCTATTATTTCACTCTTATGCAAGAGGCTGCATTTGCACATTCTGCCGCAGTTGGAGACACGGTCGAGGCGCAGTATAAAAGAGGCGAGATCTGGCTCATTAGAAAAAATGAAGCCAAATATATAAAAAGCGCAAAATTGATGGATGAGATAGAAATTTACACTTACACACAAACTGAAGGCAAGGCGACTTCGTGTAGATATTTTGAGTTTAAAAAAGATGGTGAACTAATAGCAACTGGCAAAACCGAGTTTGTCTATATTGATCTAAAAACGAATCGTCCAAAAGCCATTCCAGCTGAGATAATCGCTCTTTACTCGTGATCACACTCATCACAAACGCCTTTTATCACGGCGCTTTTTATATTTTTAGCGACGTTTAGATGTGGCATATCGATGTTTGTGACTTTATGACAGATATCGCAGATAAAGTACGCTTTTGCCTCATTTGCTAGTTCGTAGTAGCTTTTATGATTATTTTCAGTTTTTATGACAAGGCCCTTTTTTTCAAAAATTTCTATGCTTCTATAAAAAGTAGTTTTATTTGCATTAAGGCTTTCTAGAATTTCATCATAGCTTAATGGAGTTTTGGCATTTTGCAAAATTTCAACGAGCTTTATGCGAAAAGTAGTTGCTTTGATACTATGCTCTTCTAAGAAATTTCTTGCATTCATCCTTGCCCTTTTTATTTTTTGTATATTAACGCTAAAAGATTTAAATTATATTTAAAAGAAAAGGCTAAATTTAGGCTTTTGTATTTTAAGTTGCAACCAAGTTGCATTTTGCTAAACTTCCGCAATATTTTTTCAAATAAAGGAGAGATGGTGAGAAAGATTTTTGTTTTTTTAGCAGTTTGCGCTTTGTCACTTTTTGCAAAGCCAGTTGTTACGACTAGTATATTGCCTACAAAATTTTTTGTTGAGCAGATCGCTGGTGATACACTAAGCGTAAATACAATGGTTGGCAAAGGTGCTGATCCGCACACTTATGAGCCAAAGCCAAAACAGATGAAGGAGCTTGAAAAGAGCGAGCTTTACTTTGCTATTGGCATTGAGTTTGAAGATACTTGGCTAGAGCGTTTTTCAAAATCTTTTAAAAATTTACATATTGTAAAAACACAAGAAGGCATCGAAAAGATCGCTATGAGTGATGAACATGAACATCATGAACATCATGAGCATAAGCATGAGGGCGAGCATAAACATGAGCATCACGAGCACCATGACCATGACCACGAAGCTGGCGAGCATCATCACCATCATCATGACGGCCTTGATCCGCACATTTGGCTTGATCCAGTTTTAGTAAAAACTCAAGCTGATAATATAGCTAAGGCGCTAATAGAGAAATTCCCGCAAAATGCAAAGCTTTATGAGGAGAATTTGGCTAAATTTAAAGCTAGCCTTGACGAGCTTGATAGCTTTATCAAAAATACTCTAAAAGATGTTAAAACTCGCGAATTTATCGTATATCACCCATCTTGGGGATATTTTGCAAAACGCTATAACTTAGAGCAAATTGCCATCGAGATAGAGGGCAAAGAGCCAAAGCCAGCTGAGCTAAAAGAGCTCATAGAAGAGGCTAAAGAGCACGGTGTAAAGGTAATTTTCGTGGCTCCGCAGTTTCCAACAAAGGCTGCAAATTTAGTAGCAAAAGAGACTGGCTCAAAGGTCATAAGCATTGATCAGCTCCCAGAAAATTGGCTAGATGAGATGAAAAAAACAGCAGAAATTTTTGCTAAGAGTCTATAAAAAATGTTAGCACGCCTGATTGTTATTTGCTTCTTTGCTATAAATGCCTTCGGGTGTGCCCTTTGCTCACTTTATAGCCCAACCGCTCACGTGAGCGTTAAATTTGACTCAAATGAAAACAATATCACTACAATTGCTTTTTCATGGACATTTTCGCAAAATTTCTCAGAGCTTATGAGGCAAAATTTTGACCTAAATCAGGATGAAAAGATAGATGAAAGCGAGATCAAAAAGATCCGCTTAAATTTACTTGATTATCTTGTGCCAAGGCACTATTTAATGAATATTGAGTACTTTTACAAAGATGAAAATGCTACAAAACTTGAGCTAAATTTAAAAAAGTATAAACTCTATTTTGATGAGGGTAGATTAAAATTTGACGTTAGTTTTAAGACAAATTTGCTTATCAAAGATGGCTTTGTGGTGTCTGTCGAAATGGACGATAAAGAGGGATATTTTAATTTTAAATTTACACAAAATAACGCATTTTTGGTATCAGATCAGTTTTGGACGATACCAAATCCAAATGCAAATTTAATATTTTTTACATTTTCAAGTAAAGCTGCAGCCAAAGCTCATAACGAAAAGCCTGCACTAAAAGAGCTTCTAAAAGAGCCGAACTCAGTAAATTTTGAGGATGGAAATTTAAGCCAGATCGATAAGATCGATGAGGCTAAGTTTGATCTTGTTTCTAAAACAAGTCTAAATATGCTTGATAGATTAAAGCAAATTCTAAGAAATTTTGATCAAAAAAGTCCGCTAACTCTGCTATTTCTAGCACTAATATCATTTGGTTATGGCTTTTTACACGCTGCATCTGCGGGGCATGGCAAGGTGCTTACAAGCTCCTATTTTGCCGCAACTGGTGGAAGCTACGCCAAAGCCTTTTTCTTCTCTTTAAAGATCGGATTTTTACATGTTGTGGGTGCGTTTATTTTTGTGCTTGCTAGTTTTATGATATTACGTGAGATCAGTAGCGATCTGACAAAAGATACAGCAAGCGTTACGACAGCATTTTCTGGCGTTATTATCTTTTTTGTAGCGATTTTTATGCTTTATAAAAAGGTCAAAATTTATCTTTCAAGCAAAAAAGAGTTAAATAAATTTTATATTTTTAGTTCAAGCTTAAGCCAAAATTTGAGTAAAAATACAAAATTTATTAGCGACTGTGGCTGTAATATCTGCACTACAAAAAAACCAAAAAGCAAAGAAGAATGGCTGGTTGCGGCTGCTGCGGCACTTATTCCTTGTCCTGGCACGATACTTGTCTTTGTACTGGCAAATGAGCTAGGTAGCTACTTTGCAGGCGTTATAAGTGGCGTATTTATGGCGCTTGGCATGAGCGCAGTGATATTTTTAGCGGCTATTTTTGGAGCCAAGATAAACGAGAGCACAAATATTAAGCTAAAAAAGTTTAAAATCTATGCCGAATTTATGGCACTTAGCGTTATGCTTTGGCTTGGACTTTTTATTTTTACTACTACATTTACGCAAAAGAGTCTGTTTTGAAAGAAATTATAAAAATTAGAAATTTAAACTTTAGCTACGATAAGCAAGTGGTTTTAGAAGGTATCAATTTAGATTATAGTAGCGATGAGTTTTTAGCTATCATCGGCCCAAATGGTGGCGGTAAAAGTACGCTTTTAAAGCTTATCTTAGGGCTACTCAAGCCTCAAAGTGGCGAGATAAAGCTCTTTGGAAAAGAGCCAAGCGAAGTTAGTAAATTTATAGGCTATGTGCCTCAAAATTTTCTCTCAAATCAAAGCTTTCCGATGATGGTTTTAGAAGTAGTTTTAATGGGACTAATCGATAAAAAAATTTTTGGTTTTTACTCGCGAGATGAGAAACAAATGGCCCTTGGTGCCCTTGAGAAAGTTGGCATGAAAGAATTTGCAAGCGCTAGAATTGGTGAGCTAAGCGGTGGCCAAAGACAGCGTGTATATATCGCAAGAGCGCTTTGTGCAAATGCGAAGGTTCTCGTTTTAGACGAGCCAACAGCTAGTATCGACACAAAGGGCCAGGCTGAAATTTATGAAATTTTAAAAAATATAAATGCAAGCGGTGTTGGCGTAGTTTTAGTAAGTCATGATCTAAATATTGTGCTAAATTATGCTACAAAAATCGCCTATGTGAGTAAAAATTTACATATTCATAAAACTCATGAAGATACCGCAAAAAGAGAATTTATAGAGCATTTAGCAAAATCTCATAGCCATTTTTGTGATGTTGAGATCGCACTTGGTGAATGTGAGTGCAAAATCAAAAGTAATGTTTTTAAGCTAAAGAGATGAAATGAGTGAAATTTTAGAGTTAAATTTTATGCAAAATGCCTTTATTGCTGGCATTTTAGTTAGTATCATTTGTGGGCTCATAGGCTCGCTCGTTGTTATAAATAAAATGACTTTTATCGCTGGCGGTATCGCACACGGAGCATATGGCGGCATAGGACTTGCTTTTTTCTTCTCGCTTGAACCACTTCTTGGAGCTAGCATATTCTCACTCTTTTTAGCCCTTATAATCGCCACTATCACATTAAAAGATAAAACCAACATCGACTCAGTTATCGGTGCTATTTGGGCATTTGGTATGGCTATTGGCATCATTTTTATCGATTTAACTCCGGGATACAATGCCGATCTCATGAGTTATCTTTTTGGCTCTATCTTAGCAGTGAGTGGGCAAGATATAACATTTATGAGTATTTTAGATATCTTATTTTTAGCACTCATTGCCCTTTTTTATCGTCAATTTGTAGCTATTAGTTTTGATGCAGAATTTGCAAAGCTGCGCGGCGTAAATACAACATTTTTTCACTATTTATTAGTGTGCATGATGGCACTTTGTGTAGTAGCTACGATCCGTGTTGTTGGGCTTATTTTAGTCATCGCTCTTCTTACCATACCGCCATATTTAGCACAAATTTTTGCCAAAAGACTGGGGCTGATGATGCTAATCTCCACTATCTTTTCAGTCGTTTTTTGTTTTAGCGGTCTATTTATTAGCTTTTATTTTAACCTAACAGGCGGAGCTAGCATAATCTTAGTTGCTTCACTTTGCTTTTTTGCTTTTTGTTTTAAATTTAAAAGCTTACGCCAGTAGCTCTTCTTAACTGATAAAGCGTCCAAAAGACGAAGCAAATAGCTGTGAGATAGACACTAAAAAATAGAGCCAGCCATATAAATTTTATCTCAAGACCAAAATAAAAAACTACTGCGTAAAAAAGTGATCCTTGAAGTACGAATTGCCTAAATCCATTTAGCAAAAAGATGGCCACTGGGCGTTTTATGGCCTGAAGAGTGCTGCCTGAGACATTTATCGTGCCATAAGCTACGTAAACAAGAGAATTTATACCAAGATAAAGCCCTGCTATCTCTAAAACTGCCGGCGTATCATCAAAAATTCTTATCATATCTTCACCAAAAAATCTAATAAAAACACAAGCAAATGCACAATAAATAAGTAAAAAAAGAAGCGAAATTTTATAGCATTGTTTAGCTCTTTTAAAATTTTTAGCGCCATAGTTTCTTGAAACGATACTTAAAACTGCTGCGGCCATACCAATGGTCGGCAATACTAAAATTTGCTCTATCCTTAAGGCTATACCGTACCCCGCTACGGCATTTACGCCATAGTAGCTTATAAATTTTAAAAGCACAAGTGAGCCAAGCGACATCGATAGATAGTTTAAGCAAGCTGGTAGAGCTTGCTTTGTAATCTTTGCCCAAATGCTAAAATTTGGTACAAAATAGCTTAAATTTCTTGGCTCAATCATCTTAGCTTTTTTAACTTTTACAAAAAGATAGATCATGCCCAAAAGCTGAACACTAGCTGTTGCTAGAGCAAGTCCTTTTACGCCAAGATCCAAAATGAATGCAAAAAAGTAGCAAAAAAATGCATTGATAAAAAGGCCATAAAATAGCCAATCGCGGTAACTTTTTGTATCTCCAAGTGCCACAAGCACTCCGTTTAGAGATTTGATAATCAAGAAAAATGGTGTAGCAAGAAAGATAACACCCGCGTAATCAAGCGCCTCTTTTAAATAGTGATGATCAGCCCCTAAAAAAGTGAGTAAATTTGGTGCTAAAAAATAGCCACAAAATCCCATAAAAATAGCAAATACTAGCACAAAGATAATTCCATTTGCCGCATAAAATTTAGCCATTTTTATCTTTCCTGCTCCAAGGCTATTGCCTATTAGCGCAGTTAGTGCTGAGCCAAAACCAAGCCCAATGCCTACAATACTTAGATAAAGCAAAAAGCTCATAGCCATACCAGCTACGGCAAGGGTAGAAATTTTTGCTGCAAAAAATGTGCCAGTAACGTTATAAAGAGTATTAAACATCATTGCGGTGCCAGCTGGAAGCGAAAGCGAGATGATGAGCTTATTTAACGGGTCTTTTAGTAAATCCATGGTTTGATTTTACGTTTTTTATCTTTAAAATTTGTAAAGAAGAAAATCAATTAAATTTAATAAAAAGCCATTGCCTATTAGTATAGTTAGGATTGATACTTTTTGGCAACGCATTAAATCTTAGAAAGCTTATTTTTATGTATATAAATTATTTGTGTAAAAAATTTGTATTTCTATTAGTCTTTGTTATATTAAAAATTTAGTAAGCCAAAAATCATAAAAAGCAAGGAAAAACCTTGCTAAAATTTTATTTATATTTTATGCCCATGCCGCCAAATTTAAGCGAATTAGCTGTCTTATTATCGCTACTTTCAATTAGAGTTTTAACATCTGCCAAGCCAGGCAATTCCCAAACTTGTCCACAAAGACCATCTGTTTTTACAGTAATGCCTATTTCTCCATTAGTGTTATTTCCGGTACCTACTTCTAAACACTCATCATTTTTTGCTTTTACTGGTGTTTTTACATTTGACATCTTTTTAACAGCATCTGTACCAGAAGCAAATTCGCCTTGTGAAGTATAGTAAGAACCCAAGTCCGAAATAAGCGTTTGTATATTTGAAGCAGTTTTTGATATCTCTGCATCATCCCTTGTTAAAGCTAGTTTTGGTATAGCAACCGCAGCTAATATGCCCAATATAACGATCACGAAGATCAACTCAATCATCGTAAAGCCTTTTTTCATGACTTCTCCTCCCTGAAATATAAATATTTTCTAAATCGAGCGAATTGTATCATAAATTTCAAAAAACAATAAAATAACGTACTATATAAAAAATCAAAAATTTGCCGATATAAAAAAGAAAATTAAAAATTAGGGGCGTTATGAAGGGCGTTATAATTTGTCTATTTATCATCACGATTTCATTTTGTAAATATGAATCTTATAAACCTCTCATGGTAATAAAATATAATGAAGAAAAGGCTCTGCTTGGTAAAAAACTCTTTTTTGACAAAAGACTAAGCCCAAATGAAAACTACTCTTGCCAAACTTGTCACAACTTGTACTGGAATTTAAGTGGAAGCAACCAAGATAGCATGGAAAAAGGCACTTTAAATCCTCCAACCATATTAAATGCTGCAGCAAACTATCTATTTTATAGCGACGCAAGGATTAGCAATTTAAAAGATCAAGTAAAAGAGTCCATAACCTCTAGAATAGAACTAAACTCAGATAACGACAAGATAGTAGATTCTGTAAATAATATCTCTGAGTACAAAATTTTATTTAAAAAAATTTATAATGACGGTATTAATTTTGATAATATTGCAGATGCAATAGCTGAGTTTGAAAAGGCTGTCTTAAGTGTTGATTCGCCATTTGATCGTTTTATATCAGGTGATAACAATGCCATAGATGATAGCGCAAAGAAAGGATTTGAGATATTTAATAATATAGGCTGTGCCGCTTGTCATAATGGTAGAAATTTGGGAGGAAATTTGACACAAGATATTGGCCGAGAAAAAATTTCTGCCTTAGATACAAGCAAAAGATTAAGAAGAGTGCCATCACTAAGAAATATTACAAAAACTGCTCCATATTTATCTCATGGAGAGATAAACGATCTAAAAGAGGCTATAAGCTTTATTGGTAACTACCAGCTAGGATACGTTCTTAGCAAAGATGAAATTGATGCTTTATACTCATTTTTTCTGACATTAAATGGTAAAAAGCCTAGGATACTAAATGAGTACTAAACGAATAAAAACCATACTTAGCGTCTTAACAGCTATATTTTTCATTAGTGCATTTTTTATATATAAAGCAAATATAGCTATTGGTGCAGCTCATAAATTTGATGATGGAATTTTAAATCTAAAATTTATAGACAATGAGATAACTTTTTCTTTAAATAATATTTATGATATCTCAAACTACGACAAACTCAATGCTGACATAAATTCTTTTGATACAAATTTGAGCAACCTTTCAATGCTTAGTGATGAGATGCTGTTATTTCATCAAAATGAAATAACAAAAGATCTACAAAACATAAGAGATGTATTTAGTAAAAAAGTATTTTTTTTACAAAGATCAGCTTATGTAAACTCATCTATAGATTCTTATATCCAAATAAGTCAATATGAAATACAAAATCTCGCACTTCCAAATAAGCTTGAGCCTATATTTTATGCGATAAAAGGTGCTTTGATGCTTAGTCCTGAAGCAATAGATGACATTTCAAAGCAAATAAAAATGTATAAAAACGAGTATAAAGATAACCAAAAAGCTCAAAATGTATTAGACAAGATACTTTATGCAGCTCAAGCTACAAAAACTTTACATACAATCTCAAATAGTGTAAAAGAGCTACATCTTGATAATATGCTAGAAAATTTTAGAAATAAAATCCTAGAATTTCACTCTGATGAGGTGAATAACGCAAAAATAGCTCAGACAATTTGTTTACTTACATTTATAGTATTTTGTGCATTTGGCCTCTTTCAAATTAAAATAGCCTCAGAGCGTTTAAGGCAAATAAAACTCTTAAGATCCACGGTTGAAAACGATCATAGCTCTGTTGTCTATTGCGATAAATACAATAGAATTTCATATGTAAATAAAACCTTTGAAGAAAAAACTGGCTACAAGCTAAAAGAATTAATTGGCAAAAATCCTAGAATACTAAAATCATATATGCACCCACAAAGCTTTTATGAATCCATAAAAGAGGCTCTGCAAAAATCTCTACCTTGGGAGAGCGATGAGCTTATAAGCAGAACAAAAAGTGGTGATTTTTTATATGAAAAGGTAAAATTTTCGCCATTTTTCTTTAAAAATAAATTTGAGGGCTACATAGCTGTAAAGCTTGATAGAACTAAAGAGACGCTGATACTAAACGAGCTAACTCAAAAAAATGAACAAATAAAAATACAATCTTCGATCGATAAGCTAACAGGCTTTGGCAACTACTTTGCTTTAACTGAAATTTTAGACGCGCAAAAAGATGGAGTGCTCATTTGCTTAAGCATTAAAAATTTTAAAATTTTAAGATTCTTTTATCAAACTAAGATTATCGATGCAATGCTAAAAGCAGTTGCTGATACACTAAAGCTTTGCATAGATACTTCTGAGATAAAAGCAAAGCTATTTAGATTTCAAGATGACGCATTTTATATATGGTATGAAGGCGATAATATCGTAAGAGATATTGAATATATAAGAGAATATTTTGGCTCAAATAGAATAAATGTCGCTATTGATGAAAAATTTGAAAATTTACCAGGCATAAAGATGGTGTTTGGTGTTTCATTGCCAAATGATACCCCACAAACTAACCGCCTAATGCAATCAGTCCTTGCAAATCAGCTCGCAATAGAAAATGGTAGCAATATTTACTACTATCTAGAAAATGACGCTATCGAGATGAAATATCACAAAAACCAGCTGGCAGTTCAGCTAATCGAAGATGCTTTAGAAAACGATAGAGTCATCGTAGAAGCACAAGGTATCTTTAACTTAGAAGAAAATGAAACCGAAGCAAAGTATTATGAAGTTTTGGTTCGTATAATCGATCAAAATGGCAAGATACACTATCCGGGCGAATTTTTAGATATTGCCATGAAAACACAACTATATCCGCAAATAACCAAAAAGGTGATAAGTCTTGCGTTTGATCTAGCCAAAAGATATCCAGATTATATGTTCTCAATAAATTTATCAATTACCGATATTGCTGATGCTAGTATGAGAGAGCTTATAGAGAGCAAGCTAAACGAGTGCAAAGATCCTAATAAAATTTGCTTTGAAATGCTAGAGAGTGAAGAGCTTAGCGACTATGTTGCGGTAAATTCTTTCATAAAACGCGTCAAAGGCTATGGATGTAAAATTTCGATTGATGACTTTGGCTCAGGATATTCAAACTATTACCGAATTTTGGAGCTTGATATAGACACTATAAAGATAGACGGCTCAATAATCAAAAAGCTTCCATTTGACGAAAATGCTAGAGTTCTAGTAGAAACCATCGTAAGCTTTGCAAAAAAACAAGGCTACAAAATAGTAGCCGAGTTTGCAAGTTCAGAAGAAATCTTAAACCAAATCAAAAATTTTGGAATACCTTATGCACAAGGTTTCTTACTAGGCAAGCCTCGCAGAATGGAATAGTGGCTAAATTTCTATATCTATCCCAACTGGGCAGTGATCACTACCTGTGATCACTGGCAAGATAAATGCATCTTTTAGCCTATCCTTTAATCCTTGCGAGATAAAGAAATAATCAATTCTCCAGCCGATGTTTTTAGCCCTTGCATTAAAGCGGTAGCTCCACCACGAGTAAGCATCCGCTACGTCGCCATTTACGGCTCTAAAGGTATCGATAAAGCCACTTTTTAGCACCTCATCTATCCACGCTCGCTCGATAGGCAAAAAGCCAGAAGTTTTGGCATTTGCCTTTGGATTTTTAAGGTCGATCTCACGGTGAGCGGTATTTACATCGCCACAAAATATCACCTCTTTGCCGCTTTTTACAAGCTCTTTGCAGTAAGCTAGAAATTTCTCGTAAAAGTCCATTTTATAGGCTAGGCGCTCGTCATCCTTTTGGCCGTTTGGAAAATAGATATTAAAAAGCACGATATCACCGAATCTATGCTCCAAAACACGCCCCTCCGTATCGTCGAAAAAAACTGCCTTTTGTGTAGAAATGTCAAAATTTGCTAGGCTCATCACGCCAGAGTAGCCAGCTCTTGCGCCTGAATTTACACTGATATCTTTAAAGCCAAGGTTGTAAATTTCTTTTGGCACGTCATCTTCTTTGACCTTGATCTCTTGCAGTCCCAGAAAATCAGGCCTAACCTCATCAAGCCAACCAAAGCCATCTTTTGCCGCGACTGCGCGCAGACCATTTACGTTCCAGCTAATAAGTTTCAAATTTCATCCTTTTTTTAATTATAATTATGCCAAAAATCACAAAAAGGAAAGTTATGAGAAACCAGCCAACGTATAAATTTTTTAAAAATTTTGGCTACGCAAGAGAGGGTTTGGCTGAAATTTTTAAAAACGAAAAGAGCTTTCGCATAGAAATTTGTATATTTTTGATAGCTACGATCTCGCTATTTTTTTGGAAATTTGACCTTATTTTTAATCTATTTTTAATCTTTAGCATGGCATTTGTGCTAGTTTGCGAGTGCTTAAACTCGGGCCTAGAGCGAGTGACTGATCTTGCAAGCCCAGACTATCACGCCCTAGCAAAGGCGGCAAAAGACGCTGGAAGTGCGGCTGTGATGATCGCAAATTTCTTATGTGGCGCGCTTTGGTGCGTGGCGATAGGATATAAAATTTGGGGCTAGCGTGAAAGAGCAAATTTACAAAGCGCTTCTTGGCGAGAAAAAGGTAGAGATCATAAATTTACTTTGCGAGCTGAGCGATGAAAATGGCTTTATCATGCTTAAAATTTCAGACATTTGCGAGAAGCTAAATGTGAGCAAACCAACCGTGATAAGCACGTTTAAGCTGCTTGAAGAGAAGAAAATTTTTGAGCGAATAAAAAACGGGGTTTATAGATTTAAAAATTTATAGTGGCAAGCAAGTGCCTGCCACCTTTTTTAGCCGATAGTCTCAGCAGCGATCATACCAAATGTCAAGCAATCAGTTATAGCAACTGATCCCAGACGGCTGGCTCCGTGAACGCCACCAGTGATCTCGCCAGCTGCATATAAATTTGGTATAGGCATAGCTGTTTGAGAGTTCATGACTTGGGCTTTTGTGTTGATATTTAGGCCGCCTATTGTGTGGTGAACTTTTGGCGTGCCATGCTCTGCTTAAAATGGAGGATAGGCTATAAAAGTAAAAAATAATATAAATTTTAGCTATAAATTTTCTAAAAAATATTCACTACGACTTATTTAAATTTATAATTTTGTTGATAAATTTTATAGTATTTTAGATCTTAGCTTAAGAATGGGATTTAGTTAGGAGAACGGAGCAAAATTGCTCCGTAAATTATTTAACACCAACTATGATTTGAGTTGCTTTGATAATTGCAGTTACTTTATCTCCTGCTTTTAAAGCTAGACTACTAACTGACTCTCTTGTGATGATAGCAGAAATTTTGCTGCCATTTACATCAATAATAACTTCAGCATTTACAGCTCCGTCTTTTATCTCGCTAACAACACCTTTGATTTGGTTTGTAGCGCTAAGTTTGATGCTGTCATCTTTTGAAACGATAACGCTTGAAGCTTTGAATAAAAAGATAGCTTTTTTGCCAACTTTAAGATCAAGACCTTTTTCACTATCAACCGTAACAATTGCTTTTAGCACCTCACCGCCTGCAAGCTTAGCAGATATTAGCGAATTTACCGCACCTGTTCTTACCTCTGTGATCTCAACATTTAGTTGATTTCTTGCACTTATTGACATTTTGTCTCCTTCTTTTGAATTAAATTATAGTGAAATTGTAAGGTAGAATTATTAAGCAAAACTTAAAACCATTTATACAAAATTATAATATCAAAAATAAAAATTTTATACTTTTAAATGTCCTAAAAATCGCTATTTGAGAAATAAAATCTAAAAATTTAATTTATATTGTTTTGAAAAAAATGAGAAAAAATATTACTAACTACTACTTCTAAATATCTATTTTTATAAAATTCTTGTAAATTTGGCTTTAAAGTTTGGTAAATTTAAAAGTATTTTAAACTAAAATAATATTTTTAAGTAAAGAAATAAATTATAAAATTTGAAGTAAAAATTTGAAAGTTTAAATGCCAGCTTCTAGCATAGCTTCTGCTTGATAATGCGTAATAAGTGGCTCGACGATCTCGTCAAATAATCCCGCAGCCATAATCGCATCAAGGCGGTAAAGTGTTAAATTTATACGGTGATCGCTTATGCGGTTTTGCGGATAGTTGTATGTCCTTATCCTACCAGAACGATCTCCGGTGCCAACTTGGCTCTTTCGCTCACTAGTCTCTTTTGCAAGCCTCTCTTGCTCTTGCATCTCGTAAAGCCTAGCCTTTAACACCTTCATCGCAGCTTCTTTGTTTTTGTGCTGGCTCTTGCCGTCTTGGTTTGTCACGACGAGGCCTGTTGGTATGTGTGTGATCCTAACTGCACTATCGGTTGTATTTACCGACTGGCCACCGTGGCCTGAGCTTCTCATAACATCAACTCTTATATCGTTTGGATTAATCTCGATCTCACTATCTTCGACTTCTGGCATAATAGCCACAGTCACAGCTGAAGTGTGCACCCTACCCTGACTCTCAGTCTCTGGTACACGCTGAACTCTATGTGTACCACCTTCAAATTTTAGCCTAGAGTAAGCACCTTTACCCTTTATAAGCACGATAATCTCTTTAAAACCGCCAGTGTTGCCTTCGCTTTGGCTAACGATCTCAAATTTATATCCACGAAGCTCTGCATATCTAATGTAAGCATTAAAAAGATCCCCAACAAATAGCGCGGCCTCATCTCCACCAGTACCTGCACGAATTTCTAAAAATATATTTTTATCATCGTTTGGATCTTTTGGAAGAAGTAAAATTTTAATCTCTTCTTCAAGCTTTTCTCTTGAAATCTCCAAATTTTTAAGTTCCTCTTTTGCTAACTCTCCAAGCTCAGAGTCATCTAGTAAAGCTTTGTTCTCATCAATGTTATTTAAAATTTGTAGATATTTTGTTGCAGCAGATGCAACTGGCTCGATAGATGATTGCTCTTTTGAGAGCTTTGTCATCTTTTCGATATCATTTGCTATATTTGGATCGCTAAGAAGCGCAGAAATTTCATTATAGCGATCCAAAAATGGATGAAGTTTATCAGCAAACATTAAAATTTATAGATTAAGCAGCTTTTAGAGTGTTTACTAATTGAGCAAGGCGACTAACGCGGCGAGCAGCAGTTTGTTTCTTCAAAAAGCCTCTACTTACGAAGCTATGGATGCTTTTGTTAGCAACTTTTAAAGCTTCATTTGCAGCATTTAGATCTTTAGCTTCTACAGCTACACGCACTGCTTTTGTGATGTTTTTAAGTCTAGTGCGGTAAAATCTATTTCTCTCAGTTCTTTTTATAGTTTGTCTAGCTCTTTTTTCAGCAGATTTATGGTTTGCCATAATATACCTTTTTGAATAATTTTAGTCGGTGATTATATTAAAGATATAATAAATTTAACCTTAATTTAAGTCATCCTTAAAAAAAGAAGTAAAAATTTTAGCTTTCAAATTTGATAATTTCTGATAAAATAGCACCATTTTATAATAAAAAGGATAAATTTATGAAACTTTTTGGAACAGACGGAGTTCGTGGCAAGGCTGGCGAAAAGCTTTCAGCTCAAACATCTATGCGCCTTGCAATGGCTGCTGGAATTTACTTTAGAAAGACCTCAGCGACAAATGTGATTTTAGTTGGAAAAGATACTAGAAAAAGCGGTTATATGATAGAAACTGCCATCGTTGCGGGGCTGACTGCAGTTGGCTACAACGTCCTTCAAATAGGCCCTATGCCAACACCTGCGATCGCATTTTTAACAGAAAATATGCGCTGCGACGCTGGCATAATGATAAGCGCCTCACACAACCCATACTACGACAACGGCATCAAATTTTTTGATAGCTTTGGCAATAAGCTTGATGAGACTATAGAGGCCGAGATAGAAAAAATATTCTACGACGATGAGCTCATCGCAAACGCCCAAAAAACGATGACAGAGATCGGCGCAAACAAAAGGATCGACGATGTTATCGGCAGATATATCGTGCAAATCAAAAATTCATTCCCAAAAGAGTTAAATTTAAAGAATTTACGAGTAGTTTTAGACGTGGCAAACGGAGCTGCTTACAAGGTCGCACCAACCGTATTTAGCGAGCTTGGAGCTGACGTCATCGTTATAAACGACGAACCAAATGGTAGCAATATCAACCAAAACTGTGGCGCGCTTCACCCAGAAGATCTAGCGAGCGAGGTAAAAAGGCTTCGTGCCGACATCGGCTTTGCATTTGACGGCGATGCTGATAGGCTTGTAGTAGTTGACGAAAACGGCGAAGTTGTGCATGGCGATGCGATACTTGGCTCGTTGGCTGCATTTTTACACGAGCAAAAGGCTCTAAAAGGTGGAGCCATTGTAGCTACGGTAATGAGTAACGCTGCACTTGATGACTATCTAAAAGCTCACAAGATCAAGCTACTTCGCTCAAACGTAGGCGATAAATACGTGCTTGAGATGATGAAAGAAAACGGCATAAATTTTGGCGGTGAGCAAAGCGGTCACGTGATATTTAACGACTACGCTAAAACTGGCGACGGCCTTGTTACCTCAATGCAAGTAGTTGCTATGATGCTTAAAAAAGGTAAAAAAGCTAGTGAAATTTTTGGCGAGCTAAAGCCATATCCACAAATTTTACTAAATTTAAAGATCACAGAGAAAAAGCCACTTGATAAGATAGAGGGGCTAAAAGAGCTTGAGACCAGCCTTGCAAAAGAGGGCATAAGATCGCTCTTTAGATACTCTGGCACTGAAAATTTGATCAGACTTTTGCTTGAGGGCAAAAATCAAACTTTAGTTGAAAAACGCATGGATGAAGTTGAGAAATTTTTTGTAAAAGCCCTAAATGCGTAAAAGCTTAGTTAAATTTTTCATTGCGTTTTTTGTCATTTTTATCGTTGATCAAGCGATAAAAATGATATTTATAGATGGTTTTTCGTGGGACGGAGAGTTTTTCTCGCTAGTTCTTACATATAATAAGGGCGTTGCATTTTCGATGTTAGCCTTTTTAGATGAGTGGCTAAAATTTATCCAAATCGCCCTTATCTTAGGCGTTTTTGTCTATCTGGTTGTCGAAAAAAAGCTGCTTTACTCGCATGCCATTTGGCTTGGAGCTTTGCTAGGAGCTGGCAGCTCAAATATCACAGATAGATTTATCCATGGCGGCGTTGTGGATTATGTCTTTTGGCACAAATGGTTTAACTTTGCGGTCTTTAACTTCGCTGATGTGATGATCGATCTTTGCGTTGTGATGATACTTTGGCAAAGTTTTAGAAAAAGGAGAGAGAGTGGGAAATAATATCTACGTCGCATACGCGCTTTGGCTACTTACTGGCTGGCTTGGAGCACATAGAATTTACCTTGGTAAATTTATCACTGGCTTTTTGATGATGGGACTATTTTTCGTTGGCTACTCTACGTTTTATTTCATTATAGGCATACCATTTTTAATAATTTGGGGCATTTGGTGGCTTATAGATGCATTTTTAGTTGGTGCTTATGTTGAGAAAAATTTACAAAAAGTCGAGCTAAAAGAGAGACTAAAACTAAAAGATAAAGAAGAGGACTTAAAAAGGCTTTACGAGCTTTTTGAGAGTGGTGCGATCAGCAAGGCTGAATTTGAAGCTAGAAAAGAGATACTTTTTAGATAAGGAGACGTTATGGCAGAATATTATCTTTACTTAAAATACCTCCACTATTTGTTTTTCATATCGTGGATGGCAGTGCTGTTTTATCAGCCAAGACTCTACGTTTATCACGTAGAAAACATGGACAAGCCAGACTTTGTAAAAGTGGTCGAAGTGATGGAGTATAAGATGTATCACTATATCGGTTGGGTCGCACTGATTGGCTCATTTTTCACTGGCATTTTGATACTTATCGCGATGCCTGATCTTATAAAAACTGGTCACATACACGTCAAAATTTTAGTTGTCATATTAATGGCTATCTATCACCTAGACCTTGGACGCTATATGAAGCAGCTCAAAGAAAAACGCTGTAACAAAAGTGGCATCTTTTTTAGAGCCTACAACGAAGTGCCAACTATCGCGATGCTCATCATCATCTGGGTAATGATAGTAAATCCATTTTAAAGGAATTTGATGAAGAAATTTTTAGCATTTATCGCTTTGCCAGCGCTCTTGCTCGCAGCAACTCAGTATTTTGAGCCGATGCAGATAAAATTTGACAACAGACTATATTCACTAGCATATTCAGCTAAGCCTGTGCCAAATTTATTCACTCAGGAGTACTTACTGCCTGGTGAGAAGCTAGATAGTTTTAGCTACATGCTCTCACTAAATACGCTTAAATTTGACGCTACGCCAGAGCAAGCGGTCGAGCAAAAGATAAATGACCTAAAAGAGCTAAAAGCAAAAGGGCTAAAAGTGGCTTATAAAAAGGGCTCGCTGGCAAATGAAATTTATCTTGATATCACGATATTTTCAAACCTAAATGGCGTGCCAACAGCTGAGCACTCGATATATCGCTACACCAAACAAGGCGGAAATTTAGTCCTTTTTACCATCCAAAGGCGTGCCTATAAAAAAGAGGGCATTCAAAGATTTGCTACAAATTTCACGATCGAGTCGCAAGACTTTAGCAAAAAAGCCCTAGCCACACCTTTTCCCCAAATCATCAATAGATAGAAAAATTTGAGTGTAAATTTAGCCTTTGCACTCAAATTTTAAAACCAGACTTAATAAATTTATCTAAAAATAAAACGAATAGTTATATGATAAGCAAAACTCAAAAAGGATAGCCTATGATACATAAAATTCTTATCGCAAATCGTGGTGAGATCGCAGTTAGGATAGTCAGAGCTTGTAGGGATTTACACATTCAAAGTGTAGGGATTTACACAGCGCCAGATAGCGAGTGCTTGCATGTAAGGATCGCTGATGAGGCCTATCAAGTAGGCGAAGATCCGATCAAAGGCTATCTTGACGCCAAAGCTATCGTAAAGCTTGCTAAAGAGTGCGGGGCTGACGCGATACACCCAGGATACGGCTTTTTAAGCGAAAACTACGAATTTGCAAAGGCGGTTGAGGACGCTGGGCTTATCTTTATCGGTCCAAAGGCTGAAGTGATCAGAAAAATGGGCGATAAAAATATCGCAAGATATCTAATGAAGAGAAACGGTATACCAATCGTTCCAGGCACAGAAAAGCTAAATGACGAGAGTATGGATGCCATAAAAGAGCACGCTAGACGCATCGGCTACCCAGTCATCTTAAAAGCAAGTGGAGGCGGAGGCGGACGTGGCATCAGAGAAGTTTGGCAAGAAGAAGATATGCAAGATGCCTTTGAGTCGTGCACCAGAGAAGCAAAGACCTACTTTAACAACGATGAAGTCTTTATGGAGAAGCTTGTCGTAAATCCTCGCCACATCGAGTTTCAAATTTTAGGCGATAACTACGGCAATATCATCCACCTTTGCGAGCGTGACTGCTCTATCCAAAGGCGCCACCAAAAGATCATTGAGATCGCACCTTGCCCATCTATCAGCGAAAATTTAAGAAAGATAATGGGCGTAACCGCGGTGGCCGCTGCAAAGGCTGTGGGCTACTCAAACGTAGGAACGATCGAGTTTTTACTAGATGACTACAACAACTTTTACTTCATGGAGATGAACACTCGTATCCAAGTGGAGCACGGCATCACCGAAGAGATCACAGGTCACGACTTAGTCGTTAGGCAAATAAGGATCGCTGCGGGTGAAATTTTAGAGATCGAGCAAAGCGACATCAAGCCGCGCGGCTACGCGATAGAAGCAAGGATCACGGCTGAAAATGTCTGGGAGAATTTCATCCCAGCACCAGGCACTATCGAGGGCTACTACCCAGCTCTTGGCCCATCTGTGCGCGTAGATAGCCACGTCTATAAAGACTACACCATCCCGCCATTTTACGATTCGCTCATCGCAAAGCTGATCGTAAAGGCGACCGACTACGATCTAGCGGTAAATAAGCTTGAAAGAGCACTTGAAGAATTTACCATTGAGGGCGTGCGAACGATCATCCCATTTTTGCTAACGATCAGCAAAAGTAAGGAGTTTAGAAGAGGATTTTTCGATACTAGCTACGTTGAGAAAAACTTAAAAACTATCCTTGAAAACACCTATGATGATATGAACAAAGAGCCAAACGACGACTTAGAAGAGGTCATCGTAGAGGCGATAAAAAGATATAAAAAGAAGAGATGAATTTATCTCATTGCGGCTTTGGCGATAAATTTCGCCAAAGCTAAATTCTCGCGCAAACTGTATGCGTCTTAGCTTTATCATTTGCCACAGTGTAAAGCTTGCTAGCATCTACTAGCACAATCTACACCAAGCCCAAATTTCTTAAATTCTATCTCTTTTAATAGAAAGCCATTTTTAGCATTTATCAAAGCTAGCTTATTTTACGATTTACAAGTAAAATTTGACCATTAATCCAAGCAAAGTACTCCGTGCTGCTTGTTTTAAATTTAAATATCACTTCGCTACTTTTGCCTCTACGGTGTAGAGATCTCCGCCATTGCTAGCGATACCAAAGTAAAGCACACCCTTACGCAGACAAACTGGCGTGTAGAGATATGCGCCAAGCTTTAGCCGCCAGATTATTTTGCCTGTTCTTGCGCTCTACTCTTTTTTTTGCTACACCCTCATTTAAATTTTCATCTTTTACTTCACTTTTGAACGATGCGCCGTCCAAAATTTCTTTACACTCCACTATAAGCGGCGAGCTCATTCGTACGCAAAAGCGCTCAAGTTCGTATGTTTTAGCATCGTCATAAATCTCTTTTATGAGCTACGCGGCTTTACCAAGCCAATTTTACCTTATCATTAATCCTTTATAATATCTCGCATTTAGTGGTTGCTAGTTTTTTAGTTATCTATGCCAGCTTCTTAAATTTATGAAGATCGTGGTCTAAGTTTGGCGACAAATGGGTCAAATTTAAAAGCGCGCTGAAATAAATTTGATAAAATTTGCCAAGATCCAGCAGATTAAAGAACTGATATGTTTTTAAAGTTAAACCAGATAGCTCAAAAATTAGATCAAATTTTCTTGCCACTAGAGCAAGAGGGTATGACTGGCATGAGACTCTTGCTTCAAAATGATGTTAAAGCTACCACACAAGCACTTAAAAACTCACAAGAAGCTCTTGGGGTAAATTTTCCAGCTAAATTTTTAGAGTTAATAAGCAAATTTGACCTTGGAAATTTTGAAATTTGCAATGTCAAATTTGGCTCCAGAGGCGACTACGCGAGTGAGCTAGTACGGCTAAATAGCGTAGATGAGTTTGGTGGCAAATGGTGGAGTTGCGAGGATCGCCCTTTAAATTTAATAGTCTTTGCCGTGGGTGATCCGTGGATATTTTTGCTTGATTGCACGAGTGGCGCGGTCTATGCATGGCTCTTTGGAGATGAGGAGCTTTGCGGTAGGTGCGTCGCAAGTGACTTTAAGAAATTTTTCATAGCACTTGCTAGCATCAATATAGCAAGGCTAAATGATGAAGCTATGCCATCAACCGAGCAAATCCTAAAATTTGTTAAAGCAGACGAAAAAGCACTTCCTTTTTGGCAAGAAATGGCGCAAATTTAGTAAATTTAGGCTCCACTCAGCCTAAATTCTCTTTTATAAATTTATCCCAGCGATCGAAATAAAAACCACTTTTTATAAATTTAGTTTCGATATGTAACGCTCATTGCCTAAAATAAAAATATAAAAATAAATTTAAATAAAAATTTTTTCTAGGAGAGTTAATATTCAACTACAAAAATTTGACGAATAGGAGCCAAAATGAGCGAGTACATCGAAAAAACGATGGAGTGGATAAAAAAGACCAATCCGGGTCAAGGCGTCTTTGTCCAGGCTGCGACCGAGGTGCTAAACAGCCTCGAGCCGCTTATAAAAAAAGAGAGCAAGTACCAAAAACACGCGATCCTAGAGCGCATAGTTATCCCTGAGCGCACGGTGATCTTTCGCGTCACGTACACGGGTGACGATGGCAGACCGCAGGTAAATAACGGCTACCGCGTGCAGTTTAACTCAGCCGTCGGCCCATACAAGGGCGGTCTAAGGCTCCACCCTAGCGTGGATCTTGGCGTGCTAAAATTTCTAGGATTTGAGCAAATTTTTAAAAACTCGCTCACGGGCGTAAATATCGGTGGCGCAAAAGGCGGCAGCACCTTTGATCCAAAAGGCAAGAGCGAGAGCGAGATAATGCGCTTTTGCCAAGCGTTTATGAGCGAGCTATACCGCCACATCGGCAACACCGTAGACGTGCCTGCAGGCGACATCGGCGTGGGCGCGCGCGAGATCGGCTATATGTTTGGGCAGTATAAAAAGCTAACCGGCAGGTTTGACGGCATCCTAACGGGCAAAGGGCTAAACTGGGGCGGCAGCCTAGCGCGCACGGAGGCGACCGGATACGGACTAGTATATTTCACTCAAAACATGCTAAGAAAAGCTGGACTTGATCTAGAGGGCAAAAAATGCAGCATCAGCGGTAGCGGAAACGTCGCCATCTACACGGTCGAAAAGCTCTATCAAGCAGGCGCACTGCCTATCACCGTCTCTGATTCAAACGGATACGTCTATGACGCTGAGGGCATCGATATAGCGGTGCTTAAAGAGCTAAAAGAGGTCAAACGCGCGCGCCTTAGCGAATACGTTAAATTTAGACCGAACGCAAAATACGTAAGCGTAAACGAGTACAAAGAGGGTAGAAACGGCGTATGGGACGTGCCGTGCGACGGAGCGTTTCCGTGCGCGACGCAAAACGAGCTACATCTAGCCGACATCAAGACGCTCTACGCTAACGGCTGTCGCTTCGTGGCTGAGGGGGCAAATATGCCAAGCACGCTTGATGCGATAAATTTTATGCTCGCGCAAAAGGATTTTTACTTTGCTCCGGCAAAGGCGGCAAACGCGGGCGGCGTGGGCACAAGCGGCCTTGAGATGATGCAAAATGCTGGCATGACTTCGTGGAGCTTTGAGGAGGTCGATCACAGACTGCACGGCATCATGAATCATATCTTTGAGCTTAGCTACGAGACTAGCAAGGAGTTTGGCGACGAGGGAAATCTGGTACTTGGCTCAAATATCGCGGGCTTTCGAAAGGTAGCCGATGCGATGATAGATCAGGGATACGTGTAGGGCTGATTTTAGCTCTTGGCTCTATAAATTTGCGTCCAAGCTAAATTTGGACGTAAATTTATATGAAGTAGCTTTGGGTTTTTAGTTAAAAAAGGATTTGCCTTTTGTGTGGCAAATTTTACTGACAAACTATCAAATTTACGCTAGTTTGAAGTATTTTATGCGGCGTTCGTTTTGACAAATTCGCGGTGGTGATAGATGTGGATTTGAAGCTCGCCTAAATTTAAAATATTGATACTAAGGTGGTGAGCAGATTACTATTTTTAGAGCATTTAATAGAAATTTTGTCAAAAAAAGCTGACATGGTAGCAAATGGTGGAGTGGCGAGGTTTGTGCAACAAATTTGAAAGTTTTTGCCATGGATGCTTTTGCTTAATTGTATGAGTAGTATGTTTATGTGTGGCCGTTTAAAGATGAAGAAATTTGTAGCGGGCGCGTTGCGAGCGAGAAATTTTTATAGTGTTAGCTGGCATCGATATAGCAAGGCAAAATGAAGAAGTCCTGACAGAGAATGAGCAAACACTAAATTTTATCCAAACAGATTATAGGGCATTTGATTTTTGCCAAGAAATGGCTTATAAAATTTAGTAAATTTATGCTCATCCAGCCTAAATTCTCTTTTATAAATTTAAACTATAAACAAGCGAATTTTTTAGCAAATTTATACAGCTACTGGGCGAAATTTAGCTTATAACTCTCGCACAGGCACCATTAATTTACAACTCGAAAGAAGTTATCAAATTTACTCTTTCAGGCAAGCTCTTGCCTAGTCAAATTTCAGCAAAGCGGCCCATGTAATGGTTGGCAAAAAAAAGGATGGAGCAAATTCTAGTAAGCAAAAATTAAAATTTGCTACATTTAATCCACGAACAAGCAAATTTTTCGTCAAATTTGGTCGCCACATAAAACCAAGAGTAGTCAAAGCTTTTTGTAAAAAGTATTATTAAAGCGATATCCCATTACCAAATTTAGCTAAATATTAGGCAAAATTTAGCTTAAAAATACTCACGCAAGTACTAAAAATTTGTAAGCTCGCAAGAGAGTCGATTTACCTAGATTATTTTCAGCACAACATCCATATGAGCGATAACAAAGCGGGTAAATTCCAGCAAGTAAAGACCAAAATTTACTAAATTTAAGCCACATCCAAATTTTGCCTATCAAATTTAACCATAAGGTATATCAACCCTGCAAACGCCTTTGCGTAAATTTAACACATATAAAAATGATAGGATTTTTGAAAATAGTTATTTATAAGTTTTTGTATTAAAAAATTTAATGTAACAAAGAGCAAGCCCTAGCCTGCTCTTTGTGAAAATTTAACCCTTTTTTGGAGTTACAAGCATATTTACATAACGACCTTCTATCATAGGTTCTTTGTCGCGATCAGCTTCATTTTTTATCATTTCCCAGACCTTCTCAAGCATAGCTACACCAGCTTCTGGAGTACTCATCTCGCGACCCTTTAAAAATACACGAAATTTAACGTGTTTGCCATCTTGCAAAAACTCGCTTGCGTGTTTAACCTTGTAGTTTATATCGTTTTGGGCGATCTTGACAGAGAGTTTTATCTCTTTTATCTCGATGGTTTTTTGCTTTTTCTTGGCCTCTTTTTGCTTCTTCTCTTGCTGATAGCGGAATTTACCATAGTCCATTATCTTGCAAACTGGCGGCTTCGCATCTGGCGCTATAAGCACTAGATCAAGCCCAAGCTTATTTGAGATCTCTAAAGCCTCTTCTCTTGAGATGACACCGTATGCCGTGCCATCATCCCCTACACATCTTACCTCTCTCGCCCTTATGTCCTCATTGAGCAATACTTCATTTTCCTTACTCAAAAATGTACCTCACTAAGTTTCTCCTTCGTTAAATTTATAAATTCCGCCAAGCTCATATCGCTCTGCGTCCTAGCCTGTCTGTCGCGTAGCGCAACGCTCTTGTTTGCTACTTCGTTGTCACCTAGCACGACTATCATAGGCACCCTTTGTTTTTCTGCCGTTCTTATTCTCTTATTT
Organism: Campylobacter concisus; assembly: GCF_002913945.1. GTDB lineage: Bacteria > Campylobacterota > Campylobacteria > Campylobacterales > Campylobacteraceae > Campylobacter_A > Campylobacter_A concisus_P. The sequence goes on along the minus strand of NZ_POZK01000015.1, from coordinate 85,883 downwards.
AAACTCTCATTTTTACTTGCGATCTCGCTATCGACGTTGATCTTTCTTAGCTCGCGTGAAATTTCTTTTGCGTAGTCTAAATGCGCGTCGCTAATCGGCACAATGACGACTTGCGTAGGAGCTATGAAAAATGGTAGCTCGCCAGCAGTGTGCTCAAGTAAAATTCCTATAAATCTCTCAAAACTGCCAAGTAAGGCTCTATGTAGCATTACAGGACGCTGGCGTTCATTATTTGCGTCGATGTAGCCTAGGTCGAAACGCTCAGGCAAGTTAAAATCGACCTGGATCGTGCCACACTGCCACTTTCTCTTAAGCGCGTCAGTGATCTTAATGTCAATCTTTGGTCCATAAAATGCGCCGCCGCCCTCGTCGATGCCGTATTTAAAGCCATTTTCATCAAGAGCTTCTTTTAGCGCTTTTGTGGCAGTCTCCCAAATTTCATCGCCACCGATCGCTTTGGCTGGTTTGGTTGATATCTCCATCTCGTAGTGGAAGCCAAAATTTTCCATTATCGTGCCAGCAAATTTCAAAATTTCTAAGATATTTTCTTTGATTTGGCTCGGCATACAAAAGATGTGTGAGTCATCTTGTGCAAATTCACGCACCCTGAAAAGTCCGTGAAGCACGCCGCTTTTTTCGTGGCGATGTACGACGCCGTATTCGAAAAATTTAAGCGGTAGATCGCGATAAGACCTGATATCGCTTTGATAAACTTTGATGTGACCCACGCAGTTCATCGGCTTTATGCCGTACTCTGCGTCATCGATTGTTGTAAAGTACATATTTTCTTTATAATTTGCATAGTGGCCGCTCTTTTTCCATACGTCAGCTTTTAAAAGCTCTGGCCCACGCACTGGCTCGTAGCCACGGTCGCGGTGAGCTTTGTATAAAATTTGCTCTAGTTTTGATCTTAAGCGTCCACCATTTGGTAGCCATATCGGCAAGCCGCCACCCACTTCTTCATCAAATGTAAATAGCTTCATCTCGACGCCAAGCTTTCTATGATCTCGCTTTTTAGCCTCTTCGATGATGCGGATGTGCTCTTTTAGGCTCTCTTTATCAGCGTAGGCTGTGCCATAAATTCTAGTTAGCATCTCACGGCTCTCATCTCCACCAAGATATGCTCCAGCTACGCGTGTTAGTTTGAAAAATTTTAAAAATTTGGTATTTGGTACGTGTGGTCCGCGGCAAAGATCTTCAAAATCACCTTGTGAGTAGCTGCTCACTTCACCATCTGGAATTCTTTTTAAGACCTCTTGTTTTAGATCATCGTTTTTAAATTTCTCACTCATATTAGCTTTAGTTGAGCAGGTTTTGACGATGTCAAATTTCTTCTCAGCAAGCTCTTTCATTTTTTCTTCGATTGCAGCTAGATCACTCTCGCCTAGCTTCGTACCCTCATCATCAACTCTAAAATCATAATAAAATCCATCTTCTACATTTGGTCCGACAAAAAATTTCGCCTTTGGATAGAGTGATTTGATAGCTTGTGCCATGAGGTGCGCACAGGAGTGTCTAATAACGTGTAGTGCTTCTTTTGAGTTGTCAAAATAGATAGGCTCGGCACCACTTTCGCGCCCTGCGATACTTTGTGTATCGACTATTTCGCCATTTAGTTTGTATGCGATGATATCGCTCATTGTTTTTCCTTATATCAAATTGTCTTTTTTACGATAAAAGAACGATTAAGGATTTTATCTAAATGGGCTTTAAGCTAAACTTAATATTTACTAAGCAAATTTTTATAAATTCTTTTTAAATCCACAAGCTTTGATCTATAAATTTATTTATAAAATATATATATTTATATTTAAATGTCTAAATCCCTAAATTTAAAGATTTTTATTTATATAATTTATTATATTTTAAGATTATGCCTGATAATATTTGTTCTTGAAATGAATTTAGCAATTTCTCGTCTTTGCATTATTTAAATTCATTTTTCTCCCGACAATATTTAGTGCTAGGAAGTGGTTAGCCTAGCACTTTTTTATTCTGCAAAATTTATTAGCGTTGGTCGTACTATCTTTGTATAATCTTTTGTATTTAAAATGATCGATCTATCAAGTAGTCCCGCATTAAATGCGATCTCATTGTTTCTTTGCAGTAACCTTTCATCAACTACGATGTGTAAATTTTTATGAAAGCTAAATGGTGGCACCGAACCAAAAACACAATCTGCCAATTCCAAAACCTCATCTGGACTAGCTAGGCTTGCTCTTTTGCCGTCAAATTTTTGTGTCAAGCTATCAAGATTTGCTTGCATATCGGCTGGCAAAATAGCCAAGACATAAGTTTTACCAGCCTTCATCGCTGGCTTTTCATCGCTTAGCAAATAATCATTTAGCACATTTTCATCTTTAAAAATTTGCCTAAATTTCTCCTCATCTACGCCTTTTATAGAGCATACCAGCGCCTTTGCGCCCTGGCTCATCTTCGTGCCTCTTATCTTAGCGACCTCCTCTGAAGTCCTAGCACTCTCATGATCTATCACTCTAAATTTAGCCTCGTTTTTGCTAAGGAGATCGTGGATTTTATTAAAAATTTGCTCTGACACAGCTCTTTCCTTTGGATAAATTTTAGTTAAAATTATACCGCTAAAACTTACAAAAGGCAGGAAAATGCAGATAAATTTAGATGACATAAAAATCGAGCCAAGCTGGAAAGAGGTGCTAAAAAATGAGTTTTTGAGTGAAAATTTCGCGCATATCAAAGAAAATTTCTTAAAAGCAAAGAGTGCTGGCACCGTCTATCCATCAAGCACGCTTATATTTAATGCATTTCATCTAACGCCTTTTCACTCTGTCAAAGTCGTAATCCTAGGCCAAGATCCATACCATGGCGCAAATCAAGCCATGGGGCTAAGTTTTTCAGTGCCTAGTGGCGTAAAAGTCCCACCAAGTCTTGTGAATATTTATAAAGAAATTTATTCCGATCTTGGCATAAAAGAGCCAAATAGCGGCGATCTTACAAAGTGGGCAAAGCAAGGCGTGCTGCTTCTAAACTCGACCCTTAGCGTTAGCGCTGGGATGGCAAATTCTCACGCTAGCTTTGGCTGGCAGGGCTTTACTGACGCTGTAATAAAAAAAGTTAGCCAAAATTTACAAAACGTAGTTTTCATGCTTTGGGGCAATCCAGCCAGAGCCAAAGCACCGCTCATTGACGCCAGCAAGCACCTCATCTTAGAGGCAGCACATCCAAGCCCACTGGCTCGTGGCGCGTTTTTTGGCTGCAGGCACTTTTCAAAGGCAAATATATACCTAGCAAATCACGGTAAAACGCCCATAGATTGGGACTTAAACGCTCAAATTTGAGCTATTTTTTAAGCTCAGTAAGAAGCTTATTTACCTTTTCTAGCTCGCTTTTGCAAAATTTCTCATCGTTATTTTGCATTATCATCGCCTCTTGGCCGATTTGCCTTTGCTTAAACTCGTCAAATTTAAGCTCAAAAAGCCTTAGCGCCTTCTCATCTCCTGCAAGCTTCTTGCTCTCTTTGGCGTAAAGCTCGTCAAGATAGAGCCTGCTTTGCTTTACATACTCCTTGCAAACTTCATTTGCACCAAGTAAATTTACGCCCAGAAAAAGGGCAAAAATGGCAATTTTTTTCATATTTTTCCTTTAAATTTTTGCGTTATACTAGCCTTTAAGCACTTAAATTTTAAAATATTTTTCAAAAAAAGGATGAAATTTGAGACGAAAAGATAGAGAATTAAGCCGTGATGAAGCTATAAAAATCATAGACGAGTGCGAATACGCCGTCATCTCATGCGTGAATGATGAGGGAGAAATTTTTAGTGTGCCTATCTCGCCTGTTAGAGTTGGTGAGAGCATTTTCGTCCACGGAGCGACCGCTGGTAGCAAGGCTAAACTTCTACAAAATGGGCGAAAAGTGGAGTTTGTCTGTGTTAGCTTTAACAAAGTACCGCACCTAAATGATAGCGAGCTAGAAATGATAAAAGATGACGGCAAGGCGCTTGGCGGCAAGGTCTTTACTACTGAATACAAAAGTGCCATCGCAAAAACAAGAGCCTACGAAGTGACAGATGAAGCCAAAAGATATGAAATTTTAAAAATTCTCAGCCAAAAATACACCGCCTACGCGATGAGCACCTTTGATGTGGCGGCCGAGTATGGGCTAAAGATCATGAAAATTTACGAGCTAAAGATAGAGAGCCTTAGCGCAAAGGCCAAAATTTTGCCAAAAGTGGCAAAGGGGTAAATTTGGGCTCACTTGCACTGATGTTTAGACCCAAAAACTTGGATGAAATTTGCGGTCAAAGGGCGGTTAAAGCGGCCTTTTTAAAATTTATAGCCACAGGCAAGATCCCGCACTCCATATTTTACGGTCTAGCAGGCTGTGGCAAGACTAGCTTTGCAAGGGCTGTGGCAAGCGGGGCAAACTACGACTTTTACGAGTTTGACGGCGGAAATTTAAAGATAGATGACTTCCGCAAAATTTTAAAAAACTACGAAAACGCTCTAAACAAACCACTCTTTTTCATAGACGAGATCCACCGCCTAAGCAAGACACAGCAAGAAGCACTCCTCATCCCCATGGAAAACTACAAAGCCCTAGTTATCGGGGCAAGCACAGAAAATCCCTTTTTCACGCTAAGCTCAGGCATCAGAAGTCGCTCGATGCTCTTTGAGTTTAGACCGCTTAGCAGTAGCGATTTTGAAGAGCTTCTTGGCAAGATAAGAGAGCAAATTTCATTTAACATAGATGAAGAGGCAAAAGAGTATCTCTTTAAAAGTAGTGGCGGCGATGCAAGAGCTATGCTAAATTTACTCGAATTTGCCATCACACTTGATGAAAATGTGAGCTTAGAAAATTTAAAAACACTTCGCCAAAACGCCCTAAAAGAGGGGGCAAAAGAGGACGACACGCACTACGAGCTAGCAAGCGCTTTTATAAAAAGCCTGCGCGGAAGCGACGAAAACGCCGTCATCTACTATCTCGCAAGGCTAATAGACTCTGGCGAGAGCGCTGACTTCATCGCTAGAAGGATGGCGATATTTGCCAGCGAAGATATCGGCAATGCAAACCCAAATGCGCTAAATTTAGCCGCAAGTACGCTTAGTGTGGTAAAGGAGATAGGCTTTCCAGAGGCTAGGATCATACTAGCTCAGTGCGCCATATATCTAGCTAGCTCACCAAAGTCAAACTCCAGCTACAACGCGATAAATGCCGCCCTAAGATACGTGCAAAGCGAAGAAATTTTAAAAATCCCGCCATATCTAAAAAACCATACAAAAGAGAGCAAAGACTACCTTTATCCGCATGATTTTGGCGGCTGGGTCGAGCAAAAATACCTAGAAAAACCGCTCGTTTTTTACAAAAGCAAGGGCATTGGCTTTGAAAAAACGCTAAATGAGTGGCTAGAAAAGATAAGGTCAAAAGGCTAAATTTAGGCTTTACTCTGTCAAATTTAAAAGAGCTCTTTTCAATTTACGGCAAGTATAAGGGTGAAATTTAAAAAAGGAGTGCAGATGAACGAGCAAAATTTGGCATATATAGCAAATTTAAAGATAGAAAACGTGCCATGGCAGAGACTAAGCTGTAGTTACGGTACGGCGGAGCTTTTTGCACAAATTTTAAACTCCCTTGCAAAGGCTGTGAAAAGTAGCAAATTTGATAAAAATGAGCTTGGTGGGCTGCTTGATGAGATAGTGGCTCAGTGCGAGTATCAAGAGACATTTTGGCACACAACGCCCTTTGCGCTCGTTTTTTTAGTGCGAATTTATAAAAGTACGCTAAGCGAAAAAGGCGATGCAGCTAAATTTATCTCACGTAAGCTTGAAGAGTTTTTTAAATTTATGCTTGAAATTTGCGAAAAAGTAGAGCAGATGGATCATGCAAAGCCGCTTGCAAAGATGGAGCAGATGCTAGAGCCAAAGTATCTTGATATCGTAGATCAAGACGAGCTAAGCTATGATGATAGGCTATTTTACAGCTTTTACTACTACTCACATATCGTTTTACAGAGTACTGGAATAAAATTTTAACCCGGCCATAATTTTTTAGCTATTAATTTAAATTTTATATTTTTTCAAATATACTTTTCGAATTCAAATCAATCACGAAAGTTAAAAAATGCCTACAAATTTTGCTGAAATTTTAAATAATTGTGTCGAAAGTATAAATTCATTTCTCTGGGGCCCATACTTCCTTATCGCCCTACTTTGCGGCACTGGACTCTTTTTTACCATTAGGCTTGGCTTTGTTCAAATTTTTAAGTTTAAAATGGGGCTAAAAGAGCTTTTTGGAAATTTCTCACTCCACGGCGAAGCGGCTGGCAAGGCCGGCATGAGTCAGTTTCAAGCAGTCGCAACTGCTATCGCCGCACAAGTAGGTACTGGCAATCTAGTGGGCGCAACGACGGCTCTTATCATGGGAGGACCTGGGGCTATATTTTGGATGTGGTGTGCCGCATTTTTAGGCATGGCTACAAATTTTGCTGAAATTTGCCTCGCTCAAATTTACCGCACAAAAGATGACAGCGGTCATACAATAGGCGGACCAGCATTTTACATAAGCCGAGGTTTAAAAGGTAAATTGGCAAAAATTTTAGCTGGATTTTTCGCTATCGCTATCATCATTGCACTTGGTTTTATTGGCAACATGGTTCAAGCAAACTCCATATCAGATGGCTTTAGTGGTGCTTTTGGTATACCACAGTGGCTAACTGGTGCCTTTTTGGCGATAGTTTGTGCAATCATCTTCATAGGTGGCGTAAAAGCGATCGCAAGAGTAGCTGAAAAGATCGTGCCTATCATGGCTCTACTTTACGTAGGTGTAGGACTAACTATCATATTTTTAAATTTCCAGCAAATTCCAGAAGCAGTCTCGCTCATTTTTAGAGCCGCATTTGATCCTTCAGCGGCTTGGGGTGGGGCGACTGGAGCTAGCATCGCAGCTGCTATGAGATACGGTATAGCAAGGGGTCTTTTTAGTAACGAGGCTGGCATGGGCTCAACTCCGCACGCACACGCTGCTGCAAACGTCAAACACCCAGTCGATCAAGCCGTACTTGGTATAATGAGCGTTTTTGTGGATACTTTTATCGTGCTAAATATCACCGTTTTTGTGGTGCTTACTGCAAATGTCGTCAGCTTTGAAAACGGCAAGGCAGTCTTTACAGGTATCACCTTGGTGCAAGAGGCCTTTTCGTCGCACATATTTGGCAAAACTGGCGGTTATAGCTTTGTAGCGATCTGCCTATTTTTCTTTGCATTTACAACGATTCTGGGATGGTACTATTTTGCTGAGATCAACGTGAGATACCTTCTTGGGGCAAAAGCGGTCAGAGCTTTTCAGATTTTAGTAGTCGTTTTTGTATTTTTGGGAAGCTTGCAAAAGGTTGATTTTGTCTGGAGCCTAGCAGATATGTTTAATGGCTTGATGGTCGTACCAAATTTAATTGCCATCATCATTTTAAGCCCTATCGTGGCAAAGCTTTTAAAAGATCACGATGCTGGCAAAGAGTATGATGTGAAAGATTATTTGAAATAAATCTTTACCATATCTTTAAAAAATTTACTAATAATTAATTTTTAAATCTCTTGTTTGGGATGTTTTGTTAGAAGTGGTGGCCCCGAATGGACTCGAACCATCGACCACTACCATGTCAAGGTAGTGCTCTACCAACTGAGCTACGGGACCAAAGATTTGGGATTATATTTTATTTTCTATTTTATTTAGCTTAATTCCTTGGTAATTAAATTTATTTATAAGCAGTAAATGTAATGAATAAATTTAGAATTAGCTGACGCTTGCTTCGCAGTTATCGGTAAAGATGAAAACTACCTAGTCAATATCTGCAACTCACAAGTTATCGCCACAAAAACCTCTTGGCACCCCTAAAGAGCTAAAATGTGTAAGCTGCCACTATGATGTAGGACATGGTGCTAGCTTTGGAAATTATCTTGAATACTAAAAGCCGATATATAAAAATTTATAAAAATAAGATGCTGGAGCAAAAGATCTATGCTAAGAAAAAATTCTTCAAAGATGAATGCAAACCTATAAAAAAGGAATAGGAATTTTTTAAAAAAGGCTAATAAGAATAATACAAAAACTGTTGGTGGGATGGCAGATTGATAAAAAAGGTCTTGCCACTCTCAAGTAACCTTGAGCAAAATGTTATCCTAAAATAGATCGCTTTACTGCTAGGGTTTAGGATGTTCCAGCTAAAAAGAGTTAACGAAGTTATCGGCGTCTTTGAGAGTAGTAATAGATATGAAAAATTAAACCTCGATCTAGTTAAATTTATAAGAAATAGTCAAAATATCTCCCCAATCATGCTTTTTCGGAGCAAAAACGCCCTAGTGTTTTTAAGAGAATTAATACACTAGAGAATTTTAGATCAACGCAAAAACAAGAACGCATAAGATCGCTCGTGAGAGATAAGAGCAAAAATTTCTACTATCTAAAACGTGCAAGACGCTGGATAGTAAGATAGAGCGAGGCTTTAAGTCAGTTAAATTTTAGCAGCTCTTAACAAATCAAAAACACCTCTCTCATCTTATGCGTTAGTTCTAGGCTCGCTTCTATCTCAGCTTTTTTTGCCATTATGCTCTCTATATTGACACCGACATTTATGCCAAGCTTTTTAGCAAATTCATAAAGCTCTGCAAAATTTTCAAGGCAAATTTGCGATGCTGTAGCTAAAAAATCATCACTCCCAAGCATCCTTTTTTCGCTCTTTTCATCAACGCTTATTCCAAGCCACTTGATAAACTCTAGCGTTTTTGGCGTGCCACAAGTGGTAAATGTCAAAATAATAGGCAAATTTAACCCGCTTTTTGCCACGCTTGTTAGTAAATTTTTAGCCAAATTTATATCAAAAACCGCCTGCGAGATGAAAAATTTTGCCCCCATTTTGGCCTTTTGGCTCATCCTTTGCTCTTCATCGCCTTTTTTAGCATGCCTCTCAGCTATGCAAACACCGCCCACTACAAGCTCTTTAAACTCATCTCTAGCGATCTCATAAGCACGCTCTAAGCTCATTTTAAGCTCTATCTTGCCAGAAGCAACGCCGACAAAAACATTTATATCGCTACTACTTTTGGCTAAATTTGCTCTAAATTCACTCTCATTATATTTGTTCGCGACCCTATAAAAGATGCTTGGTGTCTTTAAATTTAGGTATTTTGAGTAGTAAATTTCAGGGCTTAATGTATCGCTAAATTCAAAAGTTCGCTCGCTTTTTATGCGGCTACTTTCATCTTGGATCTCGTAAAGCACCAAGCCATCAGCCTGCACATCTATAATCCTCTTGTCCCATTTTGCAGCGATCTCTTTAAGTTTTGCCTCGTCAAATTCAGCCTTCGGCGGCGTTAGTCCGTAAAGCACTATGCCACTTTCATTGTTTATGATCTTATCTTTTAACATTTTCTAACTTTTTTGAAATTTAAATGGAGTTTAGCGCCTAGGCTTGCTAGACGCTAAAAATTTGTATTATAGACCTCTTACGATCTTGACAGCTTCTACCATGTTTTTAAGGCTTGGCTCAACCTCTTCCCATTTTCTAGTTTTTAGGCCGCAGTCTGGGTTAATCCAGAGTTGCTCTTTTGGCAAGACTTCAAGCAGAGCTTTGATCTGAGCGACGATCTCCTCGACACTTGGCACGCGTGGGCTGTGGATGTCGTAAACGCCAGGTCCGACCTCTTGTTTATAGCCAACGGCTTTGAAAATTTTAAGTAGCTCGTTGCCACTTCTTGCAGTCTCGATACTGATAACATCAGCGTCCATAGCCTCAATGGTCTTTATGATATCATTAAATTCAGAGTAGCACATATGCGTGTGGATCTGAGTTTTTGCTTCAGCCGAGCTTACTGAAAGCTTGAAGCAATCAACCGCAAATTTCTCATAAGCTGGGATATTTTCAGCTCTTAGCGGATAGCCCTCTTTAAACGCTGCCTCATCGACTTGGATCACTCTGATGCCTGCATTTTGAAGGTCTGCGATCTCGTCGTAGATGCAAAGTGCGAGCTGTTTTGCTACCTCGCTTCTTGGAAGATCGTCACGCACAAAGCTCCAGTTTAGCATAGTCACAGGACCTGTTAGCATGCCCTTCATTACGTGTTTTGTGATACTTTGAGCATATTTCATCCACTTAACAGTCATCGGCTCTGGGCGGCTTACGTCACCAAAGAGAAGTGGTGGCTTAACGCAGCGGCTACCATAGCTTTGTACCCAGCCATTTTGGCTAAATGCATATCCGCTGATCTGCTCGCCAAAGTACTCAACCATGTCGTTTCTCTCTGGCTCGCCGTGTACTAGCACATCTAGGCCGATATCTTCTTGGAATTTCACGCAGTGATCGATGTATTTTTTGATGCCTGCTTCATAAGCAGCTGCGTCGATCTCGCCTTTTTTGAAATTTTGACGAAGTACGCGAAGATCAACCGTTTGAGGGAAGCTACCTATCGTTGTTGTTGGCAAGATGCCGTATTTTAGTGTTTCGCGTTGAATTTTGATACGGTCTTCAAATTTCTCATCGCGCTCAAATTTGCTTAAATTTTTAATGCGTTTTTGAACGCTTTCAGAGTGGATGAGCTTTGAAGTGGCGCGAGTTTTAACAGCATTTTTGTTCTCTTCGTAAATTTTAGCCTCAGTCTCATCAAGCTTCTCGCCGTTTGCTAGTTTTGTGATGATCTTGATCTCATCAAGCTTCTCGACCGCAAAGCTTAGCCAGCTTTTGATCTCAGGGTTTAAATTCTCTTCATATTTTAGAGTGTATGGTACGTGAAGAAGCGAGCATGAAGTGCCGATATAAAAGTCTTTGCCGCCTATTTTTTCTGAAATTTCACGAACAAGTTTTACCTTATCATCGATGTTGCTTTTCCAGATATTTCTGCCGTCGATCACACCTGCAAATAGCGTCAAATGGCTGTTTTTGATAGTCTCAAGTGCCTCGAAATTTCTCTTGCCGTGGATGAAGTCAAGTGCGATGCCGTAAATTTTAGTTTTAGCCACTTCGCTAACTGCCTTGATCGCATGCTCAAAATATGTCGCAAACACGATCTTGATGTTGTTTGCGACGCCTGTTAGCTCGTTATAAACCTTTGTGATAAGTGGCAAAAGATCGCTTTCGTTTTTGTCTGTTACAAAGATCGGCTCGTCAAACTGCACTAAAATTTCATCATCAAGCTTAGAAATTTGCTCAAGTAGCTTTTTGTATTCGCCTACAATTGCGTCAAGGTGCTTAAATGGGCAGCTGCCGTCAGTCGTCTTTGAAAGAGCCAAGAACGTGATAGGGCCGATCAAATTTACCTTGCCTTTTACGCCGTTAGCCTTCGCCTCTTTGTATTCATTTAAAATTTTGTCCGCTTTTAGGCTAAATTTGCTCTCGCTGCTAAGCTCTGGCACGATGTAGTGGTAGTTTGTGTTAAACCACTTTGTCATCTCCATCGCAACGCCATTTTTATTGCCTCTTGAGCAAGCAAAATATTGCTCCAAGCCGCTTAAATTTGCAAATCTTGGAGGCGTAGCGCCAAAAGCGATGATGTTATCAAGCATTAGGTCATAAAATGAAAAATCATTAACGCTAATAGCCGAAATGCCAGCGTCTTGTTGATATTTCCAGTGTCTTTGACGAAGCGTCTTTGCAGTCTCTTGCAAATTCTCTTCACTAAAGCCCTCTTTACCAGCCCAAAAGCCCTCTAATGCGCGCTTTAACTCTCTTTTCTCTCCGATTCTTGGAAAACCTAAAACATAATTTTTTATCATTTTTATCCTTTTTAAATTTAAATTTGCAGACGAAAATTCGCTCTGCGGACTACTATAAAACTGTGCCATGCACAGCAACCTTGAATATTTTTATGCAGGTACAAGGGGGCTAGAATTACGAAACCGCCCCCTTATCCCTGCGACCCAAACCCCCAGCACGTTCAATGTTGTTGTGCTGCGCACAAGTCTGGATTACCCCACATGTGGTGGATGACACCCACTTCTTCTTAAACTAAAGTAAAATTTATAAAAAACCCTACTAAAAAGGTCCTTGCCAAATTTCAGGCATTGCTTAGCTTTGCTATTAAAAATGCAGTTACAATGCAGCGGACCTGCTAGCAAAAATGGATTTATCTCAATGTGAAAAAATGTAAAATCATTTAAAAATTTGCGTGTTTTTTGAAAATCGCTGATATGTTTTTTGCCGAGATTAACGAGCTTTATGCATGGGACAAGGCATCAGCGTTTTTCCTTTGTAGTGAATTTTTGCCGCATTATAAACGCTCTTTGCCAAATTTTTGTTTAAATTTGGGCGCTACTAAATTTCACGCCCAGAATTTTTAGTCTTTTTTGCCTTTATTTAGAGATTTTAGCTTAGCATCCATATCAGCTGTAAGCATCGTAAAGACTTTGTTTGTAAGCTCCTGTGTTAGATCTTTAGCCTCTTGCATAGTCTTTTGGCTAAATTCATTTAAGAGTTTGTCTGCTTTTTTCTTATCTTTTTTGTAAAGTTTGACGTACTCATCTTCAAATTTAGCCTGTTTTACCGCCAACTCTTTTTCAAATTTAGCGTAGGCCTCTTTTACCACTGGCGAATACTTCTCATAATCAGTCATCACAAGGGTTTGAAGCTTTCTATAAACCCAGTAAATCGAAGTATCATCAGCATCGTATGAGCCATCAGTGTAACCTTTTATAAAGCCATCAAGTCCCTCGTAATACGGCAAATAAACGCTAAGATCAGCCATACCAAGAGCGACGTAAGTCACGCGGCCGATCTCTTTTGGCAGCCATGGGCGCACCTGCATGACGTGAGACTCGTATGTTCTAAAGACGCTTATGGCGCGGTAGATGTTTTTCTTATCTTCATCTTTGCTAGCGTAGTTATCAAACGCAGTGCCGTTGTAGTGAGCTCTCATCGCAGCTTTTAGGTCTTCAACGCCTAGTTTTTTCTCTGGTTTTAAAAATACTGGAAATTTCTGACCATCGGCGAAGTCTTGTTTTAAGCTTGGGTTAAACATGCTTTGCACCCAGCAAACACGTGGGTAGTTGTAAGTCACATCCCTCTCATCGTCCCTTGTATAAGCCTTTGTGAAGTTAAATTCTCCATCTTTCGCAGGATCATAAGTCTTATTATCGATCGCAAATTTGATGACATCTTTTGCTCCCATGAAATTTGGATCATTCTCTTTATAAGCGTGAAGTCTGCCTTGGTTTGCAGTGACAAAGTACTCATCTTGTGGGATCTTTGAAGCGATCCACTTATGGCCTGTGCCAGTTTCAAAGTACCAAAGATCGTTTGCATCGACAAATACCACGCCAAAGCCCTCGCCAGCGCCTTTTGTCTCAACTATCTCACCAAGAAGCTTAACGCCCTCTTTTGCGCTTTTGATGCGCGGCAAAAGCACGTCTGGGATGTCGTCCTCGGTGATGCCAGTCTCTTCGTTGTATGGATCAACTTTTAAAAGCTCATCTTTTGCGTAGATGGTCTCAGTGCCGCTTAGTCCAACGCCAGCCTCGTTGTAGCCGACTGCTCCGTGAAGTTTTGTGTGTGAGTTTGCGATAGTTGTGTATCTCATGCCATCTTTTGGGAGCGGATATGTAAAGTCATTTGCGCCGTCATGTGCCTTTGAGCTGTGCATGCCAGTTTGGTTTTTCGTAGCTGGATGTATCAAAAAGACTTGAGCCTTTATAGCCTTGCTATCAGCGCTCCTAGCCACTAGCATAGAGCCGTCATTTGAGGCTTTATCTCCTACTAAAATGGTAGTGCATGCCAAGCTACTTGTGCCTAAAATCGCACTCATAGCGACGATTGATGCAAGAATTTTCCCTTTCATTTTTACTCCTTTAGTAAAATAAATTTCTTATATGTGATTATATGCCAAATTTAATAATTTAATTATAAATTTTAAAACTTTTTTAAGTTAAATGTAAATTTATTGCAAATTTTGTCTAAGTGAAATTTAAATTTTCTAAAGGATTTTTCGCTATAATCCAAATCTTACGCACTTGCGTATAAAATTTCAAAAAGGATTAGCATGCCAAAGATGAAAACCGTTCGCGGTGCTGCTAAGCGCTTTAAAATAGGTAAAAATAAGATAAAAAGAGGCTCTGCATTTAGAAGCCATATCTTAACAAAAAAACCTAGTAAGCGTATGAGAGATTTGCGTGGCCCACAATACGTGGACAGCACAAATGTCCCAGCCGTTCGCAAAATGCTCGGCGTATAAGCAGCGTGGAATTAAGTTTTTGACAAAAAGTCATTCAAACTCCCCCAAATTTAGGGGCAAGACTCACTTTGTGAGCGCCAATTTGTAAAAGGATAAATATGGCAAGAGTAAAAACAGGCGTAGTTAGAAGAAGACGCCATAAGAAAGTTTTAAAGCTAGCACGTGGCTTTTTTAGTGCTAGACATAAACACTTTAGAAAAGCTAAAGAGCAACTAGAGAGAAGTTTAGTTTATGCATACCGCGACAGACGCCAGAAAAAACGTGATTTTAGACGTTTATGGATCGTTCGTATCAATGCAGCTTGCAGACTAAACGACATTAGCTATTCAAGATTTATCAACGGCTTAAACAAAGCTAAGATCGAACTTGATAGAAAAATTTTAGCTGATCTAGCTATGAATGACGCGAAGGCATTTGCGGCACTTGCAAAACAAGCAAAAGATGCTTTGAAATAACACCTTTTCTCCGCTTCGGCGGAGATCTTCTTTTTTTTAAATTTCTATTCAAATTTTTATTAAAATTTATTTTTCGAGATTTTAACTTAGTTATTTTGTATTCAAATTTCAAATTAAAACCACATATAAAATTTTACTTCATCAGCTAAGCGCAAATTTAGTAATATAAATTTGAAAAATTTGCTTACCGTTACTGGCCAACCTAGTCAAGAGCAAGTATAAAACTCACCCTAAAAGCTAAATTTCGATACTCGTATCAAAGCAGTGTTTCACCGCTCCGCTAAATAAGATTTTGCCATTTTCTAGCCTAAGACCAAGCTCTTCGCCGCTTTTTGGATAGACTTTTAGGCTTTGCGCTGCGTTTAAATTTAAAGTAGCGCCGTAAAAGCAAGCTGCCATGCCAGTGCCACAAGCTAGCGTCTCGTCCTCCACGCCCCTTTCGTAGGTTCTAACCTTTAAAACTTCGCCCTCAAATTTGGCTAAATTTACATTTGCATTGTATTTTTGACGAAGCGCCCTGCACTCTTTGACGTCAAATTCATCTAAATTTTGCGTGAAATTTACAAGATGAGGCACGCCAGTATCGTAAAAATACCAAGTTTTGCCGTTTTCATTTATCGGTTCGCTCATAATTTTTGGGCTTGTTAGCACGACCTCGACGCACTCGTTTTTCACGCTTGCCATCACCTCGCCACTGCCAGTTAGCAGAGCAAATTCGCTTGAACTTACAAGGTCGTTTAGATAGGCATATCTAGCAGCCGCGCGCGAGCCATTGCCACACATCGCAGCGTAGCTTCCATCGCTGTTGTAAAACTCCCATTTCACGCCCTTTTCGTAAGGCAAAAGTACTATTAGCCCATCAGCTCCCACGCCGTTTGTTCGGCTGCAAATTTGCCTTGCTAGCTCGCTTCTATCTTTGTTCAAAAATGTATGAAATATGACAAAATCATTGCCACTAGCGTTGTACTTTGAAACTTGCATTATTTTTCCTTTAAAATTGCTCTACTTTTTGCCAAATTTATATAAGCTCAGCCATAAATTTGCCTTAGAAATTTCTCTAGTTCTTGCTCTAAATTTTCTTTATCACCACTATTATCTATGATAAAATTTGCTTTTTTTCGCTTTTGCTCAATATCTATCTGAAGCTCCACTCTTGCTTTTGCATCCTCTAAATTTAGACCGTTTCTGCTCATTAGGCGGCTTAGCAAAAGCTCTTTTGGTGCGTAGACCACGGCTACATTTTTAAACTCAGCGTAGCGATCCTCTTTTTCAAAAAATAAAGGGATATCTACAAAATAAACCTGCCCCAAGCACTCAAGCTTCGTAGCGCGAGATAAAATTTCTTCCTTTATCTTTGGATGCAAAATTTGCTCTAAAATTTTTAATTTTTTTGGATCATTAAAAACAATGACACCAAGTTTTTGACGATCGATCTTGCCAGCTTCATCTAAAATTTGCTCTCCAAAAAATTCCACTATCTCACATTTACAAATTTCAAGCTGCTCGTGAGCGATGAGGTCCGCATCTATCACGCTAAAACCTCGCTCTTTTAGTAAATTTACAACCGTGCTTTTGCCGCTAGCAATAGAGCCTGTAATGACATAAGCGTTTGGAAATTTCTGCAAACTCACTCCATTTTTGAAAATTGATGACAATTTTAGCAACTTTTGGCTAAAGTTTTAAAAATTTACAAAAAGGGCAAAGATGATAAGCTATAAAGATGCTGGAGTGGATATAGATGCTGGAAATAGCTTTGTTGAGGCGATAAAGCCTTTCGTAAAATCTACGCAAACACCAAACGTTATAGGCGGCATTGGGTCATTTTCAGGAGCGGTCAGACTACCAAGTGGATATAAAAATCCTGCCATTTTAGGTGCAACTGATGGCGTTGGCACAAAGCTTCGCCTAGCTATCGACGCTAAGAAATTTGACGGCGTGGGCGAGGATCTAGTTGCAATGTGCGTAAATGACCTCATCTGTAACTTCGCTACACCGCTCTTTTTCCTAGACTACTACGCGACTGCAAAGCTTGAGATAGAAAGTGCCAAAGAGGTGGTAAAAAGCATCGCAAATGGCTGCAAAAAGGCACAGTGCGCGCTGATCGGCGGTGAGACAGCCGAGATGCCGTCGATGTATGAAAAGGGCGACTTCGATCTTGCTGGATTTGCCGTGGGTATCGCTGAGGCTGACGAGATAGACAGGAGTAAATTTGTAAAATCTGGTGACGTTTTAGTCGCACTTCCAAGTAGTGGCCTGCACTCAAATGGCTTCTCTCTTGCGAGAAAAGTAGTAAGCGAGCTTGGACTAAAATTTGATGAAAAAGTAGGCGATCGCGAGCTCATCGACGTGCTTCTTGAGCCAACAAGAATTTATGTGAGCGACTTTTTAAGTTTAAAAGACAAGATCACAGCAATGGCGCATATAACAGGTGGTGGCATAGTTGAAAACCTACCTCGCGTCTTCCCTGCTGGACTTGGTGCAAAAGTACAAAAAAGCGTTATAAAAACGCCTGAAATTTTTAAAATCATCGCTCAAAAAGTAGAAGATAGCGAGATGATGAGAACCTTTAACATGGGTGTTGGCATGATATTAGTTGTGCCAAAAGAAAACGTAGATGCTGTCCTAGCTAGTAGCGATGGCTACGTGATCGGCGAAGTAGTAAATGGCAAAGGCGTAGAGCTAGTTTAATGCAAGAAAATAGCAAAAAACGCTTGCTAAGGACCGAAAATAAGAGCTTTTTTGATCTTAGCATTTATGAATATATAGGCTGTTTTGGTGTACTAGAAAGCGATATCAAAAAACTTGATTTCTATAATCACTGGTGCAAGGTCTCACGTGCCTCTACTATGCTCTGCGTCACGCATGATAGCGGCGAGAGTGACAACCTAGTCTATCTATATGACTGGGAGAAATTTAGCCGTATCTACATAAATACAGGAAATTGAGTTGGCAAAGCAAAAGGCAAAAATCGCACCTATTTGGGCTAGAGCAAAGGCCTTTATCATCGATCTTTTTATCATCGGTATGCCGATATTTTATGCGACAACATATCTTGTGCTTAATGGCAAAGAGGCATTTTTGCACAACCAAATTGCCATTTTTGGTGCAAATAGCCTAATCTCACTTATAATGTGCCTTTTTTTTAGCATAAAAGCACAAACTCCGGGCTACAAAGCACAAGAAATTTATCTAATAAACCTAAAAACCGGTAGAAAACTAAGCTTTTTTCACACCATCTTGCGCCAAATTTGCTTTGCCTTTGCTGGCTTTAGCATACTTGGACTTTGCCTTTGTTTCTTTAGAAAAGATAAACTAAATCTGCACGACATCATCACTCACTCAGCTGCCGTGCAAAGATCAGAGGGATAAATTTTACTTCGCTCCATGCCAAAGTAAGCGATTTTTGCCAAGTTTTGTATCGATGCTCTCTTTTATGATAGAGCAAATATACTCTTTTGAAAGTTGTATAGACTCCTCTAAGCTCTTGCCCTTTGCTAAAAAGCAAGCAAGTGCAGTTGAGAAGCTACAACCAGTTCCACTCATTACAAGCGGATTAGCAAGTGGGGTTTTAAAATTTCTTAGCGAGCCATCTTTTTTATAAAGTGTGTCTATACTGCTATCTTCGCTGATATGTTTCTTTACGATGATGTCACAAGGCAAATCTTTATAATCATCGCCAAAAAGCACATTTGCCTCATCTAAATTTGGAGTAGTTACCGTAGCTAAGCTCATTAGCTCTTTTAGCTTTGTCACCGCACTATCTTTTATAAGCTTGTGTCCGCTTTTTGAGACGCAAACTGGATCAAGCACTACTTTAGTGTTTTGAGTTAGTAAAAACTCACGCACCACTTCCATAATCTCTTCGCTAAATAACATACCTATCTTAATCGCATCAAAGCTAAATTCTTCCGCAAGCGTATTTAGCTGATCTTTGACAAAACTAGGCTCTAAGCAAACCACGCTTTTTACGGCATCCGTAGTCTCAGCGACCAAAGAAGTTACCGCTGTTGCACTATAACAATTAAGCCTAGCACATGTTTTTATATCTGCTTGAAGTCCAGCTGTGCCACTATTACAAGAGCCTGCGATGATTAGAATTTTTTTCATCGTTTTCCTTTGAAATTTTTGGCTTATTATAGAGGATATTAGATAAATTTGAGTTTTTTAAAACAGAAGAAATTTGAGCAAAAAGCTCAAATTTATGAAAGTTTATTTAAGTCGTTATCGATATCTATATATATCGTAGTTGCGTTAAGATTTGTATGCTCAAAGCTAGGATCTATCTGCTTATCGCTCTCTTTATGTTCATTCATTTTAGCTAAAAGATCATCTTCTCTTAATCCATGCTCATTTGCTAAATTTGGATCTATTTCATTAAGACTAATATTTACGCTAGCCTCATCATTTGACTCTTCTTGCTCTAAATTGGTTGCACTAAGGATATCATCTACTTTTTCATTTATATGATCTAAAATCGATACATAATCATTGCCAAGAAGCGCTTTAAACAATGCGTCAGTATCTATGCTAGACTCACCAATATCATCGCTTACTACGCTACTGTCTAGCCAAAGAGTATCGTATCCGTTTATTGATATATCTTGTCCATCATTTGCAGTGATTGTAATGCTTGAGCTTTCGCTCTCGCCCTTTATAGCCTCTCCGATAAATACTTTATCATTTACATCTAAAACTCTTACATGATCATTTTGGTCTATCGCTATAACATCAGATGAAACACTTTTAACTATACCAGCTACTGCTGCCATCTTTATTCCTTATTTTTATTTGTCGGTATTTTAGTATATTTAATTACTTTTGTATATTGTACTATGGTACAAGGTAGTGATAATTCTAAATCATTCAGATTTTGTGATTAAAATATATCCACTCTCGCTGATGTTTTTAAATTTCACACCAAGCTCACGTTTTAGGCGAAGTATCACATTTTGGATAGCCGCCTTGCTAACATCGCTTTCATAGACAAATTCTTCTATCATCTCATAAGTAACTAGCTTATTTAGATTATAAGCAAAGAGCCAAAATATCTTATTTTGCAAAAAGCTAAGATAAATTTCAATACCGTTTTTATAAATTTTCTCTCTTTTTAAATTTATACTCACCTCATCGCTTAAATAAACCAGCTTTTCATCTCGTTCAAAACTTAAACTAATAAGCATTGCCCTAAGATCCTTCATATCAATAGGCTTTTTTAAAAAAAGCATCGCCCCTTCTTCCATGCTTTTTATCAAATTTTCATCGCTATCATAAGAGGTAAAGACGATAAATTTTTGGTGCGGTTTTGTGCGCTTCATCTCATTCATCATTTCAAAGCCATTAAGCACTGGCATGTGAATATCGCTCATCACAATATCAAAACCTTGCTTTTTAAATTTCTCCACGCCATCTTGTCCATTACAAGCACCAATTACCTGCTCGCAATAAGGTTTAAGCCCACTAATAATAAGCTCTCTTGCCATATCGTCATCTTCGACTACCAAGACGGACGTCTTTTTTAAAATTTCTAAGACTTCTTGCATTTTAGTCCTTTAAATTTATATCAAAACTTAGCTCAAACACCGTTGGCTTTGCGTTATTTACGAGCCTTACGTCACCATTTAGCTTTTCTTGCGCTAGCTTTTTAGCAAAATAAAGTCCTATGCCATTTCCTTGCTTTTTGGTGGTATTTAGCCAAGTAAAAATTTTCTCGCTCATTTGCTCGCTTACACCATTTCCATTGTCATAAACTCCAACGTAGCACTTATCTTCAAAGCTTCTAAATTTTATCTCGATGATACGTTTTAGTGGCTCATCTTTGTAGCTTTCGACAAGTGAATCTTTTGCGTTGTGTATTAGGATTAGTAAAATTTGTTGGATTATATTTTCTATCTGACGAACTTTTTGTTCATTAAAACCACTAAATTTTACACTAACATTTGCACGGCTTAGCTCTGTGTGCATGAGAGTTATTAGGTTTTTAACGCTTGTTTGCACCTCAAATTCGCTCACATTTTCAGCGCTTTTGTAAAAATTTCTAAAAATTTCAATAGTACTTGAAAGAAGTTTGACCGAGCTTTGCCCTTTTTCAAGTAAATTTATTAGCTCCTCGTCGCTTAGTTTGCCTTCTTTTTTTAGCATTATGCACGAGCTTAGCATTAGTTTTAGCGAATTTACAGGCTGAATAAATTGATGATTGATACCACTTATTAGCTCGCCAGCCTCACTCATTTTAGCTCTATGAGTCAGCAATGTCTCATACTCATCTTGTATCTTTTTTATCTTGTTATACATAAAATTATGAAGAATATTTGCCAAAAATGTGAGCGCAACAAAGGCAAAGAGTAAGCTTAGAGCATTTTTTAAAGCTTCTTTTGTTAAAGCTGAAATTTCCTCTTCATTATTTGTACCAGCTCCTATGAACCAATTTATCGTTGGTATCTCAGCTACTTGGATTAAATTTTGTCCTATTTTTAAGCTTGTAATGTCTTCATCTTTTAAAAACAACTCTTTAAATTTCTCCTCGATCTCTTTTTTTAAAGCAAGATCAGGTATCGATGTTAAAATTTCACCGCTATGAGTCACCAAAAATGAGTAAGAATTTGGCGCAAGACTAAAATTTTTAATGCTATTAAAGATATTTTCTATACGCACGACTCCACAAAGTGCTGCTTTAAATTTCGCTTGTTTTGTGACTGGAACGCATAAATTTAGAGTTGAGCCTTTTAAAATTTTATGTTTTTGCATGAAATTTACGCTTGGGGCATTTGTATTTTTTGTCTCCACATACCAGATAAGCCCTGCTCTTTCGCTCTTTGGCATAACTTCTTCTAAAATTTTCTCTCCATCTACAAAAATTTCTCCATCATCCCTTAAAAGCTGCATTAGATCAAATTCTTTCGCGTTTTGTTTAAAGAGCTTTATAAAGCCAGCTATCTTTTCATCGTCATCTACGATGTCTGCATTTTGTATAAATTTTGACGCACGAATGAGCGAATTTATCCGCTCATCAAGCCAAATTTGAAAGTTATTTACGATATTTTTGCTAACTGCTATGTTATTTTTAT
This sequence comes from Campylobacter concisus, assembly GCF_002913945.1. Lineage (GTDB taxonomy): Bacteria > Campylobacterota > Campylobacteria > Campylobacterales > Campylobacteraceae > Campylobacter_A > Campylobacter_A concisus_P. The sequence continues at coordinate 64,180 of NZ_POZK01000015.1, read as the reverse complement.
CAGATAGCTCTATGATTTTCTCTTTTGCATTGCTATAAATATTTAGCCCAAGAAGTATTACAAAAAGGCTAGCAAGCAAGATGATGGCGTAGATTTTAATATTTTGTGATTTTAAATTAATACCCATGCGTGCAGTATATCCTAAGTTAGCCCAAATTTGGGCTAACTAAATTCATTTTAAAAAGGATAAAAGCTTTGAAACGAGCATAAGTGCAAGCACTACAAAACAAACGCCAAACCCAAGTAGCGTACAATCAGCCATCGACATAAATTTAGATGATGGCACAAGATACCAGCCGTCGGCATAAAGATCAACTATGCTCTTTTGCAAATCACTTAGCACCACGCCATCAGGCACCATAGGGCTGTCATATCCGCAGTCTCCTGTTGGCATAAACCAGTCAGGCGCCCACTTCTCAAGCGGCAAACCAAATGGATAGTGTGGCTCAGTCGAGCAGCCCTGCACACCAAAAGGATCATCGCCATGCACCGCATCGTGGATTTTGGCTAGCTTTACGCTATACATTATGCCCTGCACCGCTCCCCAAAAGGCAAATACGTAGCCAACTAGAGCAAATAGCAAATTTTTTGGGTTTATGATAGCGATCACACCGCCAAGCACCATACACAAAAAGGCAAAACGTATATAGACGCACTGCTCGCAAGGCGGCATATAAGCGTAGTTTTGAAAGAGCGAGTGCGCGATAACGACAAGCGCGACGCTTACAAAGACTAAGATCGCCCAAGAGATGCGTGAGTCTTGAAATTTAGCCATTTTTTTAAAAAAGCTCATGTGGCGCCTTATTTTTTAAGAAGCTCTTCGATGAGTGCTGCCATGCCGTCAAGCGAGCTTATTGATTTTGTCATGATGAGATATTTGCCATTTACGACAAATGCTGGTACGCCTTGAATTTTAGCCACATCGTAGCTCTCATCCCACTTTTTAAGCAGCTCAGTCACTTTTGGATTAGCTAGCTCTTTTTCATAATCAGCCTTGCTAACGCCAGCTGCATCAAGCCCAGTCTTTAAAAAGCCCTCAGCGTCTTTGCCATCGCTCCAGCGCTCTTTTTTGTCGTGATAAGCCTTGTAGTAGGCAAATTTAGCCTTTTTAAATAGCGAATTTTCATCAAACAAGCTCACCCCTTTTGCCTCGTCCATGACGATAAGTACGGCAAAGACCTTGCTCGCAACCTCGCCATAATCGCCCTTTGTCTTTAGGTGAAATGGCTCATATTTTAGGCCAGGGATTTTCTCAACTACCTTTGGAGTGACGCTCTTGTCGTACTTATAGCAAAATGGGCAAGCGTAGCTAAAAATTTTAACTAGCGTATTTTGTCCCGCGCTTAGTGGCTTTTCAAGCTTGACATAGTCCTCGCCCTCGCTAAATGCACTAGCACTGATCGCTCCAGCTACTGTAACTGCAAAGATAGCCTTGCTAAATTTAGATAGAAAACTCATGATAATCTCCTTTTGATGATTTATTTTGAGTTATTCTACAACCAAGCTCAACCACAAATTTAACGCTAGAATAAATTTTAGCTGAAATTTATAAGATATTGTATTGATTAAAAATTTAATTTTTACTAGAACTTATCTCATTTATTGCTGATAATGCGTTTAAAGCACTTGGATAGCCTATAAATGGTATAAGTGTCGTAACAACGCTTATTAGTTTAGCTCTATCGTTGCCGATGCCAAAATTTGCAGCAATGTGCCCTAAAAGCTGTGGCTTTGCAAAGCCAAGAGTCGTGATATAGACAAATGTCAAAAGCTCTCTAAGCTCTAAGCTAAGTCCATCTCTTGCATAAAAATCGCCAAAGCAGTTTTGCGATAAAAACTCCATTACATGTTTTTGATCATTTGGCATTGATGCGATAAATTTATCAACCGCTGGGAAAAGTTTTCTTTGTATCTCAAGGCCTCGTTCACCTCTGCCCTCTCTTGATTTTTTAGGCATATTTTCAGGCTCTATATAGCGCTCATTAAAAATTTCATCAGCTAAAAATATACAATCTTCTACCTTGCCAAGCCCAGCATAAGGCACTGCTTGATATAAAATTTCTCTTATCTCTTTTGCTGATATGCCCACATTTAAAGCAGCCCTAATAAAGCTTTTAAATGAGCTTTTTGCGCCTTTACTCACGCAAAGAGAGGCGATGATAACCGAAAGTCTTGTTTTTTCATCAATATTTATCACTTCACCAATATCGCCTAAAAAATTTAAATAATCCTCTAAAAAGCTAGCATTGCTCTCTTCAAGCTCACTTTTTGAGTCAAACCAAATTTCATAAATTTTCTTTGCATTGTAAGTTAGTGTCATAAGTTTTACTCCATTGTTTGGGGCTGATTATAAGTGCTAAAGCGTAAATGCTAGCTTAATATCCAAAAAGGCAAAAATTTTTAATATAAATTTAGATTTTAAGCCATTATAAAGTTTATCGTGATTTTTATGTTATAAGGTTTTATTACAATTACGAAGGACGCAATATTTTTTATTACTCCTTTTACCTATTTTAAGCCTTGGGCATTCCAAGGCTTTTTCTAAATTTTATAAGCTTTATGAGTAGAGTTTATAAAATTTATCCAAAGGAGATGTTATGAAAAAGACTTTGAGTTGTGTTGCGCTAGCTTCTGTGCTTTGCTCAAGCGCTTTTGCGATAGGCGGTCCAAGCGGAGCTAAACTTGACTACGCTATCACTGGGCAAATCGGCGAAGTAGTGGTAAATCCATATGATACTGCCCCACTTACAGCAGTCATCAAAAATGGTGGCTATACACTAAGCAATGCCAAAGTAACCATCGTACCAAAACAAGGCGGTCAGGTGATAAGCTACAAAGTGGCTGACAAGCATCTTCGCACACATGGTGGCATACCTGTTTTTGGCATGTATCCTGACTATCAAAACACCGTTGAGGTCGAGTACGACAAGAGCTACAAAGGTAAGACCGAGCACATAAAAGAGAGCTATAAAATTTACGCCCCAGCTATCTACCTAGAAAGCTCAGGTACACCAAATCAAAAGGGTGCGCTATTTGATAAGATCGAGGTTACTAAGCCTGCGAGTGCTAAATTTGCTAACCGCCTCTACTACGTAAATAACTTTGTAAATAAAACTGGCAAGGGCACAAAAGTCGTTTGGAACAACCCAGCTGGCGGTGCGATCGAGTGGAACTACAGCCCAAATAACTTCATCCTTGATACAAAAGGCGAGGTTAGATGGTACCTTGAGCCAAGTAAAATTTACGATCTTAAACAGCCATTTCACGCTGGCGTAATGATGGGTTTTAAGCAAAATGACGACGGCGCTATGACTTGGGGATATGGCCAAAGATACGCAAAATACGACATCATGGGTAGAGAAATTTTTAACCGCGAGCTACCAGCTAGCTACAACGACTTCTCTCACTCAATGGACGTAGCGCAAAATGGACACTACTTCTTGCGCGTAGCAAATGCTGATTATAAAAGAGCTGACGGTAAAAACGTAAGAACAGTACGTGACGTTATCGTTGAGCTTGACAGAGATGGCAACGTAGTTGATGACTTTAGACTATATGAAATTCTCGATCCTTACCGCGATATCGTGCTAAAAACACTTGATCAAGGCGCAGTTTGCTTAAACATAGACGCTAAAAAAGCAGGTCACACAGCAAGTTCTGATGAGCTTCAGTCTATGGATACGCACGATAAATGGGGCGACATAGTTGGCGCTGGTCCGGGACGCAACTGGGCGCACGTAAATAGCGTGGATTATGACCCAAGCGATGATAGCATCATCATCTCAAGCCGCCACCAAGACGCAGTTATCAAGATCGGCCGCGATAAACAAGTAAAATGGATCATGGGCGCTCACAAGGGTTGGAGCGATAAATTTAAAGACAAACTCCTTCAGCCAGTTGATAGCAAAGGCAACAAAATAGTCTGCGAAGATGAGTATTCAAAATGCCCAGGATACGAGAGCGACAAAGGTGGCTTTGACTGGCAGTGGACACAGCACACGGCATTTAGGATAGATAGCAAGTCTAAAAAAGGCGAAATTTATCTCACTGTCTTTGACAACGGAGACACAAGAGGAATGGAGCAGCCCGCAATGGCAGGAATGAAATACTCTCGTGCAGTTGTTTATAAAATAGATGAAAACAAAAAGACGGTCGAGCAAGTCTGGGAATACGGCAAAGAACGTGGTAAAGAGTGGTATAGCTCGGTCACCAGCCTTACACAGTATCAAGACGACCTTGATAGCATCATGGTATATTCAGCCGTTGCTGGCATGCAGTTTGATATCGCCAAAGGTCGCCCAGTAGGACTTCCTAGCCCACATATAGATGAGTTTGAGTGGGGTGCAAAAGAGCCTGGCATCGAGATAAAAATGACAAATGCGATGGGCTATCAGGCATTTCCATTTAGCTTACAAAAAGCTTTTGAGAAATAAGCAATTTAACTCTTACATAAATTTCCCTTCCATTTTGTATGGATAGGGAAATTTTTCTTATAAATTTTAAAAATTTAGCCATTCTTATATCCGATAAAGTTCTTAAATTATAAAAATAAAGAAAAAGAGAAAAAATTTTTTACTGCCTTAGTGGCATTGATGGCTGCTTTTAGTATAAATGCAGCTCAGTTTAGAGAGATCAAAGATATATCAGGTGACATAGTAAAAGTCCCAGTAAATATAGAAAAGATCGCTACACACAGTCTAGATCCAACTGGAAAATAATTTATCTTACAGCGGTAAATTTATCTACATTTGCCGCTAATTTTATCCATTTTCAGCTTTTACTGATCTATATAGACTTACTGATTTGATATATACTAACTACTACTTATTAAAAAGATAAATGACTATGAGAAATTATAGAAATAAAAAAATATCCCAAAGGAAAATTCCTTTGGGATTAGTTAGTTAAACATTAAAATACGTGTACTTGGTCTTGAACTTCTAGAGTTACAGTTTTTCCATCCACTGTGTTAGTATAAACATTGTAGTCAATATGATTTTCATCAGTAACTTTAGTACCTGAAGCAACCCAACCCTTGCTCACAAGACCAAGATGATCATCGCTATCGCCACTTATTCTTAGTCTGTTGCTGTTTTCAGTCATATCTAGAACATCTTTAGCTGATAGATTATTTATGTTATGGTTACCTTCAGTTAGATCTAGTTTTTCGATATTCTTAACTTTGCTAAAGTCTAAGCTATCATCAGCGATTTTTAATGTATCATATCCAGTTCCGCCGTCGATAGTTGTATTATTTAGGGTTACACCTTGTTTGATTGAGATAAAATCGTCGCCAATTCCACCTTCTATCTTAGCATCATTGAATGTTCCAGAGTTAACAAAAATTTTATCATCTCCGCCTCCAGCATATATACCACCATGTATACTACCATGTTCATTTTTGCCATTAAATACGGCTCCATTTACATATATTTCATCATTTCCTCCATCAGTACCATCATACGCATTGTCACCGTATACCCTAGAGGAATTAAATGTAGAGCCACTATTTAAATATATTTTATCTTCACCATTTCCAGCAACTATAAATGAATCATCTTGGAATATAGTTCCCTCTTTTACTGTAACTACATCATTTCCGCCACCAGTGATTACGCTAGATAATCTACCATCATCGCTTTTCATGAAAGTAGTATTTGTTATAGTTACATGATCTATATCATTAGCAGTGTATCCTGCATCATCGGTATATAACGTAGATCCCTTAAATGTTATGCGATCAGTATCACTATTGCCTTTAAGCTCTATAGTATCCTCTCCAGCGCCCATGTCTATAACAGTACGAGTGAGTGTTACTCCACTAGCTATATTTACGGTATCAGAGCCGGCACCAGTTTTGATGTTTGCCTGAGTAGTTGCAGTTATATTGGTATTGATATTTACTTCGTCATTATCTGCACCTGTATTTATAGCACCATCAAGCGTTACCTCATCTTCGATATAAACCTTATCTTCTCCACTATCAGTAAGAATCTCTGCATGCGTTAAAGTAGAATTTCTGATCACCACCTCATCTCCGTCAGCACCGGTATTTATAGTTGTTTTTGCGGTAGCGGTGCCATTAAGTTTAGAATTCTCAATATAAACTTGATCTACTCCTGCACCGGTATATATATTGTTTCTACCTTCCATCAAAGAGTCGCCTTGTATTTGTACCAAATCGTTTTTGCTACCGGTAGTTATATTAGTAGTTTCAACTTTGCCACCGTGTATCTGTAATTCCTTTCTATCTCCATCGCCCATATTTATATTTACTTGTTGGAAGTCTGATACTCTACCCGCATAGCTGCCGCTATTACCCAGACCAGTGAGCTGTAAAGAATCATGACCGTCACCCATATTTATCTCAGTTTCCGTTGCCGCAGAGTAGGTGTAACCTTGAGGTGAGCTTGCATTAATGTGCTCAAACATTACTATGTCATTGCCTTTACCGGTTTCTATTTTTGCGAAATTTAAAGATGCTCCGTCGTATACGTTGACATAATCCGCACCTTCGCCGGTTTCTATTACTCTTTCTTCGATAGTAGCTCCGTTTTGTAGAGTGATGGTATCTTGTCCGCTTCCAGTCGTTATGATATTTTTAGTAGGCGTACCGTTTTCTATTTTTCCAAGTAGTACGCTTCCATCTACTGTTATTTCGTTATTTCCATCACCTAAATTTATAGAAGTATCATTTTCTAATTTTACTTTAGGGGTGGCTACTGATTCCCCAGTAGTATCGGAGATATTTACTACGTCTCTATCGGCACCGCCTTTAATTTTTACGGAATCTAAATTTATACCTCTATTGACTTCAGTTGAATCTCTAGTAATATTTAGAGTGTTTACTCCGTCGCCCATAAGTATATTACTATTAGTAATTTGAGTTCCGTTAGTCATGGAAATTGTATCGTTACCGGCTCCACCGTCAATAGTCGAGTTACCACTAATAGTAGCATTCTCACCGATAGTAATCTCATCGTTACCGCCGCCGCCGCTTATTATAGAGCCGCCGCTCATAGTTAAATTATTGCCTATCGTGATGATATCGTTTCCGTCTCCGGTGTTATTTACCGCGCTTCCGTTATTTCCCCAGTCGCCGTGTATACCCGCGCTATTAGCAAGCGTTAGATTATCGCCCGCGGTAATAGTATCGTTACCTTGGCCGCCTTTGATGTCCGCCCAGTCTTTAATAGTCGCGTTATTCGCGATATTTACGGTATCATTGTATCCTTGACCGCCGTCGTCCATATGGATATCGGAATTCGATATGGTGGCATCTTTTCCTATATTTAAATTATCTGCACCATATCCTAAGTCGACGTGTGTACCTCCACTAACAGTACCATTTATGTTTAGTGTATCGACATCGTCTCCGGTTATAAGCTGAGAATGTTCTACGGTAGCGCCCGATGCTACGGTTATAGTATCGCTACCTCCGTTAAGATCGAACGTCGCGTTTTTAACGATAGCTCCGGCATTTACGTTTACGTGATCTTCGCCACCGTAGTTTACTATCTTAGTTTGATATTGAGAAACACCAGGACGTACTTCAGCCATATTGTTTGATTGATCACCGAATACCGCTCCGGAATTTATATTTACGGTATTTTTTGTTCCTTGTAATTCCACGGTAGTTTTACTAAACGTACCTCCGGCGATATTTACGACATCCCCATCGCCCATATACTTCCCGTTTCCGGTACTTATCTTAGTTTCGGTAAAATTTCCGCCGTTTATATTTATTTTATCGTCTCCGTCTCCGCCACTTATTACCGAATTTTCTTTTATTACACCCCCGTTTATGTTTATCTTGTCTTCTCCGTAAGCGCCTAAAATTTTCGCATTCGTAAGAATTCCGTCATTTATATTCGTCGTCGTTTTACTATGAGATGTATGAATTTCAGAGTCCGTAATCTCGCCGCCGTTAATATTTATGGTATCTAAGTCGTTTGTGCCGCCGTCTTTATTATCTAGTCCGGAATAAATCTTACTACCGTTTATTACCTTAGAACCCGCATTAATATTTATAGTATCGCTACCGTATCCGGCTATAACTTTTGAGTTGTCTATTATCGCTCCGGTACCGATATTTATCCTGTCGTCTCCGATTTTGGCGTCTATTTTACTATTTTGTTCAAATTTAGAATTTGTAATGTTTATAATATCGTCGTCATCGTCGCTATACCAAGCAGGTTGATCAGATACGCCGGCGCGTAGTTCCGCGCCATTAGTAAAGGTAATGCCGTCGATGTTGATCCTATCGTTACCCTCTCCGAAATCTATTACGCCGCTTTTTATAGTTATCCCTTTTTTGAAATTTATCGTATCTTCGCCATTACCCATCTTTATATTAACCGTATCCAGATTTTCATTTATGTATGCGGTATCATTTCCGTTTCCGGCAGATATAGTGGCACTAGTTACGCTTGAGCCTTCCTTAATATAAATAGTATCGTTGCCGCCGCCCATACCTACGCTACTACCTCCGCTTAATGTAGCTCCGCTCTCTATATGAAGTTCGCTGTGTTTATCGTCATTATCGACATCGCCCGCTTCTATTCTAGCTTTACCGTCGACGGTTCCTCTAACGTATACGGTATTGTTACCCTCGCCGGCTTTTATTCTTGATTCTCCGGATACGTGCCCGTTTATATTTATCGTATCATCGCCGCTTCCAGTACTTATCTCATTAAAATGATTTGGATTACCGATCATATTGCCGTCTATATTTACGGTATCTTTTCCGGCTCCAGTTTTTATATCTCCCCAAGATAGATTTGCACCGTTTTTAATATTAATCGTATCATCGTCCTCGCCGGTGTCTACTCTAAGAAATTTGCTAAAAGTTGCTCCGCTTTCGATATTAAACGTATCTTTTCCGCGTCCAGTACTTATTGCAGCATATCCACTCGTTTCTCCGGCAAAATTTACGGTATCATCGCCGTCTTCGGTATCTATCATCGTATTATCGCCTAGCTTACCCTTGATACTAACTACGTCGCCTCCCTCGCCGGTATTTATATTGCTATTTTTTATTTCCGCTCCAGCATTTATGTTTACCTTGTCGTCACCGCTGCGAGTATTTATCGTCGACGAGTTCTCTACCGTTCCGTTTATGTTTACGGTATCTACTCCCGCGCCGCCGTATACGTTAGAGTTATTTCTAACCGTTCCGTTGATATTTATTTCGTTACCTGCGTCAAAAGAATTCTCATTGACGTCGTCGCCGTATACCGATGAATTATCTATTACCGCACCGGATTTGATGTTTATAGTATCGTATCCTTCGTTACCTTGGATTTGAGTTCCGTTTTCAGCCGTTCCGCCGAAATTTATAGTATCGTTGCCTTCATTAGCGTAAATAGTTGCGCCCTCCTTAAGAACTCCGGTCGAACCTATGTTAAACGTATCATCGCCGTCGTCACCGTAAACAATTCCGCCCTTGATCTCTCCGTTCATGTTAAAGGTATCGTCGCCGTCTCCGCCATATATTCTAGTGCCGGAGCTACCGCTAATCCCTACGAATGAGCCTTGATTAAGATTGATCGTGTCGTTACCGTCGCCGAGAATTATCTGATCATTGCCGTAATTTAGTATAGAGCCAGATTTTACATTTACTACATCGTTTCCGTCGCCAGTTTCTACACGAGAATTTACGTCACTAAAGGTTCCGCTCATATTTACCGTATCGTCGCCGTCGCCCGTAGATACCGCTTCGCTTAGCCCCTCATTAATATTTACGTAATCGTCGTTATCGGTAATTTTGCCGTTAGCTTGAGAGTTAATAATCTCGTCGTTATCGGTAGTTACGTTTAGAGTTAAATTTCTTTTATATATGCCGTATTCTACTCCGTTTAGATTAGAATACCTGCTTCCGTCTTGTTCGCCTTGGTTTTGATTGGCGCCCATCTCAGTAGGATTATTAGCTAGATTAACGCCATCAAGTCCGTAGTTGTCTATCGTTTTTACTCTTACTTTAACGTTATTGATTTGATTTGCGTCGGCAAGATTTACGGTAGTACCGCGCGTCCAAGTATTGCCACCGTCGGTAGAATACTCTATAGAGTTTGCGTCGTAATCTACTCCAGCTACTCCGCCGCTAAAATTTAAATTTAACGTAGTAGGTCTAGCTGTCAATGCAGTAGGTAAAGATAGGTCATAAGTCATAACTCCGCCTTCGTTAGAGCCAGCAGAGCTTATATTTATACCAATTTTAGGTGTAGTTGCCCCAGCTCCAGCCCCAGCTCCAACAGCACTTCCTCCACTTACACCAAAGCTATTATCTCCACCTGCTGCTAGAGATAAAGCATCTATGCTTCCTACATTAGCATTGATGTTACTAATGTGGCCTCCTTCTGCAAAGCTAGTAGAAGATAAGCTTACGCCATCTCCACCATTACCACCTGCTTGTGGACCACCTGCAGCAGTTTCTTCTAGAGCATTAAGGTCTGTTCCTTTTAAGATGGCTTGTTGTAAAGCTGAGATATCAGCTACTGTTTCGTTATTGTTAGAGTCTTGATCTAGAGTTAGAGTGTCTTTACCTATTAAAGTTATATCTTTACCATCAGTTTGAGTTATTGTTACTTTAGAGTTAGAACCCTCTGTAACTATCTTTTCACCTTGGTATACAATATCTCCTACACTTAATTGTCTTACCTCTCCTGTTAAGTCATTAAGTGCTCTTGCTATTCCTCCGTTTATACTTTTAACTACTCCGGCTTCTTTAGCCATCATGTTCTCCTTATTGTTATATTATTTGAAATTTTGAATGAATTATATAAATTTTAGAAGTATATGTCTATTGTACTGGGGTACAATAGATACTAACCTATAAATTAAGCTCAACATTATTATTGACTGCGTTTTCGTTTATATTAACATAATCACTCAACTTAATCCCTCAAAAATTTTTAACATTATTGAAGTCGATAGTATAGTTACATATTCCACATTGGTTGCTTATTTTTACTACTCTCTACACTACCTAACTTGTTTTATTGCTACGTTAACTAGTTATTAAAGCCAAAAATTAGAACAGTTGCCAAAATAATACAAGATTAAAAACTGTGGTATTTATTTGGAGTAAAACCCAAGAAATTCTTGGGTTTTAAATAAGATATTATAAATCCAGTGTAACATTATTTTCTATTTTAATACTTACCGTTTCGCCATTTACGGTCGTAGAATACGTTCCGTCATTATTATTTTGCCATGAAGACGTATCCGTCTTATGAACGGTATCGTCGCTACCGCCTTTTACGGTAAGAGTATTGCCGGTAGTTTTATTGATATCTAGCACGTCTTGTGCAGTAATGTTTAGTTTTGCGCCGTTTATACTCGTCATATCTACCGATTTTACGTTTTTATCCGTTATAGCAGATAACTGGGATAGATCTACGGTTTTATCGCCTTCCATATCGGTTATATTTACCTCCCCGTTTGTATGAGTTATAGATACTTTGTTTTCAAAATTTAAGTTATTAAATCCAGCAGAAGCTCCGTTTTTCAAAACTAAAGTATCATTACCCCCATCTCCGTTTATAGCTATGCTACCTGAATTATTTATAGTAGCTCCACCACTTATACTTATAGTATCATTGCCCTGATTGCCTCGAACCGAAGAGTTCGTCAAAGTAGCTCCAGAATTTATATTTATAGTATCGTTTCCTGCATATCCATAAACGTGACCGCCGTTTAAATTGGCTCCAGAATTTATATTTATAATATCATTACCTTCGCCTGCACTTATATGCGTACCGCTTTCGAAATTAGACCCTGAATTTATATTTACAACATCATTACCACTTCCAGTTCCTATTCCAGTTCCTTGTGTTGTCGTAAATGTAGTATTAGTAGCATTTATAGTATCGTTGCCCTCTTTCGTCCAGATATTAGTATCGTTTACAGTAACGTTATATAAATTTACGGTATCATTGCCAGTTCCAGTATCGACCTTGACGTTTTTATTGTAGACATTGTCGACTTTGTTTAGATTCATATTTCTTATTGTAACAGTATCGTCGCCATCTCCACTAATAATTTTACCACCGATAGAACCTTTCCTGTCAGCTCCTCCGTCGATATCGATCGTATCCTTATCTTTTCCGCCTAAAACATCGCCTCCGATCTTTGAGTTTGAAATTTTGATCTCATTATCGCCGCCATAAGTGCTGCCCTCGACATTGCCTTTTATGGTGGCGTTTTCTATGGTGATTTTGTTTCCATCAGAATTTGCAGCTCCACCGTATGCGCTAGGATTTTCTCCATTGCCGCCTCTTACGCTTCCTTTTACGGTTGCGCCGTCTAAAATTTTGATCGTATCGCTATCTTCTCTACCATCAACGTTTCCTAATATTGTAGTGCCTTCGCCGCGCACTGTGATCTCGTCATTTCCCCACAAGCCCCATACATGACCTGCTTTTGCGCCGTTTTCTACAAAGATTTTATCGTCACCGCCTCTACCATTTATGTAAGTAGCATAAGCATCTTTACCACTTACGGTTATAGTATCGCCTCCTTCATCTCCTTGTATATAGCTAGTCCTTGCACCATCTTTTACCGTGATGATGTCATCACCGTCTCCACCAGCTATGATTTTCGCGCTTGTTCCTTTACCGCTTACGGTTATAGTATCGGCATCGGCGCCTTTATCTTCTATATCCAAGCTTGGTCTTACTTTCTTTTCATACTTATCGTTCTTTGTTTTCGTGTCGCCGTATATAATGCCATCTACTTTAGCACCGCTATCTACGGTTATAATATCTTTTCCCGCATTACCGTATACGTTTCCGTTTATTATAGATCCGTTTTGTAAAGAGATCTTGTCTACGCCGTCGCCACCGCTAATAGCATCTGTGGTATCATCTCCTGTATAATCTTTAGCGGCTCGTCCACTTACCGTAGAATTATTTACGGTTATACCATCATTTCCAGAACCACCAAAAATTTCTACTGTCTCTGCGCCATTTTTGAGATTGACATTATCGTTTCCAACTCCACCATATACAGATTCTATTTTTGCATTGTCTACTGTTATTTTATCTATGTTATCCGATCCGAATACTTTTAAATTTTGGCTAGGATCTACTATCTTAGCTACTGAGCCGTCATCCGGATAGTTTGAAGCTTTTGCCGTGCTAGTCACCGCTAAATCTTTAGCATTATCTTGACCGATGGCAAGGTTGCCGTCTTTACTTACATACCAACCTTCTTTATAATCAAATGCGCTAGGGGCAGTAGGATCGTCAGGAGTTAGATAATCTCTACCATCAGTATGTCTATATAAGTGGTATCCATGAGGTATAGAAGAGTGAAATGAAGATAATAGTCCTGATGATACATCCTCTCCTGTATACGCCGACAATGGAATTTTTATACTTCCCGCTGGTAAAGCAGGTCCTGTTGATTCAGCTCCAGCCCCAGCTCCAACAGCACTTCCTCCACTTACACCAAAGCTATTATCTCCACCTGCTGCTAGAGATAAAGCATCTATGCTTCCTACATTAGCATTGATGTTACTAATGTGGCCTCCTTCTGCAAAGCTAGTAGAAGATAAGCTTACGCCATCTCCACCATTACCACCTGCTTGTGGACCACCTGCAGCAGTTTCTTCTAGAGCATTAAGGTCTGTTCCTTTTAAGATGGCTTGTTGTAAAGCTGAGATATCAGCTACTGTTTCGTTATTGTTAGAGTCTTGATCTAGAGTTAGAGTGTCTTTACCTATTAAAGTTATATCTTTACCATCAGTTTGAGTTATTGTTACTTTAGAGTTAGAACCCTCTGTAACTATCTTTTCACCTTGGTATACAATATCTCCTACACTTAATTGTCTTACCTCTCCTGTTAAGTCATTAAGTGCTCTTGCTATTCCTCCGTTTATACTTTTAACTACTCCGGCTTCTTTAGCCATCATGTTCTCCTTATTGTTATATTATTTGAAATTTTGAATGAATTATATAAATTTTAGAAGTATATGTCTATTGTACTGGGGTACGATGTTGAAAAATTTGTATGGCTAGCTTTTATCGTAGCCTTAAAATTTAGCCTTTGCCTTTAAAATTCTTAGCATTAGTTTTAGTAGAGATTGATTTTATTTAAAAATTTAAAGACCTACTAAAATACAAAGTAAGTCTTTAAATATGATCTTATAAAGCCTTTATATCTCCACCGATAACCCTTAGCCCTCTACTATCAAATATCGCCTTTACGCCAGCTACTTCTATCACGACACTTGATCCCTCTATCGTTACTTTTGTACTACCTACTTGATGGATTATCTTATCTTTGGCATTTACCTCATAAGTCGTCTCTATATTGCTAAATTTTGAATCAGCAATCTCCGTGTGCTGGGCAGCTGTTTTTGTTGTGAAATTTGACTTAGCATTTATATCAATGTAGCTATTTGCCTGAAGCACAATATGCTCGTTACTAAATTCATTTATGCCTTTTTGTGAATTTAGCTTATAGCCACCATCTATATTTTGCTCTTTTGTGCCTTTTACCTCTTTCATCTCATCATTATGTATGGTCGTATTAAGATTTGATTTTACTTCTACAAATTTATCATGTCCTACAAATTCATGACTATCTTGACCTACTCTTGTATTGTTATCAACAGCTACATTTAGCGTATTTGAGACACCAACTACTGTATCTTTTGAAAGTCCAACTGTTGTTAGATACTCGCCTCCGACATTTACATTTTTTGCTAGATCTATCGTCTGAATGTGGGCTTTTTTTACTCGTTCAGTATAACTTCCATGCACTTGTGAGCTTTTGTCATTTAGTATTGTTTGAGAAAAGTCGTTATTTACAAGCTCGTCATAGTCCTTTTCTGCTTTTACATAAATTTGCTCTTTATTTTTTAAATTTGATAAAGTGATCTCGTTTATACCGGTCTCATCTGCACCGATTGTCTTTGAGCTAAGAGATGTTTGGTGATAGTTACTATCTACATTTACAAGTGGCGTATTTGAAGCATTATATAGGCTACCACTTACTACCGGGTTGTCTATGTCATTTTGTAAAAACGAGATGATAACCTCATCACCGATCCTTGGTATGGCAAAAAATCCTGAGCTATTGCTAGCAATAGGCGTTATCACTCTTAGATAAGCACTCTTGTGATAGCTTGCGTTGATGACATCATCTTTATCGATTATCTCTTGCGTGCTAAAAGCATTTAACCTCACCTTTACCCTACCATAGCTATCAGTATGGATCGTGTTATTTTG
The DNA here is from genome assembly GCF_002913945.1 of Campylobacter concisus. Lineage (GTDB taxonomy): Bacteria > Campylobacterota > Campylobacteria > Campylobacterales > Campylobacteraceae > Campylobacter_A > Campylobacter_A concisus_P. The sequence continues at coordinate 48,944 of NZ_POZK01000015.1, read as the reverse complement.
GCTGTTTAGTCCATCTTGACCGACTACAAGACCTAGCGTGATATCTGGTGCTTTTGGCTTTTGTTTGTAGCTTGGGACAAATTTCACACTACTTGGAATGATACTTATCTCATTTGTATATGAGCTTATAAATTTTTTATCTTTAAACGGAACATTATCGCCTAAATTTAAGGTATTTTCTAAAACACTCTCATCAATATAAGTATGCTTTAAAGCTATTATTTTAAACTCATATTCGCCCTTGCTAGCGTCAATGGCTACCGAGATATTGTCATTTAAATTTAGTGCGAATACATTTGAGCTAGCGGTAAATTCTTTTAAAAGCATATCGCTTCTTAGTTTTTTAAGATAGGTACTAACTTCAAGCAAGCTAGTATCGCTAAATGAATACTCATCTAAATTTATATGCTTGTCATAGATATTTACCTGCTCGTCAAATATCTTTTCATTTTTACTCTCTAGCACATTTGGATAAGCTGTATTTTGAAAAGAGTGCGTAAAGCTATTTGCCTTTAGCGTCTCGCTCTTTGTTATTTTATTTATGTGTTCGGTTGCTAGATTATTATTCAAATTTACATTAAAGCTTACTTTTCTAGCTTCCTTGCCGTTACTTGTATCGCTTGAAGTAAAATTTTCATTTTGATTGCTATAAGCTAGTATAAATGTATCATGAAAATAAATTTTTTCATTGTCTTCATAAAAATATATACCACTATCATGACAAAGCCTTGTTATGAAAGCTAGATCACTCTCATTGTACTGGGCTATAAATTCTCTTTTGTTGTAGTTATTTTTGATATTTGAGAAGTCTAGCTCTTTGGTTAGTCTTTGTTTATTAAAAGCTAAAATATCTTTTACTACTTCTAAAATACTCTGGTCTGTATAAATTCTATTTGCTCTATTTATGCTTAGTCTATATAGTGGCGAAGTTAGCTTAAATTTAAAGAAGTATTTTTTATCTATATTTGTACTAGTCTCATCATCTACGCCAAGATACTCTACATCGCTTACTATTCCACTAAAGTGCATATCGTTTGAGCTGCCATCTGGAACGATATTTTTATTTGTTGAAGACGGCCTTTTTATGCTTAGCTTTATACTTTTATCAAGATACTTATATATGCTTGAGTAGCTTTTATCGTTATTGTAGATGGTGTCTAAATTCTCATAAAGCGGGTTTTTCACCAAATTTATATAGGCAAAGCACTCTATGCTAAATATACTTTCTAAATTTTCATAAATATCTGCACGTGTAACGATAAATTTATCGTTTGACTCGTTTGCTATCTGAAGAGTCGAGAAAGTATCGTTAGATACGCCGTAGTCCACAAAGCCGTCTGTTGCTACTGAATTACTAGATGCTAGCGTGACAGGCTTGATTAGTGATGATGTTGGTGATGTTAAATTTTTGTCCATTTGTTGCTCTTTCAATCTTTTTTCGTTTTCTTCTTCTTGTAATCTTTTTTCAAATTCTTTAATATCAGCATCATTTAATTTAATCGTAGGCTTTGACTCTTCCAGTATGCCAAGCCTTTTTGCCTCTTTATATTTTCTGAATTTAATTTCTGTTTGATCGTCTATGCCTCTTTTTACTCCTTCTCCAGCAGCATCAAAAATTTTGCCCATTAGCGGAGGTTTAGGATAAACTCTTATAAAAGCATCTACATTGTCTTTTGCATTTTGTGAGGTAGTTTTTTCTTTAAAGTCTTTTAAATCAGTATTATCATTTTTTACTTCGAGTTTCTTCTTACTTATATTAAATAAATCCATTACCTATTCCTGCCTTCTACTAGCTCATCAAATTCTTTTTCGTCATTTACAATTTTTAAAATAGATTTTAAAACGGCATAATCTTTTGGGTCTTGCCCATGATCTAATAGTTTTTTGATCAGTTTAAATTTCTCTTCTTTAAATTCCTTATATTTTGATGTTTTTATAAATTTAAGCAATTCTTTACTGGCTCTTTTATTCTCTATTGGAACTCCATTGCTATTAAAAAAAAACGAAAAGTCAAGCCCTATTGATGTAGATAGCCAGCCATTTGGAGTAGCACCCTTGTCTAAAAGCATGTCAATAGTTCTAGTCTTGTTTGCATCGTAAGCAAATTCTAATAAATTCGATCTAGCCATTAAATTATTTAATTTTACGCTAGCATTAGCATCACAACCCAGTTTGTCTATATAATATTCTATGTATTTAGCGGTATTTTCATCAGTTATTTTTTTATCAAAAATAACCCCAAACATATCTGTACAATTTGCTTCATGCGAATATAAAGATGTTATGAGAAATATGATTATTACTAATTGCTTCATTGCGCTAATTCCTTTTGAATTCTATTCTTTAATAAATTATCTAGATCTTTTTCATCATTTATGAGTTTCAAAATAACCTTTAAAACCTCATAGTCTTTTGGGTTTTGTCCGTGCACTAAAAGCTTTTTAATTAGCCTAAATCTATCGTTTTTAAATTCTTTATATTTTTGAGTTTTTATAAATTCTAGTAGTTCAGGGCTAGCTTTTTTATTGTCTATACCGACACCATTTTCCCTAAAGAAAAATGCAAAGCTCATGCCTATGGACGTTGCTAAACTAGCATTAGCTGATGTTCCTTTTAACAAAAGAGTATCAAAAGTTTTTGTTTTATTTACATCATAAGCATATTCTAATAGATTTGGTCTTATTGAAAGATCAGGAATTCTTATAGTCATATTTACATCGCATCCAAGCTCATCTATGTAGCATTCTACGCATTTAGTAGTATTCTCGTCGTTCGTATTTTTATCAAAGATCACAGCAAACATATTTAAACAATTTGCTTCGTGTGAATATAGAGATGTTATGAGAAATATGAGTATAACTAGGTGTTTCATATCGCATTTCACATATCATGTTAATTTAAAAGATAAAGATAAAAAGGGCTCATCTGTGTCCTTCTGGCTAGAAGATGATTTTATTAACCCTAGGGGTAAACCCTAGGTTGGTTTTAAGCTTTTTTAGTAGCTTCTCTCCAGTCATCGCTTCCGCTTGTACCTGCAGCTACGTGTTCCCAAACTATCTTTCTATAGTTCATTGAAACTTTGAAAAGCTCTGTTTTGTCGCTGTTTAGCTTATCTTGAGCATTTGGACTTACTAGAGTAATATCTGTTATAGTTGCATCTTCTAGTTTTGTAGTAAAGAAATGTTCCGCACCACCACTAGTTGATGTTCTATACCAATAGATCTCAACCTCTGGAAGTCTTTCACCTTGTGTTAGAGCATTGTAAAGAAGTGGAACAGCTTTATTTAGTGATGTAGTAAAACTAAATGGCTTATGGACTCTTTGACCTGATGGTTGGCCACTTTGTGGATCAGTTGGAACTGTTACTATATGAGAAACCTCTTGAGCCATAATCTCATCTTCGTGACCTGACTGATAGCGATTACCTATACTAGCTTCTGTTGAAGCACCACTTGAAATAAGTCCTTGTGTAGAACCTTTCACTTTAATATACACTGGTTGTGACATATTTACTCCTATTAAAAAGTTTGGATTATTCTATCTTTTATTTACTTTCTGTTTTATTAAAAACATTACTTTTTTAACATATAGCTTTGAAGAGCTTTATGCAATAGATAATTAAACGCTTCCTTATCTTCCTTAGTACTTTTTAGTACGGCTCCTGAAAGATATTTAAAAAATGAGTTATTCTCGACTATATCATACATTTGGCTATATAGCTCTTTGCAGATAAGCTTAACCAAAACCGCATTTATCAGTTCTGTCGAGTCACTAAGAGGAAGAGTTTTCATGATTGTTTCCATATCTTTTGTATTTAAAGTCCTAGTCTGCTCACTTATAGGGCTCATATTTGGTTGCAATTTTATACTCTCAACTATCTTTGTCAAAAGCTCATCCATGCTTTTTGCAGTAAGCATATTTTGATTATTTGCATTTTCTTCTTCATCAAAATTTTGAGCTATCTCATTTAAATTTAAAACTGCATCGTGCGCATTTTCATTTAAAGTGATATCTTTTTTATCATTTATTAATGAGTTTATCTTTGGCTCTTCTTTAAAATCAACATTTGAAATTTTACCAACTGGCTCAAAACGTTTATCATCAAGCTTGTCAAAATTTTTCGTATTTTCTATTATCTTATGGGCTTTCCCTATATATTCATCAATTCTAGAAGGATCTATAAATATAAATTTTAACTCCCCTATCCTAAAGACATCGCCCAAATTTATGACACTCTCATAGTCATCTGGAAGCTTTGAATATGAATCACTATAAAAAATTTCACAATCTTTATAGCCACAAATTGTGAAAACCCCCTCTTCAAATCCAACATGAGCGTGTTTTGGTGCGATTGAATCGCTCATATCATTACAAGAAAATTTTGTAGTATCTAACGAGCCTATATCACCGCCATTTTCATCAAAAATGATAAATTGAGCTGAAAAGCTTGACGCTTTATCGTAATTTTGTATAACTGCTGCTATTTGTTGCATATTTTTTTCCTTAATAAAGCATCTTCTTTGGTAAATTTATCGTTGGTATGATATCCATAAGCTCTAAAAGCTCTCCTCCATTTGGCGTTACTTCAAAGCCAAAATACGAATCTCTTCTACCATCAAAATTAAGCGTACTAACGCCAACGCTACTAAAATTTGAAGCTTTTAATATCTTATACCAGCCCCATTCTCCATCAAAGCTTAGCTCTTTTCTCTCACTTCCAGTACTTGAAACTGCATTGAATTTAAACTGTGTTGATATATCAAAATTTTTACTTGAAACTATCAAATTTGAGGCAATTGTATGATCGTAAGTCAAAGAGTTATTAGAATAGCTAATATTTATATGGCTAAAATTTGCCGATAAGTCGACAGCTTTTAAATTATAATTTAATTTTAGCTCATCATTTGAATCAAGCATTAAATTTGAAATTCTGTCTATATAGGCAATATTTTTAAGGAAATCCCTACTAAATCTTAGCTCTTTTGCATATTTTGGTCTTATTTTATAACCATCAGCAGTTTTACTTAAGATTTGTTTTAGATATTTATCATAAAAGCTATTCCAAGTTCCGTTTTTGCCAAAGAATCTTTTAAATTCTTCTATGCTGACAGCCTTTGGAGATTGTTCGTTAAATGGATAAAATGGCTTGATAAGACTTTCAAAATCATCAAAAACATCATCTCTATATGCTGTTGATAAAAGCACCGAAGCACCATTTTCTACTTGTTTCCATGCAAGTGTCGATAACTTTTGATAATATTCATTTAACTCATCTGGAAGCTTCTTAGCATCATTATTTAAGACAACAAATGGGTCGTTTTCATTTTTTATACCATTTATTGCATAAACTATTTTATCATCGTTACTTTGAAGCATTTCGAAGTTATAGTCACTAACTTTTTTATAAACACTTGTTACGTCATTACTTATAATATCTAGCAAGTCATTAGAATTTAACGCATGATAGTTAGTAAATTTAGCACTAAAGTCACTGAAAACACGTTTTATCTCACTTGAAGCAAATCCTAGAGAATAGATATATTTTAGTAAATTCTCATCATTTAAATTTGTATTTTGATTAGTTAATTTTATTAAAGAATTTAAAGGATTTTCTCTCTTTGACAAGATGTCGAGCTCTTCTATGACCTCTTTTTTTGTGCTAAATTCATTTGGTTCTATTTCTCTTAAAATTTGGCTCCACTTATCAGCATAATTTTGCAAATAAAGTTCTATTACAGCAATGCTTAGCTCTTTCTTATCATTTGAGCTAATATCTTTTAAAGAAGAATTTGTCTCCATTAGCCAAGATTCTATTCCAGCTGTTTGATCTATGTTTGAGCTAAGCTTTGACAAGAAATCTCTTAAATTTTCTTTTGTATAAATTTTATTAAATGGCTTAAATGCTTCTTTTTCTTGGACTACTGTGTATAAATTTTCAACATCTTTTTTAATATCGTAAAAAGATTTATCGTCCTTGAATGATATGAACTCAAGTATATAGTAGAGCCTTTGTGCTCTTTGAACAGGTGATAGCCTCGTATTTGCTATACTTTGAGCAACTGTATCTGCAGTTATGTTTAAATTTTCTGCCTTTAAAATAGCCTCAATATGAGCTAAAAATTCATCTTTTGCAACGCCATATTTTTCAAATTTATCCCAGTTTGTACTAATCCAAATTTTAAATAAATCCACATTTGTGTAATCTTTATCAAAGAGCGAATCATACATATAAAATGCTTTTATTAGCTTATCTGGATCGCTTTCATTTTTTAGTATATTTTCCATTTCAGTTAAAACTGTATTTTTGAAAAAATCAGCATTCAAATCATAGTAAAGTGCTTTAACTGGAGTGAAGCCTTTATAAGAAGTATCTAGTGTTATATACTCAAATTTAGTATCGCCGCTAAAGATTCTTGGATAGTCATTTAGACTTTGTTTTAGTAAATTTAGAAGCTCAATCTTTTGTGTTGGAGAGAGATCCTTATATTTTTTACCATCAAGGTATGAAGAAATTTTATTTGCATTATTTATAGCATTTTGCTCTTTTATATTTTTGGTCTCTAGAATAAAACTAGAACCCAAATATACTCCAGCACAAAGTATGGCTACTAAAACAAAATTTATAAATTTTGTAAATCTATTTTGAGCACCAAATTTATTTAAGTTGGCTTTAAAAGCTATCTCTTTTAAAAATGATTTTACAAAATAGCTTTGTTTACTATAGTTATTTACCGCTCTTAAAAGTGGTTTTTTGATATTATATCTATCGCAAATAGTGTTTGTAAGGTAGTTTATAGGTATATTTTCTTGATAAGCACTTACGAAATAAATTCCATTTATGGTTGAGCTATTTTTAAGTGCATTTTGAGAGCTTAGCTTTGTTACAAAATCTTTCACTAAAGCAAAAAAATTATCAAGTTGTTTTAAAAAGAGATATGAACGTTTTTTATCTTCCAATAAATGCGAAATCGAGTTCTTACTCATGAGATGTTTAAATAGTGACTCACTTAAGCCTTTTAGTTCAGTTTCTAGTGATTGTTTTGAGAAATTTGGATCTAAGTTTATTCCTAGAGCTTTATTTGCCACATCTTCATTGAAAAGCCTAAAATAATCTCCCATGCCATCTATTAAGTCAAGCTTGCTAAAAACAATATAAATAGGAAATTTAGTCTTTAGATGTTTCTCACAGTCATTAACCCTTTTTATCATATATCTAATTAATTCATCAAAATATTCTTGCGTGCCTTCAAGGAATTTTTTAGTATCTATGATTAAAACCGCACCACTTAATCTAGCGTTAAAATCATTTCGTTTTAAAAAGTTTAAAAATTCACTCCAGATACTTTTTTTAAGCAAGTAATCCCTATTTTTATCCACATCATCTTCGGGAAGCTCTTCAGTAGCTGTTGGCTGATATAGGCTCTCTTGTGCGAAATGTATACCCTCAGTATCTAAAAGTGCACCAAATTTTGAAATATAAAGATTAAAGTTTGTCGTACTTTTATGTATTTTTTTATAAGTATCTAAACTATCAGATAGTGGAAATTCGATATTTGAGTAGTTTATAAATGCGCTCTTTCCAGCACCTTCGTTACCCATTATCATTATTAAAGGTAATTTTTTAAAATTTATATCTTTTTTCCAAGTCGTTTTGGCATCTTTCAAAGAAAGCATAAAATTTCTTTTTGCCTTACCAAAACTATCCATAGACTCTTTTTTTATCTCTTTTAGCTTATTATTTTTTTCATCTTTTTGAGATGCTAAATAGTGCATTAATGGCTTGATTAAAACAAAAAATAAAATAACTGCCCAAAATGCAATTAATATAGTGACTCTTGAACTTATACTAGCAAAGCTATATACATCGTTAAAAGCTATAAGTGGAGCGTAAAGCCAAAATAAGATACTTAATGCAATAGAAGCTACCAAAATTGTACTGTGTTTGAATCTAAAAAAGATAAAAAATCTTCTTAGGTAATCGATAAATGCCATTGATGCACATCCTTTTACAAATAAATATATTTCTTTAATGTAATAATAACAAATATTTTAGATTTTATATCTGAAAATTTAAGAGCAGAGCCTAAATTTTATAAAATTTGACATATTTTTATTACTTTTAAGCCTTGCACCAAGGCCTATTTTACTATAACTTTCATCTATTCCAAGCCTTAGCTGCATCTTTGGAGAATAGTTTATTTTTATGTATAAATCAGCAACAAATTCATTGTTTGTAAAAAAAATAAGAGTATCTTGAAGCTCTTTAAATTTTCTTCTTTTTGGGAAAAAATCAATAGCTTCTTCATAATCTATACCATTTATATAAACTGCTATTTTAGTTTGTTTCTCAAAAAGCTTTTTGCCAAGTATAAAATTTCTGCCCAAAGTCCTATTTTTGATACCAAGCGAATTTAAATTTGAAGGTGCTATGAAAATTTGATTTGGTAAATTTTCCAGCAAAAATAGTTTATTTTTTAAATTAAAATGACGCTGCAAGGCAAACTCGATCTCTCTTTTAGGCCTTCTTTGACTAATAATAAGCGGAGAAAATGGTAAGAATTTTTTTGCTAATTTTTTATTGCTTATGTTTAATATATCCAATAAAATCTTTGAAATTTTATCGTCAAGCTCTTTTTCAAAAGATCTTGCATAATTTTTTAAACTAATGCTATCAAAGAAAAGCCAAAGCAAGTAATTGTCAAAAAAGTCAAAAAATTTCTCGAAATTATTATCGCTACTTTTCGAGATCTTTTCTAAAATATAACTTGTAAGATGCGAGCCACTTCCCAAAAGACCCATAAAATTTACGACAATTTTTACCGCATCCTCTTTATTTAAGCTTTCAAGTTCATTAATCGGATAGGCAAAACTTGGGCTATTTTTTAAAAAAATATCTCTTCTATTGTGGTGCTTTAGGCAGTTCTTTACTAATTTAAAAAAAGAAGCTTGATTTAGTTCTTTGTTCATATTAATTTTTTTTTACCACCTAAAAAGTCATAATTAAGCAAAATTTTACTCTTTATACACTTTATTTTAAGCTCACAAAATGAATTAATTGATGCAAATTTTGATAAAAATTTAGCCAAATTTATACCTAAAGCATAGACATTTCCAATACTCTCAAATTCGCTTTCATCTATATAGAATATGCAGAGCAACCCTCTTTTTGCAAAGCCTTGATCAACTCTATAAATTTGCTTTGTTTTTATATCATAAAGCGAGTTTGCAAATTTTTTAAAAAACTCATCATCTGGCGCGCTAAAGGTATTAAGAAGTGCTAAAAAAGAGCCCTTCTCTAGTATACTTTGATAGCTAAAAGATAAGATACTGACTAGTTTCCAAAGAAGATTTCCATCTATTTTTACTCGCTTTACACTAGTTGGAATGGTTAAATTTTTAGTTGTTACACCTTGATGCGATAACACTCTATCTATTTCACCAAGTCTTAATTTACAAGGCAAATCACCATTGCAGCAAAGTGCATCTATACTAATGGTTTGATCTTTAGAGTCACTTTTAAAAAAAGAAATTTCTTTATATGAGTTTAGTTTTATATCTGTTTTATTGCTGACAAAATAATAATCTTTTGCTCGCTCATCATTTAAAAATTCAAATCTCTCAAAACTTTTATAGTTTTTTAATATCCTTTTTTCATTATTACTACTATGGGCGACCACCTTATTGATTGAAACGATTTCATAAGCATCGATATTTGAGCGATCTAGAAAAATTCTATATTCGCTTCGCCTATTGTTATTCAAAATAGGCTCGGCACTCATTGCAAATAAATTTATTGCAGGCGTAGCAAAAAGAGAAAAATACTCTAGTCTTGGCACATATCCACTTGGCATATCTTTTGAAAATATGAATTTAATATTAAAGCTTTTTGCGGAAAAATTTTTAAGAAAACTAAGTCCATTTAATCGCACAAAATTTAACTTTGAAGGAAAAAATGATAGCTCTTTTAAAAGCTCAAACGCTTCAAATCCGAACTCATCACTCTTTATCAAACGCTCATCAAACTCATCTAAACTAAGTTTATCAGGGCTTAACTTTATCTCTTGACCACTATCTTCAAAACTTATTGTAATAAATTTCAAGTAATTTTTTAGCCACATTAAGAGCGTAGAAGAGAAGTAAACATTATTTCCAAGATATAAATTTAAAAAATCTATATCAAGTTCTTTTGTGCTAAGCTCGTCCTTTGTAACGCTTATATTTAAATTTAGAAGATAATCACTCTTGTTGTTTGACATAAAAGCTTTTGTTATCTTTAAGGGAAGTAAATTTATGTCAAAGATCGTTTGAAATTTGCACGTTATGCCATTGATCTGCTTTGACTCGACTATACTTCCTTTTGGTATAAATTCTCTCACCCCAGAGAAGTCATCTCTTAAGGTAAATTCTTGCATACAAACTGATGGAAAAGGATTTGTATAGCTTGGCATTAATATATTTACTAAAGACTCAGCGATTAGTGGGATATTTTCATCTAGTTCTTGCCTGATCCTAGATGTTAAAATAGCCATATTTTCTATTATGCTCTCAACATCAGGATCTTTGCTTTTAGTATCTAAAAAGGGTGCTACTTTTGGAAAATTTTTAATAAAAAGGGCTCTTGTTTCATCAAGATATGCCATCTCTTTTTGAAAATAAGCTAGATTATTTTCATTATAATCCATTATAAAATCTCACAATATCTATTGTTTTTAAAAATAACTTTTAGCAAATACTCTTTGAAATTATCGTTTTTATGCTTATAATTTATATTAAAGATGATACGCCAAGGCTTTAGTGAGTCATCGTATCCGATAGATGTTACTTCTATTCTATTCTCATTTGAGCTGATTAGTTCATATATTGCCATACCAAGTTTATGACCAAGCTCATTTATCTCAACACCCATCGACCAAAGATCAATAATACTATCATTTAATCGGCCGTAGTTACCAAGTCTAGAGTTTAAGATAGTATCAATGTGATCTTTTATGTCGCTGTCTAGATCTTTAAAATATGGACGTAGCTTTGATTCATCGCTAAATTCATATAAAATTTTATCTATCAGCGACATAGTAAGCTTACTCTTTGTCTAGTTTTCCAACCAAAGAAAGCTCGAAATTTGCTCCCATAAATTTAAAGTGAGGTCTAGCCAAAAGCTCTATTTTATACCAACCAGGCTCGCCAGCTATATCACTGACGATTACTTTTGCGCTCCTAAATGGTCTTCTACTTCTAACATCTGCTGGTGGGTTTTCCTGATCTGAGATGTATTGTCTTAGCCATTCATTTAAGCCACGCTCAACATCGCTACGCTCTTTCCATGTACCTATCTCTTCTCTTTGAAGCACTTTTAGATAATGAGCCAAACGAGAGATCAAAAATACATAAGGTAGTTGGGTTCCGAGTCTGAAATTTGTCTCAGCAGCTTTACCTTCTGGAGTATTTGGGAAAATTTTAGGCTTTAACGCAGAGTTAGCAGAGAAAAATGCAGCGTTATTGCTATCTCTTCTTAAAGTAAGAGCGATAAATCCATTTTCTGAAAGTTCAAATTCTCTTCTATCTGTGATCAAAACTTCGGTTGGAATTTTTGTTTGAACGCTTCCATAATTTTCGTAAGTGTAAGTTGGAAGATCCTTTACAGCACCGCCACCTTTTGGCCCAATGATATTGCCGCACCATCTATAATCAGCAAAACTATCTGTAAGCCTTGTAGCAAACGCATAGGCCCCATTGCCCCAAAGCATATCATCGTGATTATTTACAGTTTCTCTATAATTAAAGCTCTTTATAGGATTATCTTCTGGCACATAAGGAGATCTTGTAAGAAATCTATTTACCATACATCCTGTGTATTTTGCATCTTCATTTTCTCTAAAAGTTCTCCATCTTGTATATTGTGGGCCTTCTAGCATGCTTTTTAGATCTTTTATATTTTCAAGCTCACCAAAATTATCAAGTCCGAAAAATTTAGCAGAAAGAGATGTAAGAAGCGGTGAATGGCTCATTGCAGCAATTGATGACATTTTATTTAAAAAAGTCATATCTTGATTTGATTTATCTAGCTCATAATCAGCCACTATCGCACCAACTGGCTCACCACCAAATTGTCCATATTCAGCTGAATAAATTTGTTTATAAAGTGTACTTTGAGTTATATCTAGATTGTTTTCAAAATCATCTAAAATTTCTTCTTTTGTGGCGTCTAAAAGATCAATTTTTACATTTTCATTAAAATTTGTTCTCTCAACCAAAAATCTAATTCCACGCCAAGTTGATTCTAGCTCTTGAAAAGATTTATTGTGTAAAATTTCATCCATTTGAGCAGATAAAAGGGTATCAATGTGAGCTATCATCTCATCAAGTGCGAGCTTATTTATTTTATCTTCAGCATTATTTGTTGTTATTATATTTGAAATAAACTCAGCAACTCCTTGCTTTACAACACTATAACTCTCGTCATCTTTTGAATATTTACTCCTTTGCATTATGCTTTCAATGATAGGAGTTTTAACTTTAGTTTCAGACATTTTTATTCCTTATCTTGTTCGTCTTTAATCTCTAAAAGAAGTTGTTTTCTACTATCTTCATCTTTTATAGCTTCTAAAACCGCTTTTCTAAAATCAGGCATATTACCCATAGGACCTTTTAGCGCAACTAAAGCTTTTCTAAGCTGCAAAAGTTTTTTTAGCTCAGGAATTTGATTTATAATATTATCTGGATTAAAATCATGGATGCTTTCAAAATCAAGATCAACATTTAAGTCTTCATTATTAGAATTTAGCTTATTTTTTACAGAGAAATTTGTATGAATATCTAAGCTTTTCATAACCTGATCAAAATTTATTTTATTGATAGAAATCACTTCACGATCTTCAAGTGGAGTTTGGTTTTCACCAGTTAAATTTGCAACTACCATAAGTTTTAATGGAAGCTCTACATCAGCCTCTTGGTCATTTGTCTTAGTTTTATAAACTATATTTATGCGTTCTTTTGGTGGAGTTAGATTATCTGCCATAGTAACATCCTTTTTTCGTAAATGATTTAAGAATTATATTTAAATAAAATTAAAGGTGATTTAAAAAAACATATTTTATCACACAAATGTTTTTGCCTTTATATATATGTCTGATAAATAATCTTTAAGCTCGGTATTTTCTATGAAATTAACTATTTGTGCATAGGTAGCTTTTGCATTATTATTCATACCTTGTGCAGTAAAAATTTTTGATAATTCAAGCATAAAATTAAGCTCACTTTGAGCACTTGAAGCATGCTTGCTTTTGTCTAGTTCTTTTATTAGATCTTCAAAACTCATATCTTTTTTACTATCACTGCTGGAAGTAAATTCCAAAGAGTTGCTTTTAATAAAAAATTTACTTATATCTTCACTAAAAAAAGCTTCTCCGCTTTGAAATTTGAGCTTTTTTATATCTGGAAATTTATCAATAAAATTTAAAACCATATCGCAAATAAGATCACTTTGCCTTGCAAGTCCAGCACTATTTAAAAACTCACAAAATATCGTAATGCCTTCTATCCAAAATGGATTAAGTGCTAAATTTCTTATAAATTTTTCTAAGTTGTCAAGATTTAATTCATTATTTTTTTTAAAAAGCATAATCAGATTTTCATCAGGATAACGTATCTGTGTTATTTGATCGCTACTTGATGGGAGCGCCTTTATTCTGCCCCACATTGCTTCAAAAATTAAAGCATAAGCATTAAAATTTTTAATATCACTCCTTAAAAGCATTAGTGATAAATTTATAAAATATTCTCTAAATTCTCTATCATTAAATGTGCTAATATCATTGCCACTAAATGAAACGTTTTGATAGTAAGTTGGCTCAGTTTTAGTAATGACTTTTGGCTCTTTAGCTTTTAAAATTTCTTCTTTTTTTTCTTCTATATAAAGCGTATCAAAATGTGTACCAAGCTCTTGTGAAAGCTCAGGCACAAGGTCATTAAACGCTTTTGCGTCAGCTTGATCCAAAGCTTTATCATTAGCTTGCGTAAAAAGCTCTATTGTCTGAGCTATTATCTTTTTTTTAGCAGGTAGCTGCTTTTCGTTTTTTGCAAGCGAATTTGGCTCTTTTTTCAAAATAAATAGAAAAAAAGCAAAGGCTTTTATAAGTGTCTTAAAAGCCTCTTTGTCGTTTAAATTTATAGCAGAAATCGCTAAGAAATTTAAAAGCTTGGCGTCAAGACTAAACTCACTTAAGGCTCTTAAAGATGAGCTAAATACGTAATCCCACTTTATGCTATCATGCATCAAAGTTTTATACTTTGACATTTCATCAGTTAAACTAATATAAAGCTCATTCTCTAAAAAATCTTCATTAAATTTATTACAAAAATTATCTTGCACTTACTTGTTATCCATAAAATTCTCTATCTTATTATTTAGGACACTATCGTTTCTGATATTATTTTGATCCATAGAATATGTACTATATAAAAACGCGGCTGCGATCATAGCAATGGCTAGCAAAATGAAATAAAATTTTAAGCGCTTTAGCGAAAATATCTCAAGAAAGCTTTTCTTTGTCTGTTTTAAGTAGCTCTTTTCAAATACATTTTCATCAGCTTTTATGAGCGGAGAAACGGCTGCAGCTATATTTTCACAAAGGTAAGAAATTTTTTCATTGCAATCTTCTTGGGTTTCATATTTTCCTTTATAGCCAAGCACCAAACAAGCATATATAAATTCCAAGAAATCTTTATTTTTGCCAACATTTTCAAACCACTTATCCATAATGCCAAAGAATTTATTTCCGCCTAGATTTTCATTAAAAAATCTTGTTGTCAGGGTATTATTGGCCCAAAAGCTGTTCATAAAAATTTCATTTTTTAGTAAGCTCTCATCTATAAAAACACAAAGGCAATATCTAAGCCTAATGATATCGTCTTCCTCATAAATGCTTAGATTTGATATCTTTGAAGTGGTACTTAAGATATCGTTTATCAATTTTTCACGTAAATTTGCCATTTCGCTTTGTGAAAAATTTTGTAATTTTGAAACCCTATTTGCCAAAAGAAGTAATGGTAACACGTGATCTAGTGCAAGATTTGTGCCAAGGCCCAAAAGATTTGTTTGACTTAAAACTGAGGTTTCATTTTGATTTTCGTTCATTTTTATCCTTATAATAAAGCCCACATTTTAATGTCAGCATTTGGTAAATTTGCCGTTATATAAACGCTAATCACATTTTGATTTGCAAAGCTTTTAAAAATTTCATCTTTTTTGTCTATCTTATAATAGATATAATCGTTTAACTTTGGTAAAGTGCTAGGAACAACAGAAATTTGCTCTACGTTTATACCTCTTAGCTGTGAAGAAACTATGCCTTTTATATTTGATTGAGTATGGATTTTGCATTGCTCTTTGAAATTTTTAAGAAGATACTCATTTTTCGTATCGCTGTGAATAGCAAAATAAATTTCTGAGTTTTCAATAATGCTTGGATTATCAAAAATACAGTCATAAAAGCCGTGATTATTTTTAACAATCTGTGCCATTATATATTTTGGAGATAAGATATGTGAGAATAAAAGTCTTAGATTATTTATCAAAGGCACAAAAGTTTGAGTTAGATTATTGTGATCGTAGGCTATAAATTCGCTAAAACTATTATCGTGACTAAGTGCCAACAAATCAGCCTGAAAATCAACTAATTTTTCATACAAATACTCTGGGTGAAATTTATCTTTCTTTAGTAAATAAGAGAATATTAAATGCCATTTTTTTAGCATATTTAGTGTTAAATATGTTGAAAAATCAAGTCTATTTTTAGCTTGATCAACACCTCCTAGCAACCCAAAATAACTCTCTTGATGTTGCTTTGTAGCAAAGCTAAGCTCCTCTATAAAATTTGTTATGAAAGTGTTTTTACTGATGTCAATACAAGTTGGAATAAATTTTTCGTCAAGTGTTATTTGCTTATTTAGGTCTATATTTTTTATTTTACAAATTGGTATGCTAAGCTCGTAAGGCATCTTTGAGCCAAATACTCCAAGAGACGATCTTTGGCTTGCTAGGATTAGATTTTCTTTATCTTGTGTAAAGGCAGAAGATAGTTCAAAATCATCTTTATCATCTAGCTCATTTAATATATCGTTGCTAGCTTCATCATGCACTCTTGAGCTAATAAGTGCTTGCTTGGCTGTAAATTTTAAATTTGGTAAATTATTTTGCAAGCTAATATCGACCAAATCTGAGCTAATAGGTAGTTTTAACACTAGAATGGCTGAGTTTAGCTCGCTTGGGCTTATCTCAAGTGGCTCTGGTAATTCATCTTGATCTGGCGCGTTAAAAATCGTACCATCTTGAGAGATACAAGAAATTTTAGTTAGCCCTATTTTGCCTTGAAGCAAAAGATCGCTTGAAATTTCTAAATCTAAAACACCGTATAAATTTGAAAAAGAAGAGATGGTTTTTAGGTTTAAATTTCTCTCAAAATATCTTTCTTGCTGCTCGAAATGAACCTTATCAACGTTCATTCCGTTATACCAAACGACTTTTAACTTTTCAGACATTTTATTTGCTTGCTTGTATTTTAGAGCTACTAGCGTCTAAAACATTTACGCCATTTTTTGTTATTTCAAAAACTATATTTTTTTCTTTTATCTCTTTTGTGGCTTTATAAGCCTTGATATTTGTCTTGCTCTGATCAGCATAAAGTACCAAAATACCGACATACGGAACTTCGTCAGGATATACATTTGTAAAAGCATATCTATTTGTATTTGGCTGAATTTGTGTTTTTATGGAGTCAATCTTATCATAACCTAGTATTTCACCATTTCTCTCGGCTAGATCGATAATGCTAGCTTCTTTAAATTTAGCCACATCTCTTAATTTATAAGCTATGATAGTTATAGGAACATTATCGCCATGATAGTTCAAATTTGAATTTGGCATATTGCTTATAATAAGATCTTTTGCGCATCCTGTAAGAAATAGCATAAATACTAAAAAAGATAGAAATTTAAATATTTTTTTCATGAGTTCCTTTACCTGATTTTAATAATATTATTTTTGCGTAATTATATCTAAAAAATTTAGATGATGCTCATTTTAAAATTAATGTTCTTAAACAAAACTTTTATATCTGTTCTTATTCTTTTTTATCGTTTTTATTATATTTATTGATCATACTATCTACAGCCACCTGTGTTATTTCCAGTAAGTATACTTGCTCCAGCTTCAGCCGCGGTCTTATTCTACTCGCCCACTTTTATGTTTACACTCTTGTGGCGTTGTAACCAATCCACATTATAAATACAAATATAGCCTGTATCAAAGAAATACCGCCTATCGTGACGTCCATTTCTTTCAAATTCTTTTTCGAAAAGTCGCTCTTTTTTATACCGTTTTTAATTATGTAATATATATTAGTCAAGATTATCCCAGCAAAAATAACGTCACCGTAGTGTTCTCCAAAGAGAAGTTTTAGGATTACTATAAAGCCAATACACAATATGCTACCAAAAAAAATAATTAGAAATTTTTTTATTTTTTGTTATCCTTTCTATCTTTGTCATTTTTGCTTTTTATGCTATCGGCTACTGCTTGACCTGTTTCTGTCACAACTGATACTATGCTTTCAGCCTCAGTCTGCAAATCTCCATCACCAATTTTTATGGTTTTACCGAAATTTCCTGAGAAATTACCAAAAACTGTACTTATCTTAAACATATTATCATTACCCATACCAACATAACAATAATAAGTCATATTAACGATATACCGCCATGCCTAATATCTATGTTTTGAAAATTTTTGTATGTAAAATCACTTTTTTTAATTCCATTTCTTACTATATATAGTATTAATAATTATAAAAACAGCAACTAATGCATCTATGTAGTATACTTCTCCAAAAAAGTATTTTAATACACGCAAAAAGCCATTTAAAATAAGACCAAAAATAATACCCCAAAAAAGTAAAGTATAATATTCTTTAAAAAACTTTTTCATAAATTTACTTTTTATTGTTGATATTATCAAATTGTGCTTGCGCTACACCAAATATTATATTGGTCAAATTTTCAAAAGATGACTTATAGTTGCCAGGTATTTTTTCTCCTATTTTTCCCATGTGACTCGCTCCATAACCTATAAGTCCACCAACTCCGGCCTTTATAAGAATTCCATCTTTATCCACATCTTTTGATCTATCTTTAAGCTGAGGGTATAGCTCGGTAGATGAGTTGACAAAAGCGCCTCTGACTATTGCCGAGAATAAACCGCTAGCAGCTCCGCCATATGCACCGCCTAATGCATTTATTACTACTTCTGTATGGTCAATATTTTTAAAACTGTAGCCGTTATTTATATACTGCGATCCAATATCTATACCTCCGCCTATGGTGGCGCCTGCTACTATACCCGGGGTTTTTGAGCTATCATAAAATTTAATATCTTTTGTTGCGTCTTTTATTAAAGTACTAGGACTGCTTTGCGAAGCAGAGAGCTTTGATTTAGAAGCTGTCACTAAATAACCTTTATCGTTAGTAATTTTATAAACCTCTACCGGTTTATTATTTTTACCTAATTGTTGATATATCACTTTATTTCCCGTTATATCCATACTATGAGCTACATACTCTTTACCGTTGTGTCTTAATATACCGTCGCTACCTAGCTTTCCTCCTTTTGGAGTATTGGCTAATAGTTTTTCGTTTATTCTTGCTTGCATCTCTACAAATGGAGCTTTTATCGCATTTTTTGAACTAGAGTATAGAGCCGACGATAGTTGCTTTGCGGCGCCGACGGCAGGTTTAGCAAACGGTACAAGTATATCGCTTGCATCTCCTAGTCCTATGGTATGGTCCGGGTCCCAATGCTTATCCTCATACTGCTCTTTAGTTGCGGTGTATAAAGGATAACTCGTCATACCCTCTTTATAAACGTCTGTAAAGTATAAATTTCTCTCTTTGGCAGTAGTTGCCAATATATCATACGCCTCATCTATTTTATCTCTATCAAACACCATATTATACCTAGGCACCTCGACTTCATCGGCGCTTTCTAATGTAGATACAACATGTTCAAAAGCTTCTTTTTGAGATTTATCGACATTCGTTTTAGCTGCAAGCATAAAAAGGTTTATTGCCTGGGCATAAGGTACGTTATTTTCTTTACTATATCTATATGCTAATTCCATCGCAAGATCATGTTCATTGCTTGTTAGTATTCTATTCACCCCCAAATTCTTATCCAGTTTTGCAAATTCTCTATTGTTATTTATCATGCTTGTTGTTACAGCTGTTGTTAAAGGTGTTTTAGAAAAACCTTTATCATTTAGCCATAGAGCATGAGAGAAATATCTAGTTGCAAAGTCTGAGAAATTTGATGCGTATTTAGTATCATCATCTCTGTTTTGATTTATATCTCTATGATCTTGTATATCCATAGATCTTTGGTTTTCATGGGTTATGGTTTTTACAAGATCTTTAATATTGGTTATGTTTTTGAAATTTATATAGCTAGATCCGGTTTGCAAGCTTGTAAAACCTTGTATCTTTTCGCCATTATATCCTGTTTCATCTGTATATATAGCCTTTACATTACACTGATTAGTGTAGTCTTTTTTAAAGCTTTCTTGAAAACCTTTAAGGAAATTCTTTACAAAGGCTATATTATGCAGCTCATCATCTTTGCCATTGGCATCTCTCATATTGCCATTGCCATTAAACTCGCTTAGAAGTTTGTAACGATTAAGGGTGGTTGGATTTTTGTTGAGATACTTTATATGCTCGGTTTGATTTTTCTCACGACATGCATGTGCAAATCTACCTATGGCTTTACCATATGTTAAAAAATCTGACCTTACGTTTATAACTAGATTGTGGTCTTTTATTGTGTATGAATTAGCCATGGCAAATCACCTCAATATATGAACTTTCTTTCGTGCTAGCGGTGCTAGTTACTATTAATGAAAATTTTTTCATTTTTATCCTTTTAAAAGATATTTATAGTAATTACACCAATTTTGGAAAAAATTTCAGCTAGAAATGCAAAAATTTGTAAAAAAGTTTATTTTTCAAGAAAAAAATTAAAAATATTAAAATAATGGAGATTAAAAGTGTTTATTTAAGGGAGGTTTTAGATAAAAGATTATCCGCCCCAGATGAGGCGAATAGGAGATTATTTTTTAGTAGGCGGATACATCTTCCAGCTACTATCTACCTTCCAGTCTATCGGATGGCAAGACATACAAGTATTTAGCTTTTGCGGATGATGCACGGCGTGGCATGACTGACACTGTAGCATCTCATTGGCTTTGTTATGAGTACCTTCGTGCGGGTTAGATAGGCCATAGTGCGCGGTCTTTTTTCTTATGTCGACTATCTTATGACAGCTAGTGCACTGCTCATTTTTAAAGCCCCTTTGTTTCGCCGGCATCTCAAAGTCGCCGGTCACATACATCCTGACCTCGTTTAGCTGCTCGCCTATGGTCGGCGTGTGGCAGTCGTGGCATGTTACATTTGCGTCGTTATGCTTTTTAGCTAGCATATCTCCTTTTGTAAAAGAATCGTACTCAGGCTGCATGTTGTGACACAAGATACAAAATTCAGCCTTGTGGCTAGCTGCTTCTATCTGATGAAAAGCTATAAAGCCAATGATAGCTGCTACTATTAGCCCTATTATCGTATATTTTTTTCCCTTGCTCATGTTTGTACTCCTTTTGCGTTTGCCGCAGCCTGATAATCAGCTAAGCGTCCGTAGCATAGACATGTTCCGTGGCTAGTGCCAGCTAAAACTACTGGATAATCACCCAAAAAGCGTCCGCCCATAACATTACCGCAGGCATAAAGTCCAGAAATTTTGTTATAGTCAGTATCTAACACATTTGCAGTGCTTGGCTCTACGGTGAAGCCGCCCATGACGACTAGGCTAGCACCTACACCCATCTTGCCAGCGTAAAACCTATATTTATTGGTATTTCAACCGCATCTTTTACAGTTTTTGCTTCTTTGAATTGTTTCTCAAACAAGGAAATATTTTTGATAAAAAAGCAGTGCAGTTTTTCCAGAATTATTTTGCTTTATAAAAAAGATTCTATGAAATTACTTTGGATTTATATTTAATTTTAACCAGTATGATGTTTTGCTTAAATATAAATTCAAAATAAGTATCTCAGTAATATTATGCGATATAGTATAGGCTAATTTTAGCAAACTTTTGGTCACCATTGCAGACTTTTATCCTAAAAATTCTATAATGCCAGAATGGGATTCAAGCGAATTTATTTTTATATTTTATTAGTTGCCGTTAGTGTGGGATATTTTTATTTAGTTTTTACAAACTACAATGAGAATAAACATCAAACCTACGACTCTGCCGTCTTAAGTCAAATAAAAACCGTACAAAAATACAAGGCAATCATAAATGAGCGTATCGAGCAGCAAAAGCGACTGCTTGAGGAGACAGCAAAATTTGTTGCGACAAAAGATTATACACAAGATTATACTACGATAAAAGGCGTGCTTAGCATTGTTGCTAGAACGGGTAGCTTTTAGCAGTATATGCCGGATATCCGGATAGCTACAGATTTGTCGCAAGCAACGAAATCGAGCCGCAATATAATTTCTCAGACCACCCTTGGTTTGTCGCGGCAAAAGGCAGTATGGCAACAAGTTTTACCGAGCCTTATATCGACCGCCAGCTTGGCATCTATGTCATCTCTGTCTCAACGCCGCTTTTGAAGGATGGCGAATTTATAGGTGTTTTGACGGCCGATCTCGACTTTGAAATTTTTCAAAAAGAGCTTGCCGCACTCTTTCCGCTTGCAAATGGCTCAGCGTTTTTAATGGTGGATGGCAAAAACATTCTTGATCAAACAGGGCAAATTTTAGATTTTTCAGACACTCAAACCAAAGAGGTATTGCAAAAAATTTCAGTTAAAAAACAAGGAAACGAGCAAATTTTTATCAAAAATAAGCCTTATATTTTTGTATATGATACGCTCGCAAATAGCAAATGGATGCTAGTTAGCGTGCTTGACAAGGGTATGATTTACAATCAGATTAACAAAAAAGCACTAAAAGATCTTGGTATTTTTTTGGCATTGGCATTTTTTGGCATTTGCGCCTTTGCCAGTCTTTACGTGGCACAGCGAAAATTTTATAAAAACAAGCACCTTCTAAATCTTTTTGCAAAAAATCCAATAGGCGGACTTGTCATCACGGATAAAGCCGGTAATATCGCCTTTATTAACAAAGAATTTGAGAAAATTTTTGGCCTAAAATTTAAGGCAAATATCGGTAAAAATTTAAAAGAACTCTCTAATATTTTCTGCTCAAATCAAACTACACAGAGCATATTTACGCAAATCAGCAGCAACCCAATCAAGAGCTTTGGCCTGACCTCAAAAAAGGGCGAGCTGTTTTATAAAACAGAGTTTTTGCCGCTGCTTGACAAGCAAGGCGTATTTGAGGGTGTTTTTATCATGTCGCACGATATTACGCATGAAGTGGGTTTGGAACAAAATAGGCAAAAACAAGAGCAAATTTTACTGCAAAACTCCAAAATGGCAGCACTTGGCGAGATGATAGGCGTGATCTCACATCAATACAAGCAGCCTCTAAATACGCTTTTGCTTCTTGCAAGCGATACGCATGAGCTGTTAAGCGGCAAGAATGGCGATAAAATGGCACTAAAAAACATTGAAAATATACGCATGAACGTTGAGCTTATGAATGAGACTATCGATGTTTTTAGGGATTTTTACAAAGAGGATTTTTGCGAGAAAGAATTTGACTTAGTCGACGTGCTTGATGATGTTTTATACATTTGCCGACCACAGCTTCAAGTAAAAAATATCGAGTTACGCTTTACATACGACGATGGACCCCATGAGATTAAAGGCTATGCAAACTACATAAAACATGTGCTTATGAACCTTATCACAAACGCAAAAGACGAGCTGGCCAAAAAGGCAAAAAGTACCGACAACTTCATCCCTTATGTAGGAATAAATCTTCGTCAAGATGAGAGCAAATTTATTATCACTATTGAAGATAATGCAAATGGTGTAGATAGTGAGCTTTTAGATAAAATTTTCGAGCCGTTTTTTACCACAAAAGGCGACGACGGCACCGGTATGGGGCTTTATCTTTGCAAGCTGATTTTTGAGAAAAAACTACGTGGCGACATAAGACTTGCAAATGCCAAAAACCCGACAAAATTTGAAATAGAGCTGTTAAAATGAACGAAATTTTTAAAGAGTTAGCGCACCTAAATGTACTTTTAGTTGAGGATGACACGCAGCTGCAAGGAGTTTTGGCTGGACTTCTTGCACCATATGTAGGGCAAATTTACAAGGCGCAAAACGGGCAAGATGGTCTTGAGAGTTTTAGCAAAAATGACATTGATGTTATCATCACCGATATCAATATGACCCAAATGAGCGGAACAACGATGGCAAAACGAGTTAGAGAGCTTGACGAGCGTGTGCCGATCATTTTTATTACGGCCTATGATACCGATGAAAATTTACAAAACTCGCTCAACATACAAAATTCAAACCTGCTTAAAAAGCCATTTGACAAACAGCAACTTTTAATCATGATATTAATGGCCACAAAAAACGGTGCAAAAACTAGCAAGCGACTAAATTTAGGTCGTGGATTTAGCTATGATACGCAAGATAGGTTGCTTTATAATGAGAACAAAAATATCGTTTTAACTAGAACTGAGCAGCGACTTTTGCATATCCTAGCGATAAATAAAGAGCGAGTCGTATCATTTGAGATGATAGAAAATTTCACGTGGAGTGGCAAAGTAGCGTCATTTGATACTATGCGAAACTACATAAATAAACTGCGTAATAAAACCTATGCGCAGCTTATCAAAAACGTTCAAGGACTTGGTTACAAGCTCTCGATCGATGATGAGGCTTGATAGTAAATTTAAGTCTAAAAGCAATTCCGTGATTTGATTTAAAAATTGCTGAAAAATTTCGACCTAAGCCTGGGGATATAGTCCATCAAAGGCCGAAATTTTCTAGTTTATAGAAATAAAGCACAAATAAAGTTATTCTATTGGGGCTTTGCTTTGTAAAAATCTAGTCAAAGTTTGCGTTTCTGTCTCATCAAGTCCAGCGTTGCCGATCATAGTTTTTATAACACTTGGCCAAACATTTACGTTAAACTCATCATATCCGTGTAGTGCATGGCACGCCCCACATCGCTCTTTAAACAACTCTTCGCCAGGCTTATAAACCTCGTCTAAATTTGGCTTTAAGGCCTTTTTTTCGACCGTTCCCTTAACACTAACTTTGATCCATTCATTGTCATAGTCGTCTTTTAAGACGCCATTTTTCTTGAAATTTTTATCGTTTTTAACACTTATGTCGCTCTCTAGGACACCTAGTCTAGCATAAGCTGTATTACCCTCGCCAGGCACAAAGCCGTTATATTCGACTTCGGCGAAATTGCCACTATCTTTTAATACCTTGACTTTTGCGCCCACAAAAAGCTGACCGATCTCTTTGCCACCAACCTTATCTAAAATTTTAGCTGGCGTACCGACATAGGCATCGTTAGCAAAAAGCGCAGCACTAAGCCCTAAAAATATAACTATTTTTTTCACTTCTTATCCTTTTTTTGCAAATTTTGGCCGAGAAAAGACCTCTAGGTTTGGCAATTCACCCTCAAATTTCTCGATTTGCACGAGTGCAGTTGCTTGATTTCCCATAGCAAGGCTTGAGGTTGGCTCGTTTGGTATTAGGACGTTTACGTTTCCGTGTCTGCAAAGTCCGTTTTTATCTGGATCCCACCAGCTACCCTCTTGCATTCTAACAACGCCTTGTTTTACGTTTTTAGTTACGATAAGTCCTGCTAAAGTTTGACCGCGATCGTTAAAAATTCTTACCACATCACCGTTTTCAAGACCTCTAGCTTTTGCATCGTCTGGATGCATCCATACAGGCTCTCTACCTTGAACTTCTTCAAGGTTTCTAAGCCATGTGTTGTTTAGTTGGCTGTGAAGGCGATATTTTGGGTGCGGAGTTACTAAATTTAATGGATATTTTTTTGTTTTTTCCACGTCTCCTAGCCACTCCATCGGCTCCATCCAAGTTGGGTGCGCCTTGCAGTCATCATAAGCTGCTTTTGCGATCTTTTTAGACAAAATTTCAAACTTGCCAGATGGCGTTCCTAGGCGGTTGATGATAGGATTTTTTCTATACTCAGCCATAGTTACGTATTCGTGAGCGTGAGGCGGGACCTTAAATTCAACATAACCTTTCGCCCAAAACTCATCAAAACTAGGCATGCCAAGTTTTGCATCATCGCCCTTTTTCTTTGAGGCATTATAAAACTGCTTGATCCAGTCCATTTCACTCTTGCCCTCACTAAATGCCATATACTCTTTATCGCCAAATTCTTTTAAAATGCCGCAGTAAATTTGGTAGTCGTTTTTAGCTTGCTCGTATGGCTCAGCGATCTTGTGCATAGCTATAATAAATTTGTTTGTATGAGATTTTGTGATGTCATCTCTCTCTTGCTCGGTAGTAGCCGGCAAAACTATGTCAGCCATGCGAGCCGAAGCCGTCCAAAAGCAATCCTGCACGATAAACGTATCAAGCTTTTCAAATGTTTTTGCCATTAAATTTGTATCTGGCGCATGGTGGAATGGATTGCCGCCAGCCCAGTATGCCATTTTTATAGTCGGATAGGTGATCTTTTTGCAGTTAAAATCAACCTCTTTGCCATGGTTGTTTATACAATCAAGAATCCTTGAAACCGGTATAGCGATATTGCTGCGGTTTTTCCACTCGCCCTCAGTTGATGGTACGATGCCGATAGCTCCTAGTCCAGGGAAAGCTGTAGATGTCGTAGCAGAGCCGCTTGCAAGTGCAAGTGCGCTGCCGTTTGGCGCAGCTGGGCTTGGGCAACCGCCGTCAGAGTAGTGGTAACCAAAGCCATATCCGCCACCAGGCAAGCCGATCTGTCCAATAAACGCAGCAAGAGTTATCATCATCCAGTGAAACTGCTCACCATGATGTGCGCGCTGTGGTCCCCAGCCACCCATTAGCATGGTGCGTTTTGAGCCAAAAATTTTAGCTAAATTTACAATCTCTGCCTCGCTTACGCCGCAAATTTTTGCCGCCCAAGCCGCATTTTTTACAACTTTATCCTCGGCTTCGCCTTTTAGATAAGCGATAAATTGCTCTGAGCCGCTTGTATATTTTTTTAGAAATTTCTCATCAGCCACGCCAGCGCTCATCATCTCGTAGCATATCGCCATCATCATGGCAACGTCGGTTGTTGGATTGACGAAAATGTGCTCTGAATTTAGATAGTTTGCAGTGTTGTTATAAACTGGATCGATTGTAATGACTTTGATGCCACGCTTTTTCATCTGCTCTTTTAACTTACGAAAATAAATGTAGCTCTCGTGATCTGGCACTCCCCATGCGATCTGGTTTGTATTGATCGGGTCAGCTCCCCATATGACGACAACTTCGGTGTTTTTAAGTATCACAGGCCACGCCGTAACAAGAGAGTTACCCTCGTCAGAGCCTGCAACGTGTGGCGTGATCGCACTGATAGCATGCTGCGAATAGTTTAGCGTACGAGTAGTGTAGCCGCCAATAATATTTAGCATACGGCCAAGAAGCGTTTGCGGATTGTTAATGCTACCAACGCTATACCAACCATAGCTACCGCCATAGATCGCGCTACCGCCATATTCTTTATTAACGCGTTTTAGTTCGTCGGCTACTAGTTTAAAAGCCTACTCCCAGCTTATCTCGACCCACTCGTCCTTACCGCGCATTGATTTATCGCTTTGATAGCCTTTTTCTAGGTATCCTTTACGCACGCTTGGACGCGCGATACGAGTTTGATCGTAGGTTCTAGCAACCACGCCTTGAGTTAAGCTAACTGGGTAAAAGTCGATCTCGCTAGCATCTAATGCGCCTTCGAATTTACCGTTTTTAACTAGCCCTTTGATAGCACCAAAATGGCTTGCGCTCATCTTTGCAGGCGTGTCGCTCATTAGGTTGTCGCTTATGAGACTTGTTGCGTTTAAGCTACTTGCTCCAGCAGCTGTAGCTGCTGCAGCTTTTAAAAAATCTCGTCTTTGCATCTTTTCTCCTTGCATAAAATTTTATGATTAGTTTAAAATATAAATGTAATTTTAAATAAAAAGTATAATAAAAGTATAATTTAAAAAAAATTTGTAAAAAAGTGTCCGAAAGACTCAGACACTATATGTTTTATGCGTTAGGTTTTGAAAATACCTTTACTTTTGGGACATTGCCTGTAAATTTCTCTATATTTACAAGAGCCGTATGAGATATATTGCCTTGTGCAAGCTTTGATGTGCCTTTATCGATAGTTAGGACGTTTACATCGCCATGAACACATATAGATCCTATCTCGCCAGGATTTTGTGGATCATACCACGCACCCTCTGCTACGCAAACTACATCTTTTCTGACATCATCTGTTACGACAGCGCCACATAAAATTTTACCATGTTTTGATGAAACAACGACTAGATCACCATTTTCAATACCTTTTTGTTTAGCATTTTCTGGATTTATCAGAACTGGCTCACGCTACTTCGCCAAGGGATACAAGCTAGTAGCGAGCCAAAAACCTTTTGCGTAGATAAACAAAAACGCACTATCTTAAAAAATGGAGAAACCATAGCGCTTACAAAGGCGGAATTTGACATCTTTATCTACTTTTATGAAAAAGAGGGGATAGTCGTATCAAGAGAGGATATTTTGATAAATTTGGGTCAGGCGAAATTTCAAAGATGGCTAAAAAGTATCGACGTAGCCATAGGATGCTTGCGTCAAAAAATAGGAGACGAGCCTAAAATCCACACTTCATCCACCCCGTGCGCGGTATAGGGTATAAATTTATCAATGCGTAATATATCTATCATCGAACTCATATCATTTTTCTTTTTTACAGCGCTTATTACGGTAAATTTGGCATTTTTTATTGAGTCAAAAAGGCAGGTAAGAGATGCATGAACGCTTTATGCTAGGTATGAAAAACAGCGAGCTTGATCCTATTGAGATCGGACAAGGCGGAGAGAAAATTTATAGCGACTCGTATACTGATATGATAAGGTATAACAAGAAGTTTTATTTTGTGCCTATATTTTCTTCTATCGATCCAAAAATGTTTTCGCGCATTATGGATGCGGCAGGGCTTAATATATCAAGCAAAGATGAGATAGCAAAAAACGATGTACCTTTAGAAAATTTAGAAGAAATTTCTTCGCATAACATTTGGATACTTTGGCTTGTAGTAAATGTCGTGATGGTCGCCTTTTTTATAGTTGTTTTGAAAAAATTGCTAAGGCTTAGAAATTTAAAAAATATGATTAAGAAGAGCAGGCGAGGAGGATAATTTAGGCTGATACAAGTAGAGGCAAACGACGAAATAGGCCAAATCACTGGCGAATTTAACACAGCTATGCAAAAGATAGACGCCATAAAACAGGCTAAGGCGCTCTTTTTACGCAACATCTTGCACGATTTTCGCAACCCGATAATGAAAGGGCGGATCATGGCGGACATGATAGCCGAAATTTTATAAGACGATAAGGTGGGAGATAGGTTAAAACAAATTTTTATAAGGCTAGAGATGATACTTGGCGAGGTTGTCAAGGTCGAAAAACTAGTATCTAATCAATGGGAGCTTAAAACGAACAAGCACCGAGTCATAGACATCGTCGATCACTCTGTAGATATGCTTTTACTAAAAGATACAAGCCGCATAGAGGTGCGAGATAAGCGCTGTTGAGGTTGATTTTGAGCTTTATGCGACTGGAGTTAAAAATTTGATCGATAACGCCTTAAAATATTCAAGCGACAAAGTAGTCGTCAGCATAGATAAAAGTACACTCTGTATAAGCAGCGTAGGTAGCGAGCTTGAGCCAGAAAGGCTTGAGTTTGATAGGGCATTTAACAGAAGAGTAGAAACTTCAAATTCTGGACTTGGTCTTGGACTTTACATAGCAAATCAATTTTTTAAAAAGCACGGCCATGCCCTAAAATATAAACACGAAGGTGGTAAAAATATTTTTATGATATGTTTTGGGGAGTGATTTAAATAAGAGTTGCTTTATAAGTCTCTTGAAGATATTTAGAATTTCATTGAGTAGATTTTATATCTTGACAAAATTTTAAAGCAAATCTATTTTTTATGATATTAAAAGGGTGATGGCTTTATAATCATTGGAATTTTTAAGAGACTGTCCCACTTTAGTAACTAAGTGTTCCACTCTTAAAGGAAATTTTAAAGAAAGGGAAAGAATAAAAGCATCACTGCTAGTGCCTAAAATATGATGTTTTGGTGTCACGGGGGAGACTTGAACTCCCGACCTCCGGCTTATGAGGGTTTAAAAATAAACCTTGCGTAAGCACCAAAAAGACGTCACACAGCCAGTTTCACACTAAATATCTGCTACATTTTGCTACAAAGTTATATTGCATAGGTAACAAAGATGCAATATCTAGTCAAACGAAATGACATATACTACTTTAGAGTAGCTATCCCACTATATTTGAGGCCTTATTTTGGTAATAAAACCGAATACATAACCTCCTTCCTCACAAAACGCTTTGATACAGCAAAAAATCGTGCTAAGATCTACTCTATAATTTTTAACGCGATCAAAAAGGCATGGAAGATGAATTTGAGCAGCGAACTTATAGAGCACTTGGTGCTTATGCTTTTAAAAGCCAAGGAGGCCAAAAGTATCAAAGAGCATGATATGCTTGGCAGATATATAAATTTAGATGGACTACTATCACTAAATTTGTTTTTAAAACAGAGTTTAAAAGAAGATAGCTTACCCAGTGTCATATCAAAAGAGGTTGATGAGATCTGCAAAAAGCTATCTTGCGCTGACTCTCACACCAAAAAGCTTCTTGGCAAAAGAGTGCTTGAGGCAACGATAGATAATATAAATCACATATCATATAAGATGTGCAAAAACCAAAAGCTACTAAATGATAAGCAACAGGCATTTGTGCCATTTGGCAAAAAGCATAAGAGCACAAATTTAGATGATGGCACCAAAGACGAAATAGTAAAAAGCATTAAAGAGGCTAACATAGATAGCTATCAAGACGACATAGAAGCTTTAAAAAAGCAGGATTTGGTGCTGCCTTTTACTAAAAAGTCTTTAAAGCACTCTGTTTGCGAGTTAAGAGATTCTATAAATGAGCTAGCTAAGCAAAAAGGCGCACTCACACAAAACGATATCCTAAGAATATTTGGTTGTGAGTTATTGCCAGATGGAGATAATGAGCTAAGTGATGATCTAAAATTTGGGTATGGAAATTTAAATGATCCTAACTTTGGTGGTCAGGTAAAGTTATACAAGGCAGATAAATATGAAGATAAGGGCATAGTTTTAAGTGACATTGAGGCTAAAGACCTTGAGATAGATGATACAAGTGATGCTAGTGGCATGACCTTCAATGAAGCTATAAATTTCTTTCAAAAGCTCTTCTCAAATAGAGCTAAAAGTCTTAGATACAAACTAGACTCTTCTACTAAAAATGAGAGTAAAGCTAACTTGGTCACGCTAAATAGCGCATTTAAAAACTATATATCAAACACAAGCATTTCAAATAACTGGAGTGATAGCACATTTGGCCTTGTTAGACATGTAGGGCGGTTAATGTCTATGAAATTTGGCGACGAGCTAGACATCAAAAAGATAAAAAGAGATGACTTACTAAATTTTAGAAATGTCTTACTACAACTACCAACCAAGCTCTCTCAAAATAGTCTCTATAAAGATAAGAGCCTAGATGAGATCATAGCTTTAGCAAAGGATAGACCAAAAATTTCTAAATCAACCATCAAGAAGTATATTGTTAGAGTTAGTGAGTTTTTTAAATACTGCTACGATAGTGACTATATAGATAAGAATCCAGCTATAGATCTACAAATAAACATAAACCAAGATGATGTTACAAATAAAAACCCTTATGAAGATAGTGACGTAAATGTACTTTTGGATATTGTTAGTAAGATTAGATCAAGTGGTGACACTAAAAGTCAAAGGATTAGCAAAGATGAGCTATTTTTCGTTACTCATATAGCAGCTTACTCTGGCATGAGACTAAATGAGATAATACAGTTAAACACAGATGACATAGTTGAAAAATATAACATAGTATGCTTTAGTTTAAATACAAAAATAGATGTAAAAACAGGTAAGAGTAAGACTTTAAAGACTAGAAACTCTGTAAGGATAGTTCCTATCCACTCTAAGCTAAATAGCATTGGGCTATTTGAATTTATAGAGAATAAAAAGAAGCTAGCTAGGAAATGCGGCAAAGCAGTTAGGTTATTTAGCTGTGATAATAAAGACTTTTCTGAGTATTTTAGAAAGAAGATCAATACTAAAGTTATAAAAGATGATGATAAGACAAGGACATTTCACTCATTTAGACACACTTTCATAAACAAGCTCATTCAAAGTGGTCAAAGGGTTGAACATATAGCTGCCCTTGTAGGGCATGAACAACAATACAAGATCACCATGAACACTTATGGAGAGCCAGTAACTCCAAAAATTCTAAAGGATCTAGTTGAAGAGGTAAATTTTTATCAAGGAGGGGAAGGGTGAGCGTAGTAAACTATTTAGAATGATGGGATTGTTAACATAAATAGTAAAGGTTGATTTATAATTTAAGGTTATTTAAGATTCTGAAATTATGCTTAATTTTATGACTTTTTAATATTTTGCTATATGTTATTTTATTTATCTTAAACGGATCAATAAACAACGAAAAGCATAACCTGAACCAGCTTGCATATATATTCTATATATGGTATTTGCTATCAAAAAGCCATCTTGTATTTCATCTGGGCGAGGATACTTTTTGTCTGACAAGTCAGACAAAAACACCTCGTTAGGGATAATCCCTAAAACCCTTTTAAAGCCCATTACGGAATGCTAAAATCTTATAAATTAGTTGCTAAACTATATCCAAATTTAAAATATGGCTTAGTCGCCTAAAACAAATCATCAAATCTAGTTTAGCATTTCTATCAAATTTTTTATCGCTTAACATATTTATCGATACTAATCTCTTGCATACGTCGTGCACCGTGGCAGCCTCTTGAAGGTCGCGTTCATTAAAATATTTAACGTATATGTATAAAATTTTATTGACGTCTTTGATTACGCCCGTAAAGTCTTCTATCCATTGGGCGTAATAAACCTTTCTCCAATCCTCCGCTTGCTTATCCAGCAAAAGACAAACGTATTGCATATATTGTTTGGCGTTTGCGTCCAGAGATACTACCGAAACGTCGGCTTCGTTCAATTTACGCCCCAAGGAATAAACTAGATTAAAAAGAACGCCTCTAGCCATTTCGTATTTAGTGATAGACAGATCTAAATTTAGATCTTCACCGGTACTTTTGAATTCGCTAGCGTTTTTCGAATTTTTACTCGTCAGATTTTCTTTCATAGCTCATTCTCCTAAATTAAGACTATTTTAGGAGATTTTATAAAATATCTGCGACAGGTTATGTCATTTCAAATAATCCCTAAGCAAATTTTCAAATTTATCCTTCAAATTTAAAGGCTCTACTATCTTTATAAACGGTAGCCAGTATTTTACGACCCGCAATATCTCGTCATCGTAAGCTACTTCCGTGCTTATAATGATTTTATCCTCATCCTCTTGCACTACTTCGTAGTTTGGCAAAAACTCTTTTCTTTTAAAATACTCCATAGCTTCGTTTTTGATTTCAAGCGTAACCTTAAATTTATCATCCGAAAACCAGTTGGTGTCGTTTTTTTCGATACGTTTTAAAAACTCGGCGTTTACAGAGAAAGTATCGCCCTTTATCTTTATGCGTTTTATTTTAGAGAGAGTGAAGTTTTTTAGTTTGCCTTCGTCGTCTGCTAGCAGATACCATATACCGCTATTATTTATTAGTTTATACGGGTTTAGTTTGCGCTCTTTACCACTATATTCGCATTCTACGATACGGTTTTTTACTACGGCTGCACTCACGGCTTCAAAATCATCCCTTGAAATTTGGATACTTTCAAACCCTTGGTTTTTGATTAGATAGGCTTTGTTTAGCTTCTCATTCAAAACGTCGCTGATAAATCTATCGTCTAGCTCGGGAAATAGCGATCTTGCGCCGATTAGTGCAGCAAAAGCTTTTATATCTTTAAAGCCTAGTTTGCCAAGAGCATAGTCCTCTAGGAAATACTTGCCGTTTTCTTTTCCTATTGGCAAGACGCTAAGTCTCTCAAAATCTCTCAAAATCGTTCTTTTATTTACGTTAAACTCTTCTGCCAGCTCATCTATGCCGAGTCTTGCTCTGTCGTTTAGTTTTATCAAAATTTGGGCAAGCCTAAATGCTATCTTGTCGTGAGAGTGCATTTTTATCCTTTTACATAGTCTTTTGGTATCTCAAAATAATACGATTGCGGTAGAATTTTGCAGTTAAAGTCGAGTAAGTAGCATTCATTATTTTTTTGAGCCAATAGTATATTCTCCCATATTACATCTACACAATAGCCGAAATCATGCTCCATTATAGTTTTTAAATCACTACTTATTAGATATCTTTTATCGCCGAGTCTAGCATTAAAACCAAAGCCATTTATAGGAACTGGATCACAACCATAAACAACATCTGTGATACTTAAATCCAACGCCATAATTCCCAATTTACCATCTACATGAATTTCTAAATTTTTATCTCTTGTGCAGCAATAATTACATTCCAAACTTTTTAAAATTTCCCCTTTATTGTTAAAAATAGATAAATCCTTATCTTTTATTACAAAAAAATTGTCTCCAAAAAAATCAACATATCCTTTGCCTAAAACCTCTCCTTTACTGTTCATAACGATTCTTTCATATTTAGAACTATCTTTTACGATATACAAATTCCCCTTTTGCTCATAAATATACAAATTGTCTAGTACTACTTGATTTGAATTTTCATCTTGATAGCTATATTTTTCGTATATAACATTACGATCAATATAAAAATTATGCTCTTTTATTTCATTCAAATACTCATCTACAAAAGTTACACTATCTCCTTTTACTAGAGCTATAACATATTTATCGTAGTCAAAACGCGATTCTATGATATGATCAAATTCCATATCTAAAATGATTTCACCTTTACTATTTATTATGCCGGCCTTACCGCTTTTCCTTTGAACTATAAAATTTTCAGTTTCTTTTATCTTATCGAATCTCTCAAGCTTTACGGGTATTATATTTTTACCATTTTTATCAAATAGTCCATATTTGCCGTATTTTTTAACTTTTATAGCCTCATCGCTTAAAATATCTATCCAATTATATCTGGGCGGTATTATAATGTTTTCGTAAACATCCATTACACCGTATCTACCACATTCTACAAATTCTTTCATCGTATATATTTTTTTTAGGATTGACACAAGGCAACTGTCTAAAAATATTTCCATCTTTATCCATAAAAAGTTTTTCATACTTATCGTAAAGTTTTAAGTATCCCAAATGCATACCAGTCCAATAAATAGATCTAAAGTTTTTCGCTTCGGCAATCCTTTTCCCGTCTTTATCAACAGCCCATCCATTTTTGAATTCCAATCCATATTTTTGTAGATTATTAAAGCATACTACATCGACTTTTTCATCTCTTTCAATTTTTTTTTCGACTTTCTTAATAGTCTGCTCATATTCTTTGACGCATTCTGGTAATTTTTTTGCTTCTTCTTTTAGTTTTTGTAACTCTTCAATAATATCGTCAGACTCTGAAAAAGCGGATAAAAAGTCTTGACATTCTATTTTAGAAACTAAGTCATCAAATTTATAAAAAACGCTACTGACGATCTTGTCTAGCTTTGTATCGTCTAGATAATCTTGCAAATTATATATATCCAAACTTTCGCTTAATTCATCAGGCAAATCGTTTAACATTTTAGATATATAAAATTCATCAAGTTGCTGTTTTAAAGTATCCCCTTTTAGTATTAAAGATTTTTCTATGTTTTTATATATAGGCTGAACATATTTTTTCCTAGTTATCATTCCTACTATTTTTAATAAGATAGATATTACATTCATTATACCGGACAGGAGCATCAACCATAAAGAATTACGCAATTCACCAAAAGAATTGTTATGAAATAACATATCCCAAATAGATATTCCACTTGTAAAACTAGCTTTTTTATCATTTCTATCGGCTTTTTCTAATTTTAACTTATCTATTTCGTCGGCAAAATCCAAAGCAAGTTTACCAATATTTGCATTTTTGGCTTTGCTTATAATTTCCCTTATTAAGGCAATATCCTGCGTCGTCATCTCGTCTCCCTTAAATTTTTAAAAGATTATAGAATTTTGGTTTGACAGGTTGTGTCAAATAGTAAAGCGATACTTTATTTTACAACCCTTGATGTTTCACATTTTCCAGCCTCTGCCCTAGCCTTGACCACTTTAGCTAGCACGCTCTCACAAGCCACGCCTATTATCTTTGCTCTTAGCTTAGTTACGTCGACATGGCTAGGGGCTTTGGCATGCACGGTTTCGTTTCGCAAATCTTGAAGATCGGTTATGACCTTAGGCAAGGTTCTAGTCACGTAGCTTTGTAGTAGATTTCCTTCAAGCGCATCCTGGATGAGGCGTTGTTTAAAAAGAAATTTATAAGTACCTAAATTTGGCTTGTTTTCAAATATGTCGCTTACCGTAAAGCTCGTGCCTTGCACTTCGTATGGGATATTTAATATAGACGGCTTTATCTTTGCAAGCTGATCCATGAGAACTTTAACGAAAGCATAAATCTCTTGTTCCATAGTTTTTGAGTATTTGACTACTACAGAGCTAAAATCATACAGCGGATTGGCAATGTTACTCAGATACTCTATCTCTGCGGAGATGATATTTTCTATGCTATCTGGGTGCATTAGATTTATTAAACTTCGCCCGAAGCAGTAACAGATCAAATTTCGTTTTATCTCTAAAAACTCGGCGCTTTTATACACGTCGGGATAAAATTTGCCCTCATCTTCAAAATAGAGCATCTCTTGCTTCATCTTTATGATTAGAGGATAAACGTAAGCGTTGCCGTAGACTGCGTAAGTATGACTGCTTACGGTAAAATTTGCCAAGTAATCGTCCCTAACGCACTCAAAGTCGTTTCTAACTAGCTCTCTTATGTCGCTTATGATAAACCACTTTTCTACATCGAGTCTTTTTTCTTTATAATACTCGGGCGCTATCTCGCTCATATCTTCATCGGTTACGGCAATAACTTTTGCGACGAATAAATTTGAATAGTCGGTCAAGAATAGTTGTAGATATTTATCGCCCTCAAGGTTCTGGGGAGCCAGATTTGATATTTTAGAGCTTTGGGCTTTTGGGCTTTGATTGCTTAAATTTAAGCTCTCGTAAATTTTCTCAAGCTCGGCTTCGTGAGAGTTTATCATATCTCGCCGCTTGCTTTTTATCTTACCGAAGGCTACTTTGCCTTTGGAAATGAGGATCTTAAGGTGTTGCTCGATGACGCCCTCTTGATAGTATGGGTTGTAGAGGATGAGGATGTTAAACACTCTAACTCCATTATTTTAGAAAATTTTTGATCTTTTTAATCAAATCAGGAAAAGTATTTAAAGCAGGATTTTTTAAAAATTTTTCTAGCTCAGCTATATCGGACTTTTCGATTGCTTCATCTATCAGTTTTTCATAAGCTTTATGCCTATACTTATCATCTACAAAGCCGCGGCTGGATTGAGATGACTTACTTCTACTTTTTTTTACGGCAAAATAAACGACTCCACCAATTATCACCAAAACTATTCCGCTAAGTAAAAATTTAGCTCCAAGTGATAGCCCAACCTCTGTCATTTTGTCTCCTTATTTAGATTTAGTTTTTTTAGCTTTATTTGATTTTCTTTTAGTTTTTTAGCACTTTCTTGTATGTCTCGTTTAAGCTCATCGATCTCTAAAATCTTGTTTCGTCTAAAATTAGTAAAAATAGAGTTTACATCTTCTGTATATTTTTTTATGCTACCTTCATATTGTGAAATTTCTTGCTCCAAAAACTTATCTACACTATCCTTGATATTTTCATCAAGCATACTTTTAAGCTTTTTACCTTTTAATTTTATAATATGCCTTTCTCTTTGCATGGTTACTTCTTTTTCGCCAAATAGCTTTTTTGCTATGTCCCAATCTTGTATAAATTCAAATCTAGTATCCGCTATAGTTTTTGTTCTTTTTTTAATGTACTCACTAGATAAAACAGACCGAGGAACGCTCATTTTTGTTTCAGTAATAGAAGCCAAATTTAACTTCAATAGGTTTGAAGTATCTAGTTTAATATCAAGAGCTTTTGAGAGTTGTTGATTGAGTATATCTTTCGTTTGTACAAATTTATCTACAGCAAATCGCCTAAAATCAAAACATATTTCCTCTACTTCGGATTTAATATCAAGATAGTTGGCTTTGCATTCCTCTAAAAGCTCACCTGTATAATCTTGTATAGCTTTTGAAAATTTATCGTCTTCATTTTTGTCGCTTTCGTATTTCTCTTCTTCATCCAAATTAACATTGCCATATATTAGCGGATCTTTAGCTATCTTTTTTGCAGATTTGAAATCCGAGCCACGCATTAGTTCCATTACAAAAGCCATCACCCTTCTCGCTATCTCATCGGTTTTATCCAGCATTGTTTTTTGCATTTGGCCATGCACTGCTTCTTTTAGCTTTAAAATAGTATTCTCTTTATTTGTTTTAAGATGTTCATTTAAGTCGCTTTGCAACTTTTTAGCATCATGCTCCAAAAAATTTTGCGCTTTCTTTACTTTTTGCTCCGCTTCTTCCTTTGGCTTTTGTAAAACAGTTATGTTTCTTTGTAGTTTTTCTCTTTGCTCGAAGTAAATGCTTTGTATTTCATTATCTATGGCTTGCAAAAAGTTATTTAAAAACTTTGTCATTATGAGTTCATTGATATCTTTTTCAAGCCTATTAAAACCAAGATAGGTTATAAGCCTACTTTCCCACTCGTCTTCATCAAATATCTCTTCAAAATAATCTTCTTTGAATCGCCGTAATTTCTTTTTATCATCGTAGCCATTGCTTTCGTCTCTATACAAAAGCCCGTACATTGATGAAACAGGATATACATCGGCATTGTTTATGCCGTGATTGTTTGCGGCTCTCTTAATTTCTTGCATCCTTTGCTCTTCATTTTTAAACCATACCTCTTTTTTTAATCTACAAAGTTCACTTTTATCTTCTACTTTTTTAAGCTCTATAAAATTGTCGTCAAATGCCTCATCTATTTTATTTAGAATGAATAGTACTTTAAAATTTTTGTCATTTTCACACTTTGCCTTTACGGTGTGCCAAAGCCCTTGCTCATCGCTAGTTAAATTTGCTTGAGCTTGACCATAATCAAACAAAAATAGAGCCAAATTTGCTTCTCTTAAAACGTTTCTGGTTTGGTTTTTGTGTTTTTGTGAGTAATCGGTCCCATTTGAATTTGGTCCAGGCGTATCTATAAAGATAATCTCAAGTTCATCGTTTGCATCCGCTTTTATACATTTGAAAGGATAGTAAAGTTCTATCTTTTCAACATTTTTATATTTATAGTCCCCACAATCTTCATCCTTTTTGGCATATTGCTTTATTTCGTCGGCTAAATTCTCTTTTATTTCTATTGTTTCCTTACCGTCTGAAAAATATATAACTGCTCTTTTTTGGATACCTTCTTTAGAAAATATATAAGTAGCACAATCGGTCGTTGCCTTAGTTGAAGTCGGCAAAATATCGGCTCCAAAAAGAGCATTTATAAAAGTCGATTTACCGGCACTCATATTTGCAACTACCGCTATTTTATATTGTTGTGATTTTAGTTCTGATTTGATCTTACCAAGCTTTTGCGTACTATCTTGATCTGGATACTCTTTAAAATATTCTTCCAGTTGCTCAATATCATGCTGCAGCATTTGTTTTGTTTTCATATTTACCCTTTGCTATTTGGATTTGTTGATCTGCGATATTTTCATAAGCACCTGCCACTTTAGATTGAAATTTGCCATCTGGATTTTGTAAGTCTATTGATGGAATCTTATTAATCTTGTAATTTTCCTTACCATTTAATTCAGTTACGGCTACCTCACTACCATTTGAATCTACTTTCGCAATTTCTATTTTTAGCTCGCCGTCTATCTCTTTAAGTCTAAAAATTCTTGCACGATATCTATCTTCATTTACCATTTCTTTTATGGTAGCATAGTCCTTATTGTCAGGATTAGCTTTTTGCAAGGCATCAAGTTTAGCTTGTATCCATTCTTTTGACATTTGTGTTCCGTTATTTGTTTCACCAAGCTGTGAAGTGTTGTATTTACTTTCGCAAATTAAAATCTGCTTAATATTGCCATCTTTGTCACGTTTAACATATAGTCCGTCTATGCCGTTGCAACCCACTTCACCTTCAAGCTTTTCCCATCCGGTATTTTGAAAATACCAGTCCATTAACTTTTCCGAGATATTGCCTTTTATTTTATTTATATTGGCATCATTGGCATCTGGCACTTGCTCTTTTATTTTTTCTTTTAATGTATCTTTAGCAACTTCTTGTTGGCTAGTTTCGGCAACATTTGAAATACCAGAATTTTTTAGTTTTTCTTGCAAATCATTCGGAGATATTTTTTTATTAATATCTTCAAAATTGAGTTGTTTTAACTCGTTTAGTTTTAATGCGATTTCTTGTAAGGCTAAATTCATCATATAGTTTCCTTTACAATTTTAATACTTTTTAGTGCAAATTTTAATTGGTTATTTGCAACTCCAAAAACTTTTAATGAAAAAATTTCTAAATTCTTATCAAGCGCATCGTCTGTCGCTATATCGGTCCAAAATTTATACAAGCCACTACTTGTGGTTATATTGTCAAGTACTAGCAAAGTGTAGTCAATCTCATTGGTAGGGTATTTTTTCATATCCTCAAATATACTTTTTATATTTTTATGCATGAATGCTTTTTTAAAAATATCAATACTTTCTATGATTTTATCGCTTTTATTAGAAGTATGTAAAATAGTATAGACAAAGTATTCATAAGCTTGCATATAAGCATCGATATTTCTATAGTATTGGTAGTTTGAGATATAATTTAAATTTAGGAAAACATACAAAATAGAGTAGATATACTCATTTTCTGTTTTATATGCCGGAAATTCCGATTTTAAAATTTCATAAGCTTTTATAGCATTGTTCTTATCAAATATAATAGAGTTTATAAATTTCATAAGTTTTGGCTTTAAAGTATTTAAACTTAAATCTTTAAAATTTGGTTTATCTTCAAGATAGTAGTAATTTTCTAGTAAAAATTCATATTTAAATTTCTTATTATCATCCTCAAAATTTTTATAAAAATTGTTTATATGTTCTAAAGTTGTCGGCTTTTCTTTGAATTCGTCTATTTTTACTAAAAAAGCCTGATGAACATCCCTATTATGGACTATAGCTTCTCCTTT
Source organism: Campylobacter concisus (assembly GCF_002913945.1). Lineage (GTDB taxonomy): Bacteria > Campylobacterota > Campylobacteria > Campylobacterales > Campylobacteraceae > Campylobacter_A > Campylobacter_A concisus_P. Next base: position 8,431 of record NZ_POZK01000015.1, on the reverse strand, counting down.
TTTAAGCTCAGCAATATCTAGTATCTGATCTTCATTTAAGTTGGCAGATTTTCCAACTATATTTCTATCTTCTGAATCCATAGTTCTATGTATTATTTTAACATTTGTATTTTTTATTACGTCTGCATGTAACTTGGATACTATTTGATCCGCTACTATTATGCCCTCGCCATAAGACCTAATTTCAGCTAAAATATTAGTAAAAGTTTCTACCGCCTTGCCTCTTGGATTTGCATTTTCTTGATTTGTGCTTGTCGACATATTCGGCAGAAGTCTATGCGCTTCTTCTATGACGGTTATATGTCTTAATGTGTCACTACTACCATTTTCTTCTCGATATTGGTACAGCTTGCTAAGCAAAAGCCCCATCAAGAAAGCTTTTTCGTCATCATTAACGATATTTGAAAGTTCTATTATCGTAGGCTTGGTAAATAGTATGCTGGAATCAAAACAATGTTTAGAATTAAAAATTTTACCTTTAACACCAAGCGTTAAGTTGCCTATCCTGGTTTTAAGAGCAGCCTTTATATTACTACCTATATCCTGATAATACCCAGCCGACTCCGCAACCCCTACAACCTTTTGCTTTAAATCATCCATCGTAGGAAAGAGCAAACTTCTCCTATTGGCATCTGCCCCCAGTATATCGGTAATATATGGATTGCTTTCATTTTGCAAATTCCATCCTCTATCTTCGTATATTTTGTAAATGGCTTCCTCTAATATATAAGGCATCGGACCATACATACCAAAAGCCGAGATAAATGTTGTCTTTAGCATATCTATGTGTTTAGTTAGAGTTGTAGATAAATTTTCTTTTGAATATTCGAAAATAAACGGATTAAACCTAAAAATATCATTTTTAGCGCCGGGTCTAAAAATTTGCAAGCCTTTTATATCGTTTAAAAGATTTTTATATTCCGATTTTGCCGGCTCTATTACTAAAAACGGTATTTTTTGCTCATTTGTCTTTTTTAATATACCTTTAATGGTATTAGACTTTCCGCTACCTGTGGCTCCAGAAACAAAAACATGCGAGTTAATAGCATCAAAACTTAGTTTAAATCTTTGTGAAGTCAATTTTTTCTTATTAGATATATTTCCTATTTTAATACAGTTATATTTATCAAGTTCGCTATCTTGCGTAAGACCAAAGTCTGATATCCTACTAACGCTTACACCATCTATGTCGTTTTTTGGTAGTGCGGATAAAATGGCTAGCTCTTGAGTATTAACTATGCTGTTAAACCCAGCAAAGCTTTGATGAATAGGGTGTAGCACAATATCTTTATCAAAATATAGGCTATTAAAATTTAAAGGATTAAAATCTATGTCATTTAAATTTCTTGTAAACCTTATAGCTTCAAAGTGTGTATCATCTCCGCTATATACGCTTTTTAACGTATGTTCTAGCTCGCTTAAAACGATTTCATCATCGGCTTGGATGTATAAAGATACTTTCCACATACCGTAGCTTAGACCTTTTTGAAACCTCTCTATAAATTTATCTATCATTTCTTCGACATAAATGGCGCTTTTGTTTATCTCATCATAGCTTACAGATACGCCCTTTGTGATGGCATCGCTAGAGTTATTCGATACGCTTTTATTCGTGGCATTATTTATTGATCCGCCCAATGAAATGCCAGCAGTATCATTTTCATTTACTGTTTTGTTTGCAAATACAGTATCTACCATACCTTTTACTCCGCTACCAATTAAGCCGCCACCAGCCATGCCTGCACTAGCTCCCGCCATAGCTCCTGCCGCAATCTCGGCAGATGTTGCCATAGCGGCACCGATACAAGCTCCAGCCAATGCTCCTCCAAAAGTCATAACTCCAGCCAAAACTGTAGTTGCGACGCCAACCGCCTTAGCTGCCGGACCTTTATCGTTATATCCTTTGGTGTGGCTTTTATTTTCAGTTAAGTTTACGCCTTTAGCTTGACTACTTCCTATGGTAAAAGTAAAACCCTCAGTATGAGCTAGGCTATGATTTGCGCTTTTGCTTATTTTTGTTATTTTGTGTATATCGTCTCCCAAATTTTGATAGCTTGATATTATATCTCTTATCACCTCATTACTGTAACTATCAGCAACAAGTATAATCCTAAATTTTTTACCCTCCATAGGGAAAATGATTTTTTCTAAATTTTGTTTATAGTTTTTTTCAGAATCTCTTTTTAAAGATGGAATTCCAAGCATCGCTTTCGTATTTTTAATATCGTCAAGTAAAAAATTTTCACAAATCTGCGTTTGAGAACCAGAGTATATACCATTAAACGTATCATTTAAAAAATCGACTGAATCCTTGGCCGTCCCTATATATAGGCTTACTCCGTTTTTATCTCCATCTATAATATAGGCGAATTTGGATGTTTTTGAAGATACTGCGCTTAAAATTTGTTCAAAGTCTATTAAATTAATATCAGTCTCGTCTTTTTTTCTATCATACGTAATATTTGAGATTTTTATAAAGCCAAGTTCCTGTGGATTTTCTGTCTCAAATTTATCTAGGCTATAGTTTTCATACCCTTGTCTTTCCAAAAAAGCACTTATGCTTTTATCGAGTCTAACTTGAACAGTAGATAATACACTTTCCATGTCCATTGCATTTTTATCGCTGTCCACTTCTAGTCCTTGATTTTCCATCCCTATACCTCCTAAAAATTTTGCTATTTTAGCCTATTTTAAACAAAAACCGACTTAATTCAAGTCGTCCGAATTTGCCTTTTTATAAGCCCTTTTTACGCCCTCTTTCACCGCTGGCAAATAAAGATTTAATGCTAAGAATTTAATGATTTTATACATAGCATATCCAAACAATAAATCTAAAACCATTCTCCACATTTTAGCTCCTTATCCTAGCTTAATTTTTAGCCTTTGAAAGGCTCTTTTGGCTTGTTCGTTTATCTCTTCGCCGTTACTTGTTAAAGTTGTGCAAGAAATAGCGTTTATTACTAGATTATTTAAATTTATAAGCTCCGATAAAAACTGCATTTGAGTATCGTTTAATGAGCTAAAATCGTCGTTTAACGTCGCTATCTCGTTAATAGCGGTAAAATTTACAAGCTCGTTCGCTTGCGATAAAATGCGCGTAAAATCCTTTAAAAGCTCTAAATTCGCCTCGCTTGCATTAAAGTATAAATAATCCTCTTTAAAAGGTGCCGCTCTAAGCGGCGATACGTTTGCTTTTACGTCTTTTATCTCGGATAATGCTTTTTGAAATTCAAAAAATATTTCAAAGCTTTTACTTTTTTCCGCTTCAAAAGCGTAAAATATCTCTCTGATCTCTACCGAAAAATTACCCGCGTCGTCTTTTTCGAAGCCTTTTTTTACGAGCTTTTTTATAAAGCTTACCGAATCGTCTAGCATATAGAAAAATCTTTGTCTATTTTCGTGGTTTTGTAGATACTTTTTAGCTCCGTAAACTCCTGCACTGATAACGGCTGCTAGTGCTAACTTATTCATAGATTTCCTCCTTAAAAAATTTCTTATCATAATATCTTTTATATGCGGTTGCCGTATCTTTAAAAATAGTTGCGATCTCCTTCATGTGCGTAGCCATTCTTAACTCTCGTAGCGCTTTTACTAGGCGATTGTTTAGTTCAATCAACTTGATGACTATTTCTTGCTGTTCTTCGCTAAATTTATCATAGTCGCTCACGCTCTTGTTATAAGACGCGTCTAGTTTAGACATATTGCTTTCTATCATGTATTCCAGCGCGTAATTAATCATCAAATTTAGGTCACACAAAATTTGCAAGTCTTCTTTGGTATCTATAAATAGATATAAAAATTCGTTAAAATTTTTACCGTCTACCTCATTAAATTTTAAAATCTTCTCGCCGCTGATAGATGTGTAAGCAGATTTTAGCTCTGGTAAATTTTCTATACTGGATAGTTTTTCTTGCAATATTTTTAAAGATATAAAAAGATGATTAATGGTTTCATTAAATTTATAACCTTTATCCGTAGCTTTGCCCCCTAAAGGATTATCGTCGGTAAAGCTTTTAAAATTCATTTTGTGCTTGTCTTTTATGCCTGGATCTTTGGCATCGCTTTGAATTTGATCACCTAGAGATAAGTGTGTATCAAATTTATCAATGTATTTTTTAAGTCCGTAACCAGTAGCTGCCAACGCTACTCCGCCTATAATATATCTTAGCATTTTTGTTCCTTTGATTTAAATACGACGGAAATTTAGCATATGGTAGCGACAGGTTATGTCACACAGGTAGTATCGGGGCAATTAACCCATTCCCATATCACCACAAGCCCAGATATCTTTAATATCCTTCCTTTTTATCTTACTTGCGTCTATTTTTATATCTTCGGGAATACGACTTACTACATGCTTTCTAGCGACTTCTTCAAATTCTCTAATTGCATCATGTATCTCTCTTGAAAAAAATGTCTGATTCTCGGATTCTTTGCTGTAAGTTTGTTAACTGTATTTGTATATTCTTTAATTCTTGAGACAAAAAGCTCGTAATTGCATTTACAACTTTGCTAACTCGTTGTTGAACGAATCGTATTCCGCCATATGTGCGGTGGGCCTAAAACGGTATAGCTGAGCTCATGCAAAAGAACAAAAACGCTGAGATATTTGGGCAAGTATATGAACTAGAGGACGATCTTTTTCGCATATAGGCTTTCATAAATGGGCTCGTGAAGTTTTAAAACCTACAAAAACTGATAACTTCCTAAATTCTAAAGAATCTAGCTGAATAGATAAATTTTTATCAATTAGAAAAAGGTGGATATTAAAAGTAATGCTTTAATATTAAGGAACTTAAATTTTAAAAAGAACCCAATAGCACTGCTTTCTCCCGTAGAAAACAAATGCTTATAGTCATTTATAATAAAATACGCTTTTATTTAAAAAACAATCTTGTCTGTATCTTATTACACACATTTTTGTGCTATAATTGTATTGCATTACATAATTCAGGGATAAGCCATGTTAGATCAACTTTTCTTAAAAAGCAATGACCTTATAAGGTTAAATAATCATAAATTCAAAAGATATTTTATAGATTCCAAGGATTTATCTCATAGGCTTATTGTTATCCTGGGACAAAGAGGTATAGGTAAAACAACTACACTAGCTCAGCTTGCCAGTAAAAACAAAGATAGTCTTTACTTAAGCCTAGATGACATAGAGATATCAAATGATATAACCTCAATTATAAGAGAGTTTGTACTAAATGGTGGAAAGCATCTATACCTAGATGAAATTCATAAAAGCAAAGATATATCGGCCGTATTAAAATTTGCCTATGATAACTTTAAAGAGCTAAACATAGTAGCTACTGGCTCGTCTGCTCTTGAAGTGTTAAAAAGCTCTCATGATCTAAGTAGAAGAGCGATCGTATATAAGATGAATGGAATGAGTTTTAGGGAATATCTAGGGCTAAGATATGGTATAAATTTAGAAGCGATTGAGCTTACAAATTTGCTCGCAAGCCATCAGGAGATGGCTGTTGATATTATTAATACTTTAAAACAAAAAGATTTAGTCGTCATTAAGCTTTTTAGAGAGTATCTAAAGGTAGGCTACTACCCATACTATAATGATATGCCAAATGATACTGCCTTTTATAAGACTCTAAGACAAAGCATAGAAGCAACAATAGATAGCGATCTTTTAAGTATATATCCAAATTTAAACGGCAACACAGCAAGAAAACTAAAGATCTTAACTCATGCCATAAGCACAAACGTCCCATATCAACCAAACTACTCAAGCCTAAAATCGCTTGTTGATATAAGGGATGATAGGACGCTAAAAGAGTATCTTGCTATGCTTGATAGTGCCGGGCTTATAAGGCTTTTAATGAAAAACGAGCTTGCTATAAAAAATATGGATAAGGCAGATAAGATTTACCTTGAAAATACAAATTTAATGTATATAAACAGCCCTGATATAGGAAATGTGAGAGAGACGTTTTTTGCCAATCAGCTTGGAAATATCACTGAAATTTACTCGGGCAAAGCCGGAGATTTTATAGTAGGCGAATTTGTCTTTGAAATAGGCGGAGCAAAAAAGAGCTTTGAGCAGATTAAGGATATGCCAAATTCATTTATAGCAGCAGATGATATTGAAGTAGGAGTTGGAAATAAAATTCCACTTTGGCTGTTTGGGTTTTTGTATTAGGATTTATATATGAGTAAAATAAACCAAATAGAACAAGAGTTATCTCAGATAGATGCTTCAAAATTTCACAAATTGATAAACACATATTTATCCAAAAAGTTTTCTTTTATGGTTCATTCAAACGGTACAAAAATAGGCGAAGATAAACCTATTTCAGGGACCCCAGATAGTTTTGTAGCTCTAGAAGATGGGGATTATGTCTTTGTAGAATGTACAACGCAAAAATCGGATATATTGTCTAAATTTTTAAAAGATTTGGAAAAATGTTTTAATGAGGAAAAAACCAATATTAGTATATCTAAAATAAAGAAAATTATTCTAGCTTGCAATTGCGATATTAAGCCTAATGAATTAGAAATTTTACAAAAGTATTGTAATTCAAAAGATAAATTATTTTTTATAGGAATTTCAAGTCTAGCAAATGACTTGTATGCAAACTATTCTAAAATAGCATATGATTTTCTTGGTGTAAACGTAGATACCGTGCAGATATTAGACGAGAGCGATTTTGTTTCGGAGTATGAAAGCGGCGGCTATGCTACGCCACTAAATACGGTACTTTGTTGTAGAGATAAAGAGGTGGCTGATATAGAGCTTGCTTTAAAGGATAGTCAAATAACATTTATAACAGGAAAGGCTGGAGTTGGAAAAACAAGATTAGCAATAGAGGTTGCACCTAAATTTGCTAAGGAAAATGGGTATAAATTTAAGGCCATTTTTAATAGAGGTGTCAATATTTACGATGATTTGATGGCGTATTTTAAAGTTGAAGATGAGAAATTCTTAATTTTTATCGATGATGTCAACAGGATTCATCAAGCACTTGAATATTTGCTTGACTTTTTTAACAAAAAAATTACAAATTCTCAAATCAAAATAGTTGCTACAGTTAGAGACTACGCTAAAGACATTATAGAAAAAGTTCCAAGCAACATTAGTTGCTCAGTTATTGAAATACAATCTATGGACAATATCTCAGTAAGTGAAATCATTTCTAAAAATTTTAAAAATATAGATCCTATACATAACGAAAAAATTTTAGAGATTTCACAAAATAATCCAAGAATGGCTTTTATGGCTTGTAAAATAGCTGAAAATGGATCTTTTGATGCTGTAAATAATGCCTATGATTTATACAAAGAGTATTTTAAAAGTGCTGATAATGATATAAATATTTTTGGTGATATTGACATTGGAAAAATAGTTGCGATAGCAGCATTTTTTAGAGCGATTGACAGGCAAAACGATAAACAAGTAGAAGTTATAAAACAAGCCTTTGGGGTTGATATTGTTTCTATTTGGGATAAAATAGAAAAGCTTCATAGATATGAGATATTTGATATGTATGAAAATAGTGTCGTTAAAATATCAGATCAGATACTAGCAACATATCTTTTTTATAAGACTGTATTTGTGGATAAAAGCCTAAAAATAAATAGTTTTATAGTAAATTTTTTCCTAAACCATTCAGGCAAAATAAGAGATGTTTTAAATCAAATAATGCCAGTTTTTGATATCAATTTAATCTTAAAAGAGCTAAAAGGTCCTGTAGATAGGTTGTGGATAGAATATTCAGATAAATCGTTGTTGTCGGGGCATGATAATAATCCAATAATAGAGTTTATAGAAATTTTTTGGTATCTAAAAGAATCAGAAATACTAGAAAAACTACATGAAGAGATACAAGACTTAGAACAAGAGCATATAGATGTAAATAGTATTGATATTTTTAAAAATGGCGATAACAAATCAAATTTAGTGCTAAAAATACTCTCTTTACTATCCAGAAGCAATGATGAAAGCAACCTAAAGATCACAATAGAATTAATAGTGATGTATCTAAATAAAAAGCCAAATAAAATACATGAAGTTATTTATACTTTGGTAAAAGATTTTGGATATGAGCTTAATAGCTATAGATATGGATACAAAAAAGAAAAGATAGTTATGGATGGGCTTTGGGAACTATCAAAAAATAGCGATACTTTGCTCTTAAAAAGACTATTTATTAGGATCGCCAGTGAGATGTTGGGCACTGACTTTCAAGATGCTAGATATTATGGTAGAACATTCAATTTATACAACTATACTCTTGTTCCGACACAAGCTTTGATTAATTTTAGAAAAACTATATTTGAAAGGCTTGATGAGATCTTTAAAAATAACTGTTTTTTGGCTGACTTGGAAAAATTTATAAATACATACTATCGAAAACCCAATATTTCAAATAGCATAGAAATAATAGAGCAAGATAAAAAATATATAGTAGAT
>NZ_POZK01000014.1:0-231 GCF_002913945.1 Campylobacter concisus | reverse complement strand
TTATAATTGTTTGTAATTTTATGTATAAAGGCTTTAAAATAACGTTAAAATCGTGGCTTAATGTTTGCAAAAGTTGATAAAAGTTTATAATTGTTTGTAAGTAGTGGCGGGTAGAGAGAGATTCGAAAAATTTGATTTTACTCTATAAATAGGCTATTTAAAAAATAGTAGTCAGCCAAAAAGTCAGCAAAAAGGATATTTTTTACACTTTTTCAGCTCTATTAATCCAGC
>NZ_POZK01000013.1:0-467 GCF_002913945.1 Campylobacter concisus | reverse complement strand
CGGTGTGCTGCATTGCCCTAGAGCTGAAAGGCACAACGTGCAGTCTTCTTAACAACGGGCGAGTTGGGCCCCACAGCATCTTGCTTCCAGCTCTTTGGCAAGCTAGGAAACAACTCGCTCTGCAAAGTGCTCTTACAGCCTACCGGGAACATCTCTTCCAAAGGCCTGTGAAACGCAGTTTCTTTGCAGGCCTGATCTGGCTGAAGTAGAACTTCTGCTCTCGGTGTGCTGCATTGCCCTAGAGCTGAAAGGCACAACGTGCAGTCTTCTTAACAACGGGCGAGTTGGGCCCCACAGCATCTTGCTTCCAGCTCTTTGGCAAGCTAGGAGACAACTCGCTCTGCAAAGTGCTCTTACAGCCTACCGGGAACATCTCTTCCAAAGGCCTGTGAAACGCAGTGTCTTTGCAGGCCCGATCTGTCTGACGTAGAACTTCTGCTCTGGGTCTGCTACACTGCCCCCGCACT
>NZ_POZK01000012.1:0-13130 GCF_002913945.1 Campylobacter concisus | reverse complement strand
ATGTATAATTATCGTAAATTAGGGGGTTATTTATCATATAATAAATTTATATTAAAAATAAGTAATACTATATATAGTAGGATATTTTCATATATCGTCATATAATTTATGATTATTTTTTAAAGACTAATATTTGAATATAAAAATTTAATATTATAATAGTAAGTTTATATAAAATTAATAATTAGTTAATTTTATGCTCGCTATTTCTTTAAAATTTAGCGTATAAGAAAAACATACTTCAAAATTTAAGATATTTTCATAATTTCATATTATTAAGTTAAGTAGGCTATGTTCAATTTTAGATTTAGCTTATTTTAATATCTTGGTTTGAAATCTTAGATATTGGCTAAATACAATAAAGAAAGATAGTATGAGTTTTTTTAAAAGAATCAAAATAAAAGACTTTTTATAGTGCCTTTTTTAAATGTTAAGGCTCTTATAGATCATCTTTTTGGGCATTTAAATTTAGCCATAAATTTTCTTTAAATTTTCAAGCTTTGTACTAGCATTTAGTAGTAACATATCGGCGATAACTAGCCTTATCATCGCAGTTGCAACGACGCTACCACGTATGCCTATGCATGGATCATGCCTGCCTCTTAGCTCAAAATCTACCACTTCGCCAGCTAAATTTAGCGTCTTTTGTTCTTTAAATATCGAAGGTGTTGGCTTAAAATGGCTCTTTAGTACGATATCTTCGCCGCTACTTATGCCACCAAGTATGCCTCCTGCATTGTTGCTTAAAAATCCAAGTTCATCCATCTCATCGTTATTTACCGACCCAAATGTCTCACTTGCTTTTACGCCAGCACCTATCTCGACCGCTTTTACACCATTTATACCCATTAAAGCCGCCGCCAAGGCACTATCAAGCTTATCATAAAGTGGCTCTCCAAGGCCTACCGGAGCATTTTTAACCACGCTTAAAACAACTGCACCGACGCTATCGTGGTCATTTCTAGCTTTATTTACCGCTTCTTTCATAGCTTCTTCGTTACCAAGAGCATAAATTTGTGAATTTTTAGCAAAATTAAAGTCTATTTTGTCGCTAAAAACCTTACCAATGCTAAATACGCCACTTAAAACCTCAATACTAAACTCATTTAAAAGTAGTTGTGCAAAAGCACCGCCAGCTACCCTGATAGCTGTTTCTCTAGCACTTGAGCGTCCGCCGCCTCTGTGATCTCTAAAACCATACTTTTTAAAGTAGGTAAAATCAGCATGGCCGGGACGGAAAATTTCACGTAAATTGTCATAGTCGTTTGACTTTTGATTGTTATTAAAAATAGCAAAACCTATCGGTGCTCCAGTGCTTATACCATCAAAAAGACCACTAAAAATTTCTATCTTGTCAGCTTCATCTCTTGCGGTTGTAAAGTTGCTTTGCCCAGGACGGCGTCTATCTAGCTCGCTTTGGATAAACTGCGTATCGATTTTCATTCCAGCAGGAAAACCGTCTATAACGCCACCTATGGCTACTCCGTGACTCTCGCCAAATGTTGTTAGGGTTAGTTTTTTGCCAAATGTATTCAAGCTCGTTCCTATTTTTTAATTTTTTCTAGTGCGATTTTTGCAGCTAGCTGTTGGGCTTGTTTTTTGGAACTGCCAATAGCTCTTGAAATTTCCTCACCATTTAGCAGTAGCGCAATCTCAAATTCTTTTTTATGATCAGGACCAGATGTGCTGATTAGTTCGTAAGATGGTATGATGCCAAGATGTGCTTGGGTAACCTCTTGCAGCGCTGTTTTGTAGTCTTTTTCAAGGTGAGCAAAATCGATTTGTGGATAACAAAGCTCAAGTAAGTTGATAGAAATCTCTCTTACCTTAAGAAGACCGGCTTCGAGATAAATAGCCCCCATCACAGCCTCAAAAGCATCACTTAAAATGCTATCTTTCTCGCGCCCACCATTGTTTTCTTCAGCCAAGCTCAGTCTTAAAAATTCACCCATCTTTAGATGCCTTGCCATATTTGCAAAGCTTTTTTCATTGACAAGTGCAGCTCTTAGCTTACTCATGTCGCCCTCTGCGATCTTGCTAAATTTTTTAAAAAGATACTCAGCCACAATTAGATCCATCACCGCATCGCCTAAAAACTCAAGCCTTTCATTGTTTAGCGCCTGCTTAGTGCTCTTGTGAGTCAGCGCCTCTTCTAAAAGCTCTGTTTTTTTAAATTTATATCCAAGATTATGTTCAAATTCTTCTAAAATTTTCATCTTTCGTTCTCATCTTTTATCTTTTGTGCCTCGTTTCTTGCCATCTGGTCGCACTCTTCATTTTCAGGGTGTCCAGCGTGACCTTTGACCCAGCTTGCTATGACTTTATGGGGCTTTGAAATTTTCAAATACTCTTGCCAAAGCTCTACGTTTTTTACATTTTTAAAATTTCTCTTTTGCCAGTTTGCAAGCCACTCATTTATGCTGTTTACCACGTACGAGCTATCGGTAAATAGTCTTACTTCACAAGGCTCTTTTAGCGCTTTTAACCCCATTATCGCAGCTTTTAGCTCCATTTGATTATTTGTAGTAAATGCCTCGCCCCCACTCTCTTTTTTCTGTGCTTCATTAAATCTCAAAATATAAGCCCACCCACCAGCTCCAGGGTTTCCAAGGCATGAACCATCGCTAAAAAGTGTTACTGTCTTCACTTGGTTTTTCTGTGATGTGAGATAAAATTTTTACACTTCCTAGCTCGTGGCAGACTGGACAGCAGTAAAAGTGCATCGGAAATGAGTTTTTGCAGCTTTTACAAATGTAGTTAAAACTAAGCCCTGCTGCATCAAATTTGGCGTCTTTTAGCTTCTTTATAGCGTTTAACTCAAAGCCATAAATTTCACAAGGCTCATTTATATCACCCTTTGCGTAAAATAGCGATCTATACTTATCATCACTCAAATTTATAGGTGTTTTTAGGTTGTAAAGTAGATCAAGTACATCTTCAAATTTGGCAAAATCTTTTAAATTTTCTAAATTTTCATTGTGTCTTATAAAAAGCACCAAGATCATGCGTTTTAAAAGCTCAAAATTTTGGCTAAGACGAGAGAGAACTTCTATCTTTTCATTAAAGCTTAAATTTCTATCATCAAGCGTGCTGATAGCCTTTATATAGGCCTTTTGATCTTTTACATTTACTCCCAGCTCTTCAAGCGAATTTAGTGCATAAAGTGCCTCTTTGTAGTTTTTGAGCTTCTCATCTATCATTGTTAGAAAACGAAGTGCGATGACATTTCTAGGACTTAGTTCGAGTGCCTTTTCAAAAACCTCACTAGCCTTTTTTAAAAAGCCTGCTTTAAAATAGACCTCTCCAAGCTCGTTTAGGATAAACTCCTTCTCATTTTTATCCCTAGCTTTGCCAAGGGCGATCAGATAAATGCTAATAGACTTTTCGAAGTCGCCATTTTTGGCGAAAGTTTGCCCTAGCATGCAAAGGCTTTGAGCGTCTATCTCTGGGCTTTGTAGCATCTGTTTATGCTCGCTACTTATGCCGTCTTTGCTATCAAATTTTCTTATAAATTTTTCGATTCTTTTTTTCTCATCTTTGCTTGAAAAGATACCCCAAGCATAGCTTAATGCGGCTATCATCAAAATAATGCTAAATAAAATAATAAGGCTAAATATCGGATCTCTATGCCCAATGAAAAAAATATCCACGCTCATACTTTGTAATAAAATTTTACTTTAATTATAACAAAGCAGTTGTATAATTTTGCTTATGATAGATCCAAAATCCATTGAAAAGCTTAAAAATCAAATCGATATCGTTGACATTATAGAGCACTTTGTGCCAGTCAAAAAAATGGGAGCAAACTACAAATGCGTCTGCCCATTTCATGACGACAAAAATCCTAGTATGAGCATAAGTCAAAGCAGGCAAATTTTTCACTGTTTTGCTTGTAAGGCTGGCGGAGATGCGATTAAATTTGTAATGGATTATGAGAAGCTTACCTATCCAGAAGCTATCGAGAGAATAGCTAGCCTTGTAAATTTTAGCCTTGAATACACAAGCGATAAACTTCCAACACAAAAAGAAAATAAGCACATTTTAGAAAAGGTAAATGCCTTTTATAGGAGCGAATTTTTCAAGCATGAAGCCGCTGTGAGGTATATATATTCACGTGGCATAAATGATGCGATGATCGAGAAATTTGAGCTTGGTTGGGCTGGGGATAGTGCTAGTACTATTAGGCTTTTACAAAATGAAAATATCGAGCCAAAAGAGGCACTTGAGGTCGGTATCGTAAAGCAAAACGAGAAGGGAATTTATGCTAGTTTTATCGAGCGTATTACATTTCCCATATATGCACATACGGCAAAATTAGTTGGCTTTGGTGGTAGAACGATCTCGGATCATCCTGCAAAATATGTAAATTCTCCTCAAAGCATAGTTTTTGACAAGTCAAAGCTACTTTACGGCTACCACTTAGCTAGGCAAAGCATCTTTGAAAAGAAGCAGATCATCATCACAGAGGGTTATTTAGATGTCATCATGCTTCATTTTGCAGGCTTTACAAACGCTGTTGCCGTACTTGGAACCGCACTTACAACTAATCACTTACCACTTTTAAAAAGAGGAGAGATAAGTGTAGTTCTTTGTTTTGATGGTGATGGAGCTGGTATAGGTGCAGCTATAAAATCATCTCGCCTTTTGGTTCAAAACGAGATAGACGGAAGTGTTGTTATCATAAAAGATGGTGCAGACCCTGCAGATATGGTTTTTGCAGGTAGAAGCGACGAGCTAAAAGAGATGTTTGGTTCTGGTACTGAACTTGGAGAGTTTTACATCGAGCAAATTGCCAAGAAATACGACATATCACGCCCAGTACAAAAGCAAAAGTGTTTAGAAGAGATAGTGGAATTTACAAATTCTCTAAAGCCAATAATCGCAAAAAGTTATGAGTCGTTAGTCGTAAATTTGCTCAAAATAGAGCTAAATACTTTTAGCCTTCATGGACAAAGATATATAAATAGACAAGATCAAAATTTTACAAATGCTACAACGACAAATAAACAAGTGGCTCAAAAAAAAGATAAAACTGATATTTTGGAATTTAGCGTTTTAAAGAGCATGCTTGCAAATAAAAATTACGAAACTATCGTTTTAAACGAGCTCGAGGAGAAATTCTTCTTGCATCATAAAGATTATTTTCAGGCTGTTTTATTGCCAAATATTGAAGATAACGCGGTACTTGTTAGAGAAATTTATGTTGATGAAAGCTCAAATGTAGCTTCTAGTGAAGATAGCCTTAAAGAGGCTATTTTAAAGCTAAAGCTAAAATACTATGAGAAGTTTCGCGAAGATACTAGAAAATCACAAAAACCAAATAAAATCGAAATAATGCAAAAAATTTCAGAGATCATTAAAGGCTTACACAACAAGCTACAAAAAAATTAAATTTCAAAATTTAACACTTATTCAGCTTTAAATCATAAAACTAAATGTAAAATGCATAAAGTAATAAATGTTTTTAAGATTAGTTTTATTTTTAAGGGTTTATTATGATAAATTTTAAAAGATTTGAGGCGAATTTTAATGCTATAAGTAGATTTGGAGCATTAAAAGGTGGAGGGCTAACAAGGCTTGCATTTAGTAAAGAAGACTTGGAGGCTAGAAATTTTCTTGTAAATTTAATAGAAGAAAATGGCTTTAAACTTAAGATCGATAATGTTGGTAACATCTATGCTGTATATGACGATGGCTGTGAGCCAGGCGAAAAGCCAGTTTGTGTGGGCTCTCATATCGATAGTGTGCCAAATGGTGGCTTTTATGATGGCACGCTTGGTGTCATGGCAGGACTTGAAGCACTAATCTCGATAAAAGAAGCTGGCATTAAACTAAAGCGTCCGCTTTGGCTGATTAACTTTTGCTGTGAAGAATCAAGTCGCTTTAAGACAGCAACTATCGGAAGTAAAATAATAAGTGGCAAACTTGGCCTACAAAGGCTTCATGAGCTAAAAGACGAAGATGGTATCTCGCTCTTTGAGGCGATGAGTAAATTTGGACTTGATCCACAAAATTTAAATGATTCTATTTTAAAAGAACACTCACTTCATTCATATTTAGAACTTCACATTGAACAAGGCCCAGTGCTTGAGCGAAGCGGCATAAGCGTTGGCGTAGTAAGCGGTATCGCCGCTCCTATTAGATTTGAAATTATTATTCATGGTAAGGCAGATCACAGCGGTGCAACGCCGATGAATATGCGTAGTGATGCGCTGCTAGCTGCTTCACATATCATAATCGCAGCCAATAAATTTGCTAAAAACAAAAAAACAGCTGTGGCAACCGTTGGTTATGCTCATGCAAAGCCAGGTGTTTTAAACGTTGTACCAGGCGAGGCAAGGCTTGGAGTTGATCTAAGAGATATTGATAAGACAAGCTTAGAAGAGCTAAATTTAGAGCTTAGAAATTTTATAAAAGAGCTAAGCGGTGAGCTAAATTTTAGTTATGAGATAAGAGAATTAAGTAGCGATGAGCCAGTAAAACTTAGTGAGCATGCTATAAATTTACTAAGCGAAGAGGCTGCTAAACTTGGCATAAAAACGCTTACTTTACCAAGCGGAGCTGGGCACGATGCGATGAATCTAACAAAACTTGCAAGTAGCGTTGGTATGCTTTTTATACCTTGCGTTGGCGGTATCAGTCACAATATAGCAGAAGCTATAAATTTTGATGATGCTTTCAAAGCTACACAAATTTTAACAAATGCACTAATTAAACTATCAAATGAATAAGGAGAAACCTATGGACAAAATAGCAAATTTGGCTCTTTCTTTAAAAGATGAGCTGATCAAGGATCGCAGGTATTTTCACTCGCATCCAGAGACTGGTTGGTTTACATTTTTTACAACTGCTGTGCTAGCAAAGAGGCTTAGTGATCTTGGTTATGAAATAAGCCTTGGTGACAAGGTGGTTAAAGCTGATGCAAGGCTTGGCCTTGGCTCAAAAGAGCAGTGCGAAAAAGCAATAGAAAGAGCCAAAAAGCTCCTAAGCCCTGAAGAGGCAAAATATCTTCCTTATATGAAAGATGGCCTAACTGGCCTAACAGCTTTTATCGACACAAAAAGGCCTGGTAAATTTACAGCATTTAGATTTGACATTGATAGTGTTGATGTGACAGAGAGTGATGAGCCTACTCACAGACCTTATAAAGAGGGTTTTGGCGCAGACATCGCTGGTATCACGCATGCTTGTGGGCATGACGGACACATATCGATAGGTCTTGGTGTGGCAAAACTTATAGCTGAAAATTTAGATGATCTAAATGGTAAGTTTAAATTTATTTTCCAAACGGCAGAAGAGGGCACAAGAGGTGCTGTGGCTATGGAAGCTGCTGGTGTGCTTGATGGTGTAGAGTACCTACTGGGCGGTCATATCGGCTTTCAAGCAAAAACCAATAGAGGCATCATCTGCGGGACAAATAAGCTACTTGCAACTTCAAAATTTGACGTACATATCACCGGCCGTTCAGCTCACGCAGCAGGTGCGCCACAAGATGGTGCAAATGCCCTTTTAGCCGCATCTCAAATGGCACTAAGCATGCATGGTATCACAAGACATGCAAAAGGCGTGACCAGGATAAACGTAGGCGTTTTAAAAGCAGGTGAAGGTAGAAACGTCATCGCGCCAAATGGCTATCTAGCTTGCGAAACAAGAGGTGAAGACACAAATTTAAATGATTTTATGTATGAAAAATGCATGGATATTGTTAAAGGCGTTAGCCAAATTTACGGCGTAGAGAGTAAAGTTGTAATGACTGGTGGCACAAGCGGAGCTGACAGCGATAAAGAGGTAACAGAAATTTTTTATGAAGCAGCAAAAGAGAGTCCATTTATAGATGATGATAAGATCGTAAAAGAGCTTGACTTTGGTGCTTGCGAAGACTTTGCTCACTTTATGAGAGCTTTGCAAGACAAAGGCGCAAAGAGTGGCTATATGATGATTGGTACAAATTTAAAAGCAGGCCATCACAACTACAAATTTGACTTTGATGAGGAGTGCTTGGTGGCTGGAGTCGATGTCTATCTAAGATCTGCTTACAAATTAAATGGAGCAAAAAAATGAAAAATGCTTTACTAATCAGCGCTTCAAGCTACCAAGATACTGGCTACTTAAGACACTGCAAAAACTGGGTTAAGGAATTTTTAGGTGAATGCGGCAAGGAGGAAATTTTATTTATCCCTTACGCTGGAGTTAGGCGAACAAATGACGAGTATGAGCAAAAAGTAATTGATAGATTAAAAAATAGCAATATAAAATCAATCCATCATTACGAGGATAAAATTTCAGCTATCAAAAATGCTAGCAGTATCGCAGTTGGTGGCGGAAATACCTTTATGCTGCTTTACACGCTTTATAAGCTAAATTTAGTTGAGCCTATAAAAGAAGCTGTGGCAAATGGCGCAAAATACTTTGGCTGGTCAGCTGGTGCAAACATAGCTGGCAAGACGATGATGACGACAAATGATATGCCTATCATCATGCCAAAGTCCTTTGATAGCTTAAATATCTTCCCTCATCAGATCAACCCGCACTTCATAAGTGGCAAGCTAGCAGGTCATAACGGCGAGAGCAGGGAGGAGAGGTTGGAGGAATTTTTGATAGCTAATCCAAAAGAGACCATTTACGCACTGCCTGAGGGTACGGCTTTGCTCATAGAGAATAATGAGGCTGAGGTCATAGGACACAGCGAAATTTTAAAATTTGAGTATCAAAAAGAGATAGAAAAAATAGAAGTTGGAACTAAATTTAAAATCTAAACAAGGAGAGAGGTATGGAAACATTTAAGCTAATTGCTGCCATTCTTGGCATTGCAGCTGTTGTGGCACTTCTTGTCTTAAAAAAAGAGACAAGAACGGTGCTAATAGGTGTTGGTTTGGTGCTTTGTATAATCGCACTAAAACCGATGGGGGCACTAAGTGCTTTTACTGACTATATGACTAAAGCAGGGCTTATAAAGGCGATTTGTGCAAGTATGGGTTTTGCGTTTGTTATGAAATACACGATGTGCGATAAACACCTTGTTGCGCTTCTTACAAAGCCACTTAAAAATGTGGGTTTTATCTTGATCCCCGCAACAACCGTGCTAACTTATTTTATAAATATCGCTATCCCTTCAGCTGCAGGATGTTCCGCTGCTGTTGGTGCAACGCTTATACCGCTTCTAATGGCTTCAGGTATCCGCCCAGCTATGGCTGGTGCTGCTGTTTTTGCGGGTACATTTGGTGGAGTCTTAAGCCCGGGATCGGCTCACAACGTCTATGTAGCTGATCTTGTTAAAAAAACGGTTGAGGGCTATACAGTTCAAGATGTCATAAAAGTGCAAATTCCAAGTGCATTTACTGCTCTTGTTATCATAGTGATCGCATTAGTTGTTGTTGCGATATTACTTAAAGACTATCAAAAAAATACAAATTTTACTCTTGAAAGTAGTGCTGCTAGCGAAGAGAAACCGCTATTTAAAGTAAATTTCATCTACGCCATTATGCCTCTAGTTCCACTTGTTATCTTGGTTATTGGCGGAACAAGCCTTGCGAAAGATTATAGCTTTCTTGCGTGGACAAAGATGGGCGTTGCTGAGGCAATGATACTAGGTGCCATCATAGCTATCTTTGCTACGCTTACAAATCCGCAGAAGATCACAAAAGAATTTTTTAACGGAATGGGCCACGCTTATGCCGATGTTATGGGTATCATCATCGCAGCTGGTGTCTTTGTCGCTGGCTTAAAGGCATGTGGAGCCGTTGATGTGGTCATCGCATGGCTAAAAACAGATCAAAGTTACGTTAAATTTGGCGGAACGTTTGTGCCATTTATCATGGGTATAGTTACAGGTTCAGGCGATGCTGCTACATTTGCATTTAACGAAGCTGTCACAACAAATGCCGCTGCACTTGGCTTTGAACAAGACAAGCTTGGTATGGCAGCAGCTATTGCTGGTGCTTTAGGTAGATCAGCTTCTCCGATTGCCGGTGCTGCTATCGTTTGTGCAGGCATTGCGATGGTTAGTCCAGTTGAAATCGCTAAAAGAACATTTTTAGGTATGTTTATCTCTGTTGTGGCGATCGCATTTTTTGTCATCTAAAAGGATAAAAAATGGATATCGTAGAGAGATTTTTAAACTATACAAAATTTAACACCACAACAAATAAAGAGAATGGATTAAAAGGCGTCATGCCTTCTAATCCAACCGAGTATGAGCTGGCTCGTTTTTTAAAAGATGAGCTCAGCTCGCTAGGTATAAAAGATATCATTTTGCAAGACAATGCTATCTTGATAGCAAAAATTCCTGCAAATTGCGAAAATGCTCCAAGTATCGCCTTTTTTGGGCATTTAGATACAAGTAGTGAGCAAAAAAATGATACTAAAGCCAAGATAGTAAAATACACAGGTGGCGACATCTGCCTAAACGAAGAACAGGGAATTTATCTAAAATTTAGCGACAATCCAGAGCTTAAAAAATACGTTGGTGACGACATAGTCGTGACTGATGGCACTAGCTTGCTTGGGGCTGATGATAAGGCGGCGATCGCAAGTATCGTAAATATGGCTAGCTATTTTATGCAAAATTCTGAGATTAAGCACGGCAAGATCGTGATCTGCTTCGTGCCAGATGAAGAGCAGGGCTTGCTTGGTGCAAAAGCACTTGATGTAAATTTGCTGGGAGCTGATTTTGGCTACTGCCTAGACTGCTGCGAGATAGGCGAGCTAATATATGAAAACTGGAACGCGGCTGACTGCACGATGGTCTTTAAAGGCGTTTCGGCTCATCCGATGAATGCAAAGGGCAAGCTTGTAAATTCGCTACTTCTTGCGCATAAATTTATCTCGCTTTTGCCAGGCGGCGAAGTGCCAGAGTGCACCGAGGGCAAAGAGGGCTATTTTTGGGTAAAAGAGCTTAGCGGAAACAGCGCAAAAACGACGCTCAAGATCGACATAAGAGAATTTGACGAGGCGAAATTTCAAAAAAGGCTTGAGTTTTTAAGCGATATGGCAAATTCTTTTAACAAAATTTATGGAGAGCGTTGCGAAATCACGCTAAAAACACGCTATGAAAATGTCTTTAAATTTTTAAAAGATGAAAACTCACTGCCTATAAAATTAGCAAAAGATGCCTTTAGTGAGCTAAATATCACGCCAAATATAAAGCCTATGCGTGGTGGATATGACGGCGCTGTGATATCTGCAAAAGGTGTGCCAACGCTAAATTTATTCACAGGGGCAAATAACTTTCACTCCGTCTTCGAGTATTTGCCAGTTAGCAGTCTAAAAGCCGCGAGTGAAGTGATTAAAAAAATCGTAATTAACGCTGCTAAATAAACTTCATAAAAGCCTAGATTTAGTAAATTTAGGCTTTAAATTTTACTTTCAGGATAAAAATGAAGGCTTTAGCTTTGTTTAGCGGAGGGCTTGATAGCATGCTCTCAATTAAATTAATAAGCGATCAAAACATCGAAGTGGTCGCACTTTATATGGATACCGGATTTGGCGTAGATGAAGAAAAACATGAAATTTTAAGACGCCGTGCCGCTTTGGCTGGAGCTAGCTTAAAAGTGGTTGATATGAGAAATGAGTATCTTCGTGACATGCTTTTTAACCCAAAGTACGGCTACGGCAAGCAGTTTAATCCATGCATCGACTGCCATGGTTATATGTTTAAAACAGCTCTTAATATGCTAAAAAGTGAAAATGCAAATTTCATCATCACGGGCGAAGTTTTGGGTCAAAGACCGATGAGTCAGCGAAGAGATGCACTCTTTCAGGTTAAGCGCCTAGCTGATGATGAGGACGATCTAGTGCTTCGTCCGATGTGCGCTAAGCTCTTGCCACCAACTAAGCCAGAGCGCGAGGGCTGGGTTGATAGAGAGAAGCTGCTTGATATAAGCGGGCGCGATAGAAAGCCGCAGCTTGCTTTGGCAAAGGAATTTGGCTTTGAGGACTTTGCAACGCCTGGGGGCGGATGTTTGCTAACGATCGAGAGCTTTGCTGTGAAGATAAAGGATTATCTAAATTTTGATAAAGAGATGCGAGATATCGATGTAACGTGGCTAAAGCTTGGTAGGCATCTGCGCTTGCCAGATGGTGCAAAAATGATAATAGGCCGTGATGAGAGTGATAATAACGCACTTTTAGCACATCCAAATGATAAATTTGATCAAGTAAATTTTAAAGAGAGTGATGACATCGTAGGAGCCGTTAGCTTCATAAGCAAAAACGCTAGTAAAGCTGACAAAGAGCTGGCCGCAAGGCTCGCATTAGCTTATACAAAAGCAAGCAGAGAAAATAAATTTGAAGTTAGCATCGATAGCGAGAAATTTAGTATCACACCTGAGGATAAATCTCTAGCTCAAAATTATTTCGTAAAATAGACGTTTTGTCGATTCTTGGTGCTTTTACTTTGTGTTTGTAGATAAAGATGGTTTTTATCTACAAATAAGTTTAAAAATTATATAATCCGAAACTTATTTTAAAGTGTCACGGTAGCTCAGCTGGTTAGAGCGCTGGTCTCATAAGCCGGAGGTCGGGAGTTCAAGTCTCCCCCGTGACACCATAAATACCTAAACTACGATGTTTCTACAATATTATATTGCAGTCACCTTTCATGAAATATAGCTTAATGTTTGTAGCAAAATAAAATTTTATGTAGCAAATTTTTAAGCTTGCAGTAATTTTAACACGTTTTTTGTAAAATTTTAAAAAACAAGTAAAATTTTTTAACGAATCATCTACTATGATATAATCTGTCACTCTACTGGGTTAAATTTTTACCATAACTTAAATAAAATGAGTATAGATGTGTAGTAAAAATGGCGTTTATAGCTATTGAATATGGGCTAAAAAATATTTTTGATGATTATGATTTATTCATATTTCCTAGCAATAAAACACAAAATAGAGATAGGCTGCATAAGCATCACGAGATCCTGCGTATGTCAAATACTGGCTACCATTTATAAAGATAAAAGAGTCAGAGTATTTAAAGGCAAAATTTGAGAATTTGTTTGGAGAGTATTTGGTGCGCAATTGATGATGATGCAATAATTTTTATTTGGTAATTTTAAGATATTTGTTTCGATTCCTCATATAAATACTAGCATTAAGTAATTTATAAGTATTTTTATGCTATACAATCA
>NZ_POZK01000011.1:0-37965 GCF_002913945.1 Campylobacter concisus | reverse complement strand
ACTTTGGGTGGTAAACCAAAGAATTTTTACATTCCATATTTAGAGCATTTTATTATAAGTGTAAATTTGAATAGTGGAGAGATTTTGGTAAAAGGCGCTAGAGCCATTTTAGAAAATTCATGACATTTACGTTTATTACACTTTTTGAAAATTTAGTCAAACCTTATTTTTTTGATTCTATTTTAAAACGTGCAATTGGTAATAAATTTATTGAAATTGATTTTATAAATCCAAGAAATTTTACTGAAGATAAACATAATAAAGTTGATGATTATATGATCGGAGGCGGAGCAGGACTTTTGATGTTTCCACAGCCTTTGGATGAGTCGATCAAATTTCTAAAAAAAAAAGATAAAAATGCTCATGTGATATTTTTAACGCCAGCTGGTAAAAAATTTAATCAAAATGATGCAAAGAGGCTTTCTAAAAAAGATCACATTTGTTTTGTTTGCAGTAGATATGAAGGCCTTGATGAACGAATTGTTGAGCTTTGGGCAGATGAAGTTTTTTGCATAGGCGATTTTGTTTTAACTGGCGGAGAGCTTCCTGCGCTTTGTATAAGTGATGCAATATCAAGAAATATACCTGGAGTTTTAGGAAACGATATGAGCCTTGAAGTTGAGAGTTTTGAGGATAATTTGCTTGAAGCCCCATCTTTTACAAAGCCTGATAATTTTAGATCAATCTTTGTGGTTTCAGAGTTTTTAAAGGGTAACCATGCTAAAATCCACACTTTAAAAAATAAGATGGCTCACTGCAAAACAAGGTTCTTTCGCCCTGATTTATATCAAAAGCTTAAGCCACATAAATAAGGAAAAACATGAGAAATAAATACATTGAAGCATTTGAAAATGCTCAAATTGCTAGTAAAAATATTCCTGACTTCCGTGCAGGAGATACATTGCGTGTTGCTACTCGTATTCATGAGGGTGACAAAACAAGAATTCAAAATTTTGAAGGTATTTGTATAGCTAGACGCGGTAGCGGTACTGGCGAAACATTTATTATCAGAAAAATTGGTGCTAATAGTGTCGGTGTTGAGAGAATTTTTCCAATCTTTAGTGACTCAATTGAAGAGATAAAGGTTCTTAGAAAAGGTCGTGTTAGAAGAGCTAAGCTATTCTATCTACGCGAACTTCGTGGCAAAGCTGCTAAGATCCGCGAACTTAGAAAATAATTCTACTATCTGTCCTGAAGTCTATTCAGGACTTTTAATCTTCTTTTTAAATTTAATTTTTTTAATTTTTTTTGTTTTTTAATATTAAAATATCTATTTATTTTTATTGTTTTTTAATATTAAAATATCTATTTATTTTTATTGTTTTTACCGCTAGTCTATAAAAATTTAAAATATATAACAAATTTCTATATAAAGTTTCAGATACCTTATATACTAAATTTATTTATTTTCTACTTCTTCTTATTTGTATACCAAAATAAAAAAACAACACAACAAAGAATTACTCCAAGCATTATTGATACAACTATCATAGTAGCATTTTTAGTTTCATTAAATGGTAAGCCTTGTGTATTCATACCAAAAAAGCCAGTTATAAGATTTAATGGCAGCATTACAGCTGATATCATTGTCAAAATATAAATATTTTGATTGATTTTGTCGTTTTTTATACTTTGTATAAATGTATAAATATCATCGATTCTGCATGCATATTCATTGGCCATTGTTCTAAAAACATTTGCCTCATGAGTACTATTTTTAAGCTCTTTTTTTAAATTTTGTTGCTCGCTTTGACAAATCGAAAGGGTTTCATAAAAGTGAGATATCTTGTTTTGAAATTTTCTAATCTCATATTTTAAAAAGTGGTGTCTTTTGATAAATTTGTTAAAGTTTTTTCGACTAGCATAAATTTTTTCATACTCGTTTAGTTCTTCTTGGTGCTCTAAAATTTTATTTGCATATTCATTACATAGTTTTTTAAGAGCCGCTTCAAACTCGTTTTTGTCGCATTCGTGATCAAAGTCTTCTTTGTAAATTTTGCCATTTTTAAATAAAAATTTATAGCTTTGTTTTTGCGTGAAAGAAACAAGCAAAATATAGTCGTATTCATCGCCATAAAAATACCCACAGACTGAACTTTTATAGCTCATTTTTTACCCTTTTAGCATAAAAATTTCTCTTAAATTTAGTAAATTCGCCTCTTTCTATTGCCTCTCTCATCTCTTTCATCAAATTTAGATAGTAGTGCAGGTTGTGAAGGCTTGCTAGCCTAAAAAATGTGAGCTCTCTTGCCTTAAAAAGGTGGTTTAGATAGCCTCTGGAGTAGCGCTTGCAGGTATAGCACTGACACTGTGGGTCGATTGGCGCGTGGTCGTTTATAAATTTGGCTGATTTTATATTTATCTTGCCAAAGCTAGTAAATAGCGTGCCGTTTCTTGCGTTTCTAGTTGGCATGACGCAGTCAAACATATCAACGCCTCTCTCCACGTTTTCTACAAGATCTTCTGGTGTGCCAACGCCCATTAGATAGCGAGGTCTAAGCTCATCCATAAATGGCATAACTGCCTCAACCGTGTCATACATCGCCTCATTGCTCTCGCCAACGCTTAGCCCACCTATCGCAAGGCCATCAAATGGCATCTCGTTTAGCGCCTGCGCGCAAAATTTACGTGCCTCATAGTCGGTGCCGCCTTGGACGATGCCAAAGATATTTTGCTGCAAGCCAACGCCCTTGCTTTGCATAAATTTATGATAATCAATCG
Source organism: Campylobacter concisus (assembly GCF_002913945.1). Taxonomy (GTDB): domain Bacteria; phylum Campylobacterota; class Campylobacteria; order Campylobacterales; family Campylobacteraceae; genus Campylobacter_A; species Campylobacter_A concisus_P. The sequence goes on along the minus strand of NZ_POZK01000011.1, from coordinate 35,244 downwards.
CCTCTTTTGCCCATTTTATCGTTCGTTTTATACTTAGATCGATCCTTTTTGGCTCAGCAGGCAAGGCGACTAGATCGTCAAGTATCATCATAATGTCGCTACCTAGATCGTACTGTGTATCAAGAACAGATCTTGGCGTAAAATAGTGCGTGCTGCCATCGATATGGCTTTTAAATTTTATCCCTCCATCGTCGTTTTTGGTATTTGATCTAAGTGAAAATGCCTGAAATCCGCCACTATCTGTTAAAAACGAGCGCTCAAATTTAGAAAATCCATGAAGTCCGCCAAACTCGCGCACGACCTTGCTACCAGGGCGCAGATACATGTGGTAGGTATTTGCTAGGATTATTTTTGCGTCTAAAATTTCACTCATATCAAAGGCGTCTAAGCTTTTAACCGCACCAACCGTGCCAACTGGCATAAAAACTGGCGTTTGAATCTCGCTGTGAGCTGTCTTTAGAACGCCACGTCTTGCGTTACCATCTTTTTTTATAACTTCAAATTTCATTATTATCCCTTATTTTCTGATTTTCTATTTTAACAAATTTATAATATAATCCGCTAATTTTAAGGCAAAGGAACTTTTTGCAAAAGAGAAATGATATCGTTTTTACCGAAGCAAACGGCACTGCGACCATAAAATTTGTAGGCGAGTTTAGCTACAAAGACGCAAAAAATTTACAAAGCATTTTTAAAAAAATCCAAAAGCTTAACGGCAATGTTAAATTTGACTTTGGCGAGCTAAAGAGCATTGATTACGCCGTTTTGATCCTTTTAAAAAACACGCTAAATGGCAAGAAATTTGAGATCATCACAAATGATGATAAGATAAAGGCGATGAGCGATCTTTTAAATGATGAAAAGATCGATTTTAACTATATGCCACCGCACAATAGCCTAAATTTTTTCTCACGATTGGGGGAGAAAATTTGCGAGGGATTTGTAAATTTGCTTGAGTTTGGCTCGTTTTTGGGCGAGTTTTTGATAAAGAGCGTGAGGATTTTATTTAATCCTGCAAATTTAAGGTTTAGAGAATTTAGTAACTACATAAAAGATGGTGGCGTAAATGCTGTTTTCATCGTATCGCTCACCGCTTTTTTGATAGGCGTCGTGCTTGCTTATCTTGGCAGTGCGATGCTTGCAAGCTTTGGGGCAAGTATATTTATAGTAGAGATCATGGGTATGCTAACGCTTAGAGAGGTGGCCCCACTCATCGCTGCTATTGTCGTCGCAGGCAGGTCGGCTTCTAGCTTTACAGCGCAAATTGGCGCTATGAAGCTAACTGAGGAGATAGATGCGATGAAGACGATGGGTTTTGAGCCCTTTAACTTTTTGGTGCTGCCACGCATCATCGCCATGGTGCTTTGTGTGCCTGTTATTATCTTTATAGCTGACGCGATAAGCATCTTAGGACAGATGATCATTTGCCAAACGATACTTGATATCAGTTTTAGCGACTATCTAAATAGATTTCGCGAGATGGTCGAGCTTAGGCATTTTGCTGTTGGTATGATAAAGGCTCCATTTTTTGGCGCAGTAATAGCGATCATTGGCTGCATGAGAGGATTTGGTGTTAGTCAAAACGCCCAAAGCCTTGGAGCGATGACAACCGTTAGCGTTGTAAATGCGATATTTTGGGTCATCGCGCTTGATGCTTTTTTTGCGATAATTTTTATGTGGTTAAAAATATGAATGAGATAATAGTTGGAAAAAATATAACTACAAGTTATGGCGATAAGATCATGCACGATAACGTGAGCTGGAGTGTAAAAGAGGCAGAAATTTACGGCTTTTTGGGCGGCAGCGGCACTGGTAAAACGACGCTCATGAAGACGATGATATATCTAAAAAAGCCAAATAATGGTGATATAACATTTGATGGCGTAAATATGTGGAAAAGCTCACTACAAGAGCAACAAGAGATCAAATTAAAAAGTGGAACGATGTTTCAATTTGGGGCACTTTATAGCTCGATGACGATACTTGATAACGTGGGCGTTTTGCTTCATGAGTACTCTAAATTTAACAAGCGCCAGATCGATGAGATAGCGATGTTTTGGATACAAAAAGTTGGACTTAAAAAAGAGGTTTCTATGCTTTATCCAAGTGAGCTAAGTGGTGGTATGAAAAAAAGAGCCGCGCTAGCAAGGGCTTTGGTTTTAAGTCCGAAGGTGCTATTTTTGGATGAGCCAAACAGCGGTCTTGATCCTGTTAGCTCGCGCCAGATGGACGCTCTTATAAAAGATCTGCGCGATAGTATCGGAGTTACGGTTGTTATGGTGACTCATGATGCTGATAGTATTTTTGATATTTTGGATAGATTTTTGATAATAGATAACAAAAAGATAGCCTTTGAGGGAAATATAAAAGAGCTTGAATATCTCGAAAATAACCCACTTGAAGAGCTATTTAAAATGAGGAAAAAGTAGATGGAAAATAGAAATTCTTATACCATTGTTGGCATGTTTTTTATGGCTTGCCTTACAGCATTTGCGATATTTATCTGGTGGATGACTAGTAAAAATAATACAAAGGTTGATTTTAAAGAGTACTACATTCACACAACCGAGCTACCAAGTGGATTAAAGGTCGATTCTACGGTTAAATTTATCGGTGTGCCAGCTGGAAGTGTTAGTGATATAAATTTTGTCGATGATAAAAATGCTCTTATAAACATCACAATGAAAATTAGAGAAGATCTGCCAATAAAGGCCGATAGCGTGGCAAGTATAGAAGTTCAGGCCATCAGCGGCGTTGCTAGTATCAATATAAGCCGTGGCACAAAAGACTTTGCGTCAGGTCAAAAGCCTGTCTTACAGCTTGAAGAGAGTCTTTTTTCAAAGCTTGGAAACAACGCTGAAAATATCACCTTAAAGATAAATCAAACACTTGATAAAGTCGATAACTTTTTCTCGCCCGAAAATATCGCTCACGTAGAGTCAGTCCTTAAAAATATTGATAAATTTACACAAGTTTTAACAGACGAAGAGGGGCTAAGTGAGGTTGATAGTATCGTTAAAAATGTGAAAAATTTTACAGACACTTTAAACAAAACCGATACAAAAGAACTGGTTAAAAATTTAAATAGACTAATTTCAAATGCAAACCAAGTTTTTGTATCGGCAAATTCGGCTATCATCGGATATAATTCGCTGCAAGAACTCATCACAAAAAAAGCTAAAGATGGTGAATACGACCTTAGAAATACGGTTGGACCGTTATTAAGAGAAGCGAGTGATTTTTTAAATGGATTTGACAAGACGCTTCGCGAATTTAGAGGCGCGCTTCAAAGGCTTGAAGATAATCCTTACGAGTTTTTCTTCACAAATCCAGTGCCAAATGACAAAGGAGATAAAAAATGAGAAATTTAATCTTTCTAACGGCTACGCTTTTATTTCTTGGCTGCTCGCTAAAGACGGATGTGCCAGTTGCAACGATGTATGAAATTCACTATTCAAACAAGGCTTGCTCAGCTGAAAACAAGCAAAAAGAGCTAAAAAATGTCTTCATCGAAAATGTAAGTGCTCTTGATATGGTCGATACTAGAAAAATTTTGATCGTAGCTGAAAATAATAAAATCAGATATCTAAGCGACGCTAAATTTGTATCTGAGCCAAGCGAAATGGTCTATAAATCTCTTGTAAAAGGGCTTTATTCAAACTGCGCTGCAAAGCCGATATTTTCGCCAAATGCAAAGGATCTTAGACTAAAAGTAAGCATCATCTCTCTTCAAATAAGAGGTGACAAGGCCGAAGTCTCGTTAGCTTATGAGTTATTTAATGCAAACACTTCGCTAAAATCAGGCATGATCACAAAAGAAATTTTTTGTCCAGACCCAAGCTCAAGTACTATTTTTGATACGATAAATAAGGCTACAAATTTAGCAATCGATACGCTAATCTCTGAAATAATCTCTTAAATTTTCTTGGCTGTAAATTTTAAATTTATAGCCAAAATAGCTTATTTTAAAGACCTTTTGTTATAATGTGAGCTTTAAAATACGGAGAATTGATGAAGAAAATTTTAATAATTGCAGATGGAACTTTCGCAAGAAATTTTTTAAACAGACTGCTTGAAACAAAATCAAATTTGCATCACTATATCGTTGTTTCAAGTGAGGATTACAGCCAAAAATCAAATTATGAAAATTTTACATTTTACCAGTTTGACCCAACTAGTCTTTCAAAGCTAAAAAGCGTAAGCGATGGCTATTTTAGTCAGTTTTGTATAGTTTGCGATGATAAAAATGAAGCGATTGCTGTTTATGAAAATTTAAGACAGATCAGCACAAAGACCGAGACTGTTTTTATGAGCTCATGGGAGCTTGATGAAAAATGTAAAGAAATATTTGCAAGCGATAAACACTTAAGCGTGGTTGATATCAGAGATATTGCAGCATCAAGGCTTATGGACTATTTACCAGATCTACCAGTTTTAGCCGATAATATCGGACTTAGTGAGGGCGAGATCATGGAAGTTAAGGTGCCAATAGGTAGCTCTTATATGTATCGTCACATCAGCTCGGTAGCTCAGAAAAAATGGCGAATAGCTCTCATATATCGAGGCAGCGAGATCATCTTGCCAAAGCCAAATGTAATGATACAGCCAAGCGATATATTACTAATCGTTGGTGATCCAAATGTGCTTCAAAATGTTTACCGCTCGATCAAGCGTGAAAGTGGACAGTTTCCAAGTCCATTTGGTAGCAATATCTATGTGCTGATCGACATGATCTCAATGGATAAAGAACGTGTTAGCAAGCTCATAAAGGATAGCTTGTATTTGCATTCAAAGCTAAATAATAAACGCCTTTTTTTTAGAGTGATAAATCCAACTTTAGGTGAAAATTTAGATACTTTAAAAGCGATAAAAGAGAAAAATATCATTGTTTTGATGGATTATTTTAATAGCGATAACAAATCTATAAAACATGATGTGTTAAAGCACGATATCGGCCTAATCTTAAGCGATGATAAGTACTTTTTTAAATTTAAAAAGCTATTTTATGAGCTAAAACTTCCAGTGCTAAAAACGGGTAAAATTTTGCTCTCAAATATAAAAGAGGGCGTTATACTAGGCGATCAAAGTCAAGAAGTGGAGAATCAATCAGCTGTGATAACAGACTGCTGTGCACAGCTTGATTTGGAGATGAAATTTTACTATTTTGATAATAAGCATAGCGAAGATGAAGCGCTAAGAGAGCATTTTGAGAGCATTAGCGCGCTATTTTCTAAGCGTATAAAGATAGAAAATCACAATCTAAAAAATCCGCTTGTAAAACTAAAAAATACAAAAGATTTGCTTCATTTTGTAATGTTTAGCAAAAGCGTGGCAAATGGTGGGGCATTTGCCTTTTTATCGACAAATTTAAATAGGCTTTATAAAAAACTGAGCCAAAACGCACAGCTTTTTGTGCCAGTAAGTGAGTAAAAATGCAGATAAACTTAAACCTTAAAGAAAAGGCATCAAGCTATAAAATTTATATAAACGAGCTTGAGAGACTAGAGCTAAAAGGCAAGGTTGGCATCGTTACAAACGCTAAAGTAGCGGGGCTTCATCTTGAAAAGCTACTTAGTGTTTTAAAATGCGATGAGAAATTTATTATAAGTGTGCCTGACGGCGAGGAGTATAAAAACCTTGAAACGATAGAGCAAATTTTAGAGCAGCTTTTTGTTAGTAAATTTGATCGCTCATCTACGCTAATCGCCTTTGGTGGTGGCGTCATAAGCGATATGACTGGCTTTGCGGCGAGCATCTATGAAAGAGGAATAAGCTTCATAAATATTCCAACTACGCTTCTAGCGCAAGTTGATGCAAGTGTGGGCGGAAAAACGGGTGTGAATAATAAATTTGGTAAAAATTTAATAGGCTCTTTTTATCAGCCAAAGGCAGTTTTTTGCGAGATAAATTTCTTAAAGACATTGCCAAAGAGAGAATTTGCAGCTGGCGTGGCTGAGGCTTTAAAAATGGCGATAACTTTTGATAAAGAGATGTTTGATTGGTTAAAGAGTGTAAATTTAGATGATGAAAATTTAGCCAAGCTAGTCGAAAAGTCGGTAATTTTAAAAGCAAAAGTGGTTGAACAAGATGAGAAAGAAAAAGGGCTAAGAGCTATCCTAAACTACGGCCATACCTTTGCTCACGTTATAGAAAATGAGACAAATTACAAAGAATTTTTACACGGCGAAGCGGTGGCGATAGGCATGAATATGGCAAATCGCTTAAGCGTAAGACTAGGGCTCATGAGCGAGGCAGAAGCAGAGGATATCAAACAGGTTTTGGTAAAATTTGGCCTTCCAGTAAGCTACAAAATAGAAAATGAATATGCATTTTACGAGGCATTTTTTATGGATAAAAAGACAAAAGATGATAAGATAAATTTCATCATTGTAGATAAAATCGGCAGTGCGATCATCAAAAATGACGTCAAAAAAGAAGACGTTTTAAAAATTTTAAGAGACTTTAAATGAAAAAGATCCTAGTTTTAATACTTTTTTGCTTTGCCCTTTATGCTGAAGAAAACGTTACGCTTGAGCAAAATGGCTCACAAAATTTACAAAATAACGAGCTTATAAAAGATATTTCAAATCTAGATAACTCCCTAAAAAACAATATCTGGATCACAAGATATGCTAACTATAACACTTATCAAAGGCTTATTGATGAGCTTGAAAAAAATGAAAATGAACTAAAAAAGCTAGACAAAAGCTCAAGAAGAGGCAGTGATATCATAAAGAGAATCCAAACCCTAAAAGAGCAGATAAATTTACTAAAAGAGTATGAAAAAACGCCATTTTCAAATATGCTAGCGGCTCCTGAAATGGATACTCCACCAAGGATAACAAGTCCTGTTGCACTTATATCTGGCTTTTCGTATATCAAAAAGATAAAGAGCGATAAGATCGAGTATCAAAGGCATATAAAAGAGCTTGATACGCTTTTGGAAAAGCTTGAAACAAAAGAAAATTTACTAAATAGACTAAATTTGATTGAAGAAAATGAGCAAAATAGAGAAAGCCTAAACTTAGTAAAACAAGAAATAGGCGACTTTAAAGCGGCAAAACAGATCGCTGATACAACTTATAATGTCTATGAAAAAAGAGCTGATGAGGCTATAAATTTAACCACCTCTGATATAAAAGCTCAGTTTTTAAGTATGGGCTATACGGCTATCATCATTCTTTTAACGATCGGACTAACATTTATCGCTAAATTTATCGTTAAAAGAACGATTACTGACAATGAGAGATTTTACACGGTTAATAAATTTTTAAACGTTTTAAATATCACCGTTATCATCATAATCTTACTTTTTTCGTATATCGAAAACGTCACATATCTAGTAACTGTGCTAGGTTTTGCTTCAGCTGGTATCGCCATTGCGATGAAAGATATGTTTATGAGTATGCTTGGCTGGATGGTGATCATGTTTGGAGGCTCTATACATGTGGGCGATAGGATCAGAGTACTTCATGATGGTAGTGAATTTGTGGGCGATGTGATCGATATCTCTTTACTTAGGCTGACCGTTTTTGAGGATGTTAGCTACTCAACTTATAAGACAAACCGCCGTGCAGGCAGAATCATCTTTGTGCCAAATAACTATATCTTTACCGACCTCATCGCAAACTATGCTCACTATGGCATGAAGACCGTTTGGGACGGTATAGATATCATGATAAGCTTTGATAGTAACCATAAAAAGGCTGTCTATCTAGCGAGAAATGTTGTCAAGAAATACTCAAAAGGCTATACCGATATCGCAAAACGTCAAATGAATAAATTAAGAAGCCAATATAGCATCAAAAATCCAAACGTCGAGCCAAGAATTTATACATTTTTTGAACCTTATGGTATAAATGTCTCATGTTGGTATATGGCAAATTCTTATGCGACTTTGGCTCTTAGAAGCACTATTAGCGCTGAGATAATAGAAGCATTTTTAGCTCAAGATGATATAAAGATCGCTTATCCAACACAAACTATGTTTATAGGCAAAAAAGAAAATCCAAGCGATCACACCGCTCACAGCGAGCAAGAGAGTGAAAATTCTTAATGCAAAAGATATTTTTTAAAACATTTGGATGTCGCACAAATATCTATGATACTGAGCTTTTAAAAAGCTACATCAAGGACTACGAGATCACAAATGATGAAGAGAGCGCTGATATCGTGGTCATAAACTCGTGCACTGTTACAAATTCTGCCGATAGCGGTGTCAGAAACTACATAAACGGTGTAAAAAGGCGCGGGGCAAAGGTCATACTAACAGGATGTGGCGCGGTTAGTAAGGGCAAAGAGCTATTTAATAGTGGTATATTTGGCGTACTTGGAGCTAGTAAAAAGAGCGATCTAAATGAGCTATTAAAGCAAGAAAAGCCATTTTTTGAGCTTGGGAATTTAAACTCAGTTGATAAAAATATAGTTACAAATTACGAAAATCACACTAAGGCTTTTATAAAAATTCAAGAAGGCTGCAACTTTAGCTGCAGCTACTGCATCATCCCTTCAGTTCGTGGTAAGGCTAGAAGTATGGATGAGGCTATGATATTAAAAGAGGCAAGAATTTTAGCCCAAAACGGCTATAATGAGCTTGTCTTAACCGGCACAAATATAGGCAGTTACGGCAAAGATACAAATAGCTCTCTTGGTAAGCTTTTGGCAAACTTAGGTAAAATTTCTGGCATTAGACGCATTAGGCTTGGAAGCATTGAGCCAAGCCAGATAGATGAGAGCTTTAGAGAAATTTTAAAAGAAGAGTGGTTGGAGCGTCATCTGCACATCGCACTTCAGCACACGAGTCAGGCTATGCTAAAGATCATGCGAAGACGAAATAACGCATTTAGTGATTTGGAACTTTTTAATGAGCTTAGCTCACTTGGCTTTGCCCTTGGTACGGACTACATCGTGGGTCATCCTGGTGAGAGTGAGGAGATATGGACAGAGGCTGTGGAAAATTTTAAGAAATTTCCTATCACGCATCTGCACGCTTTTGTCTATTCGCCAAGGCGTGATACGCACTCAGCTACACTAAAAAGCGATGTTAGCGGTGATGTGGCAAAAAGTAGGCTAAAAATTTTACAAGGCATTGCTTTGCAAAATAATGAAAATTTTAGAAAAAAACATGATGGGGCTTTGAAAATTTTAGTCGAGCAAAAAAATGGTGAGTTTTACGAGGGCTTTGATCAATTTTACAACAAAGCTAAAATTTTAAGCCAAAAAGATATAACAAAAGAGTGGGTGGAGGTAAGCGAATATGAAGTTAAGCCAGATGCCAATTATGCAAAAATTTAAATTTAATAAGAAAAATATCCTAATAATCGCAGCTATCGCATTAATCAGCGTGCTGTTATTTGCCGTTAGTAAAGAACCAAGAAATATCACATATTCGCAATATATGCAGCTAATGGATGGAAATTTTATAGACCGCGCTGTAATCGATGACGATGAAGTCGTGCTTTATGCACAAAACAATCGTTTTTCAATCATAAAAGAGGGTATCGATCTAAAAGAGCTTATTAAAAAAGTGCCTGTTGAAAAGACTAAGCAATACATCACTCCTGGCATGATCTGGGGTTTTATCATCTTTGTCTGCTTCATGCTTTGGTACGCTTATATCTTTAGAAGTATCAGGAAAAAAGAGGAGAGCTTGCTTAGTAAAAAAGAGGGCGCATTTGAGATAGAAAGCGTGCTAAATCAAAACACGATGCCAGTCATCTCAAATGTGAGATTTAGCGATGTGGCAGGCATTAGTGAGGTCAAAAGCGAGCTTAGTGAGATAGTTGACTTTTTGAAAAATCCACAAAAATACAGAAATTTTGGTATCAAAATGCCAAAAGGTGTGCTAATGGTAGGTCCTCCAGGTGTTGGCAAGACACTTGTTGCAAAAGCCGTTGCAGGCGAGGCAAATGTACCATTTTTCTACCAAAATGGTGCTAGTTTTGTACAAATTTATGTTGGCATGGGTGCAAAAAGAGTAAGAGAGCTTTTTAGCAAGGCTAAATCTTATGCTCCGTCTATTATCTTTATTGATGAGATAGATGCTGTTGGAAAGAGCAGGGGTGGTACTAGAAACGACGAGCGAGAAGCCACTCTAAATCAGCTATTAACCGAGATGGACGGCTTTGAAGATAACTCAGGCGTCATCGTAATAGCTGCTACAAATAGGATCGAAATGATCGACGAGGCGCTACTTAGATCGGGTCGTTTTGATAGGAGAATTTTTCTATCCATGCCTGATTTCAACGACAGAGTGGCTATTTTAAATACTTATTTAAAAGATAAAAAATGTGACGTTTCAGCCGAAGATATCGCTAGGATGAGCGTTGGCTTTTCGGGTGCTGCACTTAGCACACTTGTAAATGAAGCTGCGATAAATGCTCTAAGAAATAATGAGAGCGTACTAAAAATAAGAGACTTTGAAGCTGTTTTAAATAAGGTCTTGCTCGGCAAAAAAAAGGTTTTAAGCTACAGCGAGAGCGAGAAAAAAATCCAAGCCGTCTATCAAGGTGCAAAGGCGCTTAGTGCTTACTGGTTTGATGTGAAATTTGAAAAGATTTCACTTATAGAAGACCGCTTTATGGCAACCGAGCAAGAGATCGAGTCAAAGTCGCAGATGATATCTCGCATTAAAGTATTAATCTCTGGCATGTGTAAGCTTGAAATAGACGAAAATGATATTTTTTCAAACTCGAGCAGTGATCTAAATTTAGCCAAAGAGATCGCATCAAAGATGGTTTATGAATACGGTATGGGTAGCTCTTTTGTGCCAAATCCAAACGACGTCGAAGAGATCTTAAAACAGGCAAAAGAAGAGATAATGTCATTTTTAAAGGGGACAAACGAGCAGATCGCAAAGATCAGCTCATATCTGCTAGCATACGAGAGCGTAGATAAAGAGACGCTGGCAAAAATTTTAAACGAAAACTACTAAAGGAGAAAAAGTGAAAGCAAAAATAGGTATATTAACCCTTTCTGACCGTGCAAGCGAAGGCACATATGAGGACAAATCAGGCCCAGCGATCAAAGAGGTGCTTGATAGCTGGATAGTGAGCGAGCGTGAGTACTTTTACGAGGTTATACCAGATGAGTTTGAGCTGATAAAAGAGAGACTTGTGTACATGGTGGATGTACTTGGCTGCGACCTTGTGCTAACTACTGGCGGTACAGGACCAGCGGTGAGAGACGTTACGCCAGAGGCTACTGAGGCGGTTTGTGAGAAGATGATGCCAGGCTTTGGCGAGCTAATGAGAGCCGCAAGCCTGCAATACGTCCCAACAGCGATCCTATCACGCCAAACAGCAGGCATTAGAGGGCACGCGCTCATCATAAATTTACCAGGTCAGCCAAAGGCAATAAAAGAGTGCTTGGAGCCAGTATTTCCATCAGTGCCGTACTGCATAGACCTGATCGAAGGTGCGTTTATCGAGACTGACGAAAATGTCATGAAAGTATTTCGTCCAAAACAAAAGAAAATTTCTTAAATTAGTTTAATTTTAAAGCCGCTGCTTTTATTGATAGGCAGTGGCTTTTTATTAAAATTTAGCTTTTTGTGTATTAGCTTATTTAAGCTAGAGGTTGGGATTTATACAGGTTATATCTCTATGTTTAGCTGTGTTTGTTGTTTACTTCTTTGGTTTATTGATGCTCTCTTGCTTTTGATATATGTGTTGCCAGACCTTATAGCGCTGCTTATACTCGATATAAAATGGTTATATTACTAGAAAAATTAGTAAAATTTTATGTATTATTTTATATAAAATTTAAGCATTATAAGCTAAATTTACTCGTTTTTGCTTTCTACTATCTTTTTTATAAGCTCTATATCGCAGTTCAATGCTAGGCTCATAAAACAAACGCCACTTGCTCCAGCTTTTATGGCCTCTTTGTAGTTCCCGTCATCTAGTCCACCAAGTGCGTAAATTTCTTTATTAAAGCTTTTTAGCTCGCTTATAAAATTTAGCCCTTTTGGCTCTAAACCTGCCTTGCAAGGAGTAGCAAATATATGAGAGGCCACTAGCACGTCAGCGATTGTAGCTGAAATTTTAGCCTGCTCTAGGTCGTGAGCTGGGGCGTAAATTTTTGCTGTTTTTCTAAATTCATCTAAAAAAACGCCGTGATTTTTAAAAAAATCAAGCTGCGCCGAAGTGAGCCAAAAGTCGCTCTTTAGCTTGCATGCTACGTCAAAAAATTGATTAATGATAAATTTCTTGCGGCAGTTTTCACAAATTTGAGCCACAACCCTAGCAAGATTGTAAAAATCAGCCTCACCAAGCCCTTTTGCACGAAGCAAAATTTCATCCACGCCAGCCTTACAAAGTAGCTGTATCCTCTTTAAAAAGTCATCACCATCATAGCTTTCAAAGTCGGCAATGCAGAGAATTTTAAACATAGACATACTCGCTCATCAAAGGCTCTAGCCCGTTTGCTTTTAGTATAGCCTTGATCTCATTCACGCTTCTGTCGTCGCTTATCTCAAACTGCTCGTCGCCCTTTTTCTCTTCGCCGTGAGCGCCGATGCTTACTTTTACGCCAGCGCTTATCTTATTTGTGGCTATCTTTACGGCGTTATCGCGAAATTTAGCTTTTTCTCTGGTTGAGATCGTTATGCTGGCTGTTGGCATGAAAATTCTATAAGCACAGATCACTTGTAAAAGCTCGCGCTCTCCCACGTCACGGGGATTGATACGGTCGTTGTTGATGATAGGGCGAAGTCTTGGGCACGAAAATGCGATCTCAGCGTGCGGATACTTTTTTTGAACTAAGCTCGCGTGAAGTGCGGTCGCAAAGGCGTCAAGTCTAAAGTCATCTATGCCAAGAAGTGCGGCAAAGCCAACCCCTCTCATGCCTCCAAGAAGCGCTCGCTCTTGCGCATTTAAGCGGTATGGAAAAATTCTTTTATTGCCACCAAGGTGGATTTTCTCATATTTTGTGGGATTGTAGGTCTCTTGAAAGACGGTCACGTAGTCTGCGCCACTTTTGTGAAGTAGGGCGTAGCCATCTGAGTTTAGTGGGTAAATTTCAACCCCAACGACTTTAAAAAATTTCTTTGCCAAAGCGCAGGCATTTGCGATGTAAGTGACACTTGAGTTGGTCTCGCTCTCGCCAGTTAGGATCAAAATTTCTTCTAAACCGCTCTTTGAAATTTCTCTTAGCTCCCTTGTGATCTCCTCGTCGCTTAGCTTTGCCCTTTTTATATTATTTTTGGCGTTAAAACCGCAATAAACGCAGAGGTTATCGCAGTAGTTTGCTATGTAAAGCGGGGTGAAAAGCGTGATGTTTGAGCCAAAATTTGCCCTTGTTTTTGCTTGAGCTAGCTGGGCGATTGGCTCTAAAAATGGTGCTGCAGCAGGCGAGAGTAGGGCTTTTAAATTTTCAAGTGAGCAGTGCTTTGCATTAAGAGCTGCCTTGACGTCAGCTTCGGTGTAAATTTCAGGCTTGTAATTCGCGCGCTCTTTTAAAATTTCATCCATAATATCGCTGCCAACATCCTGCATATGAGGTAGTAGCTGCATGTGGTTGGTTCTTGTAAATTTCATCAGTCTAAAAATCCAGTGAGCGGAGATGAGGCGTTTGCACTTTTACTCTTTGCGCCAAGGCCTGCTAGATAGGCGTTGCGACCAGCGATGATCGCCTCTTTGAAGGCTCTTGCCATGAGCGGGATATTTTTAGATGAGGCGATAGCTGTATTTGCCATGATCGCAGCCGCTCCCATCTCCATGGCCTCACACGCTTGTGAGGGCCTACCGATGCCAGCATCTACGATGATCTGCGTGTCAAGCTCGTTTATCAAAATCTCAATAATATCTTTAAAAACTAACCCTTGGTTTGAGCCAATTGGTGCAGCTAGAGGCATGATGCAGCTAGCTCCTGCGCTTAGCATCGCTCTTGCGGCATTTAGATCTGGAAACATATATGGCATTGGCACAAAGCCGTCATTTGCCAAGGCTTCGCACGCTTTTATGGTTTCAATATTGTCTGGAAAGAGAAATTTAGAGTCAGTGATGATCTCTATCTTAACAAGCTCGCCGCACCCAAGCTCACGTGCGAGCTGGGCGATACGAACAGCCTCTTTGGCATTTCTAGCGCCACTTGTGTTTGGCAAAAGCGTCACGCCTTTTGGGATAAAGTCAAGTATATTTCGCTCTTTGCTCTCGTTTATGCGCCTAAGAGCAAGGGTTAAAATTTGCGCTCCAGCCTCGTTTATGGCTGAGTCGATGAGCTCGTGCGAGTACTTGCCAGAGCCAAGGATGAAGCGGCTTTGAAACTCCTTGCCGCCAAGGATCAAACTATCACTTTGCACTTACGCCTCCAAGCCCATAAGTAGCCTAATGGCCAAATTTGCCTCGTGGTTTGCGCAGACTGCAACGCGTGGTGCCATGAGCCCTTGACCGATCTTCGCCTCGTTTGTGAGGTCGCCGCAAAGGTAGACATTTTTGGCAAATTTTATGGTTTTTATGAGATTTGAGCTAAAGTATCCTGCCATGCCAGAGGCGCCAATGATTTTTTTATCTTTTAGGCTAGCACCAGCTTCATTTAGTATCATCGCCTTGCCAGCAACGTTGTCAAAGGCTTCGCATAAAATTTCGCACTCGCCAAAGACGCTAGCCACGTTTTTTTCATCTAAAAATATATCGTGAGTTTCAACCTCGACAAATGGATTGACGTCATTTATCAGCTCTTTAAGCGCCTGCGTCTTTTTCATGCCGATGTGGCGGACGAAATACTGCTGGCGGTTTAGATTACTTGGCTCAACGACGTCAAAGTCGGCAAGCACTAGCTTTTTTACGCCAACTCTAGCTAGGCTTAGCGCGATATTTGAGCCAAGTCCGCCAAGTCCAGCCACGCCGATTACTGCTTTGCTTAGGGCCAAATTTAACTCAGGGCTGTTTCGTGAGGCGATCATTGAGCGTAAAATTTCACGCTCAGGCATTACGCCACGCCTTATAAATACGATATTTGAGCCATCTTTTAGCTCACTATCTTCTTTTATAGCAAAGCCATCAACAATAAAAATGTCTGGCTTTGTCGCGCTAAATTTCTCTAAAAATTTATAAATTTCACTCTCTTTATCGCCAAGCGCAAGCTCTTTTAGCTCGCTAAGGCTTTTTACTGGCACATTAAATTTTGTGCCATTTAGTACTATTTCTATCATTTTCTCCTCATCCACCGCCAACTAAAGTGACGATCTCATAAGCTTTGCCCTCGCTCATAAAGCGCTCACGCCAAAGCTTTTTTGGTAAAATTTCTCCGTCTCGCTCAAGGGCTATAAATTTAAGTTCATAACCATTTTGAGCCAAAAAATCATAAACATTTATATCGTTTTCAAGCTCGAAAATTTTGCCATTAATAGTAAATTTGATCATTAAATTTTGTAGCTTTTTACAAAATTTGCGATCCTCTCGATCGCTCTTTTTATGCTCTCGATGTCAGTCGCAAAGGAAATTCTAAAGTATCCCTCCATGCCAAAGCCAACACCTGGAACCGTCGCTACGTTCGCCTCTTCAAGCATTTTTTTGCAAAATCTAAGTGAGTCGCCATCTACCTCTTTGCATTTTACAAATAGATAAAACGCGCCATCAGGCTTAACTACGCTTAGCCCAGGGATAGCATTTATCATTTCAACTGCCACGTCGCGTCTTCTTTCGTACTCTTTTCTCATGTTTTCGATGTCTTCATCAGTTTCGCCAAGAAGTGACGGGATAGCGCCTATTTGCACGATCGAGCTAATGTTGCTTGTGCTTTGACTTTGAAGCTTTTTGATGCCAGCAATGAGCCAGTCCATCGAGCTTGCTATGTAGCCAAATCTCCAGCCAGGCATCGCGCCACACTTGCTTAGACCATTTATCGTGACCGTTCTTTTAAAGAGATCTTCGCTCACTGAGGCTACTGCGTGAAATTTCTTGCCGTAAATAACTTTTTCATAAATTTCATCGCTTGTGATGATGATGTCAGTACCCTTTAAAACCTCGCCAAATGCCGCGATCTCCTCTTTTGTATATACAGCTCCAGTTGGGTTTGTCGGGTGATTTAGCGAAAAAACCTTTGTTTTTGGTGTGATCGCTTTTTTTAGCTGCTCGGCTGTGATTTTAAAATTTGTACTCTCGTCCGCCTCGATAAAGACAGGCACGCCACCACAAAATTTAACGATCTCAGGGTAGCTCACCCAGTATGGAGAAGGGATAATGACCTCGTCACCTGGGTTGATAAGCGCTTGAAATACATTAAAAAGTGAGTGTTTTGCGCCGATGTTTGTGACGATTTGATTTGCTTTGTAGTCAAGTCCGTTATCTCTTTTTAGCTTTGCTCTAATGGCATTAATGACCTCAGGCAGGCCTGGTACTGGCGTATATTTACCGCTTTTGCTATCGTTATCAAGTGCGTTTTTTACAGTTTCTCTTATCTTTTTTGGAGTCATAAAGTCAGGCTCACCAGCTGAAAGCGAGATCACGTCGATGCCAGCAGCCTTCATCTCTTTGGCCTTTGTGCTGATCGCGATTGTGATTGATTCGCTCAATGTTTGCATTCTGTTTGCTAGTTGCATTTTTGTCCTTTTTAGTTGATTGTTTTTAAGTAGCTATTGTCATTTAAAAATAGATAAAGTTCGCCCAAAATTTGCTTCTTTTGTGTTTCGTTTATCAGAGTTGATTTTTCTAAGCGCTCATTTAGAGTGTCTTGGATCTCGTAGATATCGTAGTCCATGTCCTCCATGATATCAAGGATCGACTGGCTCTCTAGTAAATTTGTGATCTTGTAGCCATCGCTTGTTATCTCCACGGTAGCTTCTGTTGGATGAGTAAAGAGATTGTGCTTCATGCCGATCACCTCTTGATATGCGCCAACTAGGAAAAATCCCAAGAAATAATCCTCCTTCTCCACATCCACGTCGTGTAAAAGTAGCGGATTTTTCTCGTCATCATAGCTGATCTCGCCGTCGCTATCGCAGGTGATATCCCAGATCGAAGCTGGCAGGGTAGGGCGTTCATCGAGCCTGTCAAGCGGCATGATAGGGAAATTTTGCTTTAGTCCCCAAAAGTCTGGCAAGCTTTGAAAGATCGAGAAATTTAGCAGGTATCTCTCTTGAACCTCTTTTTGAATTTTAGTTAGATCACTTGAGTTGCTCTTGTTGCCAAGCATCACGACAGCCTTTTTACTAATGAGCCTTAAAAGCACCTCTGCGTTTGACCTATCTTGCAGATCGACATAGCCTAGATCAAAAAGCGTGAGGATGCTCTCAGTGTGGTGGATGGCGTCGTGCAGGTACTCTAGGGCGTTTGAAGGCTTGATTGACTTATAAAGATCAACTAGCTCGGTTATTAAATTTGGATTGTTTTTCTTTAAATTTAGCTTCTCTTCGGTGTATTCTTGAGAAAATAGCTCAAGCACAGGAGCGACCAAAAGTGCGTGAGAAGCGGCGATGTAGCGACCTGACTCTATGAAGATATCTGGCTCGATCTCCTTTTTTTGCTCGCTTATGGTTTTAAGCATATAAACAACGTCGTTTGCGTATTCGTTTAGCGTATAGTTTCTGCTGCTCTCCTCTTTAAACTGCGAGTACTCGATCGCAAGACCACCGCCTAAATTTATCGCTTTTAAATTTGAGGCACCCATTTTTCTAAGCTCAGCGTAGATGTTGCCAGCCTCGATGAGAGCCTTTTTGAGCGGGTGGATCTCGCTTATTTGAGAGCCGATGTGAAAATGTATCATTGTGAAATTTTCAAGTAAATTTGCCTTTTTTAGCATCTTTACAGCTTCTATTAGCTCGGTTGATGTTAGGCCAAATTTAGAGTGTATGCCTCCACTTTTTGCCCAGAGTCCTGATCCTGTCGAGTGCAGTCTTACTCTAAGTCCGATCTTTGGTTTTGGTTTAAAGCGCTCTTTTGCGATGGCGATTATCGCTTCAAGCTCGTTTAAGCCCTCGATCGTTAGCGTGATATTATGCCCCATCTCAGCAGCGATAAAGCCTATGTTTATCATCTCTTTATCTTTAAATCCATTTACCGTTATAGGTGCTTTGTCGTTGTTATAAGCCATCGTTAGAAGTAGCTCAGCCTTGCTACCAGCCTCAAGGCCGTAGTTATAGGGCTTGCCAAGGCGGACTAAATTTTTTACAAAGCCAGGATATTGATTCACTTTAAGTGGAAATACGGCATTAAAGCTGCCTTTGTAGGCAAATTCTTTCTTTGCTTTTGCAAAGCTTGCGTGGATCTGCTCGATCTGCTTTTGGATAAGATGCGGAAAACGAAGGAGTAGCGGTCCTCTGTATCCATCGTCTCTTATCTCTTTTACGATGTCAATGATCGCTGGTTTGCTGGCTGCATTTATACAGACTTTGCCATCTTCTATAACAAAATTTGAATTACCCCAAATGCTAAGTCCAAAATCATTCATCCCAGCTCCTTTTCAAGCTCATCTAAATTTATCGTTTTTTCGTCTTTTGTTTCTAAATTTTTATACCAAATTTTATTCTCTTTCATCTCATTTTCGCCCACGCAAAGGAAAATTTTTGCCTTTTTTGTGTCGGCATTTTGCAGATGTTTTTGAAGTTTTTTGGCTTCATAAGAAATTTCAACCTGATATTTTTTGCGAAGTTTTGAGCCAAGCGCATAGACAAAATCTAAATTTGGCACATCAAGCGCGCAAAGATAAACTCCGGCTCGCTCATCTTCAGCTTCACCTAAAATTTCCATTATCCTCTCAACGCCCATCGCAAATCCAACGCCATAACTTGCTCTACCGCCAAGGTACTCGACTAGTCTATCGTATCTGCCACCACCTGCGACCGCGCTTTGAGAGCCGATCTCGTTGCTTATAAACTCAAACGCTGTCTTGCAGTAGTAGTCTAGCCCACGAACTAGCTTAGTGTCTATCTCAAATTTAATGCCATTTGCTGTTAAAATTTCTTGCAGTTTTGCAAAATCAGCCTGCGCTTCGTCGCTTAGGCTATCAGTGATCACTGGAGCGTTTTTGTAAATTTCTTGGCAGCTTTCTACCTTGCAGTCAAGCACGCGGATAGGGTTTAAGAGCTTACGTCTTTTGCAGTCTTCGCAAATTTTATCGTCGTTTTCATCTAAAAATTTGACGAGCTTTTCTTTGTAAGACTTCATCGAGCTCTCGTTGCCAAGGGAGTTTATCTTTAGGGTTGTTTTTATATTTAGTCTGTTAAAAATTTCGCTCACCATCAAAATAATGCTCGCGTCCTCGTAAACACTGCCCTCGCCAAAGCACTCGCAGCCAAACTGGTGAAACTCTCTTAAACGGCCTTTTTGTGGGCGCTCATAGCGAAACATCGAACCGTGATAAAAGCAGCGTTTTGTCACATTTGCCCTATCAAGTTTTGCCTCGATAAACGCTCTAACCACGCCAGCAGTGCCTTCAGGACGCAAGCAAACGTCGTTGCCGCCTTTGTCTTCAAACTGATACATTTCTTTGCCCACGATGTCGCTACTCTCGCCGACACTTCTTTTAAAAAGTGCTGTCTCCTCTAGGTGCGGGGTTAAAATTTGCTCATATCCGTAGTTTTTTGCGACTTCCTCGCAGGTTTTGATTATCTGTGCGTAAAGTTTCGCGCGAGCTGGAAGCATATCTTTCATGCCACGAAGTGCCGTTATCATCGCATTATCCTTTTTTTTATTTTTTGTGATTTTACTTAAAATTTATAAAATTTTCTATTTCTTTTGAAATTAGCTCTATGCTTTTAGATGCGTCTACAAAAAGCGTTTTAAAGCCGTTTTTGATAAGAATTTGCTTCATCAGGCTTTGCACTTTTAAAAGATACTCTAGCCCACGAGCCTCGATCTTATCGCTTGTGCCTCTACTTTTTAAGCGCGTGCTTATAAGCTCATGGCTTGCTTCAAAAAAGACTATCTTATCTGCAAATTTATCATTTAGTGCAAATTTATTAAGCTCTAAAAGCACGTTTTCATCTAAGCTTTCATCATTTGCCAAAGCGTAGGCGATGCCTGAGATAAAGCCTCTGTCGCTTAAAATGAGCTTACTTAAATTTGGAGCGACTAGCTTTTCAAAATGCTCGGCCCTATCGGCTAAAAAGAGTAAAATTTCAGCTCTTTTGCCGATTTTTATGCTCGAGCTTAGTAAAATTTCTCGTAAATTTTCACCAAGCTGCGTGCCGCCTGGCTCTTTTGTGACGATGGCATCACTAAATTTAGAAGCTAAAATTTCTATCTGTGTGCTCTTGCCAACGCCGTCAATGCCTTCAAACAAAACATACATTTTACGCCTTTAAATTTTTTAGAATTTTTGCTGGCACTAGGTTGCTCACATCGCCGTCGTGGCGCAAGACTGAGCGGACGATCGAGCTTGAGATGAAGGCGTTATTTAAGCTTGGCATAAGATAAACCGTCTCAAATTCATCCCAAAGTGCAGCGTTTGCATAGCCGATTTGTAGCTCGTACTCGAAGTCACTAACCGCGCGAAGCCCCCTGATGACGGTATTTATGCCGTGCGATTTAGCAAAATCAACAAGCAAGTTATCAAAGCCAAGAACGCTTACGTTTTTTAGCTCGCAAACTGCTTCTTTTGCCATTTCGATGCGTTTTTCGTGTGCAAACATCGGCTGTTTGCTGTCACTTTTTGCGACTGCGACGATTACCTTGTCAAAAATTTTTGTTGCCCTTATGATGACGTCTAAATGGCCGTTTGTGATGGGATCAAATGTACCTGGATAGATGCAAGATTTTTTCAAATTTGCCACCTTTTGTAAAGATTATTTTCAATTTTTAAAACATCAAGCCACTTGCCAATGATGAAATTTTCCATATCATGAAGGCTCTTTATGCCTGCGTAGTAGCCTAAAACTGGCGGTGCGATGATAGTTCCAAGAGATGAGAGAAGCTGCATCTGAGAAAGCGTGATCGTGGAAAACGGCATCTCTCTAACTCCCAAAACTAGCCTTTGCCTCTCCTTTAGCGCGACACTTGCGGCCCTTGTGATGAGCGTGTCGCTTATGCCGTTTGCAACTTTTGCTAGCGTGTTGGTAGAGCAGGGCGCTATGATTATAGCATCCGTGCCAAATGAGCCTGATGCTGGGCCCGCGCTAAGGTCTTGATCATCATAAATTTTCACGCCAAGATCATTTAAATTTAGCTTCAAATTTTCTTCAGCCTCCAAAACCTTCATGGCATTTTTACTAACTATGACGTGCGCCTCGCAACTATCTTTGGCAGCCTTGACAAGCTTTAAAAAGAGTCTAGCCCCGCTTGCTCCAGTGGCTGCAAAAACTATCTTTCTCATCTTATTATCGCCTGTCCTTTGCCAGAAACCGTGGCTTCTAAAATTTTATTATCCTTTGTTCTTATCTTTATCATATCGCCTAAATTTCCATCCTCAAGTGCCTTTACTTCAGCGATTATATTAACGCCACCTTCAATCAAAACTGCATTTATCATATCGCCTTTTTTTACAAGGCTAACGGCGTTAAACTGGCGTTTGGTTAAAATTTCACCACTTTTTATCTGCACTTTTGTTATAAGAGCCAAGCTATTTGAGCTAGAAAGTGCATCTTTTGGCCATTTGCCAAACTCAATCATCGTTGGCTGATAGTCAAGCAGGCTTAAAATATGGTTTGTATTCATTGAATTTATTGCTATGAAAACTGGCATTTTGGCGTTAAAGCTAAATTTAAAATAAAGGCTTTTTAAACTTAAATCAACATCCTCAAATGAGGCTCTAAAGACGCCTTTTTGGCTATTTTGATCGCTTAAAAATATATTTTTTAGGACGAGCTCTTTAAAATTTGCTGGAAGTTTATTTTGTGGACTGATGCTAAGATCACTTATGCTGATACCAGGATATTCATCGCTAATTGATCTTAAAAATTGCATTTGAATCTCATCCATGATATAGCAGTTTTTTACAAAAACTACGCTTCCGCCGCTTTTATCTTTATATGTTTTAAAATTTGAAGTTAAAATTTCATAGAGTCTTTTGCTGTCTATCTTGGCCGCTCTCATGCCCTCTAAGTTTAAAATTTCGTTATCTTCGCCGTCAAAGCCGAGCGTGCGAAGTGAAATTTGATCATTTATGATGCAATACATCGGATAGATGCTGACTTCATTTGCAAAAAGTTTTGTTGAAAATAAAAAAATGAGTAATAAAAAGATGGAGCGGGAAACGAGATTCGAACTCGCGACCCCAACCTTGGCAAGGTTGTGCTCTACCCCTGAGCTATTCCCGCAATCAAAATGAAGTCCGTATTTTAACAGATTGTTTTTCATTTGTCAAGGATTATGGAAGTTTTATTAGTGAAATTTCATCATTTTTCAAAATTTCACTTTGATCTGGGCTAGTTATCAACACAAAATCACTCTTTAATATATGTTTTATCATGCCTGAGCCATATTTTCCACCGTCAGTTGCTATAAATTTACCATCAGTTACATTGCCAAAAACCGCATTTGCTCTGCCAGATTTTACCTTTAAATTTTCACCATTTACTGCTTTTTGCGTCACAAAACATTCGTCTTTTAAAAGTGGTAAAACAAGCATCATTAGGCATAGATATGCTGCCATTGGATTTCCAGGGAGCACAAAGACAAGCTTGCCATCTTTTTCATAAGCCTTGCAAGGTCTGCCAGGCCTTATGTCAAGATGTGAGAAAATTTCGCTGTATCCAAGCTCACTTAGAGCTATTTTCATAAAGTCGGCCTCGCCAGCGCTTGCTCCGCCAGAGCAGATAACAATGTCGTAGTTTGCAGCGTTTAAAAATGCCTTTTTTACGGCGCTTAACTCATCTTTTATAATGCCAAGATATGAGCTTTTTTGACCTATGGAGCTTAAAAGTGCGGTGATGCCAAAGGCATTTGCGTTGTAAATTTCATCTTCGCTCGCTCTTTGCCAAGGCTCGATGATCTCGTTTCCGCTTGAGTAAACTGCAATGCTTGGCTGCTTTTTTACATCTATAAAGCTTATGCCCTGAGCCGCTAACATCATCACGCTTCTAGTGTTTAAAATTTCACCACTTTTTAGGAGAATTTCGCCTATTTTTGCCTCTTCACCTTTAAAGCGGTAGGCATCACCTTTTTTAAGCTTCTCTGGCGCTTTTACAAACTCGCCCTCAACGATGCAGTCTTCAAACCTCATGACCGTGTCAGCACCCTTTGGCATCTTAGCACCTGTCATTATCTTCACGCACTCGTTTTTGCTGATAGCTAGCTGCTCTTTGTCGCCTGCAAAGGCGCTTGCGATGATCTTATAAGACTCATCTTTTTCATCAAATTTGACTGCAAATCCATCAAGTGCTGAGTTGTCAAAGCAAGGCAGATCTTTGACGGCCATCACATCATTTGCTAATGTTTTACCAAGAGCATCACTAAGAGGTAAAATTTCACTCTCATTTTTTGGTTTAAATTTAGCTTTTAAAGCCTCAAGTGCCTCATTTACTAGCATTTTTACTCCTCAAGCCTAACGATTTTTGCCCCAAGGCTTTTAAATTTCTCTTCCAGCCTCTCATAGCCTCTATCGAGGTGGTAAATTCTATGCACCAAGCTCTCGCCATTTGCGATGAGAGCGGCTAGTATTAGGGCTGAGCTAGCTCTAAGGTCAGTTGCCATCACGTCTGCTGCATTTAAATTTGCAGGGGCGTAAACGCTTGCGATGTGGCCATTTAGGCGGATGTCAGCGCCCATTCTAGCTAGTTCACTGACGTGCATAAAGCGGTTTTCAAAAAGTCTCTCATCTATTGTGCTAACACCGTTTGCCGCAAGGCAAAGTGCCATAAACTGGGCTTGCATGTCCGTAGGAAAGCCAGGATATTCAGTTGTTCTTATCTCTACTGGTTTTATCTCTTTGGCTGGCAATATCGTGATCTTATCGCCTTCTACTTCGATGATAAAGCCCATCTCTTCAAATTTGTTTAAGATGGCTGTCATATGCGCAGCATTTGCATTAGTGACTGAAATTTTGCTATTTGTTATGGCGCCAGCGCAAAGGTATGTGCCAGCCTCGATCCTATCTGGAATTACTTCGATATCGCAAATTTCAAGTAGTTTTTGACCGCTACCAGTGATCTTTAGTTCGCTTGTGCCGATGCCTTCGATCTTTACGCCACTACTTGCTAAAATTTCACAAATTTGCACTACTTCAGGCTCAAGTGCGACGTTAAAAAGTTCTGTCGTGCCGTGTGCTAGAGCTGCTGCCATGATGATGTTTTCGCTGCCAGTTACAGTGATCTTGTCAAAAACGATCTTTGCACCTTTTAGTCCATTTGGTGCTGTTGCGACGACATAGCCTTGCTTTATTTCGATATTTGCTCCCATTTTTTCGAGTGCATTTAAATGCAGATCAATAGGTCTTTGTCCGATCGCACATCCTCCAGGTAGGCTCACTTCGCAGTGTCCAAAGCGCGCTAGAAGCGGACCAAGCGTCAAGATAGAAGCGCGCATCTTTCTAACAATGTCGTAGTTTGCCGTTGTCGAATTTACACTGCTAGTGTCGATAATTAGCGAGTTTTCATCTTTAAATTCACACTTTGCTCCTAGATTAGTTAGCAGTTGGCAAAGCGTTTTTATATCAGCGACATTTGGGATATTTGTTAAATTTACACTTTTTTTTGCAAGTAAGGTTAGGGCGATGATCGGTAGAGCAGCATTTTTAGCACCGCTTATTTTTACTTCGCCACTTAGTTTTGCATTTCCTTTTATCTTTAAATAGTGCATCATTGTTTTTTTTGCCTTAAGAAAATATGTTTTTTGCCGATATTATATTGCTTTTTAACTTAGAATAAAGAAAGCAAAGCACTATTTCCGGTTCATTTACGTTTAAAAGTTAAAATTGCAAATACTAAAATTTTGGATATAAATATGTCAAATTCAATAAATAAAAAAATCTTTTTTATTCTTAGCATTATATTTTTTACAGGTTGTTCTTTTACCTCTAATCAACCGACAACTCCGCAAAATGAAACAAATCAAACCGTAACTTCAAGTGTTGATTTTAGCGAGCAAATGATTGGTGAAATCATAGATGAAGATAATGATAGAGAAGATAAAAAATTTGGTTCTTTTTTTAAAAAATACATAAATACAAGAGCTGGCGGTGATTGTTCAGGATTTGTTTCTATCGTAAATGCAAAGTATCAAAATATGTATTTTGATGAAAAGACAATAAATCGCTACTACGATAATGGCGGCAGAAAGTCAAAAGCGATCTATAATTTTTATGAAAGTAAAAATTTAATTACTCATAAAAATCCAAAAATAGGTGATCTTGTATTTTTCTCAAATACTCTTGGTAAGGGCGTTCAAAAAAATAAAGATAAGAAAAATATCACTCATGTTGGCATAGTTACAGCTGTGCTTGGCGATGAGACGGTAAAATTTATACATAATTCTGGCGGAAAGATAATTCATAGCTATATGAATCTAAAACAAAAAAATGTGCATCTAAAAGGAAATCAAGAGATAAATAGCTACCTTGTAAGATGCTCAAATTCAAGTTGCTTGGCAGCAAATAGATTTGCTGGATATGGCAAAGCAAAATAAATCAGAAATTTTTACTAAAAACCTTTTAAAACAAATACTAGGCTCAAATTTTAAGCATTATTTATATAAATTTACACTTGTAAATGTAGATTTAGATAAAGAGAAAATATGAATTTTTTTGATGAAATTTGGAAAATTTTAAATGAAAGCGAGATTGGGCTTAAGTTTTTAAAATTTGAGCTGTTCTTTGAAAAATTTAAAAAAGATTTTGATATAGATTTTGACGAAAAGTTAAAACCAAATCAGCTAACAAGTCCTAGCTATGCTCCTTTTTGCGATGTCATTAGTATGAAAGAGCTAAACAAAAAGGTTAAGCCAAAAGACAAAAATTTAAATTTCATTCACTCAGTCGCACATATTGAATTTAGCGCCATTGACATCGCGCTTGATGCTTGTTATAGATTTAGAGGGCTGCCAAGGGAGTTTTACGAGGACTGGCTGGAGGTGGCTGAGGATGAGATCAGACACTTTTGTATGATAGAAAATTTACTATTAAAACAGGGCGGCAGATATGGCGAACTAAGCGTGCATGATGGCCTTTTTATTGCACTTCAAAAGACTTCAGATAGCCTCACTAGCCGAATGGCATTGCTGCCAAGATATATGGAGGCAAATGGCCTTGACGCAAATGCTCATATCATCAAAAGACTAGAAGGCGAGGGTGGCAATGAAGAGCTTATAGAGTGCCTAAAAGTCATTTTAAAAGAGGAGGTTTCTCACGTTTGTAAAGGTGATAAGTGGTTTAAATTTGCTTGCAAAAAAGAGGGTATCGATGAGAAGAGCTACTTTGATATTATTTTAAATCTATATCCAAATTCCTTTAAAAATGTTAGAGAGATCAACGAAAAAGACCGGCTCAAAGCAGGTTTTAGTGAAGAAGAGCTTTGGCAAATAAAGAATTTCTCAAAGGAGAGATCATGAGTAAAATTTATTTCATAAGGCACGCAAAAGCGGTCGAAGAGAACAAAGATAGCGCAAAAGATGCTTTAAGAGAGCTTAGCCAAAAAGGAAAAGATGATGCAAAATTCATGGCAAGCAGGCTAAAAATGTACGACGTAATGCCAAAGATCATCTACTCAAGTAGCGCCAAAAGATGCGAACAAACAGCAAAAATTATCGCAAAAATTTTAAAACTTAAAGAAAAATCTATAGAGATAAAAGATGAACTTTACGATATAAGTTTTGAAAATCTTTTGGAATTTGTAAGAAAATTAGACAAAAATTTGGACGAAATTTTTATCATTACGCATAATCCCAGCATAACTGAAATTTGCGAGTATTTAAGTGACTCATCAATCGATAATATCCCAACTTCAGGAATTTTTTGTATCGAGTTTAGTTGTGAGTTTAAAAATTTAAAAGAGGGTAGTGCAAAAGCTTTATTTTTTGACCATCCTAAAAAACATCAAAAATAGTTTGCTCGTGTTCTTGCACACAAGCAAACTTTGGCTTAGTTTTATTTTTCGAAGATGTTATTATACGAAGCGAAAATTTCCTCGCTAAGTTTTTCTACCTTTTTAAACTCTTCAACAAAATATTTTAAATTTTGCTCGCTATAGCCTTTGGCTGATTTCTCAAGCAGACTTTTTATTTCATTGTTTAATAGTGCTGTCATCTCTTTTGACTTGGTAAAATTCTTGCCAAGCTTATGGTCTTTTATATTTTCGTTTTCATACCAGTTTGTTAGGCTTTCGGCTAGTTTTTCTACCTCTTCGCCATAGCCTTGCTCGTTTATCACATCAGAATATGCTCTAGTTTTATAAGCTATTTGTAAAATTTTTGCGATTATGGCAAAAGTTTTATTTTCAACATATTTTGATGTTTGAGCGGTATTTTGAGCATTGATATTAAACTCACTTAGCACCTTTTTGAAATTTTCAACATTTTGTGTAGTTAGCTTAGAAATTTCATCTATCTTTTTAGAATTTTCGTCTATGCCATTTACTTCTTGCTGAAGTGTTTTTATGTTTACTTCGATATCGCTTGCAGCTTTTTGTGTATTTTCGGCTAACTTTCTAACCTCATCAGCAACAACGGCGAATCCACGTCCATGCTCTCCTGCGCGAGCGGCTTCTATTGCTGCGTTAAGAGCTAGTAGATTTGTTTGATCGGCGATATCTTTTATTAAATTTAGCACAGAGCTTATCTCAGAAGCTCTAGTACTTAGAATGCTTGCAGTATTTGTGCAGCTCTGCACTAGATCGTCAAGTTGTCCCATGTTTTGACTAAGTACTACGATATTTGACATATTTTCTTTGGCTACTTGTGCGGTTTGGCCGGCATCTACTGCTGTTTGGCTTAGGTTTTTGATGCTTTCGTTTAGATCATCCCTTACCTCATTTATGCCACTTATGCCATTTCCAAGCTTATCAAGTTCACTTGAAAGGATACCTCTAACCTTGCTTTTTTGACCATCTTTTATGCCTGTTACACCTTTACTCATAGATATGGCGTTTCGTTTAAATGAACCCCTAAATCCTTCGGTAAAAATATTTCGGTATGTTTTTGAGTTTTGGGCAGCTTGGATAGAAGTAGAAATTTCACGCTGAAGAGCTTCAACTTGGTCTAGTAGATCATTTATGCCAAGGGCTATTTCATACATATCGTCTTTTTCGCTAATGTTTACAATGCGAGGCTCTAGTATGCCATTGCTTGCTGATTTGATAACATTTAAAATTTCGTTTATTGCATTTGATTTTTTATTAAACATCTTTAAAACCTTTGCAAGTTATTTACAAATTCATCGTAGGTTGTTGATTTTTCCTCAAGGAAATTTAACAGATACTTTTTAGATGCCTCGATACCGCCATCACGCTCTAGCTCAAGTAGTTTTGCATAAAGCGGTTTTATAACCTCTATCGCTTTTGGATTTGGTTTACGTCTAACAGAATAATATCCAACTACATTATCTTGTTGATCTAAAGAGGCGGTGATATTTCCAAATACCCAGTAGTATCCGCCATTAAGAGTTTTATTTTTAATAAAAGCAAACATTTCTTCTTTGTTTTGTATACGTTCCCAAAGTAGCTTGAAAATAACTCTTGGCATATCAGTGTGTCTTATTATATTGTGCGGTTTTCCCAAGAGATCACCTTGTTTTACTCCTACGATATTTAAAAAAGGCTCGTTGCAATAAGTGATCCTTCCTTTTGTATCCGTTTTTGAAACTAAAAATGCGTTCTCATCAACGCCATATTCTCTTTCTATAGGCATTTTACTCCTTTAAATGTTGATTTAATTTTTAACAGCTTTTGCCATATCCCACATTGGCATAAATATACCAAGGGCGAGCAAAAGCACCATAGCTGCGATAAATATTAGTAGTATCGGCTCAATATAGTTTGAAATATTATCAATAATATCATTAAATTTCACTCTATAATAATCAGTAACTTTTTGTGTCATGTCATCTAAGCTACCACTTTGTTCGCCAGCACCTATCATCTGTATAAGCATACCCTCATAAAGCCCAGTTTGCCTAAAGGCCTCGGTTAAGCTTATGCCACGACCAACCAGTACTTTTACAGCAGTTAGCTTATTTCTTATGTCTTGATTTGAAACAGTTACAACGGCAGTATCTAGCGCATCAGCGATAGGAAGTCCTGCACGAACAAGCTCTGTAAATATTAGATTAAATCTACTCATATTTGCAAAAAATATTATCTTACCTACAAGATAGACTTTTAGTAGGTATTTATCGACCTTATCCCTAAAATTTTCATCATTTGAATATTGCTTTTTTAGCAAAAAAGCAAATGCAATAAGAACAACTATTATATATATGCCGTAATTGCTCATTATGTATTCAATGTTTAGTAAAATTTTAGTAGGAAGAGGTAGGTCGGCATTAAGCTGGCTAAAAATTTCTCGAAATTGTGGAACAACTGATGTCATAAGCACAATAAAAGCCAAAATTATAGAGCATATTACGGTTATTGGATACCTTATAGCTTTTTTAAATTTTTGCTGGTTATCCCAGACTTCTTGCAAGATAGAAGCGAGCTTTGATAATGCATCAGCCATGTTACCAGTACTCTCTCCAAGCCTTACCATGGCAACAGTGACATCGCCTAGCTCTTCTTGAAAATTTTCTATACTTTGAGTTAAACTTGCACCTTGATTTAGGTCTTCATCTAGCGTTTGAAATATTGTTTTTAGCCTTTTATCCTCGGTAGCATTTGCTGTCTCTTTTATGCCGTCATGTATTGATATACCAGCATTAGTCATAACGCTAAGTTGCCTTATGGTAGCAACAAGAGCTGGAATTTTTACTTTTGAAGAAGAGAATATTTTGTTAAATTTTTCTTGCAAGTCTAAAAAATCATTGTTGATACTTGAAACCTGAGTTTCTTTTATCTTTACTATCATACCTTGAATATTTGCACGATTTTTTACATCATTTTTGCTATTAGCCTTTAAGCTCATCTTTTGGCGTTTGCCATCTTTTATATATTCTATTTCGTAAAATTTCATATCTTGGCAACTCTATATACTTCTTCGATTGTTGTTACACCATTTGCTGCGCGTATAACGCCATCATGGAACATATCTATAAAGCCTTCGTCATAGGCAGCCTTTTTAAGCTCTTCTTTTGAAGCGTTATTTGCTACGATACTTGCTATATGATCGCTGATAGATAATATTTCACTTATCATTTCACGCCCTAGATATCCGGTTTGTGAGCAGTGTTGGCAACCTACGCTTTTATAAAACTGATAATCTTCAGGGAGAAATTTCTTAATCTCATCAAGAGCTTTTTGAGATAGCGTGACTTTTTGTTTGCAATACGGGCAAAGCTTTCTTACAAGCCTTTGAGCCTCAATGCAAACTAGTGCACCACTTACTAGATATGGCTCAATACCCATATCAACCATACGAGGTAAAGCGCTAATAGCATCATTTGTATGAAGTGTAGAAAAAACCAAGTGGCCAGTTAGTGCCGCTTGAATTGCGATCCTAAGCGTCTCTTGATCTCTGATCTCACCTATCATAATAATGTCTGGATCTTGCCTTAAAATAGAGCGAAGAGCTGAGATAAAAGTAAGCCCAGCCTTCTCATTTACATGTACTTGTTGGATCATATTTAGCTGATACTCGACCGGATCTTCAACGGTAATAATCTTAGTTTTTACACTTTTTATATCATTTAATGCACCGTAAAGTGTAGTCGTTTTTCCTGATCCTGTCGGACCAGTAACTAGTATGATGCCATAAGGCGCTTTCATGCTCTTTTTAAATTTAGCAAAGTTATCTGGATGCATACCAAGGTCTTCAATGTTTATGATAACTTTTGATTTGTCCAAAATTCTTAAAACTATGCTTTCGCCGTTTAAAATAGGTAGCGTAGAGATACGAAAATCGTACTCTTTGTCTAAAATTTGAGCTGAAAATCTACCATCTTGTGGGCGGCGGCGCTCCGCGATATCCATATTTGAAAGTAGCTTCATACGGCTTACCATCGGCGGATAGATATCTTTATCAAATATAAATGTCTCACTTAGCATACCATCTATCCTGCTTCTTACGATGCAGTTTGTCTCAGTTGGCTCAATATGAATATCGCTTGCTCTGCTTTGAATAGATGTTTTTAAAATTATCTCAATTAGCTTTAAAATTCCAGAGCTTTCTGTGCTTTGCCCTTGGCTACTGGAGCTTGAAAGCTCTTTTCTGATCTCTGTAATGACGTCTTTTATACTTTCATTAAGAGCTATTTTATTTATATATTTTTCTATCTGGGCTGGATCGGCACAAGCTACTTTTAATAGCTTTCTGTTAAATAAATTTTGAACTTTATCCTGAATGATCACATCAAAAGGATTTTTAAAAGCAACATAAACGCTTATCTCATCTTCTTTTACGGGTATGGCGTTATATGATTTTAGCTGTGAGGTGCTTAGCTTTTCACTGATACGGTAGTCGATATCTATATCATCAAGATCAAAAAATGTAATTTTAAATTTATCACATACATATTGAATGAAGCGCTTTTGATCTATCTGAAGACTAGTCGAAATTTCATCAATGTCAGTGTGTCCTCTTCTATAAATATCAGATAGAATTTCAAAAAAAATCTCTTCTTCTAGCATATTTTCTTCAAGCAAAATAGCCAAAAGACTTTTTTCATTTATCTTTTTTATCTCTATAATCTTTAAAATTTGCTCATCATTTAGTTTATTAAGTTGCTCTAATGTTTTTAGCGTTAAATTTTCTAAATTATTCATCTCTTCTCTTTATCTATACTCAATCTGCGAAGTAAGATCGTCATTTTTAAAAATTTTTAAAATCATTTTTGCAAAATTTGAGCCAACGATTACACTAAGCTCATATCTTGTATCTGAATTTGGCTCTTCAAAAATAAATACGCCAAGCTCCTCAATGTATTCTTTTTTGACAAATTTATCAAATATAAATGAAAGAATGTAATCGCTCTTTGGAAGTCTAATATAGCTTATATCAGCCCCATCCAAGATAGCATGAAGCAATAGCTTTTTTTTAAGCAATATGTCTGCAAAATATGCTGCATTCTCTCTTGAGCTTTGCGTTTTTGATAGTTTGCTTGCTGGAAGAGCGAGCCTATCTATATCATTTGTTTTTAAACAAGATATGCCAAAGATATTAAGAAATTCTTCATTTTGTGAATCTTTTAAAAGATCTTGTATTTTTTGATTACAAATTTTAGGATATTCGGCTTTTTCAAAATAACTTTTAATATCAGCCGTTCCAAGCGCAAAGGCATTTAATGATAAAAATATAATAAGCAAAAATTTCACAAGGTATCACTTTTTATCTTATTTATTAGCTCATTTATCTCGGGCTTATTTTTATTTTTATTATATTCTTCTAATGCATGCAATGCGTCATCTTTTTGCTTTAGCATATATTTTGCCTTAGCAAACATGACCCAAGACTCCTCAATGCTACTATCTAAATTATTTGCCGACAGTGCCCATTTTATAGTGTCGCTATATCTTTTATCTTGATAGCATTTTCTTGCTATTTTAAGGGCGATTTCTGGATTTTTATTTTTATTAAAATTTTCTTTTAGCATAGAAATTTCATTGTTTTCACTTGAAATTTGAATATCAATTTTTGGCTTTGCCTTTGGTTCTAGTTCTATTATCTCTTCATTTGGTAGAGGCTGTTCATTTTGTATATTTTCATTTTCAGTTGGTAAATTTAGTTTTAGCCAACCGCCACCACTTCTTTGTTTTTTATCTGATGCCTGCTCTTTATTATCTTCATTTAGCTTTATGGATTGTTCTAGCTTTTTAGCTATTTTCTCAGCGAGCTCATCTTGTTTTTTATCTGATTCAAACCTCTCTTTTGCCTGCTCGCTTTTTTGTTTGCCATCTTCTAAAATATTTTTGCTGATATTGGTTTCAGCAAAGGTTATGTTTTTTTCTTTTATATCTGTTTGTATTGTCAAATTTTTCTCAATTAAAGCTGGAGTAATAGTTGTCTCTTTTTTGTTTTTAGCATTTGAGAAAAATAAAAAAGCACCACCAAAGATAAAAGCAATTAGCAAGATTGTAATTATTAAAAGACCTAGCTTTTTATGTGATAACAATTTTAAAAGACTATTTTTATTCTTTTTTTCGTACTCTTCATAGAGCTTTTCTAGTCTTTGAATTTCTTGTAATTCAAGCATGAATTATTCCTGTATCAAGTGCAGACATTGTCAAAATTTTAATATTTGCATCCTCGCTACTTAATTTTGATGGCTGATTTTGTTCGTAATATTCACAAATTTCATAAAATTTATACATAATTTTATTTAGTGTGCGCAGATTTCCACAACAAAGCTCATAGGCTTTGTCATAGTCTTTTTTCTGAAAATTTAGGTATTTATCGTAACCCTTTTGTCCTATTTTTCTTTGTAAATAGACTATGATTTCATTCGTGTTTGCACTTCCAAGCTCTATACTCTCCCAAATTCTAGTTTGAAAATAGTCCTTTGCTAACACATCTTCATTTTCAGTTTTATGAATCGTAAATAGAAATTTAAATAATCTTGTATCGGCCATTAGCCTTATTTTTTCGATCAATTCAGTAGGATAAAGTTGTGCTTCATCTAGGATAACAACTATTTGGTTTTGTAAAATTTCATCTTTATTTTTAAATTCTTTTGAGTAGTGTGCGACAAAACTTTCAAAATTATTTATATTATCAAGCTTATTTCCGTATATATCTTCACAAAGAGCTTCTATAAATGTAGCCTCGCTAAAAAAAGGATGCGGGAAAAAAATTAATTTTTTGTCCTTTTGAAGATCAGAGGCTATCTTGTTTAACAAAAAAGTCTTTCCGCTACCAGGCTTACCATAAAAAAGTATAAGCTTTAGTGGCTTTTTTAGAGCCGAGACGATCTTATTGTAACAAGTGATTGAGTTATCTAAATTAACAAAATCAGCTACTTCGTCTTCGTTGATAAAGATATCTTTTATATCCGTATAAATATTCTTGTTATTCATAGATCGTTTTAGAAAAACCTAAGTCTTTTAATGATTGATTAAGTGGCTTTTTTTTGTCAAAATCAACTACATGAGGAGTGATGACAAAGATAAGCTCTGTTGTTTTTATATTGTCTCTTGTACTTTTAAAGACGCCACCTATAAGTGGGATATCAGAAAGAAGAGGTACGGAAGTATTATTTTTACCCTTTGTCTGGCCTATTAATCCACCAAGAATAATAGTATCACCGCTATCAACTTGAACAACAGTTGATAGCTTCTTTTGCACCGTATCTGGAGCAATCTCTCTTAACGCATTTTGTCTTGTATCATCTTCAGCGTATTTAAAGTTACTAAGCGATGGATTGATTCGAAGCATGATTTTGTTATTATCAGAGACTTCTGGTAGTAAATTTAATAATATGCCTATAAAAACAGAGTATTGTTTGTAGGTAGTCGTTAGCCTATCACTATTGCTGTTTCCATTGTCAGTTTTTTGTTGAACACGGTAGTTTATGTTATCACCAACTGAGATTAGTGCTTGCTGATTATTAAGTGTTGTTACTTTTGGGCTTGATATAACCTTTGTCTTTCCATTTGTCTCAAGAAAATTTATCATTCCATCAAGGCTAAAATTTAAATTAGCTGCAATATTTAATGTACGTCCAAATCCATCACTTAGGCTATTGCCTTTATTTGTCCAAGTAGCACTTGAGCTAGGATTATTTCTTGAATTACCAATGTATGTATTAAACCCAAGTTCAAATTTACTCCAGTCAACGCCTTGTTTGTATTCATTATTTAACTCAACTGAAATAATGGAAACATCAATAATTACTTGTTTTTTTAGTCTTTTTTGCATTTCATCTATATATTTTTCGACACGCTTAAGTTGAGAAGGAGTGGCCGTAACAGTGATAAGGCCTGCGTTTTGATTTATGATAGGATCAGGTGCTGTGATATGTTCGCTACTATTATTTAAAATAGCTTTAAGCTCAGCATCTAGTTTTTCCCAAAAGTCAAACCTCTCAGTAGTTTTTATAAGGTTGCTTGAGCCTTGAGAGCTATCATCTTGGGAATTATCGCTACTACTTGAACCACTAGAAATTTCAGATGGAGTGGCATCCACTGAAGCTTGGGTGACAGCAGTTCCTTCTCTAATAGAAGTTATATAATCTAGTTTAAAAATTTGAGTTTTTAAAGATGAAATTTTTAATACATTATTTGAAAACTCGTAGCTTAAATTTTTCTCACTTAAAAGCAGGTCAAAAACTTCGCTAAGACTCATATTTCTGATA
>NZ_POZK01000010.1:0-6005 GCF_002913945.1 Campylobacter concisus | reverse complement strand
ATATATAACTTCTGTTCTTTGTTAAGAGAGAAGGGAGGTTGAATTTTGCTTCGCAAGCTCGCAACTGCATGGCAGACACGAAGTCACTCCATTCTCCCTTAACAATCCCCCTACCCTGACACGTTCAAGGGGCATGCAATAGTGCTGGCGCACTACATGCGGTTAAAACCCTATCAAATTTTAAAATTTATGAGCAGCAAGCCACGGCTCTAAATTTAGTGCTAAACGAAGCAAGGCCTAGATTCCAAGATAGATTTGGATGTTGTGACGAAATTTTCACACAGGATAAAATATCTAGTTTATCGAAGTGTGAAAATTTCTAACTCATTCAAAGATACTTAAAAGCTAACGTCTATAAGTCCCTTGGATCGGCGATTTTACCTGCTATGGCTGAGGCCGCTACAACTGCTGAGTTGGCTAGATAAATTTCACTCGTTCTATCGCCCATACGTCCGACGAAATTTCTATTTGTTGTTGAGATGCAGCGCTCATTTGCGCCCAAAATGCCCATATATCCGCCAAGACAAGCACCACATGTTGGGTTGCTCACAACTGCGCCAGCTTCTATGAAAATGTCGATAAGTCCCTCTTTTTCGGCAGCTCTTGCGATCTTTTGTGTAGCTGGAGTGATGATGAGCCTTGTTTTGCGGGCTACTTTTTTGCCTTTTAAAATTTGTGCTGCGATGCGAAGGTCGCTTAGGCGGCCATTTGTGCATGAACCGATAAATGCTTGATCTATAGCTAAATCGTCACGAACCGCTTGTCTTACGCTCTTGCCGTTACTTGGCAAAAATGGATATGCGATGACTGGATCAAGATTGGTCACATCGATCTCTAAAATTTTGTCGTATTTTGCACCCTCGTCTGAGTAGAAAAATTTTGGTTTATCGCGTAAATTTTTATCTTTTAAAAACTCTTTTGTGATCTCATCAACCGCGATGATACCGCTCTTTGCACCAGCTTCAATCGCCATGTTGCACATTGAAAATCTATCATCCATACTAAGGCCCTCTATCACCTCACC
The DNA here is from genome assembly GCF_002913945.1 of Campylobacter concisus. Taxonomy (GTDB): domain Bacteria; phylum Campylobacterota; class Campylobacteria; order Campylobacterales; family Campylobacteraceae; genus Campylobacter_A; species Campylobacter_A concisus_P. The sequence continues at coordinate 4,981 of NZ_POZK01000010.1, read as the reverse complement.
GCTAAACTCAAGCGCCTTGTAAAGTGCGCCATCAACGCCTATTTGGCGGATGATCTCAAGGATGAGGTCTTTGCCGTAGACGTGTTTATCAAGCTTGCCTTTAAACACAACCTTGATGCTCTCAGGCACTTTAAACCAGTTTTTGCCAGTGATCATCGCATAGGCTAGGTCGGTGCTTCCCATGCCAGTGCTAAATGCCCCAAGAGCGCCGTGCGTACAGGTGTGGCTGTCTGCGCCGATGATGACGTCGCCTGGGATGACTAGCCCTTTTTCAGGCAAAAGTGCGTGCTCGATGCCCATATCCTTTTCGTCAAAATAGTTTTTAAGGTCGTGTTTATAGGCAAATTCGCGTGAAATTTTAGCTTGATTTGCGCTTAGGATGTCCTTTGTCGGGATGTAGTGGTCCATCACGATAGCAAAGCCGTCTGGGTTAGCTAGCTTTTTAGCGCCACTTCGCTCAAACTGCTTGATCGAGATAGGCGTCGTGATGTCGTTGCCTATGATCATATCGATTTTGCTTTCGATGATCTCTCCTGCACCTACCTCTTTGCCAACGTGATCTGAAAATATTTTCTCGGTGATAGTTTGTTTCATAAATTTCCTTTAAATTTTGAGGCGATTTTAACGAAAATTGCTAAATTTAAAGAAAATTTACTAAGCCAAAAGGCCTAGTAAATTTAGAATTTAACGCTAGCTGTTAGCATAAACTGACGAGCATAGCCTGGGGTAATAGGAAGCACTGAAGAGTCAGTTCCAGATGATGCTGTTACGTAGTAAAGTTTATCGGTTAGGTTTTTCACATTAAATGCAAAATTTGTCTCATAGCCTGAAATTTTAGTCGTATAGCTAACAAAAGCATCGTAAGTAATAGCATGTGGTAATTTATAAAAGTTTCCATAAGCTGCTGAGTTTTTTTGTTGATTGTAAGTATACCAAGAGCCAAAATACCTGGCGCCACCACCTATTCTTAGACCTTTTACGCCAAGATGAGTAAAATCATAATTAGCAAATAAACTCGCTTGATGCTTTGGAGTAGCCTCAAGCGGCTTACCCACCTTCCAAGCCATATTTCTATCTTCTTTTAGTTTAGTTTTGGTGTAGGTATAGCTTGAACTTACACTAAGTCCATCTGTAATACGTCCATTAAAATCAAACTCTACTCCTCTAGAATTTGCTTTACCACTCGTATATGATATATTGTTTACATTGTTTATAATATTTTTCTTATCGATATTAAATAAAGCTGCCATTGCGGTTATGCTATTGTTTTGAAATTTTGTTCCAAACTCGATAGATTTTCCCTCTTCTGGCTCTAATGAGACAGCACCTTTGCTGCCGATAGAAGTTTGTGGCTTAAAGCTTTGAGAATGGCTAGTATAAACTGACCACTCAGGAGTTAGTAGATATAAAAGTCCGACATTATAAAGCAGCTTGCCACCACTTTTATCTATACTTTTAGTAAAAGGCAAAGGTCTGGCAATATATCTGTTTTGATCGCCTACTATTTGGTTATAGTATTCATACCTTAGTCCCGCTACAAATATTAAGCTATCAGTTAAATTTATACTATCTTGTGCGTAAGTACCGATCGTTTTTAGTTTGTGGTATTGCGTCTTTTTGCTAGCACCTCTACTTTTGATGTCATCTGCAGTAACTCTACCATAAATAGGCGAGTAGATATTTATATTATTTCTAGCATCATTTGCTTCGATCTGACGAGCTTCTGGACGTTGTCTTAGATACTCTTTAGCATCTACTCCAAATAAAAGATTATGAGTTATGCTTCCAGTTTCTACTATACCGTTTAATGTAAGTGATCCAGCATGGGTCTTATGCTCAAAATCTTCATACCACTCCATACGTCTTTTTGCGATTCCACTAGCCAAATTTATATTCATAATGCGAGCTTGTCCGTATTCATGTAGTGAGCGTGAAAATGCATAAGCTCCCTTTAATAGCCAATTCTCGCCAAAATTTTTCTCAAAACTTAGATCAAAAGTATCTACTTTGCCGTCTATCTCGTTAAATGGCTCATCTAATCTGACTTTTTTATCTATGTCTAAAATTTGTCCTGATTCTAGCATATACATGCCACGATCTGCGGGGTCGGTGTATTTTGTATGGGAGTAGGCAGCATCAATACGATAGTCGTCACCTTTATAACTTATACTTGGAGCGATGAGTAAATTTTTATATTCGCCATACTCTCTCCAATAATCCTTACCCGACCAATCAAATATAAATCTATATGCAAAACCGCTCTCACCCAAAGCTCCAGTTGAATCAAAGCCAAAATCTCTATACTTTTTATTACCGGTGCCAAGCCAAATTTCATTGCTATTTTCATAAAGCGGTTTTTTAGTTACTAGATTTATGATACCGCCGGCATCTTGAACGCCGTAAAGCAAGCTTGCTGGGCCCTTTAACACCTCGACGCTTTGTACAGTTGCATTAAAGTTGTGCGTCACACCAGCTGATACACCATTACGCATTATAGAGCCGTCACGTCCGCCACCAAAGCCACGCTTTAAAGCCGCATCAAAATTTCCTGAAGTTGTATTCGCATAGCTAACACCACTTACGTTTTGAAGCGATTCCATTAAATTTTCTGGCTTTTTATCCTTTAGCTGCTGCTGGGTTACGACGTTTACTGTCTGTGGTATCTCAAGAATTGGCGTATTTGTCTTGCCCACCTCACTCGTTGTGGCTCTGTAACCATCGTCTGCGCTATCTTCAATGCTGATCCCATCTAAACTTACATCAGTAGCATTTAAAGCAGAAATAGCAAAACAAAGCACCGCACTAATGCGAAATTTATTCATTTATCATCCCTTAAAAAATTTTTAATATTATAAAAATAGTTATCATTATATAAAAATATATTTTAAATTTTTATGAAAAAAATTTACGAAAAATTTATATTTTAATAACATTACAAATAAAATATTTGTAAAAATTAAACATGGATCAAAAAACAGATTTTTACTATTCTTGTCATAGCTAGCGATAAAGCTTTTATTAAAACATTTTTGCAACATTTCTGATATAATCCCCACATGAAGTACGCACATTTAGTTCAAATAGCAAGTTATTTATCAAATTTTACAAAGATAAACCAAGCAAAACGCATTAATGATATGGCTATTTTGATCGAATTTAATGGCGAGAAGATTATCTTTGATCTAAACAAATCAAACTCCTCTATCTACAAAGATGACGAGCTAAAAGAAGCAAAAATTTATCAAGCACCTTTTGATAATGTGCTAAAAAAGCGCTTTAATGCCTCGCATATAAAAAGCGTTGAATGCTTAAAAGACAATAGAATTTTAAAATTTATCTGCACGCAAAGTGGCTCATATAAAAGTGAAAATTTTATCCTTTATCTAGAATTTACGGGTCGCTTTACAAATACTGTGATAACTGATGAAAACAACGTAATAATCGAGGCGTTAAGACACATCGATAATAGCTACCGAAAGATAGAAACTGGCGAAGTTTTAAGAGAGCTTCCAGCCATCGCTATCAAAGAAAAACCGTGCGAGCCCATAACTGACTTTGAGGCGTTTTTTAAGAGCGAAGCGGTCAGAGTAAATGAGTCCAGGATAGCTAGCTTAAAAGAGGCAAAGCTTGCAAGCGTACAAAAAAAGATAGGTAGCATGAGCGAAATTTTAAACTCACTTGAAGACAAAGATGAGCTAATGAGAAAGAGTGAGGAATCTGCAAATTTAGGATCGCTTTTGCTTGCAAATCTGGGGAATTTTAAGGGCTATGAGAGAGAAATTTGTCTAAAAGATTTTGATGGCAATGAGATAAAACTAACTCTTAGCGATACACCAAAAAACAGCGCAAATGAATTTTACACAAGATCAAAAAAATTTCGTGCAAAAGCCATTGGCGTGGAGATAGAAAAGAGAAATTTAAGCGAAAAGATCGAGTTTTTAGAAGGGCTAAAGTCACTTTTAAAAGAGGCAAAAAGTGCTTACGAGCTTGAAATTTTAAGTCCAAAAAATAAGGCAAAACAAAGAGAGAGGCACATAAAAGATGTAAGCGAAAATGCTGAAATTTTTTACGTTAGAGAGTTTAAAATTTTAGTTGGTAGAAATGAAAAAGGCAATATAAATTTGCTTGATCTTGCCAAAAAAGACGATATATGGTTACATCTAAAGGATAGCCCAAGTGCCCATGTCATCATCAAGACAAACAAGAGCAAAGTGCCAGAAGACGTGCTAGAGATAGCTGCTAAATTTTGCGTAGAATTTAGTGTAAAGGGAGCCGGTAGATACGAGGTAGACTACACTAAGCGTGAAAATTTAAAACGTGAAAACGGTGCAAATGTCACTTATATGAACTATAAAACTATCATCATAAATAAAGGCTAAAAAATGGCTGTAACACCTTTAGGAAATAGTAACTTCATAAACCAAAATGCCCCAGTAGTATCACAAGTGCATGCAAATCAACAAGCTAGATTTGATATGCAGTCTTTAATAGCAGCTGAGCTTGCCTCGCAGCAAAGTGATGAGATCAAAGAGGTGCGTCCGATGGAAGAGTCTTATAAAATAGACCCTGAAAAGGAGCATGAGCGCCAAAAAAATGAAGAAGAGGCAAGTGAGTTTGAGAGCGAAAAACAAAATTCAAGAGATAGTGACGAGGAAAATTTGGACGATATAGCAGATAATGAGGAAATAGTGCCTAGCGAACATCATATGCTTGACATAACTATTTGATGCCTAAACACCCCAGCTCCACAAACACCACGTCTCAAGTCAGTGATACTCCCCAACATCTAACCCTCCTTCAAATTTTTAACGCAGTAAATGATAAAGAAAAACTTTTTAAGATCCACTCTGACTCACCTAAAGCCTGCCCGCTTGGTGGCAAGATCGAAACTCTCTTAACCACCCACTTCCTAAAAGCACAAGAAGCTTTAGAGGATAGTTTAAGAAGTATTACTTTACAAGATCTATTAGATGAACTTATT
>NZ_POZK01000009.1:0-7495 GCF_002913945.1 Campylobacter concisus | reverse complement strand
GGCAATATTGCTATTATCTGTTACAATTCATGAAATAGCTGGGTTTTGGCAATTTCAAGTAAAACCTAATGGAATGCCCTTTTTAACGAGCATATGGTAGAAGTTATAAATACGTTTGTGGGCGAAAAATATATTCAGCCCAATCCTAGCTTTAAAGATGGTATGGATATCATTTCTAATTTGTAAAAAAGTAAAATTTCAAATAAATAAAAAATGCAAGTAAAACGAAAAATATACAAATCTTTTCAATACGAGAAAATGAGACATGGCTTGCGAGCTAGATTGTCCTTTTTAGTCGTAGCAGTCTTAATTTTGGCAATCGAAATTTATATCGCAGCTTTTGTTAAAGGTGGCTTCGTGCGCCATTATTTGGGTGATGTGCTAGTTACGGTGATGCTTTACGCATTTGGACGAGCTATATTTAAAACTACACCAAAAATTTTAGCATTTGAAATATTTGTTTTCTCACTATTTATAGAAATTTTACAATACTTTAAAGTACTTGAAATTTTAGATATTCATAATTTAATAATACGCATAGTCTTTGGCGGAACATTTGACGTTAGTGATATCGCATGTTACGCGTTGGGCTGCTTGCTTGCTTATTTGACTGATGCCATTTGCTTTCTGCAAAAGTATAAAAGTCCAAAGATATAGTGATAAACTACAACTTTATTTTTTTAAGTATAAAGAAGGAGCTAATCATCTTAAAAACTCCAGCAAAATTTATCTATCTATTTTAGCTCACCCCAGTTTTTAGCGATATTTAGCGATGTTTTAAGCGGCACATTTAGCGTGTAAATTTCCTCCATCGTCTTTTGTGTCGCCCTGCCAAATTCCTGTGCAAATTCGTCTTTTACTTCAAAGATCAGCTCATCGTGGATCTGAAGTAACATTCTTGCGTTTTCATCTAAATTTACTCTAACTTTTACCATTGCCATTTTGACAAGATCTGCCGCAGAGCCCTGAAAGACCGTATTTACCGCCTCGCGCTCAAACATAGCTATTTGCATAGGTGTGGCACTTTTAAAGTCAAAGTAGCGCCTTCTACCAAGTAGTGTCTGCACAAAGCCGTCATTTTTAGCTGAAATTTTTATGCTCTCTAAAAAGTCTTTGATCGTCTCAAAAGCCTTAAAATAGCGCTCTATATACTCTTTTGCCTCGGCTCTTGTGATATTTACTTGATTTGCCAGCTTGCTTGAGCCCATACCATAAATGAGGCCAAAATTTATACTCTTTGCCACGGCTCTATTTTGCCCGTCGCTGCTACCAAATATGCTAATAGCCGTCCTTGCGTGGATATCCTCATCATTTTTAAACGCCTCAAGCAGCGCAGGATCACGGCTAAAGTGAGCTAACAGTCTAAGCTCGATCTGGCTGTAGTCAAGCCCCACAAAACTATATCCCTCCCGCGTCTCAAAGCACTCTCTGACGTCCTTTGCGAGGCTGCCACGAGCTGGGATGTTTTGTAAATTTGGATTTTTGCTTGAAAGTCTGCCAGTACTCGTGCCAGTTTGTAAAAAGCTCGTGTAAATTCGCGAGCCCTCGTCCTTTTTCGCAAGCGCTAAGAGTGGCTCGCAGTAGGTGCTTTGTAGTTTATATAGCTCCCTGTAGGCTAAAATTTTCTCAATCACTGGATGAGCGTCCGTAAGCTCAGCTAGCACGCTCTCATCGGTGCTGTATCCTGTTTTTGTCTTCTTTTTGGTTGGAAGCTTTAGATGCTCAAAAAGTATGACGCCAAGCTGTTTTACTGAGTTTATGTTGAAATTTTCGCCGCTTAGCTCGTAAATTTCACTTGTTAGTGCTTTTAGTTTTGTGTCATTTTCAAGGATAAGCTTTTGCATTTTGGCTTCATTTATCTTGATGCCGTTTTGTTCCATGTCAAAGAGCGTGAGGATAAAAGGAAACTCGTGTGTATCAGCAAGAGCGAGCAAATTTTTATCAAGCGTGTTTAAAAAAGTTTTATAAAATTTAAGCGTTATCCAAGCGTCCTCACTCGCGTATTTGGCTGCATTTTCTAAAGGCACATCGCCAAAAGTTTGTCCCTTTTTGACCACATCTTCAAATTTGATCGTGTTGTAGTCATAAAGCCTTTTTGCCAGCGCATCCATGCCGACACTTGAGTTTGGGTCGCTAAGCCACGCAAGGATCATTGTGTCTTTAAAATTTGCTGGGGGATTTAGACCTAGGTTATTTTTAACTATCTCAAAGTCATATTTTAAATTTTGTCCGATCACGCAGCCTTTGTAAATTTGATCTATCGCCCAAGTGACAAATTTTTGGCTAACTTGTTGTGGCACACCAAGGTAGTTGTGAGCCACTGGCACGTAGTAGGCGTCCTCGTCGTTAAAGCAAAAGCTAAATCCAACGATCTTTGCGCTCCTGCTATCAATGCCTGTGGTCTCTGTGTCAAAGGCGACGATGGTCTCTGGTGTGACGTTTGATAAGAGTTTTTCAATGCTAGCCTCATCAAGGAGTAAATTTGCTCTAAAGCCAAGCTTAAATTCAGCATTTTCTTCTTTTTGCAAGCTCTTAAGAAGTCTGTTTAGATCGTACTCTTTTAAAATTTCTGAGATATTTATCAGGGGATTTTGCTCTGGAAATTTAGAGTGTTCAAGATCAAATGAACTAACTGCGTCATCAAATAAAGTGGCTAGTTTTTTGCTCAAAAATGCTTCTTCTTTTGCGGCAGCAAGCATATTTTTAGTGCGCTCGTTTCTAAGAAGGGCTAAATTTTCATAAATTCCCTCTAAGCTTCCATACTCAGCCAAAAGCTTCTTAGCCCCAACTGCGCCGATACCTTTGACGCCTGGGATGTTGTCCGAGCTATCGCCTGCGATCGCTAGAAAGTCCCTGACCTGCGCTGGATAAACTCCATACTTTTCAAAGCAGCTTGCGCTATCATGATCGATCTTGCTTTGCGGGCTGTAGATGCTCACTTTGCCGTCTTCTATGAGTTGGTAAAGGTCTTTATCGTGGGTGACTATTCGCACAAATATATCTTTGTCTTTGCAAAATTTAACCGCACTTGCGATGATGTCATCGGCCTCGTAGCCCTCGCGACTAAGGCTGTAAAGTCCCATTTTTTCTATCATATCTATACAAACTGGAAGTTGCTCTTTTAGCTGAGCTGGCGGCTCGTTTCTGTTTGCTTTGTAATCACCTAAAATTTCGTGACGTAAGGTCTTGCCTTTGCTATCAAGTGCGAAGATAAGATAGTCGCTTTGGTATTCATCCTTGAGGCTTGCTATAAAATTTGCAAAGCCACTAATCATACCGCTTGGCTTGCCCTCGCGGTTTTTAAGTCCGCTCATGGCGTAGTAGAGCCTAAAAAAGAAACCAAAAGTGTCAATAATTGTAAGTGTTTTCATTTTTATCCTTTGTGTAATTTTATGAAATTTAGGCAAAAAATAGGCTGATTTATAAAAATTTTTGATATTATGGCGGACATTACAAATAAAAAATCACAAAAATAAAAAGCTTTGAGGTCATGAAAAAAATAGTTTTTTTACGTATCAATCCAAATGCAGTCGGTGGTGCCGAACGCTATTTAAGAAGGCTTACTAAAGCCCTAAAAGACGTAGGTATAGACACATCTATACGCTCATATCTAGGAGAGGCTAGGATCTCGTCATGGAAAAAGGCTTTGAGATTTAACTCACAGGTAAAACGCCAAAAACAAAGCGATGAGGTATATTTTAGCTTGGAGCGAGTGAGCTGCGCAGATATTTATAGAGCAGGGGACGGCGTACATAAAATTTATCGTGCCACAAAGCCATTTTGGTGGGTCAATCCTCTAAATTTTGTCTATCCATATCTAGAAAAACGTTGCTTTAAAAATTCTAAAAAGATAATCGCAAATTCAAACTACATAAAAGAGCAAATCATTTCAGCTTACGGTATCGATGAGTCAAAAATCGTTACCATTTACAACGGTATAAATTTGCCACAAAAGGTAGAAAAAGGAGAAGCAAAACTTAGCGTATGTGAAGAATTTGGACTCGATTACAATTTACCAATTGTGCTTTTTGTCGGAAATGGCTTTAAAAGAAAGGGAGCAAAGGACTTTTTACTTCTTGTCTCAAAGCTAAAAACGCCAGTAAATGCGCTAATAGTAGGCAAAGATAAAAATTTAAATTCATATAAGAAGCTGGCAAAAAAGCTAAAGATAAATGCATTTTTTACAGGTGAGCAAAAAATGACTGCAAAATTTTATGAAGCAAGCGATATTTTTATATTTCCAACACACTATGAGCCATTTTCAAATGTCGTTCTAGAGGCGCTTAGTTTTAAAAATATTGTCTTTACAACGGCTCAAAATGGGGCAGCTGAAATTTTAGAAAATCGTTTTATCATGCGTGAACCAAATGATGAAAGTATACTGGAGCTAGCGGAGCAGGTGCTTAATGATAATGGCATGATGAGAGAGCTGCAAGAGAAGTCATTTTTACTTTCACAAAAATTTAGTATAGAAGAAAATGCAAGCAAAACTCTTGAAATCATAAACGAAGTGCTAAATTTGGAGCAAAAGTGAGAGTGTTTATAGAGCTTCCAACTTGGCTTGGAGATGCCGTGATGGCGAGCGGGGCGATAGAAAATTTAAGCAAAGATGCTAAAAATATTGTATTTTTTGGCTCTTATGTGGCCTGTGAGCTTTATAAATCACATCCAAAGTGTGAAAAAGTAGTCATTGACGATAGTAAAAAGCAAAACTCAAGATATTTAAGTCTTATAAAAACAGCTAGCAAGCTTGGAAAATTTGATATTGCTATTAGTTTTAGAAGCTCATTTGCTAGTAAATTTTTGCTATTTTTTCTAAAAGCAACGCAAAAATTTTGCTTTAAAAAGAGTAGCGAGAGTTTGCATCAGGTGCAAAAATATCTAAATTTCATAAAGCAAAGCCTAAATTTAAAAGAAATTTCAAACGAACTAAAAATTTATTATGAAGCTAAAAAAAGCGAGCAAAAGCTCCTCGTGCTAAATCCAGGTGCTAGCTACGGAAGTGCCAAAAGGTGGTATCCGCACTATTTTGCAGAGGTTGCACTGCACTTTAAGGATGAATTTGATGTAAAGATCACTGGCTCAAAAGCCGAGCTTGAAATTTGCAATGAAATCGAGCAAATGCTCTTACAAAATGGTATGAAATGTGAAAATTTGGCCGGAGAAACGAGCATAAAAGAGCTTTGTGAGGTCATAGGCTCTATAAAAAATGGCATCTTTTTGACAAACGATAGTGGTCCTATGCATATCGCAGCTGCCTATAAAGTGCCACTTGTGGCTCTTTTTGGACCGACTAAATTTAAAGAGACTAGCCCATGGCAAGATGAGAGTGCAAAGATAGTGCATTTAAATTTAGAGTGTATGCCATGTATGAAGCGAGTATGTCCTATAAAGACACATGCCTGTATGAAGGAGCTTACGCCAAAAATGGTTATTGCTGAAATAAAGCTATTAAGAAAAAAATTAAATTTTTGAAATTCTAAACATAATTAAATATATACATACATAATTAAAAAAATTTTAGTTTTTATTTGATTACATTTTTACCAAATATTTGACATTGGTTATCAATATAGCTATAATCACGCAAAAATTTCTACTAAGAAGGTATTATGGAGCTAATTAAACATCACATTGATCATGTAATTATTGCGATTTTAGGCATTATGAGTTTTTTTGTACTTTGGTATACGATTGAACGTATCATTTTTTATTTACGCGTTGATATAAAAGGCTATAAAAGTATCGAATCGCTTGAAGAAGCACTAACCAAAAATTTAACCACACTTTACATTATCTACTCAAATGCACCATATATAGGACTTCTTGGTACAGTTGCTGGAATTATGATCACATTTTATGATATGGGTATGGCAGGCGGAATCGATACTAAAAGCATAATGGTCGGCCTCTCTCTTGCGCTAAAAGCAACTGCTTTTGGACTACTTGTGGCGATACCAACTTTGATGATTTACAATGGTTTTGTTAGAAAAGTAGATGTAATGCTAAATAGATACAAGGCTGAAAATGCGTCTAAATAAAAAAGATGGGTTAAATATTGTCCCATTTATTGATATTATGCTTGTTTTGCTTGCTATCGTGCTTAGCATCTCGACTTTTATTGCTCAAGGTAAGATAGCTATTGATCTTCCAAGCGCAAACAGTGCCGAGCAAAGTAAAGAGGACGATAAAAAGGTAAGCGTAGTAATTGATAAGGATAATAAATTTTTTATAGATGATGTAGAAATTTCTGAGAACGAACTCAAAGATAAGCTAAATGCAGTTGATATAAAGACATTGATCGAACTAAAAAGCGATAAAAATTCGAAATTTGATAGCTTTGTCAAAGTAATTGATATATTAAAAGAGAAGGGCCACGAAAATTTTGCAATCCAAACAATCTCTGAATAAAATTTCAAATTACAGCGGCTTAGCTGTTTCGCTTGTAGTGCATGGAGCAGCAGTATATTTTTTGCTTTCACATAATTTTGATGAGATAAAAATAGGTGAGCAAAAACCGATAAAAATAGCTCTTAATTCATTTACTCCAGTGCCACAAGTCTCAGCACCTCAAATGGCGGAGCAAATGCTTATCCCAGAGCCAACTCCACCAGCTCCACCGCCACCACCAGAGCCACCAAAACCTGAGCCAAAGCCAGAACCAAAACCTGAACCTAAAAAGGTGGAGAAACCAAAGCGTGAAATAAAAAAAGTAGAGCCTAAAAAAGAAAAAAAAATAGAGCCCAAGCCTGAACCGGTAATTGCTCAGCCAGTGCAGCCTATTGTACCGCCAGCTAGTGTAAATACAAATTTGCCAGCCAATAACAAGTCTATCGCTGCAGCTCCAGTTCAAAATGTAACACCTGAGCTAAATTTATCAAATTCACAAGGTGACGAAGATTTTACGAAGGTTATAATCGCAGTTAAGAGGCATAAAAGTTACCCAAATAATGCAAGGCGTATGAAGCATCAAGGTGTTGTAGAAGTTAGGTTTTTACTCAAGCAAGACGGCAGCATAGATGAACTTAAAGTTAGCAAAAGCTCTGGGTTTGAGTCGCTTGATAATGGTGCTTTAGAAAATATTCAAAGAGCAAGTTCTGAGTTTCCAAAGCCTAAGCAAGATCGTTATCTGCGCTTTCCTATTTCATATACACTAAAATAAATTACAAGCTTATTTAAGCTCGTAATTTATTTGCTTCGTAGAATTTCTTTTATATTTCAAGTCAAAATAGAAAAACATAACTTATTTTATTTAAAAAAGTGTGTATTTTAAACTTGCTTTAAATATTAAACATGTATAATCTGACTTTCTTTAACGGGTGGTTGGATAGCTCAGTCGGTAGAGCAGCAGACTGAAAATCTGCGTGTCGGCAGTTCGATTCTGCCTCTAACCACCATTAACCTTTCTTTAAATATTAATCCCTTTCTCTTAGTAGTTCTATTAAATTTAGTATTCACAAGGCTTTTATGCTATTTTTCTAGGTTATTTATAAAG
>NZ_POZK01000008.1:0-661 GCF_002913945.1 Campylobacter concisus | reverse complement strand
GATGTGAATTCTACCCAAAAAGAGCTTGGCGCTAAGATCTCGATATCTGTTTGGGGGATGAAATACTAATGAAAATAAAAATTTTATTGGCTTTTTTATTTTTAAATATTACTTTTGCTAATCAGCTTCAAGAGGAAATGGACTCTTATGATAAAATTTTTGAAAAAATAAAGGAAAAAAGAAGCGGTCTTAGTGATATTGAGCTTTCGAGCATAAAAAATCCTTTTAAACAAGAACCTATCAAGACGATAACAGATCAAAATTCATCAATTATCACCCAAGCTTCAAAAGGACTTAGTTTAAAAGCAATTTTATTAAACAAAGCAAATATTGATTCCAAGTGGTATGCTGTCGGTGATATTGTTGATGGTTACAAAATAGCCAACATTACTAGAAACAGCGTTTTTTTAGTAAAAGGCGATGAAAAACAAGAGCTAATTTTAAAAAATGGAAGTAAAAATGTTGAGATTAAAATTAAATAAAATATTAATAATAGGTGCACTTATTTGCTTGAATATGAATTATGCTAGTGCCAATGAAAGTAGTTGTTTAAGCAAGAATTTTAATATGAAAATTTCAGATGATGTTGCGCTAGTAGATGTGTTAAATCAGCTTTCAGAGATGTGTAACTTTAGTATTGTTGCAAAGGATACTTATAGCA
>NZ_POZK01000007.1:0-29159 GCF_002913945.1 Campylobacter concisus | reverse complement strand
AAAATAAATATATAAGGACTTAATATGCAATTTTTACCTTGGGCAATAATTTTATTGCTAATTTACGTAATTTATTTTCTAATGATACGTTATGAGAAAAGAATATCAACTCTTAGCAAATTAATTGAACAAAATAGTGATGGCATTAAAGAAAATAGGGATTTGATTGGACAAAATAGATCACTTATTGAAAAAAATAAACACGATATCGAAAAAAATACAAAAGACATCATAACAAATGTTGAAAAAGTAGATATCGATTTGGAAGACTAAAGTTTCTGGTTTCTTATCTCGGCTATTGATAAATTTGCTAGAATTTTTTTATTTAAGATTTTAGCAAATCTTTTTTTATTTGAAAATTTTATATTTATTGTATTCTTTAGCCAGTAAAAGTTGTGTATGTATTTCTTGTGGGCGTATATAGAAAAAAATTATAGTTTTTGAAGAATAATCTTAATTTTTAAAAAAATAAATCAAGACTTTATGCGTCAAGCTGCTTCATCAAAAGCACAAGCCCTATTCTATCCTTTACATTTAGCTTACTATAAATCGAGCTTGTATGTGCCTTGACCGTCCTTAGTGTAATGCCTGTTTTTTCTGAAATTTCATTATTTGTTAGACCCTGATAGATTAAATCTGCAATTTCTCTTTCCCTTGAACTAAGCTCAGAGAGATCGGTCTTTTTGTCTACCTTTTCACTTTCGCTATTAATATATGAGCCGGTTAGCTCACTAATCATTGCCTGAACAAATTCTTGGTAAAGCCATATATTTCCATTAAAAATAGCTTCAAAAGCATCTTCAAAGTGTGTCTTTCGCATGTGAGAATTTGCATAGCCCTTGATTCCAAGCGTAAGCAGATGCTTGCCTTCGTTTATCGTTGGCCTATTTGAGAGAATGAGTATTTTTATATTTGGGGAATTTTCAATTATATTTTTTATAACATCATCAATATTATCTTTAAAAACATCAATATCAATGCCTATAATATCAACATCATCATTTATATGAGAAAAAAACTCTTTTCTATTATGTATAAATTTCACATCGCTATTGCCAGTAAAATAGCTTCTCCAAATATTGTTTAATGCACTATTTTGTGTAAATAAAATAACTTGCATTACCTTTCCTTGGATTATTTATATGATTCTTTCATAAATTTTTTTACTATTTATAAAAAATTCTACGTGACGACTTTCGCCATTTTTGTGTATCTTGTAATCTATTGATGAGAAAAATTTAGTAACCACTGAGGATTTTTCTTCTAAAAAAATAGTCATTTCAAAAAAATCTTGTGATATAGCATATTTATAAGGGATATTTAAATTTAAAATTCCAGGATCAAAGTCCAATTTATCCAAACTCTGGTCATAGCCTTTTATTAAAATTTTAATGCTTTTTACTATATCATCTTGAATTTTTATATTTTCAAATAGTTTTTTATGTCTACTAGTAACATCTACTAATTGTAAAAATTCTATTTCACAATCACTAAATTTAAATCGTTCAATTTCATCATTAACTATATCGCAGTAATGATCATCTTTTATGAGATAGAAATTTTGTAAATTTTGAAATTTTTCAATCTCATATTCACCAAATTTCTTATCATAAAAAGCGATCTTGCCCATTACCTCTCCGTTAAGGCATTTTGTTTTGCCTTTAAAATAGGCTTTAATAAATAATCAAGTATTGTCTTTTTACCGGTAATGATATCAGCTGAGACTATCATACCAACTTTTATTCTAAGCGGTTTTTCTTCACTACCTAAATAATTTTTCTCAGTTTCTATCCTGACCAAATAATAGCTCTCGCCAGTTTTTTCATTAGTCTCTGTATCAGCACTAATCTGTGTTACTTTGCCTTTTAAACCACCATAAATACTAAAATCATAAGCTGTAAATTTAACCATCGTATCAAGCCCAGGTCTCAAAAATGCAACATCAGCTGGTTTTACTTTTACTTCAGCAACCAGTTTATCTTCAAGAGGAACGATCTCAGCAATATTTTCACCAGGCTTAATAACTCCTGATACGGTATGAACCATCATTTTGCTGACAATACCATTTACTGGAGATCTTACATATGTTCTTTCTACTCTATCACTTAGGCTGATTTGTGATTCATTTATCCTTGCGATCTCTGCTGAAACCTCATTTAGCTCTTTTTTTGCATTGTTTTTAAATGCAAGTTTTGCTTCTTCGATCTTATTTTTAGCTTCTTTTATAGTTGATTCAACTCTTGGCACAGCAAGAACGGCAGCATCGAGCTCTCCTCTTAGATCATTTACGCGTCTTTGAAGCTGGATGTATTCAACCTCACTAACAAGACCTTTTTTAAAGATTGGCTCCATAATGGCCTTTTCTTTTAGAACAAGGTTGTAGCTATTTTGAGTTTGAGAAATTTTATTTTTTAGTTCGACCAACTCACTCTGGCGTTGATGAATTTGCTCTGTTAAAATTCCTATTTGCTCATTTAAATGATCAATATTTGAATTATGCAGACTTAGTTCATATCTTATGGCTTTACTATTATTCGCATCTCTAGCTTCATCATAGTCAAATTCCTTATCATTTGCCTCAGCATCAAGTCTCATAAATTTTGCTTGAAGTTCATCAAGTCTTAGTTTTGACTCACCATAACTACTCGTAAAATTTTTATTATCTAGCCTTATTAGAATTTGATCTTTCTTAACTTCATCACCCTCTTTTACAAAAATTTGATCGACTATACCGCCTTCGAGATTTTGTATCGCTTGGTTTTTTCCAGACGGGATGATTTTACCACTACCTCTTGTGATCTCATCTATTTGTGCCCAAGAAGCCCAAACAAGAAGCCAAAACATAGTTATAGCAACCGTATAGAGTATCTTTTTAGATGTAGATGGGGCTTTAGCCAAAACAGCCTCAGAAAGACTTGACATAAATTTCAAATCATAAGCATCATAATTTTTTGTTTGAAGATTAGACTTTATGTCATCTACACTATTTAAAATTTTATTACTAGCTTCCTCTTGTTCTTTTATGTTATTTTCAGAAATTAATCTTTTTTCAGTTTTTGGATTTTCATTTTGTTTGTTCTTGATATCTTCTTGCATAATCACTTCCCACTAAGTCTTGCTAAAACTTCATCTCTTGGTCCGTCCAATAAAATTTTGCCATTGTCCATAACTATAAGTCTATCAACAAGATCTAGCATCGACGTCCTATGTGTAACAAGCAGCATCGTTTTATTTGCTGTATTTGTCTTTAAATTTATTTTTAACTTATTTTCAACCGTATTATCAAGAGAATTTGTTGGCTCATCAAGCAAAATAATAGGACTATCTAGCAAAAATGCCCTAGCCACAGCTATGCTTTGACGCTGCCCACCACTTATGCCATCGCCTCTTTCAAAGACTGGCATATCAAATCCAAGTGGGTGAGCATTTACGTATTCATCAACTCCACTTACTTTGGCTGCTTTTATAATCTGGATATCATCAACATATGGTGCTTTTTGAACAATATTTTCTCTAACCGTTCCTTTAAAAAGCACAACATCTTGTGGAACGTAGCCGATGTTTCGCCTAAGATCGGCTGGATCGATTTGATTAATATCTATTCCATCAATCAAAACCGAGCCTTCAGTTGGTGAGTAAAGTCCCAAAATAAGCTTTTGTAAAGTAGTTTTTCCAGAGCCATTTTTGCCTATAATGCCAACTTTTTCACCTGGCTGAATAACAAAATTTATCCTATCAAGCGAACCCTTTGTGGTATCTGGATATGTAAAGCTTACATTTTTAAACTCAATCTTTCCATCAAAAGAATTTCTTCTAACAAATTTTTTACCCTCTGGCCTTTCAACAGGCATTTGCATAATCTTACTAAGACTTTGATATGCTGTTTTTGTCTGCTCAAAATTTGCAGCAAGTGAAGCCACCTGCCCCATAGGAGCGATAGCGCGAGAGCTAAGCATAACCGCAGCGATAAGACCACCCATTGTAAGATGTGTATCTTGTATCATGTAGACGCCAAGAACGATGATGGCAATAGTATTTAATTGCACTAAAAAAGATGTAACAGTCGTTATTGAAGTTGTGATAATTTTTGATTTAATGCTTCTATTTGCTATCTCACCAGTTGCCTCTTCCCAGTTCCACTGTATATGTCCGCTAGCACCAAGGGTTTTGATAGTTTCAAGACTGCTAAGGCTCTCTATTAAAATTCCATTTTTTATAGCCGAAGCCTCAAATGTACTTTTAATAGCATTTTGAAGTGGATCTTTTATAAAAAATGTATAACATAAAATAGCTATCATGATAACAATTGGCACGAGTACGATATAGCTTCCTATAAAATAAGTAACTATCAAGAAAATGATCGCAAATGGAAGATCGACAATGGCTGCCAATGAGGCTGATGAGAAGAAATTTCTAACCGTATCAAACTCTTTTAGATTACTAGCAAAAGAACCAACAGATTTTGGTTTATTGCTAAATTTCATATCCATAACACGCTCAAATAAAATAGAACTCATTATGATATCGCTCTTTTTGCCAGCAATCTCAAGAAAATATGATCTTACAAATTTTAAAAAAAGATCTATGCCATAAACTACACTTACACCAAGTGCCAAGACCCAAAGTGTCTCAACCGCATTATTTGGCACGACACGGTCATATACGTTCATCGTAAAAAGCGGACTAGCAAGAACAAATAAATTTATAATAAAACTTGCAAGAACAACATCAAAATAAATCTTTTTTGAACGTTTTAGAGTTCCCCAAAACCAGTGGTCATTTCCAGCATCAATTAGCTTTGTTGAGCTAGTATCCTCTGGAACAAACTCGCGCTTTAGATAGTATGCATAGCCTAAATATTCTTCTTTTAATTTACTTATTTCTATAGCGCTAGTACCAGTTGAAAGTTCTGGTGTTATGATATTTGCTGTCTTTTTATCTTTACTAAAAGATTGCAAGATGCAAGCTTTTTTGCCTCTAAGCATTAAAATGCAAGGTAAAACTAAAGGAGAGATTTGTTCAAGATCTTTTCTTACAAGAGTAGAAGCAAAGCCAGCACGAGAAGCAGCACGAGAAAATAAAGACCTTGAGCTTTTAAGTGAAAAAAGCTCAATTTCATCGCCATCTTTTACTGGCAAGCCAATAGTTAAAGCATCAGCACTATATGGATTATTATGAAGCTTGGTAAAAATAACCAAACATTGAAGTAGTTCATCTTTTATCTTATCACTATGCATCTATCATCCAATGTTCTTAATTTCATCTATATAAATTCCTTGCATATTTTTAATGCCAAGATCAATTAGCTTTTTCTTCTGCTCTTCGCCTTCAACACCAATTGCGATCAAAATAATGTCTTTTGAGCTTAAAACAACGTCAAGCGATTGTTTTGTATTTACTCCTGACTTATCACTTAAGAAGTCGATTAAGACATTTGACTGAATTTTTACATAATCAGGGTTAAATTCTTTTAGCTTCTCAATACCTTTTGCATTAAGCTCGAAGTGGTCAAAACCAAATCCAAAGCCAAGCTCTTTTAATTTTTTAGTAAGCTTAACTATACTTTCTATGCTAATATCGTCTTTATTTGGAATTTCTATATAGTTTTTATATTTAGAAATTTGGCTTATCTTTTTAAGTGCAGCTTCAAGTTTTGAAAAATTTTCATCTGAGTTTAATATCTCTTTGCCCAAATTTATTGCCAAGTTGCCACTTGGTAAGATATTCTCTGGTAAAATTCTAGCCACCCTATTTAAGATATGAAGATCAAGCATCGCACCTAAATTTAGCTCATTGACCATCGGCATGAAATATGAGGCCATACGCCATACGCCATCTTTATCAACAAGCCTCAAATAAAGCTCATACTGCTCAAAATTTGAATTAAGATCAATCACTTTTTGAGCTGCGAATTTAAATTCATCCTCTTTTATTGAGTCAAAAATAAGCTCTTTATACTTCTCTTTACCAATCACTAAAGTATTTTGATTTTCATTAAATACCTTATATGTAAAGCTTCCAGCAAGTCTTGAGCTAGCCAATGTAACGTCAGCTGAAGTAAGAAGTGTCTTGATATCAGTATTTGGTGAATACTCAACTATCGCAGCATTTACTGGATACTCGCTATCATTTAGCGCAAAATTTGCATAAAGCTTTTTAAACTCGTTCATAATTTCATCACATAGAGCCAAGAAATTTGATGAATTTCTACCATACGAAAGTACGATAAAATCATTATCGTTAAGCCTTGCAACAATCGCATTTTTATCATTATGAATTGATTTTTCTTGTAAAATTTGAGCTATTTTCATTATAACGCTTTGCCATTTTTCAAAGCCAAGCGTACTTTTTAAATTTATTAGATCTTTAAAACTAACAAGTAAAGCAACACCACTTGAATATTCTTCACTTGCTAGATACTCACTAAATTTAGTTTGAAAAAATCTTCTGTTATTAGCACCACTCATTGTATCTTTATATAAAAGCTCTTGATATTTACTGAGTGTAGCTGCCTCTCTCTCAAAAATGTCTTTTACCTTGCTAACCATAGAGTTCATAGCTAGAACCATTTTTTTAAGATCGGCTGTAAATGGAATTCTTTTCTGAATAATAAATTTATTATCAAGTATGGCCTCAGCCTGATCTTGAACCTTCATAAGCGGCCTAAAAATAGCTTTTAGAGCAAAATATGCCACCACAAGAGTGACAATTATCATTAGAAGAAGAAAATTAAAAATATTTTTTGAGTTGGTATAAAGCTCATTATAGGCAAGTGCAGTGCTGCCTTGAACATAAAGCGTACCAAATTTTGCCCAGCCAGTCATAATCTCGCTATCTGCTATTGGTGCTTCAAACTTGGCTATTTTGTAAAACCATTCAGGAATATCTTTAACAACAGTTTGTTGAGAATTTTCAATAAGAACCTTACCATCAACATCTTCAAGCTTGATAAGCTTGTATCTGCCGCTGTCAAACATAGAATTTATCATTGTTTGAGCCAAGGACATATCGTCTGGATCGATAATAGGTTTTAAAGCAAGTCCAAGTGAATTTGCTGTATGCCTTGCATTTTCACCAAGTTGGTCATTAATATATCCATTTAGGCTCTTAAAATTTAAGTAGCCAACAGCCATAAAAATCATGATACCAAAAGTTATCACGGCGATCATAATTTGTTTAAATAGCGTCATAAATCCTCTTTTCCTATCCTATCTATTAGTTCCATCCACTTAGGATTTTGTTTTTTATTTCCACCTGGTATTGCTTGACCAAGACCTTCTTGTTTTGCCAAGTATAGCGAATCACCATTAAAACTATAAACTGGAACAAGGTCTGTTCTTTGAGTTGCGATTTTTATTTTACCATTTATGTTATCTAAAATTAATGGAATAGATTTTGGTGTATCGTAGTATGCTAAAACCATATGAGCTTGATTGTATCTTAAGGCTTTAACATATGTGAAGTATAATTTTTGAGTTGGAATTCCTAGCTGCTTTAGTGTAAAATATTTTGCAATAACGTAGTCTTCGCAGTCACCAGCACCTTTTCCTATAAATTCCATTCTAGTAGCCCAATAATCCTTTTTGTGCCAAAGCTGCATATCATCAACCCATCTAAAAGAGTTAAAAAAGTCATTTACTTTTATTAATTTCTCTTGTTCAGTTGCATCTTGCAATGAAGTCATTAAAGAATTTAGAGCAGAAGCCCTTCTTCTTGCATCTTCTCCATAAATTTTAGCTACCTTTGCTATGGTTGTTGATTTTATAAAATCTCCAATAGCACTTGCTAATAATAAAAAAAGGACGCTTACAATAAGCGTCCAAAAATTTGTCTTGACCCTCATGGTCATTACTTTTTACATTTTTATCTTAAATCGTTTTGAATGCTGCAAGCACCTTGAATGTATCTCTTTGCAAAACCTGGTTCAAAGCTATCTGAGATCATTCCCATATTATCTAACAGTCTGTATTTTGCATAAGATAGTGCTGTCTCAGTTGTAGCAATCTCTTTTAACGCAGAGTTATATTCATTTTCAGCATCAAGCAAGTTTATAAGATCGCGACGACCGATTCTAAATTCATCCTGATAAGCATCGAGTGTAGCTTTAGCATATTCAACGTGTTGATTTAGATATCCCATTTTTTCTTGGTTAAGAACATAATTTTGCCATGAAAATTCCAAAGATTCTTTAAGCTCTCTTACAAGATTATCCAAAGTTTGTTGCTCTTGTTGAACGGCAAGTTGGCTTTTTTCTTTATCTAGTTTATCATTGCCTTTATTGTAAAGATTATAGTTTAGTCTTAAAAGTGCGTCAAATGTTTGTTCTTCATAATTGTCATATAAAACATTTGAATGATCATACGCACCAGATACAACAAGATCTAATTTTGGTAAGAATGGCGCATTTTTCTCTTTTACAACTGACTCTGCCATAGCAATATTTGATTTTTGAACCAAAAGTGACGGATTGCAAAGAATAGCTTTGTTGTAAACAGCTTCTTTCGTGCTAGGCAAAGGAAGGCTAAACTCAGGCATTACTAAATTTTTAGCTGCAACTTTTTTTCCATATAATTTCTCAAATGTAGAAAGTGCATCTTCATAGTTATTTTTAGCAGCTGTATAGTTTGATTGAGCTAGAGTATAGCGTGATCCAGCTTGTCTCTCTTCAGAAGCTACGCCATAACCTGATCTTGCTCTATCTTTAATTTGACTATAAATTTCCTCATGACTCTTTACGTTTTCTTCTTCAATGTCTAAAATTCTCTTAGTTTGAAGAACTTGCAAGTAAGCATTTGCAGCATTTAATGTAAGTCTATCTGCAGCTTGTGCTACCGAATAAGCAGCTGAATCAAGCCTTGCGCTTTGAGAATTTATTCTATTTTTATCAGCACCACCATTGTATAAATTTTCAACCAATGTTAGAGATGTACCAGAAATTCTTCCATCTCCTCTTCTTGTAGAAATTCCATCATCAAGGCGTTTTTTTTCATATCCCACTCTAGCAGCTGCATCAAGTGTTGGATAGTAAGCATTTTTTGCTATTTTTAGATCTTTGCCAACTTGTAGATAGTTAAATTCTGTAGCTTTTAAACTTGGATTTTCATTTAAAATAGTCTTTATAACTTGATCTAAAGTCAAAACTCCATCATCAACTTGTGCTACTGGTTTTACTTCAGTTGATATAGCTTGTTCTATATTAGATTTTTTTGTTATTTGAGTATCAGCTACAGGTGCTTTTGCTCTCATTAAAGCATCCTTATAGCCTGATTCGTTTTGAACTTTAACTAATAGACTATTAGCTTCATCCTCAGAGACTGGAGTTGTGTCAACATATAAAAATTTTCGTCCGCCAACCTCATAGATACCTGTAGTTAGTCTGCTGTCAGAGATTTTGCTATTGACTTTATTAACAGCACTATCAATTCTAGCCTGATTATCATCTTGTGCAAATGAAGCTAGAAAAATCCTATAAGAAACATCTTGAGCTGACAGTACAGTTGTTGCCAAAGCACTAATTGCTAACATCTTTTTCATAACTAAGATCCTTTTACCTTATTTTTATTATTAAGTCTATACTTAAATTTTGACACGAATTATACACCAAGAAATATTAAATGCATTTTAAATATCTTATGACAAAAAAATAATTTTTATATAGTTTTAGAAAAACGCCTTAAATTCTCGGGAATTTTCTTTAGATATTCATCAAAACACATTGCAATATTTCGTATTATCAATGTTCCAGTTTCATTTACGCTAATTTTTGTAGGTGTAACATCAACTAATTCGCTTAAATTTTTAAGCTCCTCAAGCTCGTCCTTAAAGTGTTCAAAGAAATTTATATGGAATTCATTCTCGATGGCTTTGATATCAAGCCCAAAATTACTCATTAAGTTCATAATCACACTCTTTCTAAGCAAATCTTCATCACTTAGATAAATTCCCTTTGAATAAGGAAGTCTTCCGCTGTCAATTGCTTTTTCGTACTCATCCATATCTTTATGATTTTGTGCGTAGTGTCTTTTGCATTCGCCTATGCTGGTCACTCCAATACCAATCAAGTCGGCGCCACCTTTTGTCGTATAGCCCTGGAAATTTCTATGCAAAGTACCATTTGCCAAAGCGCCAAAAAGCTCATCATTTGGCTTTGCAAAGTGATCCATTCCGATCATTTTATAGCCATTTTTAGTTAAAAATTCGGCTGTAAATTTCAAAATCTCAAGCTTTACTTCAGGATCTGGCAATGTCGTTTCATCAAACTTACGCATTGATTTTTTTATCCATGGCACATGAGCGTAGTTAAATACCGCAAGTCTATCAGGATCAAGTGTGAGGGCTAGTTCAAGCGTCTTTTTAAAGCTATCTAGGCTTTGATACGGTAGGCCATAGATCAGGTCCATATTTATAGACTTTATGCCCTTTTCTCTAGCCATTTTTACAGCATTTTGAGTAATCTCATAGGGCTGAATTCTGTGAATTTCTTTTTGCACCTTTTCATCAAAATCTTGCACGCCATAGCTTATGCGATTAAAGCCATGAGATATGAGCACGTCAAGCTGCTCATTTGTCAAAAATCTCGGATCTATCTCGCAGCTTATCTCAGCCTCTTTTGAGAAATTTTTAAATTTAGATTTGATTAGTTTTATGATCTCATCAAGCTGCTCGGCATTATAAAATGTCGGAGTGCCGCCGCCAAAGTGCATTTGTAAGACCTCAGCACTGGTGTCCAGGTGGTGAGCTAAAATTTCAAGCTCTTTTTCTATATATCTTATATATTTCTCTTTGCGATCCTCTTTACTCGTGTAAATGACGTTACAGCCACAAAAATAACAAGCGCTTCTGCAAAATGGCAGGTGCAAATAAAGAGAAAGCGGCCTTTTTTTATCTCGATTTTCAAGCTCTTTTATATAAGCTTCATAGCTAAATTTATCACTAAACTCTGGCGCTGTCGGATAGCTAGTATATCTTGGCCCTGGCCTTGAATACTTCACATAAGCACTAAAATCAACCATCTGCCCTACTCCTTGCCATTTGAATCACCTCTTTTATGTCTACAAATAAATTTGGGTGCTCTTTTTTGATATTTTTTACTAGTTTGTCAAGATCAATATTAAATTGTCTGCTTTTTTTATCGCTTGCGATCTTTTTTATCTCATCCATAGCAACCACCCAAACATCGCTAAAATCAACCGGTATATTTTGCCAGATCGTCTTTTCAAGCCTTAGATCAAAATTTTCTTTTTGAGACTCTTTTAAGGCCTCGATCAAAGCTGAAAGCGATTTTACAGAGATTACCGTGTGTAAATTTTGATTTTCATCAATACCAAACCACGGCTCTTTTGAGTCCCAAGAGCCACTTTTTAAATTTAAAATGTGCTCATTTGGATTTTTGGTTGAAACTATCTCAAAGATCGTTTTTTCAGGGCTACTCAGCCCAAGGTTATTGCCGATCTCATCTATCTCATCATATATATTTTTCTCTTTGCTCATCTTCTTCTCTCATCCAGCCAGACCATCACGCCTTTTTGGGCATGAAGTCTATTTTCAGCCTCGCTAAAAATTTCATCCGCGTGTCTCTCAAAAACCGCCTCACTCACCTCGTAGCCTCTATAAGCTGGCAAGCAGTGCAAAAATATCGCGTCTTTTTTAGCTAAGCTCATCAAATTTTCATCCACGCAGTATCCAGCAAAGTCTTTTAGCCTCTTTTCTTTCTCGGCCTCTTGCCCCATCGATACCCAAGTGTCCGTAGTCACTACATCGGCACCATTTACCGCTTCTTTTATATCATTTGTGATAAAAATTTTCGCTCCTGAAATTTTTGCGTTTTCATTAGCTATCTTTAAAATTTCAGCGTTCACCTCGTAGCCTTTTGGCGTGGCGACCCTTAGCTCAAGCCCAAGTTTGCTAGCTAGCATGAGCCACGAGTGAGTCATATTGTTGCCATCACCTACGTATGCGACCTTCTCGCCTGCGCTAAATTCTAGCATCGTGAGATAATCCGCCATGAGCTGCACTGGGTGAAATTTATCACTTAAGCCGTTTATCACTGGCACGCTTGAAAATTTAGCAAATTCTTCTAGCGTCTCGTGCCTATCGACCCTTAGCATCGCCATGTCGCACATCCTGCTTATCACTCTAGCAGTGTCACGTATAGGCTCGCCGCGACCTATTTGTATATCATTTTTGCTTAGAAATAGCGCATATCCGCCAAGCTCATACATGCCCACATCAAAGCTTACCCTAGTTCTAGTCGAGCTTTTTTCAAATATCATAGCAAGCTTTTGATCTTTTAGGTATGGCTTAAATTCTCTAGCCTTCGCCTCTTTTTTGATCTTACGGGCTAAATTTATCATCTGTTCGATCTCATCTTTGCTAAAGTCATTTAGCGTCAAAAAGTGCCTCATCTTAGCCCCTTAAAATTTTGGCTGCTTCTTTTGCGTGATAAGTGATGATCAAATTTGCTCCTGCTCTTTTAAAGCCGATTAATGTCTCCATCATAACGCGCTCGTAATCGATGATGCCAGCTTTTGCACCAGCTTTTAGCAGTGCGTACTCGCCACTTACATTATAGACGCAGATTGGCAGAAGTGTTAAATTTCTTAGCTCTCTAACGACGTCAAGATAGGCAAGTGCAGGCTTTACCATCAAGATATCAGCGCCTTGCGCCTCGTCTTGCAAGCTCTCATTGATCGCCTCTAGGCGGTTTGCGCTGTCCATTTGGTAGCTCTTTCTATCGCCAAAGCTTGGTGCACTTTGTGCTACGTCACGAAATGGTCCGTAGTATGCTGAGGCAAATTTAGTTGAGTACGCCATCACTGGTAAATTCTCAAAGCCATTGCTATCAAGTGTCTCTCTTAGCGTTGCGATGATGCCATCCATCATGCCACTTGGCGCGATCATGTCAGAGCCATTTTGAGCGTGTATCAGAGCTTGTTTGGCTGAAATTTCAAGTGTGGCGTCGTTGTCAATGGTGTTATGCACGTGATCGATTATGCCGCAGTGGCCATGGTCTGTGTACTCGCAAAAGCAAAGATCTGTGATGACAAATAAATTTGGAAATTTATCCTTTATAGCTCGAAGTGTCGTGGCTATAATGCCGTCATTGCTTAGTGCGTCGCTGCCAACGCTATCTTTTAGGCTTGGTATGCCAAATAAAATGATCGACTTTATACCCAAATTTACTATCTCTTC
Organism: Campylobacter concisus; assembly: GCF_002913945.1. Classification (GTDB taxonomy): domain Bacteria; phylum Campylobacterota; class Campylobacteria; order Campylobacterales; family Campylobacteraceae; genus Campylobacter_A; species Campylobacter_A concisus_P. The sequence continues at coordinate 15,968 of NZ_POZK01000007.1, read as the reverse complement.
GCACTCTTTTAAAATCTCATCGATACTCATTTGATAAACGCCCGGCATCGAAGCAATCTCGTTTTTAACGCCCTTACCATCGACTACAAAGAGCGGATAGATGAAGTCATTTACGCTAAGGCTAGTCTCTCTTACCATGTCTCTTAGGGCTGGATTTATTCTTAATCTTCTAAAACGTTTAAACATATTTTTGCCTTTTCTTTGTTAAAATGCGTGATTTTTAGCTAGTTTAGCACAGTTGGAGTAAATTTAAAATGAAAATAGAAATTTCAAACGCTGCAAATCTACCATCAAGATTTGGCACTTATAAGGTTCAAGCCTTCAAAGAAGGGGCAAAAGAGCACCTTGTGATCTACAAAGAGCCTTTGAGCGAAGTTGTAAATCTTAGAATTCACTCCGAATGCCTAACTGGCGATGCGATCGGGAGCCTAAAGTGCGACTGTCGCGACCAGCTTGAAGCGAGCCTAAAATATATCGAAGAAAATGGCGGCATGGTCATCTATCTGCGTCAAGAGGGCAGAAATATCGGGCTTTTAAACAAGATAAATGCCTACAGCCTGCAAGATAAGGGCTTTGACACGATAGAAGCCAATCACCAGCTAGGTTTTAAGGCTGATGAGAGGACGTATGAAGTGGTTGATTTTATCCTAAATCACTACGGCATAAAAGAGGTAAATTTACTCACAAATAACCCTTTAAAACTTCACGGGCTAAGCTCAGTAAAGATCGTAAAACGCGTGCCTATCGTCATCAAACCAAATAAATTTAACGAAGGCTACCTGAAAGTAAAAAAAGAGCAAATGGGGCACATCCTGTGATGAAAAATGAGCTTTGTTTGCCAGCTAAATTTGACGAAAAAGTAAAGGCTTACGCTCAAATTTTTGCTAAATTTAACAAAGTTCATAGCTTAAGCAATTATAAAGACATAAGCGAGCAGGTGCTTGATAGCATTAGGCCGCTTGAAATTTTTGATCTAAGTGCCAAAACGGCGATAGATGTAGGCAGTGGGGCTGGCTTTCCAGCGATATTTCTTGCACTTATGATGCCTCGCACTAAGTGGCACCTTTTTGAGCCGATATCCAAAAAGTCATCATTTCTAAGCTTCGTTAAAATCGAGCTTGGCTTGCAAAATTTAGAAGTTCATAGCCAAAAGATAGAGCTTGCAGATAAATTTACGGCTGATCTCATTACCTCAAGGGCGCTTAGTAAGACAAAAGAGCTTATAAAAATTTGCGATGGTTTTTATGATGAAAATACTAAATTTCTCATCTATAAAGGCTCTAGTGTCATGGATGAAATTTCAGGCATCGACGCGCAAATTTATAATGAAAAAAACAGAAACTACATATTTTTTAATCTCAAAAATAAAGGGGAGATACGTTGAAATACTTGCTTTTTGTAGCGATTTTGGTTGCAATTTACATCATATTTTTTAAAAATAGAAAAAAAAGCGACAAGATAAGCACCAGCAACTTCGAAGAGTGCAGCAAATGCGGCGTCTTTAGTGACATCGACCAAATGGTGCTAAGAGACGGAAAATACATCTGTAAAGAGTGCATAAAGGGTGAGGGATGAAAATTTTGGGTGATGAGCTGATCAAATTTGAGCCACTATTTCTTTGCAAAAGTGAAGATGAAATTTCAAACGGCAGGCAAAATCTCTTTAAATTTGATAGAAATTTCATAAAAAGGGCACTAGAAGTTGGAGCAAACTTTAGCGTTTTTGTGACGAATGCAAATGAAGCCATTATCGCAAATGCGGCTGGAGCAAAATTTATTATCGCAGATATTGACATTGCAAAAGATCTAGCAAAGATAGCTGAGAGTTATCTATTTGACGCACTTATAGCTGTTTTGATAAAAGATGAAAGCGAGCTAGCACAGCTTGCAAAATTTAACATCGACGCTGCGATCTTGCCAAATGCTATTAAAGAATAAGGATAAAAATGGAAATTTTTAAAACTGCTTTTTTAATGATTACTTTAATGCTGATTTTTATCGCTGTTGGCGGATATATTGGAGGTGAGCATGGCATGATGATCGCCTTTTTGATAGCGACTGGTACAAATATCTTTTCATATTTTTTTAGTGATACTATAGTGCTTAAAAGATATAACGCTATCCCAGTTGATGAGAGTAACGCTCATGGGCTTTATGATATCGTATCTCGCCTCACACAAAAGGCAAATTTGCCTATGCCAAAAATTTACATCATCCCAGAAGAAGTACCAAATGCCTTTGCCACGGGCAGAAACCCAAGTCATGCAGCCGTTGCAGTAACCGAGGGGCTTTTAAAAATTTTAAATGAAAACGAGATCGAGGGTGTGCTAGCTCACGAACTAAGTCACGTAAGACACTACGACATCCTAACTGGCTCAATCGCTGCCATACTAGCTGGTGCCATCGCGATGATCGCAAATTTCGCCAAGATAGGCACCGTGGCAGGGCAAAATCAAAACTCACAGCGAAACGCCAACCCAGTAATTATGCTAATCATTGCCGTTGTCATGCCTCTAGCTGCTACGATCATCCAAATGGCGATTTCAAGGGAGCGCGAGTACAAGGCGGACAAGGGCGCTGCCTATCTAACAGGACACCCAGAGTGGCTTGCAAGCGCTCTAAGAAAGCTTGAGAGCTACTCAAATTCTTACGTTATGCAAAACGCAAGCGAGCAAAGTGCTCATATGTTTATCGTAAATCCATTTGGCTCGCTAACTAACAAGCTTGGCGTACTTTTTAGAACGCATCCAAGCACTAGCGATAGGATTGCTGAGCTTGAAAGACTTGAACAAGAGATAAAAAGAAGTATGTAAAAATTTAGCCTTTTGTAAAATTTGGGCTAAATTTCTTTTTTCTGTCATCTTTTTTGGCTTTAAATTTATAAATTTACAAAAATTTTAAATTTTATGAGCGAGTAATTTCGGATTTGATTTTAGTGGCAAACTTTTCGAAGCTTAAAATCAGTAGTCGATTCTTATGAGTAAATGGAATTTTAAATTTTGCAAAAAGATCAAAATTTTATAATCAAAAACTGAATTGTAGCCCCAAATTTCACTGCAATTTCTTGCAGTCACGATCTTCTATAGTGTACTCAAAAATCAGCTCACCATTTTCTGAATAGAAAAGCTCATCCAAGGTGACACCGATGCTTAGCATATTTAAGATCTCTTTATCTTTGCAAGCGGTTCGTAAATTTTCCTTTTTGATAGCTTCGATAAATTCTAAAAGCTCTTTTTCTTCAAGCCTTTTGATCTCTTGCTTTCTTGCGTGTTTGATGGCGTATCTATAAATGAGCGTATCGCCGATATTTAAGATATTATTAAGCGTAAGTGTTGGCGTGCAGATGAAAGGGAGTTTTTTTTTGTAGTAAGTTGCATGATTTTTCGCTGCCATATCTGGCGTAAGAGCCAGGGCAAGCGAGTAAAAAAACATTAAAAAAAGGGCTACTCGCAACTACTTTTATCCAAATTTATATCAAAAAAATGCCTGCCTTCAAAGCCGTAACTACCACTTAGCGTGATGCCACGATTTAGCACAGCTCTAGCCATACCTGAATTGCAAAGCGCATCTTTTCCATTTTTATAAAACTCATCTTTTAAAGCTAAAATTTGAGCTTTATTGTAGCCTTTTATCCTCTTTGTCTTGGTCTCGTTTAAAACAAACTCACCATGTATGTTTAGCCCACTGCTACTTACATCTTTTAGCGTGATCATCTCATCGACCCTGCTTGGTAAATTTGGCTTTGCAGTTTGGACGACAAAGGTTGGGATCTGCTTAGTGTCAAGCTGATTTAGTATCTGCTCATAAATTTTAAACTCACTCTCTTGCACACCAAAAGCAAGGTTAGCAAGAGCTAATAAAACGATCTTTTTCACACATTACCTTTATATAAATTTTCTAGTTATATTTGGCGAGAGTTTTACTAAAATATCATAACTTATCGTATCAAAAAATTTCGCCCAAATATTTGCATTCTCAAGCACACAGACCCATTCGCCGCTATCTTTACAGCTAAAGCTATCCATAGAAATTTTGCCTAGTATTGGCTCGTTATTGGCAAGTCTTAGCTCGCCACATCCATTGTATCTTAGCAATCCATCGCCATATCCAAGATCATAAGTGGCTACATTTATATCTTCTTTTGCGCTAAATTTAGCACCATATCCAACACCTTGACCACTTTTTAAAATGCGCCTACTAACTCTTCTTGCCCATAGCGAAAGTACTGGCTTTAAGTCCAAACTATCACTAAACTGAGCATATCCATACTGAGCGATGCCAACACGCACCATATCATCATCGATTTCACTTGCTCTTTCAAGCGCAGCTGAGTTGTGAGAGTGAAAGATCGGTTTTTTTATACCAAACTCATCGCAAAGAGCCAAAATTTTCTCTTTTGCTGCCCCAAAATTTTCCCTTTGCACAAAATAATCAGCATTTAGCTCATCACTCGCACGAAAATGAGTATAAGCTCCAAGAAGCTCCAAATTCCTTCTTGTTAAAATTTCAAACGCATAATCAAGCTCACTTATATCAAGCCCATTTCTATGCATACCAGTGTCAATTGCAAGGTTGATTTTTGAGCCATCTTTTATCTTTAAAAGTGCCTCTATATCGTTTATCGCATAGATAAATTTGCTGCTTTCATTTCCAGTTGGGATATGTGAAAGAATGAGAATATTTTCAAATATGTCAGAAATTTCATTTGCCTCAAACTCACTTTTTACAGCACAAATTTCTATACCAAATTTTTTAGCTTCACTTGCAATAAGCCTTGCGCCATGGCCATAAGCATTGTCTTTTAATACAACTATTACTTTCTCTTTGCCACCAGCTTTAGCACAAATTTGAGTGAGGTTATGGATATATGAAGCTTTATTTAGGTGTATTTCAGACATTAAAATTCACATTAAAAGCAGTATAAACATCCGGTAAAAGTTTTCTTACGTTGTAATCAAATGCATAAAATTTAGCGTAAATTTCTTTCAGATCAGCCTCTTTTACTTTGCTAAAATCAAAAACATCAGTACCATCTTTCTTTGGAACTTGGCGGTCAAGCTCAGCAAAAAAAGCAGCTCTTGCCTCTAAAATTTTTTCGATTTTTTCTTTTACTTCTTGAGATTTTTCCACTTTTACTCCTCTATAAAAATTTTCATATCATCGTTATAAAGCTTCACATAAAGCGTCTTTTGCCCAGCAAATTTGTGCGTATCTGAAACATAATCCTCATAAAAACTCACACGAAAAAGCCTATCGTTTTTAAGGTTTGGATAAGGCGTGATGAGAAAATTTGAAAAACTAATGCGTTTTTTCTCTTTTTTAGAAAAAATAGCCCGTTTCATACTTTTAAATTTTTCCAAGCTCATACCATCGTATCGCTCAAAGTTTTTATCGTAAAATTTAAGATAGTTTTCAATGTCGCTCTCGCTCCATGTCTTTTTCCAGCCCAAAAGCCCAGAAATGATCACTGCAATATCTTTTGCGCTAGCTTCTGGACGCTTATCTTCATAAATAAATGCAAGTGTTTTTTTGTGATCCACCACATCATCAAATTTCATTAAAGTATCATTTTGCATAGCCACGCAGCCTTTTGTTTTTAGCTCATCTGTCCTTTGACCATCAAGTGGATAGCCATGTATCCAAATGCCACCGCCATTTCGCTTTGCAAGCTTATCAAGTAAATTTGGATATGAAAGCGAAAATGCAAGTGGGCCAAGATATCTATCATTTGGCGTAAATCTACGTGTAAGCTGATACACTCCAACCGGTGTTTTTAGATCGCCTTCAAGAAGCTTATCGCCATTTTTGCCAACTATAACACTTGAGCTAAAAAGCTTTTTTGTAATGCCGCCATTATAAGAGATCACTTCAAGCTTCTTTTTAGTTTTATCAACTACACTTAGAAGTATCTCATTGTCATAATACCCATATCTTACATCCTTGCCTTCAAGCTTTTTTAGCCAGTAATCCTTACTTAAAATATTTTTTTCGATGGCATCAATAACAGCAGCTGAGCCATTTTTTAAGTAAATTTCTTCGTAATTTTGGGCAAAAAGACAAGGCGATAACGCGATGAAGAAAAATATAATTTTTTTCAAGTGAAATATCCCAAAAAGTAAAATTTAGTCCGTAATTATATCCTAAAAAATTTATATTTTTAGATTTTAAAGGTAAATTAAGTAGTTCTAAATGTATAATGTGAAAACCATTATTAATTTTATCACAAAGGAAAAATATGAAAAAAATCGTTTTTGGTGCGATGCTTGCAGCTTCTGCTCTTATGGCGGCTGATATCAGCCTAGAAAATGTTAGAGCTAGAGATACAAAACCTGGCACAAACAATAGTGCAATTTTTATGAATATAAAAAATGCTTCAAATTCTGATGTAAAGCTTATTGGCGCTCACTCAAGCGTTTGTAAAAGTACAGAAATTCATACACACAAAATGAATGATGGTATGATGGCTATGGTTCAAATCGAAGATGCAGTGATCCCAAAGAATGGCGAAACAAAACTAGCTCCTGGCGGTTTACACATTATGCTTATGGATCTAAATAAACCATTAAAAGATGGTGATAAAGTTGATTTAGAGCTAAAATTTAGCAATGGCGAGAGCATAAAGCTTGATAATATCGGAGTAACTAAAAACTTTAAATAATGAAAAAAATCATAATTATTTTTTCATTTATCTTTATTGTTCTAGGTGCTTTTTCGATAGGCTATAAGCTTATGACAACAAGTAAGGAAGATCCACCTGAATTTGCTGATGTAAACACATCGCTAGATCCTTTAAAATGTGATCTAAACAATAAATCTTGTGAGATGGAATTTAAAGGCGTAAAGCTAAAAATAGACATCTCGCCAAGACCTATTTATGCTATGAGGCCTTTTAGCTTTAAAATCATTAACGGTAAAAATTTAGGGCTAAAAAATCCTAGTCTTGAGATAGACGGCATAAATATGAATATGGGATCAATCAAAGCAAGACTTGAGCCAAGAGGCGATAACTTAACTGCTCAAGTAGTGCTAAGTGCTTGTGTTGTCGAGCTTATGAGATATAGATTTAAAGTGCTTGATGACGAAAAAGAAACTGGTTTTTTTGTAGATCTTGATCTAAAATTATAGAGGGTAACGATGAAAAAGGCATTTTGGGGCTTAATAATAATCTTAATTTGTATAGGTGTTGCACTTTTGCTAATAAAGCCAAACAAGTATGATTTTAAGGCACTTTCACAAAATGGTGAAGTAAGTCTTAAAAATTACGACGGAAAGTACAAAGTTATATATTTTGGTTATCTTTTTTGCCCCGATGTCTGCCCTACTGCGCTCTCTTTGATTGGCGATGAGCTAAATAAACTAAAAAGAGATGACTTTGAGTTACTTTTTATTACGCTTGATCCTGAACGCGATACTCCTGAAAATTTAACTCTAATGGCAAAAAATTTCTACAAAGACGCCGATGGATTAAAACTAAACGCCTTAAAAGAAGTGGCAAAAACCTACGGTGTAAAATTTCAAAAAGTCCGTCTTGAAAACTCGGCCATGGGCTACTCTGTTGCTCACAGCTCTTCAATATATTTAATAGACAAAAAAGGAAATTTTTATAAAGAAATTTCAAATCTAACAAATGAAAATATTGGAGAAAATTTATTAAATTTGATTAAAGATAGACCTTAGGCTATAAATTTAGTAAGCCAAAACTGGCCTACTAAAATTCTTTATGCAAGCATCATCTCAAGATCTTCTAAACTAAAATTTAATTCACTTGCTATACTTTTTAAATATATTTTTTCGCTCATCTCTATTTTTTCATCAGCTTTAGCGATCGCCACAAGGTCTATCATCAGTGTTGAAATTTCAAGAGCATTGCCCTTAAATACATCAAGATTTACTTCTACCTTTTCGTTACTATTTGTAAGAGATAGCAATCTAGCTTTTTCATCACTATTTAATTTGGCGTCATCTATAAACTCATAAATGATTTTCTTCTCTCTTTCGTCGCAATATCCATCAATTTTCATTAAATTTATAAAAATTTCAATCTTAGACTTTACAATTTGCTGTTTCTCATTCATAAAATTTGCAAGCTCTACATTTGCCTTTTCAAGATCATTTATAAAATTTGGAATTTGAGATAAAATCTCGTCTTTTTCTACTGCTGTAAGTTCAGTTTCTACCAAATCTTCATCAAAAGCTATCTCTTTACTAAAAAGCTCTTTTGCCTTTTTGCCAATTTTATTTGTACTATATTTACTCCAAGCAGCCATTGCTGTAGCACCTGCAAGGGGTATCCACTTTGCTGCCATTGATTTTAATGCTTGCTGAGTAATTTTTCCACCCAAAATATTTGTATTAACTTTTGTAGAACACTAAGACTAGCACGCTTTACAATTAACTTTTGTCCTTGAATTACTATAAGACCTGTTGCTATGTTACCTGAGGCTACAAACAAAGCCTCCATAATAATCTCTTTTGTCGGCTCTTTATAACCATAAGCCCTCGCAATATCTGCAGTCATTGCTATTTGATTTCTAATAATTGAAACAATCTCAGGTACTGTAGCTGCCATACCAAAAGGCCCAGGAATAAGTCCTGCACCACCTGAAATACTTGCATTTAGGTAGCTATACTTATCTATAATGCTTTCTATACTGCTAATTGTTGGTACACCACCTTTTTTCCCAATCTGCTTACTTACTTACAATAACACTTGAAATTGCATTTTGCAGACCTTCATTTATCCCTTCGCCTATTTTATCTAGCATTTTTGCTCCTTTAAAAGATTTACGAAGTAAATCGTTTTTTTTCTGAAGGGCAATTTATCTTTTTTAAAAATTTTTATACTTAAATCTACAAGCCAAACAAAGTTAACTAAATATAAGCAGTACTAGCAATGAATTTGCTAAGAAGATCTGTACGAAAGGTAGGCTTTTGCACTATAAATTTTAATGATAATGCAAAAGCTAAAAATTTAAGTTTTACTATTTCACTCTATGATGTACGCTGCCGCCATAAGTAATATCCTCAGCTTTTACCTCATCACTTGTTAAAATTTCACTTATCTTGCCATTTTCTTCTAGCTTTTTTCTATTTTCTTCGGCATCTTCTTGATAGCTGTAAACCATCGCAACGCTCACTACTCCACTGATAGCTTCTATCTTTTTAAAATTTTTTATCTCATCTTCAATACTATCTGAGCTAACTACCACTACGATTCTATCGTCTGCGTCAGTTATTATTTCACACTCTTTTAGCTTTTTTATCTCATTTTTTACACTTTCATTTTTATTGTCCGTATAAACTATTAAGCTTGAAATATTCATTTAATTCTCCAAAACAAAATTTTATTCTCATAGGCTGAAGTTACGACTTCGTTATCACTTATAAAAACTATGCTATTTATCGTACTTTGCCCAGTTTTTAGCATTGCGATATTTTCTAAACTTTTGCTATCAACTAAATTTACATCGCTCATCTCATCGCTCATATAAGCCGCCACTCTACCATCATCGCTAAGGCCGACGCCATAGACCAAAAAGCCGGTATTTATCTTTTTTAGGCTTCCAGCTGAGAATATCCCCACTATCCTGTCGGTACCTCCGCTGATCATGACGCCATTTTTATATGAGATGTCGTAGATATTGTCTGTATGAATGTCTAAAATTTGATCCATTTTTTTAGCTTTTATGTTATAAAAGTAGACCTTCCCACTCTCGCAAGCGATAGCTAGCCTGCTTCTGTCTTCATTTATCTCCATATCTGAAAGCATCGCAATTGAAATTTTAAAGCTATCATAAATTTCACCACTTTTTAAGTTTAAAAAGTAAATTTCATTGCTGATTGAAGCAAGTGCAATATGCTCATCATCCAAAAATAATGCCTTTTTTGTCGCTTGATTTGGTATTTTTATGCTTTTCATCTGCCCATTTTCTCTTATATAAAGCACCTTTGTAGCATAGTCACCCTCACTTAGGATGAGTATCTTGCCATTTAACTCATCAACGTTTAAAATTTTTGGTCTTTCATGATCGCTAACGTATGTTTTTATATCTTCTATTTTTATTATCTCTTCAAATTTATCTTCTTTAGGATCATAAATTTCAACCGTCCCTCCATCAGTCGCGATAAAGAGTTTGCCATTTATTAGCGTTGTGTTTAGCACATTTGCACTAGCCTCTATTTGCTTATATGGCGTAGTGATCTCGCTTGCAAAGATAAAATTTAATAGACAAAAAATAAAAAACAAAGCTCTCATAAGGCCTCCATTTGAAGTGAATTTTTAAAGCAAACATCAAAGCACTCGCCGCAACTTACGCAGTTTTGATTAACAATAGGTCTAAAAACACCAAGAAATTCGACTGCTTTAAATTTGCAAGCATCAAGGCAGTTGTAGCAGATCGTATCGTTCCATGCTAGACAGCTAGAAACATCGATGCTAACTTTTGCATTTATACTCTTTGGCGAGCTTAGGCTTAATGTCTTTTTACCAAGACTCTCACAAGCCTTAGCGCACTCTTCGCAAAAGTCACAGCCCAGCTTTTTAACTTTAAAAACTACCCTTTCATTTTCAAAGCTAAGAAGCTCTTTTTCACAAGCATTTACGCAGTTAGCATCGCATCCATCGCAGTCAAACTCACCGCTAAAAAATGGCGGAGTTATAAATTTGGGAGCAGGTTTTGCCCCCAAAATTTTACTAAAAAGCTCTCGCCTGCTTTGCATTATTTAACACCATCGTTTAAAACATCTAGCAAGTTTGACTTATGAGTGCCGTTTTTATCTCTAAAGTCAGGCTTAAATTTATTACCGACTAGCTGAGTTAAGCCAGTTTGTTGCTCAACGTGGCATGTTGTGCAGTTATATCTTTCATCATCAAGCTTGCCTGCAAGATCTTTTTTATTCCTGATGTCATAAAGGTGAGATGATGGTATCGGTGTTGCTCCACTATCTTTTGCAAACTCAGGCATATGGCAGGTTACGCACATATTCATATCCTTTGTGATAGGTACTAAACCCTCAGTATCGTGTGGGATAAATGGTGGTGCATTTTCAAAAGACCTATCAAATTTCTTTGACATGCCAGCTGGCTCTTTTGTGTAGTTCACATCTTTTAATACAACGTCTTTATCGTCTAGCAAATCGATATTTCTAAAGCCGATTTGCGAATCACTAATACTTGGATTATTAAAAGTACATGCCGCAAAAAACGCAGCACACAATCCTCCAAGCATCATTATTTTTATTTTCATTTTTCTCTCCTTAAATTTCTAATACTAAATTTCAAAGCCCCGTCTCCACAAACATCAATGCACCTGCCACAGCTTATGCACTCGCTTGAGCTTACCGAGCGGCTCTCTTTACCGATCATATCAAGCACTTGCATCTCTGGACAAATAAGCTTACATTTCATACATTTTGTACAAGCCTGGGCATCATGTTTTACTCTAATTAGGGCAAATTTTGAGATAATGGCATAAAAGGCACCAAGCGGACAAACGTGCGAGCAAATGCCACGCTTTAACACAAACATATCAAAAGCAATGATCGCAACTACTATGCCTAAAGCACTAGCTGAGCCGTAAATAATGCCACGCTGAATAATGCCAATATAGCTAACGCTCTCAAATACTGGATAAGATAAAGCAAGGCTTAATATAAGAGTAAGAGCCAGCAAGTAATAACGTAAATTTTTACTCACATTTAAGACTTTTTCGCCCTTAAAGCCAAATTTTTCTCTTAGTTTAAAAGCGATATCGGTTAGTAAATTTATTGGGCATATCCACGAACAAAATGCTCTTGGAGCAATCAATGCGTAAAATGCAAAGATAATGCCAGCTCCAATAATTGCATTTATGCCGGCACTAAAGCTTGCAAGTAAAATTTGAACCAAAGCAAATGGATCGCTTAGTGGAATTTTTCCAAGAAGCAAAGATGAGCTTAAATTTCCGCTAAGTATCTTAACTCCATAAAAATTTCCTAGGATAAATAGTGCTAGGATAGAAATTTGAGTTATTCGTCTTAAGATTAAAAATTTCATAGCTCACCACCATTTAGATAATTAGTCGCTTTTTTAATGTCAAGCTTTATCTTGCTGTCTGCATCATCTATGCGTCTTTCGTCTTCTTTTATCCAGCCTTTTACGTAGTTATCACCAACCTTGCCAAGCACCACGTCACGGTTTAGCACTGTTATAGCTGCTTTTTCGGTGATACAGGCTCGCTCACAAACACCGCACCCAGTACAGATATCACTATCAACAACTGGAAGTAAAAAGGCATGCTTTTGTGTTCTTTCGTTGCGGCGATACTCTAGATATAAAGCCTTATCTAGAAGTGGACAGGCTCTATAACAAGCATCACACTGTATGCCCCAATAGGCCACACAGTTTTTCATATCTACCACTGCAACGCCCATCTTGGCCTTATTTATATCGAGTTTATCGTTTGTGCTTACTAAATTTACATCCAAGGCGCCAGTTGGACAAACTGGCACACAAGGAATATTTTCGCACATATAGCAAGGAATTTTTCTAGGCTCAAAATAAGGCGTTCCAATACTTACACCATCTCCTAGAGAGGCGAGTTTGAGCGTATCAAATGGACATGCTTCCACGCAAAGTCCGCACCTAATACAGCTTTCTAAAAACTGCTTTTCGTTTTTTGCACCAGGAGGCCTAAGAAGCATTAGTGGCGAAGCTTTGGCACTAAGCGACCATATAAAGCCTCCACTAAGTGCTAAAATCGCAGCCTTAGCTCCAAATTTTAAAGCCTCTCGCCTACTTGAAAATTCCATATCAGCCATATTTACGCCTTATAAATTTTAACCGCACACTTTTTATAGTCAGTCTCTTTTGAGATTGGGCAAGTAGCGTCAAGACATACTTTATTTATATAAACGTTTTCATCAAAGAAAGGCACATAAACAAGTCCTAGTGGCGGCTTATTTCTACCTTTTAGATCGACTCTTGCTTTTACTTTACCACGGCGTGATTCGACCCAAACGACCTCATTTTGCATTACACCAAGCTTTTTAGCGTCATCTTCGTGCATATAGCAAAGTGCCTCTGGAACAGCCCTATAAAGCTCTGGAACACGCATAGTCATAGTACCTGTATGCCAGTGCTCTAGAACACGGCCAGTACATAGCCAGAATGGATACTCCTTGCTTGGCATCTCGCATGGATCCATGTAAGGACGGAAGAAAATTTTTGCTTTATTTGCAAGAGATGTTTTATCTTTATTTGTAACGCCTTTTAGATCACCTGTTGGAAGTGCTGCATTTTTGTTGCCATAGAATGCAAATTTATCATTTGGAGCAGCTTTTTTAGCATATGGGTCAAATTTAGTATTAAATCTCCACTGAGTCTCTTTACCATCAACTACTGGCCATCTTAGACCTCTTACCTTATGGTATGTGTCAAAGTCGGCTAGGTCGTGACCATGTCCAACGCCAAATTTTCTATACTCTTCCCAAAGATATTTGTGAACGAAAAATCCATATCCTTTAAATTCTTTGCCATCTGAGCCGATCACTTTTCTGCTATCGCCAAATACTTCTGTATTGTCATAGTTTTCCATAATAGGATCGTTTGCACTAAATTTCTTAGCCTCTTCATTAGCAAAAAGTACATCAAATAGCGTATCTTCTTCGCTATATCCCATAGCTTTTGCAGCATCGAGTACGTTTGGAAGTGTAACTTTATCATTTACTTTTTTCTCACCCCAAACATCTTTTAGCTTAAAGCGCTTACTAAACTCCATCATTTGCCAAATATCAGGCATCGCTTCACCAACAGGAAGTACTTGCTGTCTCCAGTGCTGCGTTCTTCTCTCAGCGTTACCGTAAGCGCCCCATTTTTCATAGATCATCGCAGTTGGAAGAATAAGGTCGGCTACTTTTGCAGAAATTCCTGGATAAGGATCACTTACAACGATGAAGTTATCCATCTCACGAGCGGCTTTTATCCAGTGATTTGCGTTTGCAGTATTTTGCCATGGGTTGTTTACTTGAACCCAGATAAATTTAACCTTACCATCTTCAAGATCACGCATCATTTTTACGTAGTGAGAAGCGAGTACACCACTTAGTGTTCCGGCAGGAAGTTTCCAAATTTTTTCAGTTATCTCTCTATGTTTTGGATTCTCAATAACCATGTCAGCTGGCAAGCGGTGAACAAATGTTCCAACCTCTCTTGCTGTACCGCACGCACTTGGTTGACCAGTTAGAGAAAACGCTCCTGAGCCTGGAAGTGCTTGTTTGCCGAGCAAGAAGTGAACCATATAAGCTTGCTCATTTACCCATGTACCACGTTGGTGTTGATTAAAGCCCATCGTCCAAAAACTTACGACTTTGCGGTTTTTCTCGATGTAAAGATCAGCAAGTGCCTTTAGTTTTTTCTTAAATTCTTCTATATCTTCGTTTGGATCGCCCTTTGCCACCTTTGCTGTAAAGTCAAGCGTGTAAGGTGCAAGAGCTTTTTTAAACTCTTCAAATGTTATTTGCCAATGTGCGCCAGATTTTGCAGCGTTTTTATTTTCTAGCGTATCGCCAGCTTTTAGTCCAAGATATGCAAGTGTAACACCCTCAGCTTCACTTAGTACCTTTGACTTCTCAGTAGCAGCAGTGTCTAGCTCGCTTGGAGCATATTTTTTATGATTAATGTCTGGACGAAGACCATATCCGATGTCGGCTGGACCAGCTGTGAAGACACAGTGCTTTTTAACAAATTCTTCATCGATCATCTCTGGGTGGTTATAAACTATCTCACGAGCGATGTAGTTCCAGATAGCAAGGTCAGATGACGGAGCAAAGATAATCTCAATGTCAGCTAAATTTGATGTTCTAGTTGAGTAAGTGCTTAAATTTACAACCTTTACCCTATCAGGATCGCTAAGCTTTCTATCGCTTACGCGTGCCCAAAGTATCGGGTGCATCTCGGCCATATTTGCGCCCCAAGCTACGATAGTATCAGTTAGTTCGATATCATCAAAACAGCCTGATGGCTCGTCTATGCCAAAAACTTGCATAAAGCCAACAACCGCACTTGCCATGCAGTGTCTTGCGTTTGGATCGATGCTATTGCTTCTAAAGCCACCTTTTATAAGCTTAACAGCAGCGTAACCTTCTGGAATTGTATATTGACCAGAGCCTAAAACTCCGATACCATGAGGTCCTAGCTCATCATATGCTTTTCTAAACTGAGCCTCCATAACATCAAATGCTTGCTTCCAGCTTACTTGCTTAAATTTACCTTTTTTATCAAATTCGCCTTTTTCATTTACACGTAAAAGCGGATGAGTGATCCTATCCTCGCCGTACATGATCTTAGCGTTAAAATAGCCTTTAATACAGTTTAGACCACGATTTACTGGTGCTTCTGGATCTCCTTTTACAGCTACTATCTTGCCCTCTTTTGTAGCGACCATGATGCCACAGCCTGTTCCACAAAACCTACAAGCGGCCTTATCCCAGCGCCAGCCTTTTTCGGCTTCATTTGCTGCACTTAGTGAGCTTGGTACGGCTATACCAGCACTAGCACAAGCAGCACTAGCCGCAGCACTTTTTATGAATTCTCGTCGATTCATTCTTTCTCCTTTAAAGATTTAAAACAAATTTAATTGATATTAACCTTGCAAAACTTATTTACAACTGATTGACATTTACAAAAATTTCAAAAAACTTAAGCCAAAAATGTAAATATTTTTCTACATAAAAATATTAATTTTCTCACAAAGCACGATTTTAAAAGAAAATACTATTTAATAAAATTTAAAAATCTTAGAGTAGTTATCAAAAAGCTAAAGAAAACAAAGTAAAATTGTTTTTAAATATTTGAGTAAAAAAGTAACATAAGTATTATTAAAAATTTTATATCCTTACTGAAATATCAATAATTACAAGGATAAATTCTAATAATTTTCATTACATTATGACAAACATAATCTATAAAAATTTAACTAGTAATATCACTAT
>NZ_POZK01000006.1:0-107081 GCF_002913945.1 Campylobacter concisus | reverse complement strand
GGAATTATATACGAGCAATACTTAAAGATAGTTGAAATATTTAGGGAATTTTAGAAAAAATTGTTAGACGCTTAAAAATTTTAAAGTATGTATTTTTATTATAGGTTTATAGGGTTTAGTTTTTGAAATATAAATTTAGAGAGTTTTTGCTCTCCATCATATTAAACATTAAATTATATGAACTTTTACACAATCTCTATTAATAAGCCGCGATAAGCTCTATTTCCACAAGTACGTCTTTTGGCAAGGTCTTAACAGCTACTGTACTTCTAGCAGGATAAGGCTCTTTAAAAAATTTAGCATACACAGTATTTACTTTAACAAAATCTGCCATATCTGCTAGAAATATTGTAGTCTTTACAGCATTATCAAAAGTAAGTCCTGCCTCAGCCAAGATATTTTTTAAATTTTCAAGCGATTGCTCAGCTTGGGCCTCTACGCTACTACCTGCAAACTCACCCGCTGGTGTGACACCAAGCTGACCTGAGATAAATAAAAATCCATTTGCGCTAATAGCTTGAGAATATGGCCCAATCGCTTGTGGAGCATTTTTTGTTGAGATTTGTTTTTTCATATTTTCTCCTTTTGAAATTTTTTAAAATCCTACTATAAATTTTCTAAATTTTTAGTCTCCAAAAGCTATAATGGGCAAAATTTCAAAAGGATGAAGATGCAAAATATACTCGCACCAAATGAGTTTTTAGATGATTATGTGCTCGGTGCTGAATTGGCTAAAAATGCCGGCATCTCATCAAATGCTTATCTTTTTTGGAAAAACATCATAAGTGCTAAATTTGAAAACTCAAGAATAGTTTTTCTTAGAAAAAATAGCATTCCAGTCAAATTTCAAAACATTATAAAAACCTGCACACCTTTAAATGGCCTTATTCCAACAGGCGTATTTTGCTCTTTTACCTCACTTGCTCCATCTCATCTTGTAGCAAAAAATGGCTCTAAGATCTACGAGCTCTTTAAATTTTATGAGATTTGCGGTATCAAATTTATAGACTTGAAGAAATTTTATGATGATTTTAATCTTAGCTATTCTTATAGAATTTACATTGAAAAGTGCAAATTTTTCTCGCCTGCTCCATTTGAAAAACGCATAAAATTAACTGAAACGATGTGTCTTGGATATTATTAAAGTCCGCTAGCTAGCTTGCTAGCGGGATAAATTTATATCTTTTTGTAAGGTGCTTGGCCAACTTCATAGAAGTTATTGCCCTCGCAGTCAATGGCAACTATTGCTGGGAAATCCTCAACTGTAAGCCTAGCAACTGCCTCTGGTCCTAGTTCTGGGTAAGCTAGCACTTCATATTTTTTGATACTTTGGCTAATGAGCGCTCCGATACCACCGATAGCAACCATATAAACACAGCATGATTTTTTCATAGCCTCGACTACTGCATCACTCCTGTAGCCTTTACCGATCATACCATTTATGCCAACTTCATTTATCATAGTTGGGGTGTATTTATCCATTCTACCACTTGTTGTTGGGCCTGCTGCGCCGATAG
The DNA here is from genome assembly GCF_002913945.1 of Campylobacter concisus. GTDB lineage: Bacteria > Campylobacterota > Campylobacteria > Campylobacterales > Campylobacteraceae > Campylobacter_A > Campylobacter_A concisus_P. The sequence continues at coordinate 105,564 of NZ_POZK01000006.1, read as the reverse complement.
CTTGATTTGGCTTGGCTGGAGTTGGTCCGACGTAGTAGATAGTCTCACCCTTTAGTTCAACTGGTAGTTTTTCGCCGCGTGCCAATGTTTCAGTAAGTGCCTTATGTGCAGCGTCACGAGCCGCTATGATAGTGCCTGATATTAGGACATTGTCGCCTGCTTTTAGGCTTTTTACCACCTCTTTATCAAATGGTGCTGTTATTCTTTTTACTTCTGACATTTTCTCTCCTTAAAGCTCGGCATCTGCGTGGCGCGCAGCATGGCAGTTAATGTTTATAGCAACAGGAAGACCTGCTATGTGGGTTGGATACCACTCGACATTTACTTTTACGGCGGTAGTATCACCACCAAGCCCTTGAGGACCAACGCCAGTTTTACAAGCAAGCTCTAGTAGCTCGTCTTCTAATTTGGCATATCTTGGATCAGAATTTTTACTATCGACTGAACGAACTGCCGCTTCTTTTGCCAAAAGTGCTGCCTTATCCATCGTACCGCCTATGCCAACGCCTATTGTTAGTGGAGGACAGGCATTTGGTCCAGCGTATTTTACAGCCTCTAAAAAGACTTTTTTTACACCTTCTATACCATCAGCTGGCACAAGCATTTTTAAAACTGATTTATTCTCACTACCAAAACCTTTTGGAGCTACTTTTATCTTTAGCTTATCTCCTGGCACGATTCTAGTGTGAATGACAGCTGGAGTGTTATTTGTGGTATTTTTTCTCTCAAATAGTGGCTCAGCAACGACTGACTTTCTTAGATAACCTTCAGTGTAGCCTTCCGCAATACCCTCATTTATCGCATCTTCAATATATCCACCCTCAATATGCACATCTTGGCCGATCTGCACAAAAACAACCGTCATACCGGTGTCTTGGCAGATAGGTGCAACGCCCTCTTCCGCGAGCTTAGCATTTTGTAAAATTTTGCCCAAAATGTCTTTGCCTAGTGACGAACTTTCGTTACTTTGTGCCTTTGTAAAAGCAGCCTTTAAATCTGGCGTCACGACATAACAGGCCTGTTTGCAAAGCTTGGCAACGACTTCTCTTATATCTTTTGCATTTATTATTCTCATCTTTACTCCTCGTAAAAAACAATTTTTAATTATATTAACTATATTTAAAATTTAAGATTAAATTTTACTGCTGGATATCTACTCGAAAAATTTATATGAGTTTATTTTGCTTGACTACAACTAGAAGACTTATCTAAAATAAAAATTTAATGAAATAAGCGGATGGTGAAACTGAGTCTAGAGCATCACAATATTGATAGAAATTTACATAACATGGCTTATTTAAGCCATAAATATATAAATTTAAGATTGAATGCTCTCCTCTTCATTTTTTATCTTTTTTCTAACTTTGACTCGTGATATGCTAGCTCCATCCATCTTTCTTACTTCGTAGTAACAGTTTTCGTCCTCGATCTTATCGCCCACAACTGGCAAACGACCGATTAAGTTGAAGACATATCCACCGATTGTAACTTGATCTGTCTCTTCATCAAAGCTTATACCAAGAACCTCTTCAACACTCTCTAGATCGTATCTGCCTTGGAATTCATAAATATTGTCATTTATCTTTTTGTAGTGTTGATCGACTTCATCGTGCTCGTCATTAAAATCACCAAGCACCTCTTCCATTATATCTTCCATCGTAAGAAGTCCGGCTGTACCGCCATACTCATCGACTACAAGTGCAGCTGAAATTTGCTCTTTATTCATCATTACAAGCACTTTTGAAATAGAAAGGCTCTCAGGCACGATGACAAATTTACGAACAATTGAGTCAAAACTCTTCTCTTTGTCTTTGCTAAAGTGAAGCTGCAAAATATCTCTAATGTGTATCATGCCCAAAATAATATCTTTTGAGCCGTCTATATAAGGAAAGCGAGTGTATTTTGACTCAAATACGACTTGTAAATTCTCTTCAAAGCTCTTTTGTTTATTTATACAGATCATATCGCGCCTTGGTGTCATGATCTCTTTTGCGACTGTGTCGCTAAAATCGACTGCATTTTTAATGATCTCAGTCTCAAAACTATCAAGTACGCCACCCTTTAAGCTCTCGCCAACGATGATTTTTATCTCTTCTTCAGAGTGCGCTAGTTCATTCTCTTTAGCTGGCTGGATGCCTAAAATTTTAAGTCCAATGGTCGCTAAAATATCAAAAAGCTTAATTACAGGCGAAAATAGCACCCAAAAAAAGTGAAGTGGACGAGCGATTTTTAACACTGAAGTCTCGGCCTTCGCGATAGCAACTGACTTTGGCACAAGCTCGCCCATTACAACGTGAAGTAGGGTAATAAGCGTAAATGCGATCGCAAAACCAACTGTATGAACTAAGATATCGCTAAAGTTGAAGAAATTTTTAAGTGGAGCTTCTATAAGTCTTGCAACCGCTGGCTCACCGATCCAACCAAGAGCAAGTGAACTTAGTGTGATGCCAAGCTGAGTGGCACTAAGATAGGTATCAAGCTTGTTTGACATTTCAAAAGCAAGCTGAGCGTTTGGCTTTTTCTCTTTGATAAGCTCTTCAAGTCTAGACTTACGAACTTTAACAAGAGAAAATTCTGATAAAACAAAAAAAGCATTTAGTAAAATGAATACAACGGCAAGTATTACCATTAAAAGCGAATTATCGCTACTGGGGTTCAATTATGATCCTTAAGAGTTAAAAATTTTTGCCTGATTATAGCGAATTTATATTTAGCGGTCAAATTATCCGTGCCCAAAAGTAACAACATTTCTTAAATTTAAGATTTATAAAAAGTTCTTAAATCATATTTTGATAACATTATTTTCATCACTAAATTTATGGATTTTACAATGAGCAAAAAGAATTTTTCATCGCGTTGGGCATTTATATTGGCCTGTGTTGGATCAGCAGTTGGCATGGCAAATGTCTGGGGCTTTCCTTACAAACTTGGCACAAATGGTGGTGCAGCGTTTTTACTCATCTATGTTTTTTTTATAGCTCTTTTTTCATATGTTGGTCTAAGCGCAGAGTATGCGATTGGCAGACGTGCAAAAACTGGTACGCTTGGATCATATAAATATGCTTGGCAAAGTAGAAATTTGGGTATATTTGGCAGTATCATCGGCTGGCTTCCGCTTGCTGGCTCACTTTGTATAGCCATCGGCTACGCAGTTATCATCGCTTACGTGCTAAAAGCCCTTACTCAGGCGCTTACTGGCTCATTTATGAGCGTTGATACGAACGTTTGGTTTAACTCATTTGCACTTCAAGATTACTCAGTCTTGCCTTATCATTTTATCATTGTTGCTGGCACACTTCTTACACTATTTTTTGGGGCAAAAAGTATCGAAAAAACAAATCAAATAATGATGCCGCTATTTTTCGTATTATTTAGCATTTTGGCTATAAATGTCGCAATGCTACCAAATGCGTTTGATGGGTATAAATTCCTTTTTATTCCTGACTTTAGTAAGCTTGCAGACCCGATGGTATGGGTTTCTGCGATGGGTCAAGCCTTTTTCTCGCTCTCTATCACAGGATCTGGCATGATAGTTTATGGAGCTTACCTTTCAAAAGATGAAGATATCGTTGAAAGTGCTAAAACTACGGCCTTTTTTGATACTATTGCGGCTCTTGTGGCGGCTCTTGTTATGATCCCAGCGGTATTTGCCTATGCTATGGATCCAGCTGAGGGTCCAAAGCTACTTTTCGTAACGCTTCCAAAAATTTTACAAAATATGATCGGCGGCCAAATTTTTGCGATCATACTATTTACCGCGGTCATCTTTGGCGGTATCACCTCACTTCAAAACATGTTTGAGGTCGTGGCTGAGTCGCTTATGCATAAATTTCCGTTTCTTAATAGATTTTGGACACTCACGCTACTTTGTGCAGTTTGCTTTGGCATAGGAGCATTTATGGAGCCTATTAGCAGTTGGGGGCCTTGGATGGACTTTGTGTCGATCTATATCATCCCAATTGGCGCGGTAATCGGTGCTATTTCTTGGTTTTGGATTATTAAAAAAGAAGAAATTTTAGACGAGATAAATTCTGGAGCAAATAAATCTTATGGTAATTTCTGGTATTTTGTAGGCAAATTTATCTACGTTCCGCTAACATTTTTACTTTGTACCATAGCCGTAAGTAAGGGAATTTCTTTTTAAATTTAGCTCACCAAAAATGAGCTAAATTTAAAAATTTTTGAAGTTATCTTAGTTTTTTTGTGCCGATGTAAGTAGCAAAAATTTCTTGCGAGCCATCTTTTTTAAATAAAATAACATCGTATTGCTCAGCTTTACTGCCTTGCTCCATACCTTGGCTCTCCATCGGCATGCCAGGTACTGCGATACCAACTACGTCTTTTGGCTTAAGCTCTAGTAGGCGCTTTACCTCATCAGCTGGAACATGACCCTCTATGATATATCCATCAATGGTTGCTGTATGGCAGCTTGAAAGCTCTAGCGGCACATTAAATTCTTTCTTAACTTTAGCTATATCATCTACTTTTATGACCTCTTCGCTAAATCCAGCCTTCTGCATCGCCTCACCCCAGCTAGTACAACATCCACAAGTTGGGCTTTTATAGACCTTCATATCAGCCGCAAATGCAAGTGTTGCAAAAAAGCCAAGAGCCAAAAATACTAATTTCTTCATCATTTTCCTTTACGTAAAATTTGCAAAATGATATAGCTCGCATTTAAATTTTATATAAATGCTTAATATTGCTTGCTATAATTCGCCAAAATTTACAAAAGGCACTTTATGTTTTCATCATTTTTTAAAGATAAAAAATGGGCACTCTGGGCTTATGGCGGAGCGCTATTTATCATTTTGCTACTTGTTTATCAAACTCATTTAAATGTCCGCATCAACGAGTGGTATAAAAATTTCTACGATATCGTGCAAAACTCAAAAGATCATGATGTAAGTGAATTTTGGCGTGAAATTTTTAACTTCATAAAAATCGCTATGCCATATGTTGTGACTTACACAGTTATCTCGTTTTTTGCCAGCCACTGGGTTTTTCGCTGGAGAGAGGCGATGACGTTTAGATATCTAAAATTTTGGCAAAAATGTAAGAGTGATATCGAGGGTAGCTCGCAGCGTATTCAAGAGGATGTTTACCGCTTTGCCAAGATAATGGAAAGCCTTGGCGTGCAGGTTTTAAGGGCGATTATGACACTTATCGCTTTCATTCCTGTACTTTGGGAGCTAAGTAAGAGCGTGAGCTTACCTTACATCAAAGACATTGAAGGTTCACTAGTCTATATCGCACTTGTAATTAGCATCGGAGGCCTCATCGTATCGTGGTTTGTAGGCATTAAGCTACCACACCTTGAATATAACAACCAAAAAGCAGAAGCGGCATTTAGAAAAGAGCTGGTTTACGGCGAAGATGACAAGGTTAAATTTTGCGGGCCAAACGTCATGCTAGAGCTTTTTACAGGCGTCAAACTAAACTATTACAAGCTATTTTTGCATTATGGCTACTTTAATCTCTGGCTTATCTCCTTTTCACAAATTCTTGTCATCGTGCCTTATGTCATCATGGGAAATGGCCTATTTAGCGGCGTTATAACGCTTGGTGTGCTTATACAAGCTAGCAACGCTTTTTCTCAAGTAAGAGAGAGCTTTAGCGTCTTTATTGACAACTGGACGACGATAACGGAGCTAAGATCAGTAAATAAACGTTTGAGAGAATTTGAGAGAAATATAAACTACAAAGCGTAGGGGTTAAATTTTTAGGACATAGCGTCTAAATTTTGAATTTTTGCGGTCATAAACCAAGCAGCACACTGAATACACTTTATCATCAGCCAAGTGTCAGGCAAATTTTAAAATTTATGAGCGAGCATATCACGACTCTAAATCTAGTGGCGAGCGGCTACGAGACCTAGATTTAGTAGTCTGCTAAGGCGAGTGAATAAGATTTTAAAATTTGCAAAAAAGTAAATTACTATTTTTGATATCACAAAATTTAATTTTCTCCTCTCGTTTAACAATACATATCCAGCTCAGGCTATAATACGACAAATTTTAATCCACAAAGGATAAAAATGAAAAAGATTTTACTTACATTATTAGCCATTAGCTTACTTTTTGTAGGCTGCACGAGCGTCACAAAGTCAGGCGCCGTGGGTGCTGATCGTGGTCAGTTTATGGCAATACCTTCCGAAGTAATGGAGCAAAGCTCAGCTCAAGCTTACGTCAAGACGCTAACAGCTGCTAGAAGTAAAGGCCAGCTAAACGTCGATCCTATCCTTACAAAAAGGGTTCAAGATATTGCCAAAAGGCTGATCGTTCAAACTGCCGTATTTAGAGAAGACGCCCTAAAATGGAGGTGGCAAGTAAATGTCATTAATGAAGACACACTAAATGCTTGGTGTATGCCAGGTGGCAGGATCGTAGTTTATAGTGGCATTATAAAAAGGCTAAATTTAACAGACGCGCAGCTAGCAGCGGTTATGGGACACGAGATCGCTCACGCGCTTAGAGAGCACAGCAGGGAGCAAGCGAGTGCTGATCAGGCAAAAAATATCGGTATTGTTTTACTAGCAGCTATTACTGGTCTTGGTGATTTTGCAGTAAATGCTTTAAATATAGCTAGCGAATATACAATCATGAAGCCATTTTCTCGCTCACACGAGACTGAGGCTGATCACATCGGTACCGAGCTAATGGCAAGAGCCGGATACGATCCAAAAGAAGCAGTCGAAGTCTGGGTAAAAATGAGCAAGATGAGTGGCGGAAAAGTACCTGAAATTTTAAGCACACACCCATCAAACGAGAGCAGGATAAAAGATCTAAAAGAGATCGCAGTAAAACTTGAACCAGTCTATCAAGCTGCCAAAAGAGGCTAGGCTTGATAGAGCAAGCAAATTTGTGTGATCTTAAAGCGATTACACAAATTTATAATGAATACATTTTAGAAAAAACTGCGACTGCTGATATGCGGCCAGTTTGCACGAAGGAGCGAGAGCCTTGGTTTAAAGCTCACAACAACTCTCGCCCAATCTTTGTCTATAAAGAAAATGGTGAAATTTTAGGCTGGTGTTCACTTAGTGATTTTAATCCTAAAATAGCTTACAAAATAAGTGTAGAAATAAGCATCTATGTAGCCAAAAAGGCTCTTGGCATGGGCATTGGCAAGCAGCTTTTAAGTCGCAGTCTAGATGAGGCAAAGAGGCTAAATCTAAAAAATATTATCGCTTTAATATTTAGTGAGAACAAGGCAAGTCTTGGGCTGTTTTTAAAATTTGGCTTTGAAAAATGGGGTGAACTGCCAGGCGTTTGCCTAATGGATAATGGGTACAAAGATGTCGTTATCTTGGGACTAAAGCTCTAAAACCAAGCATTAAGCAAATAAAGATATAATTCCACTTCTTTATGGGTAGATGTCCGAGCGGTTTAAGGAGCACGCCTGGAACGCGTGTGTGGGGTAACTCACCGAGAGTTCGAATCTCTCTCTACCCGCCACTACTTACAAACAATTATAAACTTTTATCAACTTTTGCAAACATTAAGCCACGATTTTAACGTTATTTTAAAGCCTTTATACATAAAATTACAAACAATTATAAACAATGGCAAACTATTATTATCACAACTTTTTAGCTGACTTTTGGCTGATCGTCTTTAAAAAAGTAGCTAAAAATATAAAAATAGTCAGCCAAAAAGGATTATAAATGCCTAAGTTATCACGCCAACTAACGATCACGCAGTTTAAAAATTTAAAAGCCAAAGAGAAGCCATATTTTGTCAGTGATGGCGATAACCTACTAATTAAGATAATGCCAAATGGCACAAAGTTTTTTATGTATGAGTTTAGAGAAAACGGTAAGAGGCACCGCCTAACTCTTGGTAAATATGATGAAATGAGCCTAAGCGAAGCAAGAGACAAAAGAAGCGAATTAAGATCAAAACTCAATCAAGGAGAGAGCCTAACTCAAACAGCAGAAAAAACAAAATTTAGGGCAGTATTTGAAGCGTGGTATAAAACAAAAAGCAAGTTGAGCGAAAAACAGCAATTTTGGGTAAAAAGGCGGTTTGAAACGTTGTTATTACCAAAACTTGGCGAGATGAGTATAAAAGACATAAGCAGAAAAGACATAATAGCTGCCATTAGTCCCCTACTCGAGGACGAAAAGCTAGAAACAGCCGATAGAGTGCTAAGTATATTAAGCGGCTTTTTTAAATATGCCCTATTGCACGAGTATGTAGATCACAATATAATAGCAGATATTGACAAAAAGACACTACTAGGGCGTAGAGAAGTAAAACATTTTGCATACTTAAAAAATGATGATGAAATAAGAGCTGTATTAATAGCAATAAAAGAATATTTTGGGGATTTAAGAGTAAAAGTGTGTGCGGTTTTTCAATTATACACCGCAGTAAGGGGACAAAATGCTAGAAATGCTAAATGGTCGCAGATAGATTTTGAAAATTGTGTTTGGCATATCCCAGCAAGCGAGATGAAAACGGCAAAGCCCCACGATGTATTTTTATCTCAGAGTGTAATCACCTTATTAAAAACATATCGTGAGCGCTTGCCATTAAAAAGTGAGTTAATTTTTCCGTCCATAAAATCAAATGTGCGCCCTATTAGTGACAACACTATCCGCATAATGCTTAGAAATCTAGGCTTCAATAAGGATATGGTAACGCCACACGGCTTTAGAGCCACGTTTAGCACGATCGCAAACGAAAACATAGATAAACACGGCTGCAATAGTGATGTTATCGAACTTTGCCTCGCTCACGTTGAGAGCAACAAAGTTAAAGAAGCATATAACCACGCCAAAAATTTAAAAGCAAGGGCTAGGCTTATGCAGTGGTGGAGCGATTATTTAGATAGTTTGGGCGGATTTGCCTGATTTATAGGCAGAAATAGAGTTTTGAGAATAATAAATTATCTTAGAGTTGATCTTGCTTGCTGTGATCTTGCCTGCTAGTACTAACCGCCTTAAACTAATAGGCGATGTCAGCCCCAACTCTTTCAAGGCTTCATCACGAGTAATAAATTTATCGCTCATTTTTTATCCTTTAAATTTCGCGGTAATCTAAACATCTTTATTAAACCTCCTTTTTTCTCGAGCAAAATATGCGCCTAAGCCTGCGTTTTTTAATTCTGGCGCCTTTAAAATTTCAAAGAGTTTTTCTAAGATTTCATCTACTTCTAGATCGGGAACATCCAAATCTATTTCAAATACAAGCCCTGTCTCCTCAGGCTTGAAGCGGCATCGGCTGCCTCTAAAAGAACGGCACACAATATAGATCTCAAACTCCCAATTAAAGCTGATGCTGCAAGATACGCGCGCATTTTTTGTTTGTATTTTGCTTATCCTGTCCCCCAAGAGGCTTAATTTTGCCAGCACCTCTCTTAAGTCACTAAGACACATAAAACTCTCCTTAAATAGTTTATTTTCCATATATCCTAATCCACATATTTTCTCTACGGAAACACCTTTTGCATTCATTTTCTAATCCTTTCTATTATATTTTAATCTCTCGTAGCTCGTCCACCCAAGCTCTGTATGGCCCTCTATTCAATCCTAAGGCTAAATCCATCTTTAATTTTAGGCTATCGAGCCGTTTTTTAAGCACTGCTAGCTCCTCGATTATCGCTTGCAAATCTCTCATGCCATCGTGGCTAAAATGTTTCATTTAAGGCTTGTCTAAACCTGCCTGCAATGTCTTTAAAGAACCACACTGGATGTCTTAAGGTGTCGATAGGCATAAAAATAATCGTCAAAGGTAGCATTATTAAAAAACAAAAAATAAAGCAGAGTGCGACCCATAAACTTATTAATATAATATTGTATATTGTTTTTCGTAATTTGAGAAATTTAGCTTTCATTGTTTACCCTTTATATAATCTTTCAAATCTCGCAGAGCGTGCCGTAAATATCGGACGTCACATTTAAAGAGCAAACCTTGTATTTGCTCGACTAGCTTTGTTTTTTCATTGTGTGCCTCGCAAAACGCCTCTAGGTTTGCAAGGGCGGTTATGTGTTTTTCTCTTTCTGGGCTACTCATTGATTATCCTTAATAATTATTCTAATATATGTTTTAATAACCAATGTTGCTACTATTATTGCCAGCAACAAGACTATCACGTGTAATATTCTCCAAAATATATACCCCTCGGCAATATACACCGTGAAAAAGACTAAAAAACCGATGCCACTAAACACACAAAGTATAACTATAAAGCAATTAAGCATTGTGGGATTTTTCTCAAAATTTACTAATATATAAGCAAGCTCTTTTAAAAAATTTTTCATTCTAACAGCTCCTTATTTTCGTAGATATTGCCTACTACCTCGCATCTACTAGCTAGATTATGGTCTAGTTCTTCAGGCATAGCATTAGAGAAAGCTACATCAAAACCTGCTCGTAAGTGAGACCAGATTACTTCTCCTAAGTTTCCATTAGAGAACCGGGGAATATATCCATCATAAATCTCCACGCCGTTTTTGTCTTTTAGTCCAGTATATTGCATAAGCTCGACATCTCTTATTGGGGCTTCTATTTCGCCAAAACTACCAAAGCCCGCTAAAATGACGTATCCGCCTGAAAAACTTATCTCAAGGACCTCTCTCAAGATTTTCTTTTCCTTGTACCACGCCATAAATTTAATCTCTCTCATTTACTATCCTTTAATTTTTTGTATGCTTCAAGTAGCCTTTCTCGCTCGTCTTGTTTGAGGTAAAAGTAATTGTAAAGCGAAAAATTTATCCAAGTTGGCGGTATGTCAAATTTTAAAAGTAATTTATTGAGACGTTGCAGATTTTTGTAGTCGTCTTTTTTAAATTCCCAATTGTGGCTTAAAAACCACTCTAAAAGCTCCATTAGTTTTTCTTTGTCTGTTTTTTGCCAAAACATATTATCCTCTTTAAATATTCTCGATATAAAAATAAGCCAGTGTTTGGCTATCCTCTGCCTCTTTGCGGTATTTTGTGTCGCAGCTCTTGTTTGAGATGTACGCTATTTTCTCTTTGTTTGTCGCATAAAAATCGGCCAGTATCGGCGCCAGTCTTTGCCCTTTTCGCTCATGTGGTGCTAGCCTTAAATAAAGCAGATCACACGCTAATTGTGGGGCGGTTGTGCTAAAATCGTCTTTACACATACGGGCTTTGTTATCTAGCGCGCTAATTTGGGTATCAATCCTCTTTCTAAATTCGCGGTAATACTCAACTATTGGTGTCATCGTCTCTATTAGCTCGTCGATAAATTTGCTCGCTTTTTATTGATGAATAGTCCAAGCTTCTCGGTACTGTCCATTTTTAGAAACGAATACGCCATCACGAAAATAGCAGCGTCTTTTATCTCAGCCGTTGTCATCACTTGCTCCGTTTAGATTTTTGCCTTTTAATATTTGTAGTACATCTTGCTTTGAAAATTTAGAGGCTGGGCTTAGCTCAATTTTACTAAGCCAGTAGCGGTCTAGTTTTTCGCAGTAGTATTTATATGCCTCAGTGCTAGTTGCAAAAGGCTCGTAAGGCTCTAGCTCATCAAATACCCAGACGCCATTTTCCATACGTTGGCTTTCTTGCTGTCGCACCATTGCTTCGCCGTAAGTCATTTTCTTTTCCTTTTTAGAAGGAACTTTTTGAGCACTTCTTATTTGTGTTGCCACTGAAGTTTTTGCCCATAGTTAGTCCTTAAAATGGTATCGTTTCGTCGTTATCGTATTTGTCGGCGTCTACGTCTATTTCGTAGTCATCGGCAGGCGGTTTTTGCTGTTGCGGTCTCTTAGGCGCTACTTGCTGCGAGTGCTGATTTGAATAGCCGCCTTGCTGATAGCCTTGATTGTTTTGTTTTGCGTCACCTAGCATTTCCATTACTTCCACAGCGACACTATGCTTACTTCTGTTTTGCCCGTTGCTATCCTGCCATTGGTCGAATTTTAATCGACCCTCGACTAAAAGCTTACTTCCCTTTTGTAGGTATTGGTTACTTACTTCCGCTTGCTTACCGAAAAACGTTATGTCGATAAAACATGTTTCCTCGCGCTTTTCGCCATTTAGCGTATATTTGCGAGTTACGGCTATACCAGAGCTACCTATCGCCGCGCCGCTTTGGGTGTATCTAAGCTCGATGTCGCGCGTGAGATGACCCACTAAAACTATTTTGTTAAACATCTTTTAACCTTTCGTCTATTTGCCCTTATCCTTTGACTCCTATCGTAAGCGCCTTTTGTGCGTCTAGTTTTTGAGTGTGGCATGTGGGCTTTGCTCTTTTTTGTTTGTGGCACACCTTGAAAATCATCTACGCCGTTTAGCCCCGCAAACAATGCGCTTAAAATTCCTAATGCTTTCATTTTTAGTTCCTTAAATTTTCTATTAAATTGTCTATGCTATTTGGATCGTTTAGATAGGCAGTAGCGTCATCAATGCTTAGCCTCTCGACTAATTTTTCAGCCTCTGTTTCACTAGCCTCTCTTTTTATTAGCTCGCTTTGTAGCAGATCGTGAGGCATTGGTTCAACTGTCAAATTTTCTTTTACAGTTGCGATTTCAACTTCAAGGGGCGCAGCTTCGATGTATTCAGTTTGTGAATTTTTTGCACCAACTGAGCTGTTCGGTTTTTCCGAACTACTCAAAAGCTCGTTTAGTCCAGCTTTTGGCAGTGTTTTTGATTGTTCATTAGGCTCAAATGTAACAATATCCTCCACTTCATCAGATGTTTTTAGTCCATATTTTACCTCTGGAAAAAATTCATTTATGAAAAAACTTTGTGCTCTATATTTCATCATTAACTCTGGCATTGTCTGCCATTTTGAGCCATTTTTACTTAGCCAGCCCTCTCGCCTTGCCATTTCCATTGTTATGGTTGTGCCTTTTAATAATTGTCCAGTTTGGGCATCTATAGCTTCACAATGTGCACTATTGCCATCAGGGCTTACAATAGTTTGCAATCGCCCCTTTAAAAGTCCGCTTGAGTTTAGCCTGGCAACTAGGAATTTCGTTTCAAAACTAGGTTTGCCGTGAATGATATAAATACTTTGTGCTACCTCTAAAGCGCCTATATTCATACGCTGAGCTAAATCAAGCACAATAATCGCCGTTCCGATATTTGCTGTTTCGTTGCCCTTACGTAAATGAGTTGGGAAAAAATCAGTAGCCACAAAAGCTTTGGCTTTCCTTTGTTCAAGCTCAAATTTTTTTACTTCAAGCTCCGTTTTCCTATCTTGATATTCTTGTGGTTGGTTCATTTATCTATCCTTTATGCTGCTATCTTAAAAGCATTTACTATTTTTACACTTAGTGCGACTTGCCCTTTAGCTGTTATCCTAGTTGTGAATTTTTCTTTATTGCCTTTTGGTGTTACTATGATTTGCGGGATAACTTCAAAATATCCAGCCTCTACCCATTTTTGGTAAGGCAAGTTATCGTTCATTAGATATTTTTCATCTCTTAGCCATTTAAAAACTCTATTGCGCCCCACCCTTATTTCACTATCGCAAAGAGTTTTTACAAAGTCGCCTATTAATGCACTTGTAGCGCTAGCCTCGACGGCTTCAGCAAAAATAAGTTTTGGCATATCGGCAAGGCGTTGTGCCTCTAAGGCTTCGATCTGCTCTTGCTGCCTTAGTGCAAACTCTAAAGCCTCCTTATAATTAGTTGGTGCTTTAAACTTATTTTTAAGTGCATCAGCCATTGCATTAAAAGCATTAATATAAGCAACTTTAAATTTATAAAAGCGTTCGCCATTAAAGCTCATAGCCAAAAGAGTAAAGCCGTCTTTTGAAACTAAAAAATATCTTTCGCTTCTCTCGACAGCCCCAAATTTAGCCTTTCGCTCCGTCTCCTTAAAATTAAGGGCACGGAAATCATCTTGCGGAAGTTCGTCAATTTTCGCTAAAATGTTGTCGTGTCTTTTTTCAAAGACGTCTGCAATTTGTAGAGAAGTAGTCCAGATTTGACCGTCGGCTACTTCCAACTTGATCTCTTGGTCGTTGATGATTAGATTTTCCATCATTTATCCTTTTCTTTCGGTTGAAGTATGTTTAAAATTTTGGCTCTCATCGCGTTGTGATTTTTCGATAGCGCGTCTAAAGCGCAGAATAAATCATAAGCGCAGTCAAGCACCTTGTAGCTTACTTCCTCGTCGCTGTCGGTCGGCTCTATTTTGTAGAGCGCTAGATACTGGACGAATTTTTGTTTAGTTTGTTGCATTGTGTCCCCTTAAGTATTTTTTTGTATTCTTTCGAAATACATAACCGAATAATACTATTTTTATAATGTATTGTCAAGTATTCTTTTGTATGCTTCAAAATAGCTTTTATTTTTGATATACTGCTAAAAAAATACAAAGGGGCATATAATGTCTGATAAAAAAGAGATAAAACTAGACATTGATCTGCTAAGGCAAAACAAAAAAGAAAGGGGCAATGCGGAAACAGAGGCGGTGCAAGAGCAAAGTCAAAATAAAACCGAAATAATATCCATTAGGCTTGATCCGCTAACAAAAGAGAAGCTAGCTTATATTTGCGATTTGGAGTATCGCCCTGTAGCTTTACAAATCCGCAAAATAATAGAGGATTTTATAAGGCGCTATGAAAAAGAAAACGGCTTGGAACACGATATTAAATATCCGGGCAATGAGATTGTTTTTTAGATTTTAGATAATCTGTTAAAATTTTGCGCAAGTGCATAGCTAAAGGGCGGTACTCTTTTTGTGCGTCGTCCTTTAGTTTTTGTAGAGTTTCATCGTCCAGGCGTATGCTAACGATATTAGTTTGCTTATCTTTCATCTCTTATCCTTTTCAAATTTATGCTATTTGCTCGTAAAATTTCCACGCTGGCAAGCTCAAAGTTTGCACCGCATTTATCTTGTCGCCGTCTTTTTTTGCATAACCCCACCATTCGTCACGCTCACGGCAATATTTGTAAAGCTCTAGCAATTCAAGATATGTTTTGCGCCCTTGCTCTATCGCTGCGGCGTCAAGCTCATAGAAACCTACAAAATAAGGGGCTTTTGTTTCAACGGCTATAAACAAAAAGTAATTAACCTCTTTGCCTAAACTTCTTAAAATATCGCTGTAAAACGCCGCTTGTATGTGATAGTTAAAACTAGCGACCGATCTAGCAAAGCCAGTAGCTGAAGCGTCAGAAGTTGTTTTTAGATCGATCACTGCACCCATTTTCTCATTATAAAAATCAGGGCGACATTTAACCGAAACGCCGTTTATTTCACTAAAATAGCTTTGTTCGGCTAATCCGTCTTTTAAAAATATAGCTGTTTCACGCATTGAATTAACACTATTTGCTATCTCTACGGCTGAGCCAAAAGTATCAATATCAAGCGAGGTTTTATCGCCTAAATTTTCTAAAAAGTCGTTATAAATTGCTTTGCCCTCTTTAGTGCGTTTATCGACATCAGGCTCTACACTAAACTCATTTGAAAAATCTTTTGGCTCTAATACTAACTTATGCACCGCAGAGCCTAAAAGCAAAGCCTTTGTAGGCTCGCTTTTAAGTTCATTTTTCATTTTTAAGTGAAGTGGGCTACGTGCCAGTAAATCAAGATCGCTCTTTGATATTTCAGGGCGTGCGTGGTATTCTTTATTACTAATATTTTTGTTGTCTTCTGCCGCTTCATCAAAACTAATTTCAAACATTTAACACCTCGATTTTGCTTAAATTTGTTATGCCCGCCGCGGCTAACATCTCTTTGATTTTGTCCGTGAGCTTATCGTGCGGAGCGTTTACTGGAGCTTTAACCTCAAACTCGGCGCGGATAGTGTAGATAGCCTTGCCGTTTTCAGCTTCGCGTGGTTTTTGCAAAATTTCACGTTGTGCGTCATAAAAAGCTTGGGGGTTTGCTTGCTCGGTTTTTACGCGCTCGATCGCCTCTTGTTTTTCTCTTTCGGCTCTTGCTAGTAGTTCAGCCTCTCTTTGTGCGGCTCTTGCTTCCATCTCCGCTTTTTCTCTAGCTGCTCGCTCCTCTGCTTCACGTCTTGCTTGTGCGGCTATTTCGGCATCTCTAGCCGCCTTTTCTTGCTCTGCGATCTTGGCCTGCAAGATTTCGTTTTCAAGGGCTTGTATTTTTGCCTCAATCGCCTCTTTTGTGGCTTTTGCTAGAGTGCCGGCAGGTGTTACCGCACTTAATTTGATTAGGTCAGATGTGTTTATTCTTTCAAAATTTAGCCCTTTTTCATCGCAAAGAGCTTTTGTATATTCGCTTATTTTTGCTGCGATAATTTCAAGCTTTGCATTTTCAAAATTAGCCACGCCGTCGGCTATCTTTTGACGACCATCCGTGATGATAGCCTCAATCTCTTTTTTCTCGGCTTTCAGTTGATTTACTGGGGCTGAAATTTTATCAATATAAAATTTGTATCGCTCGCCAATCTCTGTTTTTACATTATTAAAATTTGCCATTACTTTTTTGGCTTCTGGGATATTTTCCTCAGTTACGTTGATAGAGTATTTTTCTACTTGTCTATTCGCTTCAGCCTTTAGCTCCTCAAAATTAGTAGTCAATTTTTGACTATCCGCAGTTTGTGCCTCGTAAGTTATTATTAGTTCCATTATTTTGATCCTTTTTGGTATTTTTTAACGTATTTATCTTTTATGTTAAAAATTTCTCAATTTTTTAACAATGGTTTAAGCCCATAATTTATGAGCTAATTCTAATTTTGCCGTTAGGTCTTTTACTGCTTTTGTTGCGTATGCTAAGCTGTAGTCGTGCTCTCTTTGTATCGTGCCGTCCTTTAGCCCTTTTTGGCGAGCTTTGGCTTTTTCTAATTGTTTAGAAAAATACTCTAAACTTTGTGGCATTGAGAGATTTATCTCCTGCGCTTTTTCTTCCCAATACTGCGCCCTAGCTGCTTTCTTGTCAGCTATATCATCTTCTTTTACAGCGTTTCCTATCCTGCGCCAATTCCGATCTATCAACGCTCTGTGCCTTTTTTCGCTGTGATGCCCGACTTTTATTGGCTCGGCTAGTCTTAAAAACTCCGCCCCTTCTTGGCTTTTTTCGTGCCACTCATGGCTTTTTGCTTCATGTAAAGCCTGCGAATTTCTGTATTTGTCGGCTTTTCTTTCAGCATAGCTTAACTCTTCTAGGCGGACAATCGAATAATAAAATTTGTTATTTTTTTCGGCTACCAAGTTATAAACTTCGCAATCCACCTCTTTGCCGTATTGTGTTTCAAGAGTTATTATTTCGCCCTTGTTGTGCTTTTCGTCGCATTCTGCCACCCATACATTAGGGCAGTATTTTTTAAAATTTGCCATTATTTAATCCTTTTTATAATCTCTAAAAACTCACCTACCGTCATATTTAGCTTGCCGTAGAACTCAACAAGCCTCTTTAGTGTGGAGTATCGCATCTCTTTCAGCCTCCTCTCGTAGTTTTTTAAGTGTTTGTTTGTAAGTATTTGTGTAGCTCATAAAGCTATCTTTGCTAAACCCTGCTACAACGCAATACACATAAATAAGCGCCGAATACGCAAAAATATCATCTTTGCAATACTCGATAAGTAGATCAACTATTTCGCCACTATCTTCGCCAAGGGCGTTTTTAAAGGTGTAGCGATAGCTGTTATATACAGCTTCAATGTCACTTATTAGTGGGTCAAACTCTTGATTTAAATTTATGTGTGCCACGTCGCTTTCAGCACGCATTAGGTCGTAGTTCAAACTCATTTTTAACCCCTTTTGATGTTTAAATAGGCGATGTTTTTGATCTCGCCACCGTTGCTAAAAAGCACCCTAAAAAACTTAATTAGCTTTTTCATCTCTAGCTCCTTTTTCTAATAGAAACCTTGCTCGCCACCGCCAGCTAGATGTTAGAAATCAATTTATACTTAAAGGAAAAATTTGTATATGAAAAATATTTGGTGGGCTTTCGCCTACCCTAAGCAAGCAAGGCTTTTATTAGAAAAAGTGGTGTTTTTCGTTTTATTAATAACCCTGTGAAAAACTATCCTAAATCAGGGCTAATACTGAGTGATAGATTTTCGCCCTATCACTGACGCTTCAGATTGAAACGTGATTAACCTGCAACCCGCAGGAGGCTCACTCTGTCAAGCTTTGCTTTGAAGCCTACAAAACGTTTTCTGTTTTGATGAGAGAATGATACAATACGTGTCCTTATTGTTTCCTTAAAAAAGATACATTTTGTGTCAAGAGAGATACGGGAATAAAAATATTTTTTATGGTATAATTTTAAAAAAATGGTGGCCTTAGGCTAGCAATTAGCTGGGGTTATAGTAATTTAAACATCGACGTCTTTATCGTATTACTCTTTATTGTGGTGGGCGTAATAGCTTATTTAGTATTTTTTAAAATCAAGGAGGGCAATATGAGGAAAAACATAATTGGATTTGCTAAAAAAATGGCGGAGAAGATCGGTGGCGTTGTTTTGAATAAATTGCTAGCCTAAGATCAGCGTTTTCTCCACTCCCACGGCGGAGTAGGATCATTACTCTGCCAAAGCCCTAGCTTTTTCTCACGAGCTATTTTCTCTTGATCCACATATATTTTAGAGTATTTTACATAAGCCCAAGCGTAGCCATTTAGCACCATTTGAGCGTTTATGTCCTGCCCTTTGTAGTAAATAATGCCTAGCGTGCGTTTATATCTATCTTTGCCTTTTGGCTCTATTTTTACCATTTGTCCTGCGATCAGGCTGGCTAAAAATTGCTTTGATTTTTGTCCGTAGTCTTGCTTTTTCTCTGGAGCGTCAATGCCGTATAGCCTTACTTTTGTTTGTTCTTTGCCATTTAGCACAGTAATAGTGTCGCCGTCGTGGGTAGAGATAACCTTGCCGGAGAGGGCAAAGAGATATAACGGTAATAATATAGCAAAAGAAACTACTTTATTCTTCAAACTCTACTTTCCCAAAAGACTCGACTATTGTTCTTGGACTACAAAAAAACAACTCTGTGGACATAGTTTTGATGTTGGCCGAGTATTGAAGCATATATTTTTTAGGGTTGTTTTTTTTATATATCTCCAATATTTCAGGGGCATGATCGTAGGTTAATATCCAAAAATACTCATCCATGTTTTTTATGGCCAAGCCCAAATTTTCATGATCTTGGTGGGTAAAAAAATTAATATATAAGTTTTTACCTTGCTTATAATACGGTGGGTCAAAGAATATAAATAAGTTATTTTTATCGGTATAGTTTTTCAGGTAAGTATTTATAAGTTCGCTACAATCAAGATTAAATAATTCTATTTTATCTTTGAGGGCGGCTATACGATTTATTTTTTCTAAAATCTTTTCTTTATTAAATCTATCGCCGATCTTATATTTGCCCTTTTGGTCTTTTCCCCCTATAACTCCGCCCCTTATGATGCCCGACACGCTTGTTCTATTTAAAAACAGCGTAGCAAACGCAAGGTCTAGGTTATACTCCCTTTTTTTTGATAGTTCATCATAAATTTGTCGCTGGTTATTTCTGTCTTGTATTGTTATTTTGGTAGAAACTATTTTTTGGACAAGCCTTTCAGTATCATCTAATACGGCTTTCCAAAAAGAATAAATGCCTATATCGTAGTCGTTTAAGATGATTTTTTCTACCTTATTTTTTAACAATAAATCTATGGCCACGCCCGCCCCGCCGCAAAAAGGTTCACAATATATAGAGTTTTTAATGCTATTTATCTCTAATGTGTGAGACACGAAATCAGTAAGCTTGCTTTTCCCGCCGGGATAGCGGAGAGGAGACGAAATAAAAGCCAAACAAAATCCTTTCTATAAAATTGGCGGCAGAGATTTACTCTCTCTATTTTTATTGATTAAGAATACCAGTCTTTCCTTAAAAGAATTATAATACTCTTCATTGTCCCTTACAAGCCTTGTTAATGCTTTTGAGAATATACCAAAGTTCTCTTGACACCATTTTTTGCACTGATCTATTTTATATTCTGGATTGTTGTTTTTTATACTATTTATGTCAATATCCACACCGCAATCCGTCATCCGCTTCTTTATTTCTCCTTTTTCATGTTCTGAGAAGAGTATATCACTGCCTTCAAGTTCCAATAAAAAAAGGACTACAGACTTTTCTACCGCAAAACTATTTTTATCAGGCAACTTTAGTAGCATGTTGTTTTTTGCTTTTTTAATTTTTTTATCATCAACATCAGCGTCAACTATAAAAATAAAATCATTTAACACATCTTTCCCGTTTGTGGCTAGGGCTATTATAGCGCCATACGATCTACCATCATCGCCACATAAAAAAGATAAAGCGTTTTTAATTGCCTGTGTTTTAATTATGGTTTTTATGAATTTTTCAGCCATTTTGTCTTCACATATAATTTTAACTTTATACAAATCGGTTAAGTTATTGCTATCATATGTTAATTCTTTGCATATATCGTTGTAGCTAGGGTTAATTGATATTTTATAGTTTCTATCTTCCCCTACCAATATAGTGCTTATGTTGTTTATTTTTATATCATCACTCTTTTTTGAGTTTATGTACTTATTGAGACAATACTGTATTAAATGCAAGGAGTGGGTTGTAAAAACTATTTGAATATTATTGTTTTTTGAAAAATCAAATAAAAATTCAAATAAATTTATTACGGCCGATGGGTGCAGAGACGCCTCAAGCTCATCTATACATATAATACCTTGGGATATGCTTTTTTTTACTTTGATGGTCTACTAGCTTCTTAAATGACAAAAGTTTTAAAAATATAAAACCTAGGTTGTCCTCCCCTGATGATATTGAGTTGTAATCATAATAGCTGTCTTTTGGTCCAAGGGTTCTTTTTAGTGCTTTTTCTTGTATGGTCGAACTGTTTGAATATTCTGTTTTTTGTATAACTCTTTGGTATGCTGTTTTTATAAATTCTTTATCCTCTTGGTCTAGCTCTATTTCTGACTCTTTGGCGTTTGTGTTTATGATTGGGAAAAGGCGTTTTAGGTTTATATAGTTAGTTTTTGCATTAAAGTTACCATCCCCTTTATTGTTTCCGCTGACCACCACTCTATGTCTTGTGGTGTCACTGGATTGATATATTTTTATTGGCTCTATAATCTTTTCATTTTTATCGCTTTGAAGCAGTATATAATATTCATATCGCTCTTTGTCTTTTTCTAGACTAAGTTTAAACACATCGCTCATATCTGTTTTAAGAGCGTCCCCAAAAACGTCTTTTGCGTTATCGTCAGGAGAAAACGGATGAGCGATTAAACCCAGCAGCGATGATTTCATGGTTCCGTTTTTGCCGGTTATAATGGTAATGTGCTTTCCTAATTCTATTTTTCTATCTTTTAAAGACCTGAAATTTTTTATATAAATACTATCAACAGTTTTTATTTTTATATCTTTGTTGGATTGATACTTATAAGAATCACATTTAACTCTGTCATATTCTTGAAATTTTAAATATACAGAATTATCTTCCTCTAAAAATTGTCCATCTGGCTTTTCTTTTATAATCCTATGCACTGTTCTTCTAAACCTTCTTTTTCTTGATAAGTTATGTATAAATTCATTAGTATTAAATTGCTCATCATTATTTTCCATTTATCTTCCCTTTTCTTATAGCCTATTTCAATCTTGAAAAGCCATAGTTTGTCTTTCTTTCTAAAACCTCTTTGAATTTATGGAGTAGCTACGGGCCACTATGAAAAAAGCTTAATTTTTAGATTAAATTTGGCACGAACTACACCAACAATAATGAGGCTATCAACCTCGTCCCCCTCTAGCTCAATATCAGGATAAAAACTATTCATTGAACTTAGCTTTATATACTTTTTTGGTGGCTTCTTAAAAAATTTTTTGACGTAAATATCGCCGTTATAGTTTGCTATTACTACATCCCCATTTTTTGGTTCTGCTTCGCGCTCTATGACTACCCTTTCACCATCACTCACAAAAGGCTCCATGCTATCGCCACGCACCTTGATTACATCAATATTACCATAGTGAGGAATAGATAAGACATTTTCTAAAAATTCAGGACTTACATCTACTTGCAATGGCTTTATTTCTGCATTAACTACGCCGTAGCCAGCAGAAGCTTCAACGTCTTCATAATAGTTAATCGTAATTAAATTTTTAATTCTTTTAAGTTGCCATTTTTTATTTTTAATATCATCAGAAAAAAGCCCTGCTATTTCGTGGTCTTCCAAAAAAGTATCATCCAGTAGCTTGTCAACTGGAACTCCCATGCGATCAGATAGAGCATTATATTGAGCTGCGTCTTTTGGACTTCTTACACCGTTGCTCCAATTAGTTACAGCTGCTCTAGTTACGCCTAACTCTTCGGCAATATTTTTTGCCGTGTCACCACTTTTATTCAAATAGTATTTGAGTATTTCAGCCAACGCCATAACGTCTCCTTTTAGATACTGTTTGTATCATTATACAAGAAATAAAAACACGTTTGGTTTCTTTTTAAGAAAAATATAAAGACACGTATTGTATCATTGGCGTATGAAAAATTTAAGAGAAACTATTAGAAAAAAACTATTGGAAGAGTATGGCAAAACGTCAATGCCTAGAAGCGTTATGAATGGCAACAGAAAGCCAAACCCAAATTTTAGAGATCGTAATAGGCGGATTGTCCCATTTGATAAATGGGGTAAAGAATTCCCTAAATGGCTATCTGAACAAGAAGCCAAACAACTCAAAAAGGCTAAAAAATGACCCTCGCCACTCTCTTTTCAGGTATCGGTGCGCCCGAGTTTGCCGCTCGCGAAGTATTTGACGAGGTAGAGACGATATTTGCCTGCGAGATAGACAAATTCGCGCGTCAAAGCTATCTAGCCAATCACGACGTCCCGGCAGTTTTTTACGAGAACGTTTGCGATCTTGACGCCAAAGCTTATGCTGGGCAAATAGATATTTTGATCGGCGGTAGCCCTTGCCAAGACTTTTCAATCGCAGGGCAACAAGCGGGCAACGCGATGAGCGTCAATGTCGTAAAAATGATTTTCGAACAAATAAAGCTCACAAAAAATAAAGATTTTAGGTTAGGAGCGTAAAAATGATAGCAGAAACATCAAGACAAGCATATAAAAAAATCAAGCCGTTTTTAAATGGCAAGCGTAAGCAAATTTATGAGTTATTTAAAGCACACCCAAACGGAGCTACAAGACAAGAGATAGCCCGCTGGTATATGCTTAAAGAGTGCGGAGTGTGTGGCAGAGTAAATGAGCTAATAGCTGAGAGCTATTTAAGAGTTGTAGGCACTAAAAAAGATGAAATATCAGGACATAGCGCAGAGATTTTAAAAGCTATTGAAAGGATAGCGTGATGCCTAGTATAGAGCTTGTGATCACATCGTTTGTAGCTGGCGTCATCTTATTTGAGTTGATAAATTACTTCAACTTTAGGATATGAAAACATGAATTTAAGTGACTTTAGTAAAGAGCAAATTTTAAGAGAACGCAGGCGACTATCAGATATGAAGAGGCGTTGCAACGATCCTAAAAACAAAGACTATAAATTTTATGGTGCTAGAGGTATAAAAATCTGCGAGGAGTGGATGAAGAATCCAACTAGCTTTTATCTTTTCGCGCTTAAAGAAAACAAAGGGCAGGAGGGGCTTACGATAGATCGCATAGATCCAGATGGAGATTATGAGCCCTCAAATGTGCGTTTTGTGTCACGCCACAAGAACTGCGTAGAAAATTTTGTAGGCAAGCAAGGCAAAGATACGCCTAATTTTCGCATTTATGCCAAACATGGCGGACTTTACGAAAACCAATACGAAAAGAAGCACTTTAAAGATGTGCGTCGCCACTTTTGTAATCAACGTCGACATGGGGGCTGGAGCTTGTATGAAAGCTTGAATATCCCAGCAGGACAAAGGCGCGATATATTTTGGTACAAGATAGAAAAGCGAAAAACCGAGTTTTTTAACGAGATATTTCTAAATTTAAAAGACCAATTAGCTATTTACCCTGAACTAGGTAGCCCAAGAGCTTGTCCTAAATGTAAAGAAGAGTCAATGTTTTTAAAAATGGATTATCCAGTGAGAATGGAGTGTGCCTGCGGTTATCGTTTAGACTTACAAACGGTTAAGGCTAAATTTAGTGCTAGACACGCGCCTAGAGTAAGCAAAGCAAAAATCAATGCAATACTAAAAAAGAGCAAATACGAACTTAGAACCGAATATATAAGCAGTCTAGGGGCTCTAAGTGGTATAGAAATTTAAAAAAGGGGGTGAGATGAGCATAAGAATAATGAGCCAAGTTTGGAATATGGAAATCGACGATAGCACTGCAAAACTTACGCTTATGGCACTAGCTGACTTTTCAGACGATGAGGGCTACTGCTACCCTAGCTATGAAGTTTTAGCTAAAAAAATATCAAAATCAAAAAGAACAGCAATAAGAGCAGTTGAAAAACTAACCGAGCTTGGATTTTTACAAAAAGAAAAAAGAGAGTTAAACGACGGAACAAGTAGGACAAATTTATACAAAATAGTGAGTGAAAAGGATAGGGTGACACAGATGCCCCCTATGATGACAAACGAAAAAGAGGCAGTGACATCTATGACATCACATAGTGACACTGATGACACCCCTAGGGTGACAAGTATGACACCGTGTAGTGACAAGGGTGTCACCCCTATTAATATAACCACCAATAGAACCGTCAGTAGAACCATCAAAGAACCGTCAATTAACCCCCTACCCCCTAAGGGCGTTTCGCTACCTGATTTCATTGATCCAAGCCTATGGCAAAAATATCTAGCTTACAAGAAAGAGCGACGAGAGAAACTAAGCACTGAGGGTATCGAGATGAAATTTAGCGAGTGGGCTAAGTGGGCAAGCGAGGGTATAGACGTCAATGCCTGCATACGAGAAGCGATGGCGAACGAGTGGCAAGGGGTGTTTAAGCCCAAGACGCAAGGGGGTAGCGGGCGCAACGTGCCAAACAATGCTACGACAAACCCGCACGGCCTAAATCAAGGTACGCTAAACACGATGCGAGCTTTTAGAGAATTTGAGGCCCAGCTAATAGCTAGCGGTCAAGGTCACAGAGTAGGAGGAAATTATGACGACAAATGAGTTTTATGACGTATTTATGCCGATAGTCGAATACTACAAGGCTGATCTTAGCCCGGCGGTTATCGCACTTTATTTCGAGGACTTAATGGACTACGAGGCGAGCGAATTAGCCGCAGCGCTAAAACTAGTTAGGCAAACGCGAAAATATCCTACGATGCCTACGTCTGCGGAAATTTTAGAAGCGCTTAACGGGGACGAGGGCGACAAAGCACAAAAAGCGTTAGACGAGCTGGTTTATGCGATAGGACGCTACGGACCTTATCGCAGCGTGTGCTTTAAAGACGGAGCGATAATGTCAGTAGTGCGTGCTAGGGGTGGCTGGGTGAAGGTTTGCAACCTAGAAGGGCAAGACTGGGAGAATTTTAAAAAGTGGGACTTTGCCAAGCTTTATAAGATTTACGCGAAAACCCCGCAAATTTGTCCCGATTATCTAATCGGCGAGAGCGAGGCGAATAACGGCTTTAACGGCGTAGGCGGAAACGAGCCAGTATATTTTATCGGTGGAGCTAACGACGGTAAATTTATGGATGTAGCTAAATTTAAAGCGCTAACGGCGCAAAAATCACCTGCTAAGGCGATGGTAATGGGCGCAATAAAAAGGATTGGTGCGTGAGATGAAAGCCGTATATATAACAATAACCGAAAGCGGAGCTAGCATAATCGCAAAGGTAGCGGATGAAAACAAAAAGATACTTGATAGCTTTGAGGTAAGCCGTAATGACGCAAGCGGTGTGCTTGAAATAATGAGAAAGTGGAACGAGAAGCATAAGGACGAAAAGGAGGCTAACCTTGATATATAACTCTGCCCCTTTGCCATTTCAAGGACAAAAAAGAAACTTTATTAAGCATTTTAGAGAGCTTATAAAAGACGAGTTTAGAGCGCATCAGAACGGAATTTTTATTGATGCTTTTGGTGGCTCTGGTCTGCTTAGTCACAACATAAAGCAAATTTATCCGAACGCTCGCGTGATATACAACGATTATGACGGGTATAGTGAGAGGCTGGCACACATAGACGAAACCAACGAAATTTTCCGCGCCATTAATCCATACTACGGGGGATACGGCAAAAGTAGAGGAATAGCCCCCGAGCATAAGGCTGTAATAACAAAAATTTTAGATGATTTCAAAAGCAAAGGTTTTTACATCGATTGGCTAACGTTTAGCTCGGTTTTGTTTTACGGCGGGAGCTATGCACATAACGAGGAGGAATTTAAGAAAGAGAAATATTTTTTTTCGAGGGTCAACGGCTCCGTGCCGCAGTATAGCGCTAAAGGCTATTTAGAGGGCGTAGAGATAGTCCGCAAAGACGCAATGGAATTAATAAAAGAATTTGACGGGCAAGAGGTCGTATTGGTTTTAGACCCACCATATTTACAAACGGACAAAGCAGGATATAAGTGCTTTTGGGGCTTAAGAGATTTTTTAAAGCTAATTAGACTAGTGCGCGAGCCGTTTATGCTTTTTTCAAGCGAAAATAGCGACATATTGCCGTATGTCGACGATAGGATAGAGTGCGGTGATGAAGTTTTTAAAGGTTACAGCCTGAAACAAGCAATTTTAACTAATGGACAAAGGAAGACTGATTATATGATTTATAAGAGCGGAGTAAGGAGTTTGTTTTGATGATACCAAAATACGAAAACACCCTAGCATATGCGAAAGCTACGGGGCAAGTACCGCTAGAGGATCACGAAATGATGTATTTCGCCAACTGGCTACGAGTAAATAAAATCCCCTTTACACACGTAGCAAACGAAAGAGTAGCCAGCGTGCAATACAAAAAGAAACTAAAAGCTATGGGGACTAGCGCAGGCTTTCCCGATATGCTCGTATTTTTGCCCAGCAAGATCGTATTTGTCGAGATGAAACGAGCAAAAAAGAGCCTAAGCAGAGTATCGGACGAGCAAGAGGATTGGGTAGATACTATCAACTGCTACGGATATGCAAAGGCGAAAGTTTGCTATGGCTCGGGCGAGGCGATAGATTTTATCAAAAGCGAGCAAGGGAGAACGCGCTGATTGAAATACGACGTCGATAAATTTTATGCGTTATCGGAGTTTTTTAATGACGACTTCCGTCTTATGGCGTGCGTAATATCGCTAAAGATCGGCATCGAGCCGAAGCGCGCATATAAAGACCTAGAATTTGGCAGGTATAAGCCCGAATATCTTGACGCGTTGGAGGGCGTGCGGGCGGATTTTAAGGCCGACCCGATGAAACCATATAAAGAAGCCGTATTAGCTACAATCCCTAAAACGGACGTTATCTTTAGCCGCGACGACTTCGCAAACATTGAGGCGTATAGCGTATTTGAAAAGTCGTACGACAAAAGCGGCGCGAAGCTAAGGAACAAAACCAAACGCCCGCGTAGGGTTAAAAAAGAACAATTAGAGTTTAAATTTTAAGGGGAGCGGGTGGCGTATAGTATAGAAAAATGGGAGCGCGCAAAAGCATATTTTGAGAGCGGACAATACACCCTATCGCAGATAAATCAAAAGACGGGTATAAGCATAAGCAAGATAAGCGAGAGGGCAAAAAAGGAAAAATGGGAAAAAGGCAAGAACGCCGACTACATCGAAGCCAAAAAGACGATTGCGGAAAAAAAGGGGAAAGAAAGGGAAAATATTATCTCTGTTTTAGACGAAATAGCCGACGAAAAAACAAAACACCTGCTTTATTTCCAAAACTCCGCCATTAAAAATCAGCAAAAGGCAAATGAGCTTTTAGAATTTGCCGAGGATTTATCCGACCTTGACGCTCACAGCAGGATAACGGCGCGCAATAAAGAAACCGTGCTAGGCAAAGAGCCGACGGCACAAATAACCAATACCAACGCCCAGCAGAACAATACGCAAATTTTAATAATCAAAGATGAGTAAACTAAAGGTCAAGCTGCTACCGCACCAATACGAGCTACTAGCCGACACAAGCACGAAAATTATAGGTTTAGTGAGCGGTTACGGCGCGGGCAAAACCTACGCCGCGGTTAGAAAAGCCTTGCAGCTAGCGTTTTTAAACCCCGGTTGCGCGGGCGTGATAACCGAGCCTACCTATCCGCTTTTGCGCGACATCTTGTTTGGCGACTTAGAAAACGCGCTCATTGAGTGGCGCGTGCCGTATAAATTTAACAAATCAAGCGCGGTATTTACCCTGGACGTAAACGGTGCCAAAACTCCCATTTTATGCCGTAGTATGGAAAATTGGGAGCGGCTAATCGGCATAAACGCTGCCTGGATAATCTGCGACGAGTTTGACACGTCAAAGACCGAAATCGCGCTAAAAGCCTACGAGAAGCTATTGGGGCGTTTAAGGGCAGGCAACACCAGGCAATTTATCATCACAACCACGCCCGAGGGCTTCCGCGCTACGTATCAAATTTTCATAGAAAAAGGTGGCGAGGCTAAACGGCTAATCAAAGCAAAAACCGCCGACAATAAATACCTGCCGCCCGATTTTATCGACACGCTAAAGGAGCAATATCCCGAGAATTTGCTTAAGGCGTATTTAGAGGGCGAATTCGTAAATTTAACCAGCGGCACCGTGTATAGCTATT
Organism: Campylobacter concisus; assembly: GCF_002913945.1. GTDB lineage: Bacteria > Campylobacterota > Campylobacteria > Campylobacterales > Campylobacteraceae > Campylobacter_A > Campylobacter_A concisus_P. The sequence continues at coordinate 77,023 of NZ_POZK01000006.1, read as the reverse complement.
TTAGCCGCGATACTCACGCAAGCACGGAAACTATCAAAGAGGGCGAAACGCTACACATCGGCGCGGACTTTAACGTGGGTGGCTGTATAAACATAGTCTGCGTAGAGCGAGCGGACAAAAACGGCGTAATAACCACGCACGCGGTGGATGAGGTCATAAGTTACGACACCTACGCAATGGCTCAGACACTAAAAGATAGGTACAAAGGGCATAAAATTATCATTTATCCGGACGCGAGCGGGCAGAATAGAAAAACTAGCGCGAGCGAAACGGACGCGCAAATTTTAAGAGGTGCGGGGCATTTAGTATTCGTAAATCACTCAAATCCGAGTATTAAAGACCGCGTAAATTGCGTAAATAACCTATTTGACAAACGCCGCTTGCTCGTCAATGTCTCAAAATGCCCAAATTTGACAAAGGCGCTTGAACAGCAAGCGTGGGACAATAAAACCCAGCTACCCGAAAAAAGCGACGCCCACCCAGCAAATGATGACTACAACGACGCGCTAGGCTATTTGGTCGCGTATAAATACCCTATCGCAGCGCGAGATTACCAAATCAAGGTAGTCGGCATTTAGTAGTAGAATGCAAAGAAAAAAGGCTTCTTATGGCGGTAAATGCAAAACATCCCGAATATTCTAAGAATTTAACCAAATGGCAGCTAATGCGCGATGCCTTAGCGGGCGAGGTGGCAAAAGAAAAATACGTGCCTAAATTAAGCGATCAAGAAACGGAGGAATACAAAGCCTACATAGAGCGCGCCGAGTTTTACAACGCGACGGCTAGAACGCAGGTCGCGCTAACCGGGCTACTGTTTGCCAAGCCACCTAAAGTTGAATTGCCCGAAGCGTTAAAGACGATCGGCGAAAATATCAGCCTAGATGATGACACGCTAGAAACTCTTGCCAAAAATATCGCCAACGAGTGCCTAAGCGTCGGGCGTTGCGGCGTGCTTGTGGATCTGCCTAGCGTTGAAAAGGCGGACTACTCCAAGCTGGAAGCCGAGCGGTTAAATTTAAGAGCCTACGCCACGCTTTACAAGGCCGAAAATATCATCAACTGGAAAACCACGAAAATAAACGGCTCAAACGTTACGTCGCTTGTAGTGCTGGCCGAAACCTACACTGAGCCGACAAATGACGAGTTTGTGGAGAAAATAAAAACTCGCTACCGAGTGCTTGATTTACACGAGGGCTACTATCGCCAAAGGGTGTTTAGCGAAACAAAGGCGGGAAATTTTGAAGTAGTTAGCGAAATTTACCCGAGCGCAAACGGGCAAAAGCTTGAATATCTGCCCTTTACGTTTTTTAACGTGAACGATTTAAAAACAGCGGTAGAAAAGCCGCCGTTGCTTGATTTAGCTAAGATTAATATCGGCCATTTTAGAAGCGAGGTAGATTTAGAACACGGCACGCATTTTACGGCATTGCCTACGCCTTACGTCACGGGCTATCAAGGCGAGAGCAGCGAAAAGCTAAAAATAGGCTCTACTGCCGTTTGGGTCATAAACGACCCGAGCGCAAAGGTTGGCTTTTTAGAATTTAGCGGCGCGGGGCTATCTACGCTTGAAAACCGTATCGCGGTCAAAGAAAAGCGGATGTCGATTTTAGGCGCGCGGCTTTTGCTTGACGAGAAAAAGACGGCTGAAGCTACCGAAACGCTGCAAATGCGAAAGAGTGGCGAAAATGCGGTGCTAACTAACGTAGCCTCGACGATTAGCGAGGGCATAGTATCGTTTTTAAAAGACATAGCATTTTTTGAGAATATCGCGGGTGAGAATTTGATTTATGAGATAAATACCGACTATAACCTAACGATGATTGAACCGCAGCTATTAGCCCAAATCATAGCCGGCATCCAAAGCGGAGATATTCCTAATGAAGTGCTTTACGACGCACTGCTAAAAGGCGAGCTAATGCCTAAGACTATACAAAGCTATGAGGACTATCAAGCTAAGCTGGAACAAGCCGCACCGCAGGTAACGCCGAGCGATGAAGCCGTTTAATCAACTTATAGCCGAGCTTGAAGTAGCGCGCTCTCTTTTGCACGAGCGGATAAAAAACGGGCTAAGTAAAAAGGTAGCTAAATTTTACGATGAGATGATCGCAGATTTGCAGGCTCAAATTTTAAAAAAGAAAAATATAACGAATAATTTAGCCCAAACGATAAGCGATCTAAAACAAAGCCTAAAAACGCCCGATCTGCGTAAAGATTTTTTAACGCTAGCGCAAAACGAGCAAGACCATCTACTAGACTACAACGAACTAGCAGGGATTGTTTTGTTTTCTAGTGTATTGCCAGAGAGTAGCATCGAGCGGATAGTAGATAGCGCGCAACTAGAGGGCGCGACCGTCAAAGCGTGGAATAACGGGCTAAACGCCGATCAGAAAAAGAGACTAGAGCGCGAGCTAAAGATAGGCGTAAGCTTAGGCGAGACGACGCCTATGCTAGCGCAAAGAATAGCGCACGTTTTAGAGAAAAATAAACGTGACGCTACCGCTATCGCTCTAACCGGAGCGGGCGCGATAGTAAGCGAAATCCGCCAAGCCTTTTTTGAAGCAAACGACGACGTCATAAAATGCTACAAATACCAAGCCACGTTAGATACTCGCACATCTGCGCTGTGTAGAGCCTACGACGGGTTAACGTGGGATAAAGACTACAAGCCTATCGGGCACGACTTCCCGTTTCGCAAACCGCGCGTAAATACTCATTTTAATTGCCGTAGCACCATAATACCCGTAACCAAAAGCTGGGATGAACTAGGCGTCGAGGGAATGGACGAAGCGAGCGGTCGCACTAGGTCAAGTATGAACGGCTACGTGCCGCAGGATATGACGTTTAACGACTGGTTAAAAACCCAAAGCCCCGAAACGATAGAAAAGACGCTAGGCAAAGGCAGAGCCGAGCTATTTATGCAAGGCAAGATTACTATGCGGGATTTAATCACGCAGCAGGGGCGCGTGATTGACTTGAGCGAACTAGCCAAGAAAAAGAGCGTTTGGGAATACTCAAAAGAAAGCGTTAAGCATTTTGAAGTACTGAAAGAGCTAAAAAAACGGATAAATTTAAATACGGATAAGATTAGGGGCTCGATTAAATATCTATACGAACACCATAAAAAAGATGGGATGTTTAAGAATGAAGGTGAAGTAAAAGCTATTATTGCCGATGTGCTAAAAAATTATGATTATGTTAAGCCATCATCTCGCAAGGGAGGCTTTATCATAGCCAAAGCGCTAAACGGCGACAAAAATAAAATGATAGACATAGGGATAAACCCAACCGATGGTGTGATTTTTCACGTAAATAAGAAGCGTTGGGATAGTGATATGAAAGCATTTCAGAAAAAACAGATAAGGCGGTGAGACCACCCACACCCTCACACGGATAGACCTCCGCAGGAACACTGCGTGCTAAACGGGGCGGTAATGCTTTGCTAGGAAGCTGGGCCATTTTCCTTGCGGTCAGACCTTTCGCCTTAACTGTATTGTGATTATACCATATTTTCACTGCATTAGCTTAGAAACAAACGCACAGACAATAAAAAGATACAAAGCGATAAAAGGGAGTTGAACCCAATCATAACGAGGCTTACGCCTTCTCCTCTGACCCACTGAGGCATTATCGCTCTGATACTCTTATTATACTATATTCTCACTGCAAAATTATAAATTTACATCCTTATCGGCGCAAGAAATTTATTTTATACATCGTTTTTGATGTCAATTTTACTCTTGACTTTTTTGTTTTTCGTGCTCTCAAAAAAATCCTGCGAAAATGACAAAATTTGCAAATCCTGCAGGATTGTCCAAATTTGGTCTTTTTCAGAATATTTTTACCAAACCAAACCGCTTTAAAATTTAAGTTACTATTCTATCAAAGGCCGTGCCTTAATTTAACTCTCGTGGAGGATAGGATGGATATTGAGGAGCTAAAAAAGCAAGTCGGTGATTTGCAAGCAGAAAAAGAAGCAATGAGCGCTAAAAACAAAGAGCTTTTAAGCGAGGTAAAAAAGCTAAAAGCTAAAAATAGTGACGCGGTAGAAGCCGAAAAATACGCCGAGCTTGAAGCTAAATATGACGAGCTAAAAGCAGAGAACGACAAGCTCATCAAAAAATACGATACCGATACAAAAAAGCTAAACGCCGATCTAGCCAACGCTAACGGATCGCTAAATAAGTATCTAATCGACGCAGGGCTAAGCGATAATCTCGCAAAAGCGGGCGTAAAGACGGAGTTTTTAGAAGCAGCCAAAGCTCTTTTACGTGGCAATGCTAGCTTAAAAGACGACAAGGGCGAGCTAAAGGCGTATATCGCGGATAAGCCTATAAGCGAATTTGTGAGCGAGTGGGCGCAAAAAGACGGTAAAGCTTTTATAGCAGCGCCTCAGGGTCAAGGCGGAGGAGCTAGCGGAGGCGGCGGTAACGTAAATATCGGCGCTAAATGGGGCGGCACTCGCGAGGAGCGAATAGCCGCGATAAAAGAGAAATTTAATTTAAAGGAATGAAAATATGGCACTAAGCGATATGAAGGTATTTTCCGAATACCTAGCAGGCACTACGATCGAGACGCTAAGTCAAGACATCGAGAAATTTAACGAGGCTAGCGGCGGTACGATAATTCTAAACGCACAGGGCATAGACGGCGATTTTATGCAAGAGAGCTTTTTTAGGGGTATCCACTCCGCTCAGCGCAGGGTAGATAGATATGCGGCCAACGCAACAGCTACAGCTACGACTCTAAGACAAGAGCAAGATAATGCCGTTAAAGTAGCGGGTGGATTTGGCCCCGTGGTATTTGAGCCGGGGCAGCTAACGTGGATAAAAAAAGACCCGTTCGTAGCTCTTGAAGTGATTTCAAGAAATATGAGCGAGGCGATGATAAGCGATATGCTAAACACGGCCATCTCCGCACTCGTAGGCGCTATCGGCAATAACGCTGGAGCAGTAAACGACGTAAGTGCGAGCGGTGGCATAAACCAGGCCAACCTAAACAACGCGTATGCTAAATTCGGCGATAGAAGCGCAGCCATAACGGCTAATATAATGAGAGGCGCAGTATTCCACAAGCTAATTGGGCAAAATTTAGCAAACGCCGCACAGCTATTTAAAGCCGAAAACGTGCTTGTCGTTGAGATTTTAGGGCGCAGGGTAGTAGTTACCGACGCGCCGGCGCTGTATAAAGCGGGAACGCCAAATAAAGACTACGTTTTAGGCTTGACGGCTGGTGCCGCGATCGTAAGCGATGCGGGCGATCTAATCACAAATATCCAAACCAACAACGGCAAAGAGCGTATAGAAACGACTTACCAAGCCGATTACACGTTTGGGCTATCGCTCAAGGGCTATTCTTGGGGCACGGCAAACGGCGGCAAAAGCCCCGATAACGCAAAACTAGGCACGGGCACGAACTGGGACAAGATCGCAGCTAGCGATAAAGATACCGCAGGCGTGCTACTAATAGGCGACGCGGCTAAAAACTAGGAGGTGGTAAATGTCTAAAATTTGGTATGTAGAATTCCCGACGTTTCAGTATAACGAGGACGTTAAAGCCCTAGCTAAAGAGCGAGGGCTAACAATCATCGACGCTAAATTCGACGAGGGCGACGGCATAAAAGACCCGCCCGCTTTGACCTTAAAGGGCGCGACGCAAGAAGTCGATTACGATGAGCTAATATCAAGGCTCGATACATTAAAGGCGGGCGAATTGAAGTTGCTAGCGGCGTATCTGGGCGTTGAATATACTAACGCGGACGGCACTAAAGCCGCGATAAAAGAGAAGCTAGGGCAATGATACCAGAGGACGGCACGGGGCTAGCTAATGCCAACGCTTACGTTTCGGTCGAGTTTGCCGATGAGTACTTTTCGGCACGCGGCAACCAAACGTGGGTGGGGCTAGGCAGCGCGGACAAAGAGGCGGCCATTATCAAGGCGACGGATTATTTAGAAGCAGTGTATTTTGATAAATGGCAAGGCGAGAGATTAAAAAGCGATCAGGCTTTGAGCTTCCCTCGCTCGCCGTTTGGTATGCCTGCTAAGTTTAAATCCGCCGTGTGCGAGCTGGCCATAAGGGCAAACGCAGGCGAGCTGATGAGCGATATTGAGCGGCTAACTACCAAAGAAAAAGTAGGTAGTATCGAGGTGGAATACGCGCAAAACGCAGACCCCGCCACCAAATACGCTTACGTGGCTAGCCTTTTAAAGCCGTTTTTAAAACCTGCAAACGCAATGATAATGAGGCTAGAACGATGCTAAACGAAAAGGCCAAAAACACGGCGTTTAAACTGCTTGAAAAATTTGGCAAAGTAGGCACGTATAAGCGCAAAAGCGGGCAAATTTACGACCCCGAAACGGGCGGAATGACCGAGCAAATAAGCGAATACAAAGTAAAGGCGTATATCGATAGCGCGAAAAGCTACTCAAATTTAATAGAAAAAAGCTTATTAAACAAGGGCGATAACGTGATTTTGATAGCCGCCAAATCTTTACCTTTTATGCCGCAAAACAACGACGTGATAGAGTTTCCTCACTGCTCCTATACCATCAAATACAACGACGCGGTATGGGGCGGCGAGGACGTAGCGCTGCATCAGCTAATAGGAGTTGCAAAATGATTGATAGGCAGATAGAGAACTTTAGTGCAAAGGCGCAAGAAAAAGTGCTAAAAATCTTTAAAAAATCAGTCATTGATCTAACCTCAGACATCATCAGCGACACGCCAGTGGATACGGGTAGGCTAAAAAATAATTGGTTTCCTAGCGTCGGTGCGGCTAGTGAGCAGACAACAGAAGCGACCGCAAACGAGGCGGGAGATAGGGCTAATAGCTTCGTAAGCAATCAGCTAGCGCTAGATAAAACCTTTTATTTTACAAACAATTTGCCTTACGCCTTTCGCATAGAATTCGAGGGGTGGAGTAAGGTAAAAGCTCCGCAAGGTATGGTAAGGCGCAACGCTATCCGCTGGAAGCAAATAGTAAAAAGGGCGGCACGTGCTTAGAATTCGTCAAGCTTTGGAAAAGGCAGTTTTAGCGGTTACGCCTGCGATTGATACGCACATTGAAAATACTACGTTTAGCCCAAAAGCCGGCAAGCCTTATCAACAACTACATTTTTTACCCGCCAAACCAAGCGCTGCTGTAATTGATGATAGTATTGCGGAAATTGACGGCGTGTTTCAGATAACCTTACACTACCCCGCGGGTAAAGGCGTCAAAGACGTTTTAGAGCGCGCGAAGCTTTACGAAAAAGCTTTTAAAGTAGGCGTAAAGCTAGAAAATGAGGTTTTTATTACCGCTCCGACGAGCGTTAATATTTTAGGCATTGACGGCGATCGCTACGGCGTGGCCGTTTCTATTTATTTTAAATCTTATAAGGAGTAAAAATGGCGGAGCAGCTAAAAGTAACAGATAGCCAGCTTACTAAATTTTATATTTGCGACACTAGCGTCGATTTGGGCGATGCGGCTAAAATAAAAACGGCGCTAACATCGGCAAAACGTATAGCGTATTTAGAGGATTTGGGCGACTTTACCAAAACTCGTAAAACCAACGAATACGAGTGCATAGACGAGGACGCTACGGCAGTATCCCAGGGAGCTATAAGTTATAGCGAGACGGAATTAAAGCTATTTTATGCGGCGGGGCAAAATAACGGCGTAAAAGAGCTTACCGAGATGTTTAACAAGAAACTACGAAAGCAATTTATCATCGTGGGTAGCGACGAGCCTGCGACGGGAGCGAATAAAAACCCGACCTACATCACGGGCGAGTTCATAAATACCAAAACTGGCATATCTATCGCAAAGGACGACGTCGTGCGCGTACCGATAACTATCAAAATAACGCGCCTAGACGACATCATAGAGGCTAAGGGGGTGTAAGTTATGGATTTAAAGAATTTCGATATTTCAGCGGGCGAAACGGGCGTCGAGCTAACCATACTAGATCTTAATAATAAACCGACTGACATTAAGATCAAAGTGTTAAGCTTTCATAGTAGAAAAGGGCGCGAGGTATTTATGAATACTGTAAAAGAAAATAAAGGCGCCGTACAAAGTACGCTAGAGGTTATGGCGGGGCTTACGGTAGATTGGAGCGGTATTAGCGAAAACGGCAAAGAGCTAAAATTCAGCCCCGATGAAGCTAAAAGAATTTACGAAACCTATCCGCTAATCGCTAACCAAGTCGAGCGTTTTGTGGAGAATGCGAGAAATTTTTTAAAAAAGTAAGCGACGAGCTCGCGCTATACGTTAGACAGCTAGCCTACTATACTAAAACGGAAATTAGCGAGCGCGAGTTCCCTTTGGTAACCCAAGGACGACATCTACTACACGCGCTTGACGAGCTAGGATATTGCAAAAATAGCGGCTTTGGCGCGGTAGCCTTAGATTTTAACGATATTAAAAATTATACCGAGCTAACGGGCGATAAATTCAATTGGTGGGAAGTATCGGTTTTACGTAGCTTAAGCCGTATCTACGCCACCGAAATAAATAACGACGACAAGCAAGCCTATGCGCCGTATCAAGGCGAATTTAGCCCGAAAAGTTTTAAAACGATACTTCATAAATTTAAGCAGTAGCCCCAGCTAAGGGGCTAAATACTATCTAATCCATCGTTGCTATCTATAAAAATTTATCAAATCCAGACATATCTATTTCAATAATAACACTTCGTTGTAAGTAATCGCGGTATTGAACAAGAACTGTCTTTGCGGTTTTTAATTCATCCACTTGCTCTTTTGTTAGCCAAAACAAAAGCCCTGAAGTTGGCTGTGAGAGCGCAATTTGGGTTTCATACGCCTTATTTTTGTCTACTCTGATTTTTATTTTGCCAGCGTTTGCCTTTCCGACTTTCTTGTCTATGTGGATTGGGCTTGGCGCAACAAATATAATTTTATATTCATCCCCAGCCGCCTTACTGATGTTTTTTTGGGGGTGAAGATCCGGCTTTCCGTTTTCGTCTGCCATAAAAGCTATGGCCCCGGTCTCGGAGGAATTGCTACAAGTAAAATTTATTATTGTTTCGTCTGTCATTTTGTCTACTTTTTCAGATTTTCTACACTCTCCATGCACCAACACGGTCATTAAGGCCAACAATAATATCTTTTTCATAGCAACTCCTAAAAATAAAAATTTTATTATTTTACCCCAAATTTCTAAAACCAACGCCCCATTAAATTTCATATACAATTTACCCTAGATTAAAAAGGGGGCGAATTATGACCGAAGTTGCTAGCTTGATCGTTAGCGCCAAATTTGAGGGCGCGGACAAGCTAAAAAGCGATTTAAATAGCATAGGAAACGAAGCGAAAAAAGCCGAGAAATCGGCTTCGCAGCTATCCGGCGCATTTACCACGCTAAAAACGGCTATGACGGCAGTCGCCGGCTCTATGATAGTGCGCGAATTTGTGCAAATTTCGGACGAAATGAGCTTGATGAACTCGCGCCTAAAAAAAGCGACGGACTCAATGGCGGAATTTGCGGCACAACAAAAAGCGATGCACGCTATCGCAAGAGAAACCCACGCCGATATAAAAGACACTACCGACCTGTACGTTAAATTAGCCCCCGCACTTAAAAATATTGGCAAAAGTACCGAAGATACCAACAACATGGTATCGAGCTTCACCAAAGCCTTACAGTTGGGCGGAGCTAGCGCAGAGGAAGCGGCGGCGGCTATAAAGCAATTCGGTCAAGCTATGGGCAGTGGCGCGCTAAGGGGCGACGAGTTTAACTCTATCGCCGAGGCCAGCCCGACGCTCTTGCGGTATATGGCCGAGGGCTTGGGCGTAAACGTCGGCAAACTACGCGAATTAGGCAGCGAGGGTAAACTAACGGCCGAGTCTCTAAGTAATGCATTTGAGAAGGTTAAGAGTAGAATAGATAGCGACTTTGCGCAAATGCCCGTAACCGTCGGCAAGGCATTTACTGACATAAAGACTGAAATGTCGCTTTTGGTGGCAGAGTTTAACGAAGCCGCGGGCGCGACGGGCGGAATGTCGCAGGGCTTAGAAAAAATAGCCGATTGGATAAAGGATAACCGCAGCGACATTGTCGAGTTTGGACTTGACGTATATCGTAGCTTTCAGCTTATGGGAACGGCGGTCATCTGGCTAGGGCTTGCCGTAGATAACGTATTTAGCGCAATACCTACTGCGATAGTGTTAGCAATCGACACGGCTACTACCACGCTATCTAACGGGCTAAATTCTATGATCGCCGAAGCAGAGGAGGCGTATAACTCGATAGCTTCCCTGTGGGGCGGCGAGACTAGATTTGGGCGCATAGATATTTCTACCAATATATCTGACGGACTTATGAAACACCGCAAAGAGTTAGATGAGCAAATCAGCCTAACCCAAGACGCAATGAAAGGGCTGCTAAAAGACATAGCCGAGGACACTATGGCAAACGCCGCACCGAAAATAAACGAAAAATTCGAGGGGATTAGGCAGAGCGTCAAAAATACGGGCACGCAAGCGACCAAAACGAAAGAGCAAATAAGCGCCCTAAACAGAGCGCTTTTAGAGATAGCCCAAAGCGGAATGAGCGAAATCGAAAAAAAAAGAGATAACGTCGCAAGGAAAGCTCAAGAGTGGACGGCGCTCGGCGTAAGTCCAGATAAAATCGCGGAATATAGAAAAAACGAACTAGCAAAGATAGACGCCGAAGAGACAAAAAATAAGATGGCGGAGCAAGAAAAAACCAAGCAAGAACAAATCAAGGCCATTAACGAATATTTGCAACTAAAAGACCGCGAATTTAATCTAGCTAAACGCCAAACGGAGCTAATAAGCGACGAAACGGCTAGACGGATCGAACTTATAGAAATAGAACGCGCGCACGCTTTAGAACAATACGACGCTATGCTGAAAAAGGGCGAAATCAACAAAGAATATTACGATAAAGCGATGCTCTTAGAAAACGCCCTACATCAAAAACAAATATTCGACGCCTCGACGTGGGGTCAGATTATGCATAGCGGCTTAAATAGCTTAGAAAACGCGATGGGTAATTTTTTCGATTATTCTTCCGATCGCTTTATGAAATTCGGCGATTTGGCGCAAGATATTTTAGGGCAAATTTATAGGCAAATAGTAAAGATGATGATAATCCAGCCGTTAATCAATTCGGTTACGAGTATGTTACCAGGAATGTCTGGAGAGGCTACTCCAAAGCATCAGGCTTTGCCTGCTGGAGGATTTGCGAGTGTATTAAATGCTACTCCAGCGGCACAAGGCGGTGTATTTAATAGCCCCGATCTGCATAGCTACGCAAACTCAATCGTAAGCAAGCCGACTTTCTTTAAATTCGCCAAAGGTGGCGTTCCCGACATCGGCGTAATGGGCGAGAAAAACGGCGGTAGTCCAGAGGCTATTATGCCTTTAACAAGGACTTCTAACGGCGACTTAGGCGTAAAAGCGCGGGTCGGAGCGTCTTTAAATAACGTAAAAGTAGAAGTAATAAATCAAACCAGAGAGGACGTAAAGGTATCTAACGCCACGGTAAGGCGAAACGACGGCGAATGGGTCATATCTTTAGTTTTAAACGGCGTGAGTAAAAACATTTTAGGCTCGCGCGAAACTTTAAGGGGGTTGTTGGCGTGAATACTTATCCTAGTTATCCACCAGTAGTTGTTGGTTCATCTAGAACCTTACGTAATCCTACGCATAGAAGCTCAAGCGAGGGCGGTTATACGATAACGCGTAAAAAATGGACTAAGCCTAAAAGCTCGTATAGTTTAAATTACCCCGCCCTAAACGCGGAGCAGTTCAAAATTTTAAGAGATTTTTTCGTAGAAAATCAAGGGAAGGCTTTTAAATTCCGTTATCCGCTGGAGGACGAAACTAAAATTTGCGTATTTGCGATGGACGATTTAAAAGCCGACGATAATATGCAAAACCACTGCGCGGTAAAAGTGGAGATAGTAGAGATATGAAACTAAGCACGATAAAAGATTTAAACGCCTTAGCTACCGACAGCGTCTTACTGGTTGGACTTGAAATTTTTATACCAGAAACACCTACTGTGCGCATCGTAAATAATAGCGAAAATATAACCTTTAGAGGGGAAGAGTTCGTGGCGTTTCCTTTTAGTATAGGCGAAATCCAAACGGCTAAGGGCGAAATACCACAATTTAATCTAAGCATAGATAACACTAGCCGAGCTATGCAAAATTACATAAATTCTTACGATAACTACGTAAAAACGCGCGGCGCGGAAAATTCTACTATTAAAGCCAAAATTTACGTGATTAATACCAAAGATTTAAGCGAGCCGGTGCTTGAGGAGTTTTTCGAGCTTACCGATTTTAGCTCCGATAGTAAGGCCGTAACCTTTAATTTGGGCGCGGGCAATCTCTTTAATATGAGCTATCCGCCGCGCAAGATGTATAAGGATTATTGTGTATTTAAATTTAAAGGCGAGGAGTGCGGATATAACGGACTAGAAACTCGTTGTGATAAAACCTTGGCTAGCTGTAGGGCTAAGAATAATTCGGCGCGCTTCGGCGGATTCTTGGGAATTGCGGGTGGGTATAAGAAGTGACGATAAGGGATCTAATAGGCGCTCCGTTTGAGGAAATGGACTGCTTTGCTTTGGTGAGAAAGTGCTACGAGATAGAGCGCGGCGTAATCATACCGCCGGCGCGCGCTCCGCACGATAGGGCTAAACTCGTATTTAGCGAGTTTTTAGACGAAATCTCAAAAAATTGGCATAAAGTAGAAAAGAAAAAAGGCGTATGCGTAGCTTTGCGTTACGATATGAACCACCCTAAAATAGTAACGCATTTCGGGTATTTAATCGACGAAGAGCATATTTTACATACCACGTCGCAAACGGGCGCTATCGTAGAACGGTTAGCTAATTACGAAAAGCTGATAGAGGGCTATTATGACCGAAAATAAAATAATAACCTACAATAACGTTTTAAATCCCTTAGATAGAATGATACTAGCTAGCGGAGAATATAAAAATATCGACGAAATTTTAAAGGAATTAAAATACGATAACGAAATTTACGATCTCGTAATTTCTAAAAATAGCGTTATACAAAGCGGCTTTTTCGAGCTTGAAAACGGCGACGTAGTAAATATCGCTATCGTACCTAAAGGCGGAGGCGGAGGCGGCAAGAAGATTCTAGGCATCGTGGCTTCTATCGCGATAGCTATCGCTGCACCTTATGCGGCTGCGGGCATGTTAGGAACCGTCATAGGCGGAACGGGAGCTATGGCCGCTGGGCTTGGAACGTATGCGCTAGCCGCTGGTATCGCTGTGGCTGGCAATTTGCTATTAAGTGCTATTATGCCTAAACCATCTATGCCTGGCTTTGATAGAATGGATTTTAAAAACTCCAATACCTACGGCTGGAATAAGCCTACCAACCAAGCTATGCAGGCTCAAGTAGTGCCTAAGGTTTTCGGGACGCATAAAATAACTCCGCCGCTAATCGCTTCTTATATAATCAGCGAGGGCGATAAACAATATTTTAACGGCCTTTACGCGCTAAACGACGGCGAAATAAAAAGCGCGAGCGAGATTAAGATAAACGACGAGCCGATAGAGAATTTTAAAAGCGTAAACTACGAGATTAGAAACGGGCTTAATAACCAAAATATAATCTCTAATTTTAACGATACGAGCTACGATAAGAATATAGGCAAAAAGCTAAACCCCGATTTATCTTACTCTTTAGCTCAAACGGACGGTAATTTCGTAACGAGCCTATCCGTAACGCTAGTTTTCCCGCGCGGGCTTTATTACGCTAACGATAACGGCGGGCTTGACGGATATTCGGTAAACGTGAAGGTAGAATACTCCGCCGACGGCGAAAACTGGACGCCGATAACGGGGCAAACTTTAAACGTAGTTCCCGCGGATATAAGCCCTTTTAGAAGACATCGGCTAAAACTTGGGACGGTTTACGAATTTAGAGGCAAAACATACATGGGGACGCCTAAAGAAGCTAGAGCGCAAATGCTAGCCGACTACCCGCCTACTGGTGTTTCCTATGCGGTAGTAACCGCCGCGCAGACTTCCACGTTTAGGCGAGTTTTTAAGGCGGATAATTTACCGCCTAATAAATATAACATCAGGGCTAAATTCGAAACCGCGCCTAATACCGGCAGCCGTTACGCAAGCGATTGTTATTTAGAATACGTAACCGAAACCGTAAGCGACGATTTTATTTATCCTAAAACCGCGCTTCTAGCTATTAGGGCGTTAGCGACCGATCAGCTAAACGGCGGCGCGCCTAGAATTAGCGCGGTCGTAACAGCAAACAGCGATAACCCTTCTCGCATCTGTCGCAAGATTTTAGAAGATAGCGGCGTGGAGAGTTCGCGCATAATGCCTAGTTTTAACGAATGGGCTAATTTTTGCGAAGAAAAGAGCTTAAAATGTAATATCGTATTCGATAGCGAATTAAGCGTTAGAAAAGCGCTCGATACGGTTAGCTTGCTAGGTCGCGCGTCCGTGCTTCAAGCAGGTTCTAAATTCGACGTAATAATAGAAAAAGCGGGGCTAATTCCCGCTCAAAGCTTTTTGTTCGGTATGGGAAATATCTTAAGCGATACGTTTAAGCAAAATTTCCTCCCTTTGGTAGATAGGGCGAATTTTATCGAGATAACTTATTACGACAAAAATAAAGATTATGAGCCTTCTGTCGTTTCGGTCGGGCAAATAGCCGCCGATAATTCGCGCGTAAGTAATAAAAGCTCCGTTACGCTGGTAGGTTGCACGGACGAGGCTCAGGCTAGGGCTTACGGACGCTTTACTTTAAATTGCAATCGCTATCTAACCGAAACAATAGAGTTTGAAGCCGACAAAGATAGTTTAGTTTGCAGATACGGTGATATTATCAAGGTTAGCCATGATACGCCCCAATACGGCTTTAGCGGTAGGTTGCTAGAAGACAGCGGCGCGGATTTCGTTATTTTAGATAGAGACTTAGATACCGTAGGCGGCGTAAAATACGCTATCCAAATCAAAAACGACGTAAACGAGATCAAAGAGTTCGAGGTTTTAGAAATCCTAGCCCCGAATAAACTAAGGCTGAATTTAAACGGAAGCGTTTTTAAAAAATACGATAATTACGCATTCGGCGAGATTAATAAAGCTTCTAAATTATACCGAATTTTAAAGATAGCTACTTCGGGCGAATTTACGCGCCATATTACGGCGATAGAATACAACGAGGATATTTACGACGATAGGGAAAATATAAGCGTTACGAATTATTCGTCGCTGGGCGTGCGGAATCTAAGAATAAGCGAATATTTAAAATACGATATGGCCAAAAATATAAAAACTATGCTAGCTCTAGCTTGGAGCGGCAATTCGCTGTTTTATTTCGTAACTTACAAAAGCGCTAGCGAAGAACGAACGATAAAGGTCTTTAATAGCGCGTTCGAGTTTGAAGCCAAAGAGGGCGAAACCTACGAAATAACGGTAAAAGACGGCGCGGGCAATAGCGCGGGTAAGATTTATAAGGTTTTAGGCAAGCTTTACCCGCCGGGACCGGTAGAGAATCTAAAAGCGGCCGAGCTAAGGGACGTTTGGGCTTTAAGCTGGGATTATTTACTGCCGCTAGATTTTAAGGAATTCGAAATTTACGAAGACGGCGCGCCGGTAGCAAAAACGGCTTTAAATAGATTCGATATGCCTAAGACTAAATTAAACTCTAAATTAAGCGTGATCGCGGTCGATACTAGCGGCATAAGAAGCGATGCGGCGAATTTAGATTTAAACGTTACGCCGTTAGCGGACGTAGAGGGTTTTAATAGTATCTACGAAGATAATAAGAATTTGGCTTTTTGGCGCGATACGGGCGAAAATTACGAAATACGAAAAGGTTTAAAATTCGAAACCGCTTATAGCGTTTACTCGGGGACGGCTCCTAGAGCGTTCTTAAGCTCGATCGGAACTTATCTTATAAAAGCTTTTTATATAAACGCCTACGGGCTAAAGGTCGAGAGTAAAAACGCCGCGGTTTTGATAATAGACGAAACGCTTGCCCCGCAAAACGTCATAGAACGTATCGACGCGCCTACTTGGGGCGGTCGTTTAGATAGCGTGCAGCTATTCGAGAATTCGCTCGCTTTGGCTACCGATATACCGCTTTTTTATCATTTCGATTTATTGCCGAACGTAGATTTAGACGAAAATATCGACGAAGATTATAGCGGGGGTAGAAAAGTTTTAAGCAAGACGGGCTATTACGAGAGCGATAAAATAATAAATTTAACGGGCGCTAAGCTTTGCGATATTTCTTCCGCATTCGACGCGATAGGGCTTAGTTTAAACTCTAACTTCGATTTGCTGGATAACGTAGATTTGTCCCAAAATATCGACGGGCTAAACGGCGGGGCGTTCGACGTCGCGGTAGAAATTTCTTCAAGCGTAGACGGGGTAAGCTTTAACGAGTTTAGGGACTTTAAAGACGGGCGGTACGTAGGCAAGGCTTTTAAATTTAGATTAAAGCTAACTACGCGCGACGAGCTAGTAACGCCGCTTATAAGAAGCTGGAGCGTAATAGTAGATATGCCCGACGTTATAGAGAGCGGCTCGGCGTTTAGCGACGAGAGCGGCGATATTTTAATCAGTTATAAAAATAATTTTAGCGTCTCCCCTAAAGCGCAGATAACGATAATAAACGCGTTAGTCGGCGACGATGCCGTTTTAACAAACCAAAGCAAGGATGGATTTATGATAAAAATCTTAGATAAAAAAGGAACGGCCGTGAGGCGAGAATTTAATTACATAGCGAAAGGATATTGATGCAAACGAGCAAATACGAAATAGGCGCAAATTTGCAAGGGCTAGAATTTAGGAGACAGGCTAACGAAATCTTAGCCGCGTTAGCTAGCAGCAACGCCGGGAATTTAGAACCGGCGTCGGCTCAAGCCGGTACGGTATGGCTAGATACGTCCAACAACAAAAAACATCTCTTAAAAATACGCAATAAGGCTAATAGCGCGTGGGGAATTCTTTGCTCGATAGACGCGCAAAGCGGAGTGGTAGACACGATAGACGCATACACCAAGCAAGAGAGCGAAAATCAATTTGTCAAAAAAGAAGATACTCTAGTTAAACTCTTACCAGCAGGAGACTATAGCTCTTGGGATTTTTGGCAAAGCATTCCAGATGGGACATATTGGCACGTAGAAACAGTTGGCTCAAATCCTCCTACTGCTTGGGCGTTTGCAGAAGTTGTAAGCTACCGCACTGAGAAAGATGTAATTTGGAGAATTGGCGGAGAGGTATCTATATTACATATGAACCATGTCAAAGCTCCCGTAAAGTGGGATAGACTAATAATGGAACGCGAGTTTCAATGCTCTAAAGCTCAAAACGGCTATACGAAACTTCCAAACGGACTGATACTTCAATGGGGCTTGATTACGGGAGGAGGAGTGGCAGGAGAAAGAGCCTTTCCGATAGCTTTCCCTAATATAGTTTTGGCCGTAATAGCGGGGAATGCAGATGCGCAAGGTGCAGCAGTGGATAATGCTTTTGCTTACGCAATTAGCAAAGAAAAATTTTATTACGGTACAAAAGCTAGCCATGGCTCCACAGTGAGCGCCTTTCCCGGTAGCTATATCGCTATCGGATGCTAAAAAGGAGAAATAATGAAATACGCGCACTATGACAAAGACACGAAAAGGCTTCTAGGATATTACGACGATGAAATTCACAATGATATACCGGAGCCTAATATTGAAATTTCGGATGAAGAATGGCGAGAAGGTCTAAACAAAAACGCAAATAGCGTGGACGTAAAAAATCAAAAACTCGTGAGAGTGGAAGTCGAGCAAGAAATCGACGAAAAAGGGCGCGAACTAGCCGAGCTTGAAGCACAGATCAAGGAGTGTGAGGAGTATATCCGCAATGCTCTAATTATCGGCAACACGGCAGTTTTAGAGGATTTGCGCGCCGAATACAAAGAACTCTTGGCTCAAAAACAAGCCCTAGAAAAAGGAGAAAACAAAGATGAAAAAGAAAATTAAACGCTGCGAGATATGCAGCTCAAAGCTAGACAAAAAGGGCGAGTGCCCTTGGAGCGGTTGCCCGGCAAGTCCAAAATATCAAAGCGAGGCAAAAGATGAAGCTAAGCCTAAAACAGAAACTCCAAATTCTTAAAAACGTAGCTATCGAGCTACCAGTCGAGATACTGCATTTTATCGTAGTGCCTATCGCTCTGCTAGCCTGCGATGAGAAAAGTGAGAATTTGCCTAAATGGGCGGCGTGGTTTGATGAGAACGACTATGGGATAAACGGAGACGACGGCTGGAAAAACGAGCACTTCCCAAACGGCAAGAACAGAACCTACTGGGCAAGGCTTTGTTGGCTCTATCGTAACAGGATAGGAAACTTTAGCGCGAAGTATCTAGGCGTCAGGGTTGAAGATATAGATGCAAACAGTGTTAAAAGCGTAGGCGATACTCTAGCTACACAGAACAAAGGAACAAAAAGCACCCAATGCCTAGTGACTTGCAGGCTTAAAGATGGACGCGAGCGCTTTGGTTATTACCGCGAGATCAGATATGGCAAATCAAAATGGTATTGCCGCATATACCTAGGCTGGAAGTTTATGGATATATGTGGTATGAACGAAGAGAATAAAAGTACATATCTTGAAGCAGATGATAAAAAGGTGCTTAAAAGTGTATGGTGTGTAAATCCATTTAAGAGGGTGCAAGGAGGCAATAATGCTAAGTCCTAGTTTATATCTTAGTGGCTTCTTGCTACTAACTACTCTATTTCTTGGTTACAGATACCAAAGCTTAGATAATGAGCTAAGCGTTACCAAGGCTAACCTAAAGGCTAGTGATGAGATGAACCTAAAACTAAAGGATGAGATAAACGAACAAGATAGACTTATAAATCTCAAACTAGATGTGATAGAAAAAGTTAGCAAACAAAGACAAGCCATAGAACTAAAAGCAAATAAAGTAAAAGAAAGGGTACTAAATGAGGATAAAAAGGATATGTCTAATGCTCTTAACCTTAGTGTCTCTTATGTGCTTGGTGGGTTGCGGAAGCAAGGAAGTAGTAAATAAGTACGACAAGATACCAAACTACTTGCTACAAGCTCCTATCATTGTTGATAGAAATGTAACAAACCAAAGCGATGCTGGTGTGTTACTAATAGATGTTTATAGCGGTTATGAGAAGTGCATAGGACAGCTAGAGGATATAAAAAAGTATGAAGCAAAAAGAGATAAACAATAAAAGCATAAGGGTGTGTAAATGGAAGCGATCATAAAAAAGACTAAAGCGTTTTGGTTTAACAAAATGGTTGTTTTTGAGATAATTTTATCCGTTGTGATAATGTATATTTTTACATTTAAATTTTAAAGAGAGTTGGAAGTAATGGATGACTTATTGAGCCAGCTAGGCTTTTATTTTTGGGTTGCCGTTGTTGGGATTATCGGTGGCATACTAAGCCTTGCAAATGATCCACACAAGCCATTATATAGTGGCAAAGCAATCATAAATTCATTTATTAGCACAATAAGTTCTATGTTTATTTGCTGGGTTTTTTACGAAGTTGCGCTTTTTTTTACGAAAGAGGATCGCTTTAGCCTTGCAATAGGTGGTTTTTTTGCGTTGCGCGGTACTGCGTGGATAAGTGCCGTGGTTGATAAGGCTATCGATAAAAAAATAGAGAGCTTTAGCGGTGGTGGTTATGATGATTTTTCTACAAAGCCGCCAAAAGATTTACACTTTTAAAGGATTAAAAAATGAAAAACTTTACTAATGCATTTTATACATTAATGAGCCTAGAGTTTAATAGCCCCGAAAACACACTACATAAAAACCCAAATGAAAAAGGCTTAACATTTATGGGGATTTATGAGGCAGCTAACCCAAAATGGCAAGGGTGGGAGCAAGTGCGGGCAGCTATTAACGCATGCGGTGATCTTAAAAAAGCTAGCGTTGCGTTATATAATGATGATGACCTAGTCGTACAAGTTGGTAAATTTTACAAGGCTAATTATTGGGACGTTATGAGGCTAGACGAGATAAATAGCTACCAAAAGCAGGTGGAAATGTTTATATTTGGCGTAAATGCTGGGTGCAAAAACGCCATTAAAGCAGCTCAAAAGGTTGTGGGTGTTACAATGGATGGCGTTTTAGGCGCTAATACTCTAGCTGCGATAAATGCGTATAATGAAGTGAGTTTTAACAAGGACTACGACCGAGCAGAAATAGCTTATTATAGGGCTATTATTTCAGCTAATCCAACTTTGGCTAGATACGAAAGAGGCTGGATTAATAGAGCTGAAAAAGTGTAAAAAATATCCTTTTTGCTGACTTTTTGGCTGACTACTATTTTTTAAATAGCCTATTTATAGAGTAAAATCAAATTTTTCGAATCTCTCTCTACCCGCCATTAAATAGCATCTACAGCTCTTAAATTTGACCCACACTTTACCTTTAATTGTTAAAATAACAAGCAAACTATTTATTAAAATAGCAAAAATAGGAGGTATTTTATGGATGAAGTAAAGTTAAAAATAAAAGAGATAGCCACTAATATAGAAAAATTAGCGGCAAGTATAACGACAGAGGAAGCGACAAAAAATGCTTTTATAATGCCGTTTATTAGGGCTTTAGGTTACGACGTTTTCAACCCATTAGAAGTAATGCCAGAATACACACAAGATATTGGCACAAAGCAAGGCGAGCGTATAGACTATGCTATTTTTCAAAACAACGAGCCAGTACTATTAATTGAGTGTAAAAAGATAGGGGCGGAGCTTAACGCCAAAAACGAGTCACAGCTACTTAGATACTTTAATGTCAGCAAGGCTAAATTTGCGATTTTGACAAATGGTCGTGATTATAAATTTTATACCGACTTAGAAGAAAAAAATATAATGGACACAACGCCATTTTTAAGCTTTGATGTGACGAAAATAAAAGATACACAAGTGCTTGAGCTTGAGAAATTTCATAAAAAGAATTTTGACTTAGAAAATATTTTTAATACAGCAAACAACCTAAAATATACTAACGAACTAGATAAAATCGTAGCGGCAGAGATTGAAAACCCTAGTCGTGAATTTACAGCGTTCTTTTTTAAGAAAATAAGCGATCAGGTAGCTACCGAAAAAAGAATAGACCAAATTACACCATTATTAAAAGCGGTTTTTGCTCAACGCATAAATGATATGGTAAGGGATAGACTGACGTCAGCATTAGATAAAGAAACAAAGAAAGAAGCCGAGCCTTTGCCATCTCAAGAAGACGAAAACAAGATCGTAACCACACAAGAGGAGTTAGACGCTTTTTACATTGTTAGGGCGATATTGGCAGCGGTTACAAACGTAGAGAATATAACACATAGAGATGCTCAGTCTTACTTTGCAATATTTTTTAATGATAATAACCGAAAGCCAATATGTAGACTATATTTCACTGACAATAAAAAACAAATAGGCATAATGGATAGCGAAAAAAACGAAACAAGATTTCAGCTTGATAGGATCGAGGATATTTATGCCTATTCTGAAAAATTGTGTGAGGTAGCTAAATTTTACGCTGCTCAAAATTAACACCAAAACTATCTTGGCGGAGCTTTTGCTCTACCAAGATAAATTTACTCTCACACATTTTAAGCCTATATAAAGCTAATTAATCCGAAACGACTAAAAATTTAAACCTAAAGTGCTGAAATCTCCTAAATTTAATGCAAATTTATTAAACCCAAAAAGAGACAAAATGATCGAACATTTACTACTATTTTTTGCACTGTTAGCTATCATCATCGCCTTGGTGATGGTCTCAAACCGCCTAAAGATCGCCTATCCTGCGCTATTAGTCCTTGGCGGACTAGCCATTAGTTTTGTGCCAAATTTACCAAGCATCAAGATCGATCCTGAGCTTATCTTCATCATATTTTTACCGCCGCTTATTTACGAGACTGCGTGGGCAAACTCGCTAAAAGAGCTCTTTAAATGGCGCCGAATGATCAGCAGTTTTGCCTTTATCGTGATTTTTATAAGCGCAGCAACAGTCGCAGTGATAGCAAATTTAGTCGTCCCTGGCTTCTCGCTCGCCCTTGGCTTCATGCTAGGAGGCATCGTCTCGCCACCAGATGCGGTGAGTACGGCAACTATCCTTAAATTTGTCAAAGCCCCACGCAGGATCAGCGCCATTTTGGAGGGCGAGAGCTTTTTAAATGATGCCTCCTTGCTCATCATCTTTCGCTTCGCCACAATTGCGGTCACGACTGGGCAGTTTATCTGGTATGAGGCGGCTGTTAGCTTTGTTTGGATGGTGGTTGGCGGCGTTTTAGCTGGTTTTTTGGTGGCATTTGCGGCTTATTTTTTACATAAAATTTTGCCAACTGACGAAAACAGCGACACGATTATGACGATTACAACGCCTTATATCATGTATATTTTGGCTGAGGAGCTTGGCGCTAGCGGCGTTTTGGCGGTGGTTTGTGGCGGACTTTATCTCTCAACTAAGAAAAATGAAATTTTTACCGCTTTGACAAGGATCCACGCAGTGCCAGTTGGAGCAACTTCATCTTTTTGCTAAATGGCCTTGCCTTTACCATGATCGGCCTTGACCTACCTTAAATTTTAGTAGGACTTAAACGCAGTGGCGTTTCACTCTTTGAGGCGATCTCTTACGGAGTTTTGGTCACTGCTGTGCTCATTGTTATCCGAGTTATAGCATCTTATGGCGCCGTTTATATCACGATGTTTATGAAGCGCTTTATCAGCGTGGCGGACGATCGCAACCCAGGAAAGGCGACACCATTTATCGTCGGCTGGGCTGGCATGAGAGGCGTAGTCTCGCTAGCTGCGGCGCTTTCTATCCCTGCCATGGCGGGGGGGGTGAGCCATTTCCGTACAGAGACCTCATCTTGTTTATAACGTTTGTCGTGATCTTACTAAGGCTCGTAGTTCAGAGCTTAAGCTTGCCACTACTCATCAAAAATACGAAATTTCCAGACTTTGACGACCACATGCCAAATGAGCTTGCAAGGATCAAGATTAAAAAGGCACTTGCCCAGGCTTCGCTTAAATTTAAAAAAGAGAAATTTGTGGGCGATGAGCATTTTTTATTTCAAAAGCTTGAAGAGGTTTGGAATTTCGAGCTTGAGAGTGAAAATTTTGAGATCAGCGACGAGACAAGACAGAGGTATTTTAAAATTTTAGAGGAGCAAAGAAAGGCGCTTTGTGAGCTAAACAAAGACCCAAAGATCGACGAATAGGTCATTAGGAATTTTTATATCACATCGACCTTGAAGAGCAGAAGTGGCAGCCGCATAGCGAGCACTAAAATTTTCTTCCGACATTGCAACTTACCGCACCACAAAATCTCTTGCCAAATTTCGCCTCGATTATAAGAACTAGCACGAAAAATATCTTTTCATCATTCATTCGCGCGATCTGGCGTAGAGTTTGGCTGGCGTCATTAAATTTAACCCCATTTTTACGTAAAGTTTCGCAAAAAATAGCCTCGTCAAAGCCTAACATTTGCGAAATTTCAGTTATGCTATATGGCTCGAGTGAGGCGATGATGCGGTCCATATTGCAAATACTTGGATTTTTACTGCGCGTTAGCACATCCATTGTTTCATTTATTAGTTTTACTAGCTTCTTTCTACGATTTATAACGTGAAGTGTTGCAGCAAGCAATATTAAAAAACCTGCGATTTTATGGGCATTTAATAGATACTCATTATATTCGCCAAGCGCAAAATTTACACCAGAGAATGCGAGCATACAAAGCCCTAAAATAAGAACTAAAACAAGACAGAATTTATAAATAACCTCTACTTTAAACATGACACTCATCCTAAAATATATTTTTCTAATTATATACTTTAGGAGTTGAAATTTATCACCAGCTTATTTGGCTGGTGATTTAATTATATTAAAAATTGTAGTTAAAGCTGAGATTAAAGGTGCGTGGGTCACCATAAACCATCCTATTTTTACCAATGCCCTCATAGTATTTTTTGTTAAAAAGATTGTCGATATTTAGCTGCACGTCAAAGTTTTTGGCAAATTTATATCCAAACATCAAATTTGCCAAGGTGTAGCCCTTTTGCGTGATTTCATCTGCGCCTTTGCCAGTATAAATTTTGCTCTTATACATAGCTCCAGCCCCTACTCTAAAGTCTCTGATCTCATACTTTGCAAATAAATTTGCCGTGCTTCTTGATGAGTCGGTGGCGTATTTCTCGCCATTAGCATCTTTTGCGTTAAAGTGCGTTGCACCAAAGCTTAGGCTTAAGTTTTTAGTGATCTCGCCGTTTAGATCTAGCTCGACACCCTTGCTTGTGACGCCTTTGCCAGCTTCATATATATCGGCATTTGTCGCTGGATTTTTCCTGCCAGTCTTTATGCCAAGCTTATCTTGCACGATCTTAAAGATGCCAAGACTTGCTTGAAGTGCCCCGTCAAAATACTCGCCTTTAATGCCCACTTCATAGTCCTTGCCTTGGATCGGATCAAGATACTTGTCATTTGCGTCCTTTACACTTTGAGGTTTAAATATACTCGTATAGCTAGCATATAGAGTGTGGTTTGCCCCGATGTCGTAAGTGACGCCAAGATATGGCGTGATCTCATTTGTGAAATTTCTATTATCTTTGCCGCCCTCGATCTCGTATTTGTAGTAGCTCACCCTAGCACCTAGCAAAAATTTAAGCTCATCAGTGATTGATAGTTTATTTGCCGCGTAAAATGCCTTTTGTATCGTTTTGTCTTTATTGTTTTGATCTACGTAAGGGAGTTTTGGATCATCAAGGTGTAAGTTTTTAAAGTCTATCCTACTTCTAGCCGTATAAGCAAGCCCTGCTGGTGTAGTCCTTTGCAACCAGTAGCTACTTACCTTATCGCTACTTTTTTTATAGTTGTTATACATCGCACCAAAGACAAACTCATGAGATAAATTTGCTATCTCGTAAGGGATATTTGCGTATACATCGACATTGTGGATATTCTCCTCTCTTTTGTTTGCATAAGCGCTAAGATCGCCTATATTGCCAGTGCCGTCTAAATTTACCGTCCCGCCGTAGTAGAGTAAATTTGAGTCAGTGTTTGCCCGTCTAAATGAGTAGCTTAAATTTAAGCTCGCTTCATTTTCAAAGTAGTGCTTAAAATCAGCGTAAAAATCAAGCGTTTTTATATCCCACCTAGTCCAAGGCTGAGAGAAAATTTCATTTTTACTAAAATTTGTCCTAGAGCCATCTGTGTAAAATGCTGGCATACCACCCCATCTAACACCACGACGTCTTAACTCTTGGTAAAACGTACCAAGACTAAGCCATGAATTGTCGCCTATGTCGCTATCTACTACGCCATAAATCGCACTATTTTTGCGGTTATAATAATCCATATAAGAGTGCGACTTCTCATGCATAAAAGATAGCCTCGCTCTAACGCTTCCGCTCTCATTTACCGGCGTTTGCACATCGCCATTTAAGCCGTATCTATCGTATGAGCCAGCACTTACGCCAAAATTTCCTTTAAGCTCTTTTGCGTCTGCTCTTTTTCTTATGAAATTTAAGCTTGCAGCTGGGTTGCCAGCGCCTGCAAGTAGGCCATTTGCCCCTTTTACCACCTCAACTCTTTCATAAGGTAGCAAGCTCATATCATTTGCGCCAAGGCTAAAGCCACCAAAGCTAGGCATCGAATCAAGCAAGTAATAATCTATCGCAAAGCCACGAGCTGTTGGATATACGCGCTCGTCCCATTTGTTTAGCGTGACGCCTGGGATATTTCTAAGAAGCACTTGATAGTCCTTGATGCCTTGATCTTTTAGCCTAGCCTCTGTTAGCACAGTTAGCGACTGGGGCGTTTGACGAGAGGTCAAATTTAGCCTTGTTGTGCTCTTTACAAGCTCTTTTGCAAAGTAGTTCGCATCGTCTCTTCGCTCGCTTTCTACGACATCAATTACTTCTAAAATTTTATCGCTTTGGCTAGCAAAAATTTGAGGTTGCATCAGATTTAATGCAACCAAACTAATTAAAATTTTTTTCATTTTTTCTCCTTTTAAAATTTCTTTTAATCCACAAATAAAGCCCTGAAATGCTCAAAATAAGCGGTGAAATGCCGACTAAAACCAGATAAATTTTGTGATTTGGTTGTAGTTACCAAAGTACGATTTTCTAAATGCTGAGAGAATTTCTTCGCTTAGATTTGCATTTTTTATGTCCAAAATGCTTACTAATTCGCCGCTATTTTTATCGTAAGTTAATATGCTTGAATATTCGTTATGCAAGAAATTTTGATCTTTTACATAGCCAAAAAGGCGTATGTTTGCTCCTTGCATAAAAGGCAGTGAGATGAAGTGTGGCTCAAAGCCAGCAAGATCATTTTTTGAGCGGGCTACCAGCTCGTCAAGAGATAGGCTTTTGTTGTAAATTTTTGCATCTATAACGAAGTCATTTTTAAACTCTGGCATGCGTGCCATTTGAAATTCCCACCAAACACCACTTATGCAAATGAGCAGTAAAATAGGCGTAGAAAAAATTCCTATCATTTTATGAATGTCGCTCATAAAAATATTTAGCCTATTTACACGAAGCCTAAGTAGTGTCAGCCAAAATTTTCTATAAATCACGAAACCACTTATGCAGATAAAAAACGTAAAAATAGCGGTTAGAGTAAGGATAATGTGACCGCTCTTTTCTAGAAATAGCGACTCATGAAGCTCGGTTAAAACTCCAAAAAATCCCTCATCATGTGCAAGTGGCTCGCTCTTTATCTTACCGCTAAAAGCGTCAAAATAGATAAATTTCCACTCTTTTTGGCTGTCATTGTGCTCAATTAACCAAATTTTGTCACGTTTTTTAGGATTTGCATCGATATTTATGCCGACCATCTCGTAGCCGTCAAGCTCGCTTGCGATGATCTCTCTTTGCTCATCAAAGCTGATCCTTTTGCTTAAATTTTCTTTGTTTAAATTTACATTTACGACATTTGGGGCAAGAAGGCTGTTTAGCTCATCTTTATAAACAAGGATCGCACCGCTAAAACAAACTACTGCAAGTGGAATGAAAAATAAAAGAGATAAATAAGTGTGTACTTTATAAAAAATTTTTGATTTAGAAATTTCACTTTGTTTTAAAGCCTTTTGATGGTAGGTTTTGATAATGGCTCGCAATCTTACACAAAATTTACTTTGATAATATTTAAAACTATTATCAATTATGATTCCAGAAAAGAAAAATTTTTATAGAATGGAAATTGAAAAAAATAAACAGATTTGAGTTTTAAAAAAATACACAGCTCCTCTTTGTTTATACGAAAAGCCAGAAAAGGGTGAAGCAAAGACTTATCAGTTACAAAAAGGAGGGTCCATTTAGGACGATGAAATAGTATTATTTAAGCATAAATTTTAATAAAATTTTTAGTTAATAAAAAAGAAATTCCAAGTAATACTAAAGTAAATTTAACTTTAAAGAAGCTACATTTAAGAAATTTCTTTTAATTAGTGCAAGTACAAAATTAAAATAGCTAACTTTTAGGCACAAGCTCTAATACATTGCAAGCTCGCTTACTGCCAATCTTGCAAGCTTTATCAAGAGCATTTGCAGAAAGATCAAAGCTTTGCTCAGTGCCATTTCCCTGAAGATACTTTGTCGCTAGCTCATAGCAAGCCTCACTACTGCCATCATCACAGAGCGATTTAAATATCTCAAAAGATTTTTGTGTATCTTTTTCTACGCCAAGGCCGCGTCCTAGCATATCTGCATAGATAAAGCAAGAAATTTTATCTTTATTTTCACACTCATTTGAAAGCTTTTTGTAAAGCTCTCGCAAGCTTTAGTGTTGCTTTTATTAATACACTCTTGTACATTTATATCCCAGTTCGCATTCAAAGATAAAAGAGCAAATGCTAAAAATAAAATGGATTTTTTCATAAATTTCCTTGGAAGAAGTTAGCCCCCTTTGGGGGAAAGGGAGCTATTACAAAAAGGAGGTTTCTTGTTGGACAAGTAGAATAATACAAGTTTCGTCTAAATTTAAAACCAACTTTTCTTTAACAAAAAACAATCTCAAACCAAATCTTTTTTACTAAAGGCAAAATAGCCACAAACTAGCAAAATAATGCCTAGTAAGAGCGGATAAATAATCGCGTAAGCTACAAATGTCGCCTTTGGAAAGGTACTTAAAATAAAATAAGATGCAGTACCAATAACCGCTAAATTCGGATCAAAAAGACTAAGCGCTGCTATCCTAAAAAGTTCTATCGGATTTAGTATAGCAATAGCGTAAATGACATACTCATCAACCGAGCTTCGCATAAGAAGTCCAATTAATGCTAGATCAATAAATGCAAGCATTATAAGCCAAAGTAAAAACGCCACACCTTGACCAGTTTCTTGATTTTTAATCACGCTTGAGATAAAAAATCCAAGCGATAAAAAAATGATACTTAAGCTAAAAAGTAGTCCAAAATAAAGTACTAATACACCCCAAGGTATCGCAACACCTTTTATAAGACCAACAACAACACAAAGTAAAAGAGCAAACAAAAGTGGTACAAAAACAACAAATGTACGGCCCAGTGCCTTACCAAAGTAATACTCTCTAAGGCTTAGTGGGAAGCTAAGGATGTATTCAAGCAAATTTGTATCTCTATCTTGATTTATGCTTCTTACAGTTGAGATGAGAATAAAAATAGGCACAATGATGACGCAAATTTGAATAAACAAAAGTAGTGCTCTAGTAAGCCCAGAAAAGCCGAGCACACGTGAGTCAGTCACACCGCTAAATAAAAATCCTATCATCAAAGCAGAAAAAAGCGCAGCATATATCACAAACCATCTTGAGCGAAAAGACTCTTTTACATCAAGCTTTGCTATTAAAAAAAGATTATTCACTCTTGCTCCTTAAATTTTCTTCTTTAATTATCTTGCCAAGATCCATATAGACGCATCTATCTAATAAATTTGCTATCTCATCGATACGGTGTGAAATAAAAACAAGTGTTTTGTTTTGCGTGAAGTTATCAAGTAAATTTTTAAAAGAAAGCCTTGCTTTCACGTCAAGATTTGCCGTTGGCTCATCAAACATCAAAATTTCACTATCTTTAGCAAATGCGATGGCTATTAGCATCTTTTGTTTCATGCCACCAGAGAGCTTATAAAATGGTTTATTTAAATTTGCATGCAGATCAAGCTCTAAAAGTTTGCTAAATTGCTCAATCTCTTCAAATTTTACATTTGAGCTTTTGCAAACAAACTCACAAAGCTCACGTAGATTAAATTTAAGCGGTGGTGGGGTTTGTGGTACAAATGAGATAAATTTCAAAGCCCCTTTTCTATCTTTTAGAGTATTTACACCATTTATTGCAATGCTTCCACTATTTGGGATAAACTCGCCTAAAATGATACGCATGAGCGAGCTTTTGCCAGCTCCATTTTGTCCAAGTATTGCTATTTTTTCGCCAGATTTTACGTTTAGGCTAACATTGTCAAGTATCCTTTGCGAGCCAAAAATTTTCGTTACTTCTTTTATATCTATCAAAAATTTTTCCTTATATGAGTTTTTTAAAGCCATTGTCAAATTTCAGTGCATCTTGATGACACACATCAATACACCTACCACAAAGCGTGCAATCAGCACCAGCTATCCTAAAGATATTTTTGCTCTCATCAAGCTTTGCTCCCTTTTTTGTCATAAAAAGTACGTGAGGCACTAGACAAACATCAGTGCAAACTAAGCAGTGATCGCATTTTTCTTTATCCCAGCTAACTTTTATGGCATTTGGCTTAGCTAGCACCGAGTAAGTCGCTCCGATAGGACAGACATACCTGCACCAAGCTCTACGTGAGAAGAAAATTTCAACCATAAGCATAGCTACAACGAACCAAATAGCATGAAAATAGCCATAGATAATAAATCTTGAAAAAATCCCAACAACATTAAAAATTTCAAATGTAAGGCTTGTACTAGCAAAGCTAAGGGTTAAAAATAAAATGGTAAAAACATATCGCCACTTTGTATCAAAAACTCGTGGTTTTACTATCTTTTTAGCGCGTAAATTCTCATGGATCTTCTCAGCTATTTCGCTTATTAATGAATAAGGACAGATCCAAGAGCAAAAGCCTCTACCGCCAAAAATGATATAAAACGCCAAGATACTAAGTGAGCCAATTATTAAATTTACATGGATTTCATGCGTCGCCAGAAATACTTGCAGGCTCATAAAAGCATCTGCCAAGTGAAAACCAAATATCCTTGAGGCGCTGATGTCACCTTCTAAAATTTGTATATCAACTCTATATGAAAGTACAAATAAAAGATGGACTAAAATAATGGTAAAAATGCGCCAAAAACGTATACTAGGACGCTTCTTGCCATCTTTTGTAGTTGTGATTAACGTGCTTAGAAAGCTTACATTTCTAATCGTCGCACGAGTGTTATATTTGTCCATTTTTACTTTTTAAATTTAGAAATTTCATCTGCAAGGCTTTCAAGCTCGCTATCACTAACATTTGTAAGTAGCCCTTTCATAAGTGAGTTTTGCACCTTACCAGCTTTATAATCAGCCAGTTTTTTAAGTAATTCATCCTTACTTAGGTGTGTTATATCAGGAGCTACGATGCCTTTCGCATTTGCACCATGACACGGGGCACAAGTTGTTAGATATTGCTTGCTAACGCCTTCATTGTGCACTTTAGCCACACTTAGACTTAGCTCTTTTACCTTTTTTAGCTCATCTTCGCTAGCAAATTCTTCACTAGACTTTGGCTGCTCTTTTGTAAAATTTTGCTCTACTTTTGGCTGAGCATTAGTTGCTACCTTTTCCTTTTTAGGCGGAGTCTGGCTTAACATAAACACCATGATACCGCAAATTGCTACTGCTAAAATAATGGTTATAATCTTTCCTACTTTCATTATTTGCTCCTAAATTGTGTATTAAAATCACTGATTTCTTTAGCTAAATTTCTGATTTCACTATCATCCATTTTTTTAACAAGATCTCGCATCAAGACATTGACTTTCTCTTTATTTTTATAAGCATTTATCATTGTATAAATTTCATTTTCACTTTTTGTTAAAAGTGATGGCCCGATGATGCCATTTGCGTAATCATCGTGACAAGCTGAACATTTTGTAATGAAGTTTTTGCTAAGCCTACCCTTTATAAGTCTTAAATTTATAGTTTGAAGAGGGGTTCTTACCATTGCTAAAGCACCGATTTGACGGCTTACATTATTATCTTCAAGTCCAAATTTTACGCTCTTTTCACCGTGCATATCGTATTTTATGAAGTCATTTTGTTTATTTGTGCTTTGGTTATTTTCTTTTTTTTCAACCTTTATGCTAGCACTCGTGGCTACATTTATTGGTTGCTCGTTAGCTGCTTTTTGCGCTTTGTCATCGCTCTTTTCACAGCCGACAAATAGCAAAGCAGCAGCCACTAAAGACATTATTAATCTCATTCTTTCTCCTTATAAATTTCATCATAACTCATTTTTGGGGCAATATTTATAATTTTTACAGGGCAAACCTCAGCACACACCCCACACCCAACACAGCCATGCTTTATGAGTGGTAAATTTGCTTCGCTCATTACTATTGCACTATCGCCAACTGGGCAAATACTGACACAAAGGTCACAAATTTGACCGATTTTGCCTTTTATCTTATCTTTTTCTGCCTCTTCTCTATCGTTATAAACTTTGCGAACAAGCAAATCTTCAACGCTATCTTCGCTTAGTTTTTCTCTTTTTAGGCACATACAGGCATTTGCATTACTCAAGACAGCAACGCCCATTTTCACATCATCAACAACTTTTGTAGCATGATCTAACGCACCACTTGGACAGGCAAGCACACATGGGAAAAGATCACATAAATAGCAACCTCTCTTTTTAGGATCGATGTATGCTGTACCATTTGAATATCCATCTTTTATATCAAGCAAACTTATACTGTGATAAGGGCATACCTGCACACACTGACCGCATTTGACACAAAGATCATCGAAGTCATCAACCGCACCTGGTGGTCTAAGATAGAGTTTATCGCCGCTACTTTTTGGCAAAATTTTACCTATGCCATATCCTGCGGCAGCTGCGACTGAACCTAAGATTATAAATTTTCTTCTATCCACGTTTTGCCCTTAACGCGTTAAATTTTGAAGTATCAAGTGGTTTTATCCTTGGCGTGCTATCTTCAAGTAGCTTTACTGGCTCAGAAAATGGCGCGAGTTTGGCTAAAAAATTTAAGATACTAAAGACACTTGAGCCATAGAAAAACTGCAAATTTGGATAGTACTGCCAAAGTTGATCGGCATACGATAGATGCATAAACGGCGTATCGCCATAGCCATCTTTATCTCTATCAAAGCTCTCATACTCATCATAATAATTTTTACTCCACCGATTTAATGCCATTTTATCACCTGGAGTGTCGTTCGCAACGATATCCATATTGCCTATAAAATCATTATTTTCAAATATACTTGTCCCCTGAGTAGCGTGAAAATATACGCCAACTACGTTGTGTAAAATTTTATTGCCTAAGAAATTTATCGTTGAGCCTGGCTGAAACGGCGAGTTATCGAGCAAAATTCCTCTTGCATTATAGATAAGTGTATTGTTTTCGATAGTAAAATTTGAAACATCTTTTAGACCAATGCCAATACCAAAAGCGCCGTCGCTATCCATAACAAGATTATTTTTTATATTTGAGGCAGCTGAGTACATAAAAAACATACCAACCGCATTACCAGTAAATTCGTTATTTTCTACTAAATTTTGATTCGCATACATAAAGTGAAGCGAGTATCTACCGCGGATCGCTTTATTTTTTAAAAATTTATTGTGACTTGCATACCATGCAACCATATCGCGGCTATCATAAATATAATTGCCTTCGATTAAATTTTCATGGCTATACCAAAGTCTAACCGCATCACCTCTAAAGCCAAGACTGGCCCCCTTTTTAGAAGTGATGTTATTTTCAGTGATCTTTGAACTACTGCACTCTTTAAAATCAACCCCAAAAAGCACATCACTCAAGTCATTTTGCGTAATCAAGACATTATTTGCTTTATCACAGCCAATGCCAGCATCTAACTCACCAAGGTCATTTCCGCTACCGCTTATCTTTAAATTTCTAAGCGTAACATTTGAGGCAATAATCTTTACAACTGTGCCTTTACCATTTCCTTTTATATGAGCGTTTTTGCCCTCGCCAACGATACTAAGAGGCTTATTTATAGTTATGCTTCCTTCATAGATGCCGTCCCCTAGCTTTATAACATCGCCAGGGCTAGCGTTATTTATTGCATCTTGAAGGATATTTGCGGAGCTAAAAATAGGCAAGAAAGCAAGGGCAAAAATAAAAATTTTACGCATTTAGCTCTTTTTTCTTTGAAAATACTGCAAGTATGCAAAATGCACTCATAGCAATCATAACCCAAAATCCGATACTTGGATAAGAGTGAGTTGTAAATTGTGCAACGCTACCATCGCCTAGAACTGTTGGCATAAATGGTTTAATCTTAAATGCGCCCCACTCTTGCATATTGTGTCCATACCAATAAAGCCATCCTGCAAATGCGCTCATAAATAGCACAGGCGCGATAATCGTTGGAACCATAAGAAGTGAGTTAAATTTGCCGTTGTAATATAAAAATGCAAGCATGCAAAGTGTTGAAATAAGCAAATAATAAGGCGCTATCGCTCGCTCTAAATTTCCACCATGCTCCATAGGATACATACCGATGTAGTGATTTATCGTATTCATCTCATGCACGTCACCACTATATCCATCTACGTGAAAATATACAGGAATTCCATCAGGAAAGGCTGATTTTGGATAATTTGGAGCTTCAAGAGAGACGTACCAGATAGGAAAAGATGGTGTGCCTATCTCTGCTTTTTGTTCGATCATCTTATGAAGATCGCTTGCTACATCTTTTGATAAAAGGTGATTTTTATACTGAAATGAGCTATAAAGATTATAGATACCGTAAGTATAAGATGGTAGTTCATCACCATCAGCTATACGCTCTTTTGCTCCGTGCCAACCAAGAACAGGCAAAGTAAAACAAACAGTCATTAAGACAAGTGCAACAATGGTATAAATTTTATATTTACTCATGATCTCTCCTTTAAATTTTAGAATTTCACTCAAAAGAGTTAAATTTTAAAATTTAAAAAGGGGCAAAACGCCCCTTTAAAAACTACATACCAGCGTTTTCATCTACCCA
Source organism: Campylobacter concisus (assembly GCF_002913945.1). Lineage (GTDB taxonomy): Bacteria > Campylobacterota > Campylobacteria > Campylobacterales > Campylobacteraceae > Campylobacter_A > Campylobacter_A concisus_P. Next base: position 42,811 of record NZ_POZK01000006.1, on the reverse strand, counting down.
TTTTAGGTATTCGATGATATTCTTGATCTCTTCATCACTCATATGCTGATTTGGCATTCTAAGGTTAAAGTAATCAATCATTGATTTAATGTAGTCGTCATTATAGAACTTAGCAGGATCTTTGATAAATTCTGCTACCCATTTTTCGCCGTTTTCATGTCTTAGTAAAACACCAGTTAGGTCTGGGCCTGAGCTTACTTGACCGATAACGTGACAACCATTACATCCGCCTTTTAGATAAGCCTCTTCACCTTTTGCAGCAGCTGGGCTCATCGGAGTTGCGATCTCTTTAGCTAGGTTATTTTTAGCTCTTAAGCCAACGTCAGCTGTTTTAACCATGTATTGCCATACTTGGTACTCCCAAAGGATAGCGCCGTTTACGTCGCCTTTTTTATAAGCTTCGTCAGCTTTAGCTTTTACCTCTTTGATGTGACCGTATTGATCAAGTGCGTCATCAACCAAAGCTTTTACTTTTGGATATTTCTCATAATGTTTCTCTTTTAGGTATTTAACAACCTCTTGGATAACATCGTCAGTTGCCTTATTAGTTGCGATTACTTTGTCGTATTCGGCTTTTAAAGCTTCTGGGCTTAGAGTTTTTAGCTTGTTATTTTTAACAGATTCATATTTTTTATTTGGATCTTTAACAAGTAAATAACCCATCATCTCTAGGTGAAGCGCTGAACAAAACTCGGTGCAGTAGTATGGGAAGACACCTTCCATATCAGCTACGAAATTTACTGAAGCAGTTTTGCCAGGCTCTAGTGACGCATGGATGTTGTAAAGGTCAACTCCAAAGCCGTGAGTCTCATCTTGGGCACGCTCTAGGTTTGTTAAGTGAATTGTTACATTATCACCTTTATTTACCTCGATGTGCTCTGGGTTGATGTGACTTCTGATCATTGTCGCATAGACAGTTACATTTTTACCGTTTCTCTCAACTCTTTCTTGACCAGCTAGAGTTGCATATGGGCTAGCCTCGCCTGTTCTTGAGTTTGTGCCCATGTTGTAAGTAAGCGCTGGGCTTAGTTTGCTAGCAGCTATTGAAACAACATCGTGTGGCTCGCCAAGTGGGATAGGCATATCATAGATTAGATCCATTTTTGCACCAGTGATGTCTATTAGCTGGTGATTTTGTGGATGAAGTGGACCAACTGGGCTAAAGCGATCGATTGAAAGTTTATCAAGTGCGATTGCATATTTGCCAACTGGTTTTGCTGATTTGCCCTCCATTGTATCAAGGTGGCCGATATTGTAGTGAACATTTATCTTATCAAGCACTTTTAAATTTTTATAGTCCCATTTTACGATTTGACTATCAACGTAAAGTGAAGTATAAAGTACGCCATCTTGTGAGTCAAATGATGTATGCAGTGGTCCAAGGCCAAGTTCGACTTGTCCGTGCATTGACTTTTCTCTATCTAAGATAGGAATTCCGTATGGGTCAGTGCCAGCATACTCTTTTTTGTCGATTAGCTCTTTGATCTTTCTAAAGTCATAAACTGATGCGTGAGTATCAAGCTTGCCGCCAATAATGATGTATCTACCATCTGGGCTTACGTCACAACCATGTGGGCTCTTTGACTCTGGGATCAAAAATAGCGCACCTGCTTTTACAGCAGCGTCTATTGTAACTACCTTGTGTCCATTTATAACTTTGTAGTTTTTCTTGTCTTGAACAAGTTTTTCTAAAATTTTCCAGTTATAAACGTGTAAGAAGTCAGTGTCATTTCTACTTGCACCTGCTTCAAATGGAGGGAGACCTTTTTCGATACCGCCGGTATACATCTCAGTATTTATTGAGTTTGTAAAGCCCCAGCCGTAGCTCTCGCCTTTACCAGCATCACTTAGATCTTGCCAGTATGGTGGAAGCTCAAGAGAAAATGACTCTTTCTCATCGATCTTACCTTTTGAATAGTCAAATTTCCAAAATGTTACAGCACCTCTATAAACTGCTTCATAATCGTCTATTGAGTGGTAGTTGTTATCAAGTGGGGCTGCATATTGGCTAGCTTCGATAACATACTCGCTATTTGGAGTGATGAAGCTACCGCCGTGCTCACTCTTCATGATAGGGTTTACAACGATTTGAGTTGTCTCAAAGTCATGCAAATTTATAACTGCGATTCTTGGGTTAGCTTTATCGTTGATAAATAGATAATCACCAACATACTCACCATTTTTCTCAGTAAAATTTGGGTGGTGTGTATCGCCCCATGTTATCTCTTTACCCCTGATGTTGCCTTGTTTCAAAACAGCTTTTGACTCATTGTCATAGCCATATCCTTGCCAAGGCTCTGGTGTGAAAACGCCGATGTATTTATAAATTCTCATCGACGGAACGCCATAAACTAGCACTTGACCGCTTTGCCCGCCAGATGAAAAGACGATGAAATCATCTTTTTTACCGCTAGGCTGATAAGTTTTAGCAGCTGCAAGAACATCTTTTTCGCTTAGCCCACGCTCTTTCATGACTTTTTCAAGGTCACTACTAGCAGCACAAGCAGTCGTTAAAGATAGCCCAAGCAATGCAGCACTTGCGACACAAAATAACTTTTGCATTTACTCTCCTTTTTAAAATGAATTTATCTCTAAACTCTTTATCTCATTGTCTAAATTTACGCCATTTAGGACGCCTTTATCTATAAAAATTCTTTTTATCTCATTATTAAAAAGAGCCTTTTGTCCTTTTAGCTTAAGATCTTTGTCAAATTTATAGACTACTCCATCCCCATCACCTATAAAAATTTCATCCTCCATACACGCAAGAGCTGAAATTTTAGATTTTAAAACTTGCTTTTTAATTCCACTTTTAAAATCTAAAATTTCTCCATCTCTAAAGCCAAGCAAAATATCATTCCCTTTAAATTTACAGGCACTAAGTGGAGCAAAGCCGACACGCTTTTTCTCTTTTAAATTAAGCTCTTTATCAAGCAAAAATGCTTTGCCATTAAAGCTTGTAAAAAATAGCTCGTCATCAATTGGCAAAAGGCTTAAAATTTTATAAACATCTTTATAATTTTTAGTTAAAAGTTTATTTAGATTTTTATCAAAAACGCCTATGCTGACTTCATTTGCCATATCGCAAACTACGTAAATTTTATTTTTAATTGCCGTAATTTGTGAAATTTTACAGCCGACATTTGGCATGGCAAATAAGAAATTTCTCTCATTTGCCACCTCGATAATCTCATTATTTAAATTCGCGATATAAAAGAATTCTCCATCATTTCCGCACTCTTGATTTTTATAAATCGTCTCTTTTAGATCCAAATTTTTAATCTGTCCATCTTTTATAAAGACGATGCTTTGGTTGCTTTCATTAATAAAGCAGCCTAATTGCTGGGCAAAAGCTGTTATCAAAAACAAACTTATACAAAGCAGAATTCTCATAATTCAAGGCACTTTCATCATAAATTTAATAAGCAAGAAAACTATACATACTTAACTCTTAAAAGCAAATTAGCGATTAATTTATTTTTCTAAGCTTTTAAAGAAAAATATCTATAAATTTTTTTAAATTTCATTATTTACATTATATAGACATTATGATTTAATCAATACTAATATAGTTTTAATAAAATTTATTATCCATAAAACTCTTTATTTTAGGTATTTTATGCATTAAAAATTAAATTATAAATAATTTATTAAAAAAATTATTTAAATTAAATAATTATATTAAGGAATGAGAATTCTCTTTAGTATTTAAGTAAAAAGCTTAAATTTATGTATTTGATATATTTTTAGCTTAAACCTATTGATAATTTAAATTTGTTTAAATAGGCTATAATCCGCCAAAAAAGGAGAGATAATGCTAACGCATTTAGATGAGAAAGATCGTCCAAAAATGGTCGATGTAAGCCCAAAGGATCCTACAAAAAGAGTAGCAACTGCTAGCGGGATCATCAAGATGAGTAAAGAGGCCTTTAAAGCGATAAAAGAAAATACTGGTAAAAAAGGTCCAGTTATCCAAACGGCTGTCGTTGCTGCGATAATGGGAGCAAAAAAGACAAGCGAACTAATTCCAATGTGCCATCCACTAGCTATTTTAGGCGTGGATTGTGATATCGAAGAGCTACCTGAAATTTGTGCTTTTAAGCTTTATGTGAGCGTAAAAATAGAGGGTAAAACAGGCGTTGAGATGGAGGCATTAACTGGCGTTAGCGTGGGGCTTTTGACCATTTATGATATGGTAAAAGCTATAGATAAAAGCATGGAAATAAGTAATATCGTGTTAGAGAGTAAAACAGGAGGAAAAAGTGGCGAGTATATGCGATCTAAATAACAAAAAAGCAAAAATTGATTACCCAACGCATTGGGAATATAAAATAATATTTGATGCAGATGTCAATGTAGAAGAAAAGGTAAAAGAGATAGTAAAAGATAGAGAATTTAAGCTAGTCTTTTCAAAATTTAGCAAAGATAAAAAGTACGCAAGCTATGATCTAGCCGTGCTAGTTTTGAGCGAAGAAGAGAGGCTAGAGATATTTTCAGCACTAAAACACGAAGCAAAATACGTTTTATAAGGTAAAAGATATGAATAATTTAGAACAAAATTTACATGATTATAAAAGCAGTGATGGCTTATTAATAAGTATAAAAGCTCTTTGCAATAACTTCTTTCAAGATGCTGCGAACAAAGATATAAATGCTTTGCCAGAAATTTTAAAGACTAAAATGAATGAGCTTTATGACAAGATGAACAAAGAAGATCTCATAAATGCAAAAAATCTAAAAAGTGCCATGGAGGGGATAAATCAAGCCATTGTCGGTGCTGAAGAAAAGGCACTTTACGAGCTACTTGATAAAAAAGATGAACTAAATCGTGCAATAGAAGCAAAACGTGAAGAGATAAAAAATAAGCTCAAAATTTCATTTGAGGCAGCCGAAGAAGTCGTAAAAGATAGAAATTTTAGTGAAAAAGAGGAAATTTTAGAGCTTTTAAATAATGCAATCATTAGAGAAACAAGGCTTCTTGGTATCTTAAAAGAAAGTGCTCAAATCGCATTTTTAACAACTCTTGAAGGTGCAAAAGATGTCGAAGAAACAGCTGGTGCGATAGCTAAAAATATGACCTATGTTGCGATAATTGGAGGAGAGTTTAGCAAAGAGCGAATACTTGAAATTTCAAAAAACATCATCATAGCAGCGGCAAATTTAGCAGACGAGGGTCATATCTTTGCAAAAGAGTTGATAAGTGGGGCGATAAGTGGCACAAGAGATGGTATTTTAAGGGCTATAGAAAAACTTAAAGATGAGGCGAAATTTGCTCCAGATGAGCTTAGGCTAAACTCACAGTTACTAAACTTAAAAAATATTGATGAAGAATTTATATCCTTGCTTAGGGAACTTGAAAAGGAATTTGAAGGTGTAGCAAGAAATGAGATCGAAAATGTGATAAATAGCGAGCTAGATACAAACCTAGCAAAATTTAAACGCATTAGCGATCAAGCAAGAGAGCAGATTATTTCAAGGATAGAAGAGTTAAAGTCAAACGGCATGGCAAAGCTTATGAGTGAGGCAAATAATAAATTTGAAGCCTTAAAGCAAGAGCTAAATGACAAGAGCAAAAAGCTAAAACTAAATTTTGATACAAACGATAAAATCGAAGAGATCAAACAAGAGATCGCTAATCTTGAGAAAAAAGCCAATGAAAAATTTGAAGACATCAAACAAATTGACATCAAATCAGAAGCCAAGAAATTTGGAGATAGGGCTTATCAAGCTGCAAAAGATCTGTTAAATGTTATTAAAAAAGATAAAAAAGAGGATTAAATTACCAAGCTTATCTTGAAATTTTTTCTGAAAGATACTCGAGTTATATATTCTTGCCAAGTGTGAAAATTTTCCACACTTGGCCTTTACTTTTTAAAGCTTTAAAATCATAAAAATAGATAAAGTAAAAATGCTCCTAAAATCAAGCGGTAGATGACAAAAGGCAACATTCTAATCCTTGAGATGATACCCATAAATAACTTCACGCACACGTAGGCACTAACAGCACTTATGATGACACCAAGGGCGATGTCGCTCCAAGGAAGCGCATTTGGATCTTTTATAAGCTTGATACTCTCAAGCCCACCAGCTAGGATAATGACTGGGATCGACATCAAAAATGAGAAATTCGCACTTCCCTTGTGGCTAAAACCTAAAAATAAGGCTGCTGTCATCGTCACACCTGATCTTGAGACGCCAGGGATGAGCGCCACAGCTTGAGCAAGGCCGATAATAAGCGCAAATTTTATGGTCATTTCATATTCGCTTTTGTTTGATGAGCGAAGATCCGCAAAGTAAAGTGCTATGCCAAAGACGATCGTAGTAATAGCGATCACAACGCCGCTTCTTGCATATTCTTCGATAATGTTGTTAAACAAAAGTCCAAAGACCCCAACTGGAATGGTAGCAAAGCCGACACACCAAACAAGCAAGCTATCGCCTACCATCTTTCTTTGTGCGATAGAGGCAAAAAAGTCACGAAGTAGCTTAAAAATCGTATCTTTAAAATAAAAAAGTATCGCGCTTAACGTGCCAACGTGTACTGCCACGTCAAAAGCAAGCCCTTGATCTGGCCAGCCAAGTAGCTTTGGCACCAAGATGAGATGAGCCGAGCTAGATATCGGCAAAAATTCGCTTATACCTTGCACCAAGGCCAAAACAATAACGTGAGAAATTTCCATAAAATGCCTTTTTGATTTTAGATTGCAGTTGGGGATTTTACTCCCCAAGATTAAATTTATATAAGTTCGCTAGCAAAATTTGCAAGTTTTTGCGGAGTAAATCCAAAGTGATCAAATAGCTCGTTAGCCTTTCCGCTAGCGCCAAAGCTATTCATGCCATAAACTGCATCGGCAAATTTATACCACTCATAGCCAGTTGCGGCTTCAACTGCAATGATCGTCGTGTTTTTGTCTAAAATTTTAGCCACGTATTCATCTGGCTGCTCGCAAAGTAGGTCAAAGCAAGGAGCTGACACGATGTTTGCACCAATGCCTTGTTCGCCAAGAATTTCAGCTGCCTTTACACAGAGTGAGACCTCGCTACCGCTTGCTATAAATGTGATCTTTGCATCTTTTGGCGAGCTTAAAAGATATGCGCCGTTACTCACCTCTCCGAATTCGCCTTTTGCAAGTGGATCAAGCCCTTGACGGCTAAGCACAAAGGCACTTGGAGCGTTTAAATTTAGAGCCACTTTCCAGCTAGCTGCATTTTCGTTGCCATCAGCTGGGCGGAAAGTGTAGAAATTTGGCATCGCTCTAAATGTGCTAAGCTGTTCGATAGGCTGGTGCGTCGGACCATCTTCGCCAACGCCGATACTATCGTGCGTGAAGACAAAAAAGTGTTTTATGGCCATTAGCGCTGCTATCCTCGCACTTGGCTTTAGATAGTCGCTGAAAATGAAAAATGTCGCTGAAAATGGCAAGAAAAGGCCATATCTGGCGATACCGTTGTTGATGGCCGCCATGGCGTGCTCTCTGATGCCGTAGTGGATATTTTTGCCATTTGGGAAGTCGCCCATACCCTTTAGCTCAGTCTTATTTGAAGGAGCTAAGTCAGCGCTGCCGCCGATAAAGCCAGGTAGTTTTTTAGCTATCTCATTTAAAATGACATGGTTTGTATCTCTTGTGGCTAGCTTCTTGCCGCTAAAGTCTGGAAATTCGATCTTACTAAAGTCTGGATTAAGAAGCGAGTTTAGTAAATTTTTGCCTTCAATGCTTAGTGCCTCAACCTTTTTGTTCCACATCGCTTCTTCAAGATCGCCCTTTTCAACTGCACCTCTAAATCTTAAAAGTACGTCCTCATCAATGGCAAATTTCTTCTCAGGGTCAAAGCCAGCTGCAGCCTTTGCCTTTTTAATGATCTCTTCGCCAAGTGGTGCGCCGTGGCTGTGGTGACTTCCTTCAAGCTCCATTGCACCACGTGCTATGCGTGTATTTGCGATGATAAGATATGGTGACTCTTTCTCGTTTGCCTGCTCTAGTGCAAATTCGATCTGATCGTAGTCGTGTCCATCGATACGCGCGACTTCCCAGCCTTGTGCCTCAAACCTCGCTTTTACATCCTCACTAAATGCTATCGCTGTGTCGCCCTCGATCGTGATATTATTTGAGTCGTAAATGAGCACAAGGTTGTCTAGTCTTAAATTTCCAGCTACCGAACATGCTTCGTAGCTTATGCCCTCTTCTAGGTCGCCGTCGCCGCAAAGGCAGTAAATTTTATGATCGATTATTTTATTATCTGGCTCATTTAGCACATTTGCAGCGTATTTTTCTGCCATGGCTAGACCAACTGCGTTTGCTACGCCTTGGCCAAGTGGGCCAGTAGCCATTTCAACGCCTGGAGTGTGAATTTCTGGGTGTCCTGGGGTGTTTGAGCCAAGTTGGCGAAATTTCTTAAGCTCATCTATGCTTAGATCGTAGCCGCTTAGATGTAAAAAGCTGTAAACCAAGCTTGATGCGTGACCACCGCTAAAAACGAGCCTATCTCTGTTTAGCCATTTTGGATTTTTTGGATTGTGTTTTAAAAAGTTGCTTAAAACCACCATAATATCAGCTAGACCCATAGGCGCACCTGGGTGTCCGCTGTTAGCGTTTTGCACCATGTCAGCGCACAAAAATCTTATAGTATCGGCTTGTTTTTTTAGCATATGATCTCCTTTTATTGCGCCAGATTATACAAAAAAGTGATTAAAACTTGCCTTGCATTTTTGTCCAAAATGTCTAAATAGTAATATAAATTTTTTAAATTTTTAGTAGTAAAAAAGCTAGAAATTTCTAGCTTTTATCTAAGGTGTTTATCCGTAAGCTCCAAGATCATCTTTGCTATGCCAGAGTCTATCTGATTTAGTACCTCTTCTATCTCGCAAATAAGCTCATCTTTTTTCTTTTTAGCGCCAGATAGACCTAGTAAATTTGTAAATGAGTTTTTCGCTAGGTCGTTATGCACAGGCTTTCCAGCGGCCGCTTCGTCGCTTGTAAGATCGATGATGTCATCTTGTATCTGAAAAGCAAGGCCGAGCTTTAGTCCGATATCATAAATTTTCTCGCACTCACTATCGCTTAAATTTACTATCACAGCACCCATTTTTAGGCTAGCAGCGATCAGCTTTGCGGTTTTGTGGATATGTAAAAAGGCTAACTCATCAAGGTTTAGCATCTTACTAGAGAGGCCAAATTTAGCCTTTGCACTTTTAATGTCCTCTTTGTCTGTATTTTCAAAAAAACAATCCAGTGCCTGACCTAGCACCATACCGCTAACGCCAGCATTTTCGCTTAAAATTTCAACGCATTTTATACGCGTGTCGGCTGATAAATCGGCATGTGAAATTTCATAAAAAGCATGCGTATTTAGTGCATCCCCTGCAAGTATCGCAGTCGTCTCGTCGTATGTGACGTGAAGTGTTGGTGTGCCACGTCTAAGGCTTGCGTTATCCATAGATGGCAGATCATCGTGGATGAGCGAGTATGTATGCATCATCTCAAGTCCCAAAGCCACTCTCATGGCCTTTTGCGTGAGGCTTTTATCCACGCTTTCCACCACGCCAAGAAGTAAAAGTGCCCTAAAGTGCTTGCCTCCAGCCTTTAGCATAATGCCAAGCGCCTCCTCGTAATAAGGGTGAAAGCTCGGCGCCTTTGGCAAATTTGCGTTTAGAAATTTTACAAAGTCCTCAAGCAAGCTCATTTTGGCACTCTTGCAAAAAACTGAAAGTCATTTCTAGTAAATAGAAGCGTAAAATTTTTTAATTCACCAAGCTTCTCTAAAAGCTCTTCACGGCTACTCACACTTTGTTTATCAAAACCCAAAATTTTATCGCCGATCTTGATACCAAAAATTTCTGCATTTGACTTTGGCTCGACCTTGGTAACGACTAAATTTTTATCCACCGTGATACCATAATCCACCAAAATCTTATCATCAAGCATTGTTTGTGGCTCTTTTGGCATGGTGTTGAAATTTGGTATATCAAGGCTTGAAGGGGCGTCTACATCGAGGCTTTGGTTAAATTTCACATCCCCACTTACTGGCACTTGAAAGAGCATTTCTTGCTTATCGCGCTTCACGATGATGTCAAGCTTTGCGCCTTTTGGAGCAAAAAGCACCATTTCATTTAGCTCTCTTAAGCTCTTTGGCTTGATGCCATTTACACTAACTAGCTCATCATCGACCATCATCATCTTGCCACGACCCAAAGGATCGACAAGACCTACAAAAAATTTATCCTCTTTTTGTAAAAATTTCACGCCGATATCACCGTAGTAGACGTCATCGTAAGATACAAAGTGCTTTAGATAGCGATTTGGTATAAATTTATCAGCTCCAACAGCTATGCCTATCATCTTGCAGCAAGGCGTATTTATCTCACCAGTTGCGTTATACTCGAAGCTTAGCGTATCAAAATCGCCTAAATTTTGTCCCAAAGACTTAATGTGACCCATAACGGTATTATTTGCGTCATTTAAAATGCCTACCCAAGTACTCTTTTTTATGCGCTCCTCGTTGGTCTCATCAGCCATAACAACAGGGCTTAGCTCCTTGTTAGAGCGAACCAAAAAGAGCTGCAAATATGGGTCAAATTTGACATATTCGCCAAGTGGAGCTCCCTCACTTTTTGGTACTGCGATCAAATTTTTAGTGATAGCCACACCAAAGTGTTTATTTACCGAGACGATTGAGTTTTTGTTCTTTTCAAAGCAGGCGTTAAAGTCCTCTTGCGTAGGCCTAGGATCGGCGTTTAGACAAAGCGCTGATAGCAAAAAAGCAAGGGCAAATTTATATTTTAGTCTCATTTTATCCCCATCGAAGCAAGACCGCCAAGCATCCTTGAAGCGGTGTTTTTCTTATCAGCTTCAACTGATTTTAGCACGTCATTTACGGCGCTTATTAGTAAAATTTGCATACTCTCTTTATCTTCAAGCAAGCTATCATCTATACTGATATCAAGTATCTCGCCACTGCCGTTTGCTCTCACGCTCACCAGCCCACCGCCACTTTTTGCTCCAAATTCTTTATTTTTGCTCTCTTCTTCTATCTGTTTGGCCTGTCTTTGCACATCCTCGAGCATCTGCCCCATCTTTGAAAAGTCAAATCCCTCAAACATCGCCTACTCCTTTATGATCTCGTTTTTGTTATTTACGTGCACGATGGTTGGCTTAAATTTCTTAGCCTTTTTAAATTTCATGCTAGCGTAAGCCACGATGATGACCACATCTCCTACGCAGACCTTTCTAGCAGCTGCGCCGTTTAGGCAAATTTCGCCTTTTTTGCCCTTTATCACGTAGGTGGCAAATCTCTCGCCATTATTTACATCTAAAATTTCAACCTTTTGATTTTCTATCAAATTTGCAGCTTTTATAAGCTCCTCGCCGATGCTGATCGAGCCAACATAGTTTAAATTTGCGTCTGTTACGACGGCTCTGTGGATCTTACTAGCTAAAATTTCTATATTCATTTTTACCTCTTTAAAAGCTCTTTTACTACTTCTTTGTCGCTAAATTGGTGCTTGACGCCATTTATCTCTTGATATGGCTCGTCGCCTTTGCCAAGTATGACAAGCGCCCAGCCAGGCTCTAGCTTGCTAATGGCTAGCGCGATCGCCTCTTTGCGGTTGGCGTTTCGTATCAAATTTTCATTTTGGCTCATGCCAGCGCAAATTTCATCAATTATGCTCTCTGGCTCTTCGCTTCTTGGATTGTCGCTTGTGACGATGCAAATTCTTGCGTATTTTTGGGCTATTGCTCCCATTTTAGGGCGTTTTGTCCTATCTCTATCGCCGCCTGCACCAAAGACTGCGATCAAATTTAGATGTCTAAGCGAGTTTAGCACCTTTTCGATACCATCTGGCGTATGAGCAAAATCCACTATTACTAGCGGATCGGTGCTAACCACTTCCATTCTGCCACTAACCCCTTTAAATTTGCTTATCGCCTTTGAAAGCGCGGTCGCGTCTGGACGCTCTAGCAAGCAAACAGCGCCAAGGGCTGCAATTAGGTTGTAAAGATTAAACTCGCCTTGCAAGCTTGAGTCTATCTCCACATCGCCATTTGGCGTCTTGATAACCGCATCTATGCCGTCCTTTAGCCCATAAACTACCGGCGCAAAGCTGGCTGGTTTTTTAAGCGAATACGTATAAGCGTTTTTTGGATTAAATTTAATGCCATTATCATCAGCATTTATAAGCTTCATGCCATCATCATCAAAAAAGCTCGACTTTACCCTAGCGTACTCCTCCATGCTCTTGTGGTAGTCGAGGTGGTCTTGAGTCAAATTTGTAAAAATTTTTAGAGCAAATTTCAAGCTCTCTATACGCTTTTGAGCGATCGCATGCGAGCTAACCTCCATCACGAAGTACTCGCAGCCTTGCTCGCTGGCTGCTTTGAGGTATGAAAGAGTCCTTAAAATGGCACTCGTCGTAAGCGCCTTGTCATCTATCTGCTTGCCCTCTACAAATGCCCCTCTAGTGCCACTTAGGCCGCATTTTTTGCCTAAATTTCGCAAAGTCTCATAGATAGCCGCAGCCGTTGTGGTCTTGCCATTTGTACCTGTGATGCCGACTATCTTTAAGTTTTCGTCTATTTTTAAAAGCTTCTTGCACTCTTCAAGGCTGATTATTTTAGCGCCATTTTTTACCGCTGCCTCTGCAAATTTTGCGTTTGCAGCAGTTTGCACGAAAAATGAGCCATTTTCGCACTCATTTGAGTCATCTGTTATGAAACTATTTTCTACTGATATTTTCATCGTTTTGTCTTTTTTGTATCTCTTTAAAAAGCTGATCTATGCGCTCATCGCCACCAAACATCACCGCCGCACTCTCAAGATAGTTTATGCTCATTTCGATGAAGTCATTTTTTATCAAATTTCCTAAAAATTCTAAAAAATCATCTTTGTTTGAGATCATTACCTTGGTTGAGAACATGATATTTTCAAAGACCTTTTTGAAGCTCCCATCCTTATAAACAGCCTTTTTAAAGTCCTCATAGCTGATCGCATCTTGCTCTTCAAAATACTCATCGCTAGCTAATCTTGATTCTAAAATTTTTAAAATTTCATCCATTCCTTCATCATCTTCGCCAGCTCTTAATTTATCCATAAAATAGTCAAATAAAAGTTTTGCTTCCTCTGCATTTTTCTCGCCAAGGGAGCAAATTTGTATCAAAAATAGTAAATTTTTATCCTGTGTCTTTTCGTAAGCTAGAGAGAAGTAAAAGATCGCTTCTTTAAATTTAGAACGTTTGAAGTGTTTAATGCCTATTTTTTTATAATCTATCAATGTCAAATTCCTCGCCAATCGGGATATTTACGACCTCAAGCTCTGGGTGAATATCCATACGAAGTTGTCTTTCGAGTCCATATTTTAGTGTAGTTGTGCTAGCTGCACATCCATGACAATGCCCTGTAAGTCTTACATAAATTTTGCCATTTTTTATGCCAAGTAGTTCCATGCCACCGCCATCATTTTCAAGCATCGGTAATACCTTTTGCAAACTCGCACTGACTGGTTTTAAAAGTTCTTCATCGCTAAATGGGATCATATCTTTTCCTATTAAATTTTTGGGCTATTATAGCAAAATAAAAATGCAAAAAATAATGGCTATATTTTTGCTTAGTGCTAATTTTGCTTTGTAATGTAAACCTTTTTGATACGCCTAGTCAGCTTTAGTTTTTAAATATTTGAGCTAAAATTTAGTAAATTTTTGATTATTAGTTTTAGGATAAAAGGGCAAATTTGCCCTTTTTGTTTAATCTATTAGAAGTGATTTTATATCTACTTTTTGCTCGATCATCTTGCTCTCAAGCATAAATTCTTGCGTAGCTTCAAGTGCTTTTATATCTTCAGGCGTGATCTTTGGACTAAAGTCATACTGCGGATACATACTTTTTACCGCCTCTATGCTAAGCCCGGTCTCTTCAGCCGTAAATTTTAATGCCTCTTCCTCATTTGCTTTCATAAAAGCCAAAATTTCATCTTGAGCCTTTTTAAATTTTTCAACTAGATCTTTATGCTTTTTGTAAAATTCTCCACTTGTGGCAGTGACGATGACTGGAGTGATAACGCCCTTGCCTGTTGTTACGACACTAAGACCTGATTTTTTAGCATTATAAGCAGCTGGTCCTGCAAGAAGCGCTGCATCGACGCTACCATTTTCAAGTGCAGCTTGTGCAGCTGGGATACCCATAGAAACGAACTCTACATCATTTATGCTAAGCCCTCCAAGAGCAAGATACCTAACCAAAAGCTCATTTAATATCGTACCTTTTGGGCCTGCTATTTTTTTACCTTTTAGGTCTTTAGCGGTTTTTATGCCTTTATCTTTAGCAAATATCGCAAAAGCTTCAGGTGCTCTTGAATAGGCACTTATGATCTTTATGCCAGCTTTGTTTGCCGCGGCAAGTATGACTGAAGTTCCGCCCACGCAGTTTAGAAACTGGAGCGAATTTGAAGCTAGAGCTTGAGTCTGCTTTGCACCTGATGTTATCTCAGAGTACTCAACTGGTATGCCAAAAGATTTAACATAAAAGCCCTTAAATTTATCGACGATTGAGGGGACGTTTAGCGGCGATTTGACGTAGGTCATGCCGATCTTATCTAGCTCACTTGCGTTTGCGACTAGACAAAGCAAAGAGGCTGCACACAAAATCTTAAAAAACTTTCTCATATTTGCTCCTTTAAAAATTTTCCAAATTATATAACTTTTTGCTTCGTTTTGGTTTTAATTATCATTTTATAAAATGCTAAATTTCACTCAAAATTTTACGCTTTAAATTTATTAGTTCATCGCAAAGCAAATCTCTTGGCTTAGCTAGATTTGATAGATCATAGCTTGATTTCATCCCACCTTTTTCAAGCAAAATGATCTCATCTGCTAAATATAGAGCTTCATCGACATTATGAGTGACAAAAATGATGGTTTTACCGGCTTGGAGCTTTAAAATTTCAGCCTGCATGCTGGCTCTCGTAAAAGCATCAAGTGCTGCAAATGGCTCATCCATAAGGATCAAATTTGCTTCATATGCAAGCACTCTAGCAAGAGAAACGCGCGAGCTCATGCCGCCAGATAGCTGCGAAACAGCGGCAAATTTAAAGTCGCTAAGCCCTATCATCGATATGAGCCTATCTATCTTTACCTCGTCTATCTCATGCTTTTTAAGCGCAAATACGATATTTTCATAGACATTTAAAAAAGGCATGAGCCTAGGCTCTTGAAAGACAAAGCCAATCTTTGCTTGCTCTTTAAATTTTATCTCGCCTAGACTTACGTCCTCAAGTCCAGCAATAAGCCTTAAAAGAGTCGTTTTACCACAACCACTTCTGCCAAGTATAACGGTGATCTTCTCTTTTTTTATAGTTAAATTTAGCTCTTTTAAAACATCAATGCGCTTGTCATTAATAAAAAAATGCTTGGATAAATTTAAAATTTCTATCATTTTTAACTTCGCAAAAGGCTAAATTTAGATATCAAAAACAAAAATATCCTATCTATGAGCACGCCGCAAATTCCTATCGTAAAAATGCCAACAAATATCCTATCCGCGCGCGAAAGCTCCTCCGCATCTAGTATGAGATAGCCTAGCCCGCTAGAAGCTGCGATCATCTCCGCTCCCACAATCGCTCGCATCGCGTAGCCAAAACCTATGCGCATACCTACAAAAATATCTTTTATGGCATTTTTTAGGATGATTTTGTAAAAAATTTCAAATTTACTAAAACAAAAAATTTTACCAACCTCAATAAGCTTCACATCGCAGCTAGTTAGCCCTTTTGAAATACTTAAAAACATTGGAAAAAACGATGCTAGGATGATAATAATAATTTTTGGTGTTTCGTTTATACCAAACCAAAGTACCAAAATAGCAATAAGGCTAAGTGGCGGAACATTTCTAAAAAATTCTAAAATCCACTCATAATAAATGCTAGCTTTTGGAAATAGCGCCGCCACTCCGCCAAAAGCAAATGCCAAAATAAATGCAAAAGCATAGCCAACAAATATACGCTTAAAGCTAATCATCACATGCGTTATTAGCTCGCCGCTTAAGCTCATGTCAAACATCGTTTTAAGTGTCGTAATAGGACTTGGCAAGATATAGGGCGTGAAAATTTCTAGCTCGCAAACGACCTGCCAGAGAGCAAAGATCACTAGGATCAAAACGCTCTTTTTAAAAATTTCTATCACAGCCCATCTCCATTGTGACAGCCGTTTTCGCAGTATAAAAGCTCGATGATCTGATAGTTTTTAAGCTCGCTAAATTTATATGAAAATGCGTTTTGTATCTTTTCTTTGCTACACAAACTTAGTGTTTTTATGCCTAAATTTTCAAAAAATCCAGGTGGGATCGGGCTTGATTCTATTTTGCTTATTTGTAAATTTATGTCGTTTAGCTCTTTAAAATTTTTCCATGTTAAAAATGTAGTTCGCTCTAATTTTAAAGAATTTCCAAGCTCTGCCAAATCCTCACAAGGCGTTGTTATATAAAGCCACTCATCTTCTTTTAACTTCGAGCTAAGTTCAATGGCGCTTTCAATTAAAATGGGATTTAAGCTTGAAATATTACTTGAAAATTCTTTGAAATTTGATCTTATAAAATTTACAGCTCTTGGACAGCGACTGTCTAAAACCATGCCTTTAGAGCATAAATTTTTATATGAATTTTTAACATCGCTAACATGATCTTTTTCGCACTCTGCTATGTTAAAGCCCTTGTTTTGCAAAAGCTCTTTTAGCGCAGAGAAGTCATACATATTTTTTACAACGGGATTTAGCCAAAGTAGCTTTCTCACGAGTTCTCCGTAATTTTAATAATAGAAATCAAGATTCTATCATTTAAAAATTTAAACCAAGTAAAAAGAGCTGCTTATGACTAAAATCATAAAAGATAGGCGGTACAAAAATATAAATTTAGCCTACACTTTTATATCTAGTTTATGTTTTTGCTCCACTTTTTCCATTAGTTTTAGTATATCAACTCCGTTTTTCTCAAGTTGCATTAGCTCCTTAAGATAGGCAAATTTCTCATCTTTGTTGATGTCGTAAGTAGCCAGTTTCTCGCTTCGTCCGATCACTGAAGCATAGACTTTGTTGCCATCAAGTTTGTCTGTATTTTGCACATTATAAAGCGAGAGCACGCCCTCTACCACCTCTTTAAAATCCGCCCCACTCTTCATGCCAGCTTTCATAAGCGTAAGAAATCTCTGTCTGCTCTCTTCATCAGTGAAATTTATATTTTGTAGAGTTTGATACTCGACTGGAGGCTTATTTGTACTAGTTAGCATGGAGATAGCCTTTTTGCCTATTGTGATACTCTCCACACCGACTCTTTCGCCAAGATACTGCCTAAGCGCATAATCAATCCACTTATCTTTAAACTCATCTATGCTTAGGTCTTTATCAAGTATCTCAAACCCTTCCACGTGGCTCTTGTGGCCAAGCCCAAGAAGTGTGTTACCATCAAGTTTTGATGTGTACTCTTTTGCAAAGAGATCGACATCTGTTGGATAATATCCTATGATCTCTTCGTGAGCTCTACCAAAGCCAAGTGCTTTTGTCTGGTTGATAAAATTTTTGAGATCGTTTATCTCATTTTTGCTGACTTGTTTGTCATATCCCATGAGCTTGCCCCAGATACTTATCTTGCCATTAGCAGCTATGCCTGAGAGCGAGAAATTACTAGCAAACGTTAGATTTTCGCTATTTTTTTGAAATTTTATCGTATTTGTTTCATTTAAATTTATTGGCTCACCTCTAGTATCAGTATAACTTTTTTGCTCATCAACCAAACTGCTAGATAAATCATTTAAAGAATTTTTGTCTATATTGGATTTAGTATTTTTAGTATCAAGCTCTTGCGCTCTACTACTTTGTGAGCCAACATAAAAATTTGTGCCAACTCCATTTACGCTACCTATCATCTCAAATCCTTTGAAATTTATTAGATGTCTAAAACGAATATCGTCTTTATAAAATAAAATTTTAGCATAGAGTTCAAAGGTAAGAATTTAAAATATATGATTATAGATTAGAAAATTTGCAACTTTTAACTATAAAAAATTTTATGATTTTTTGGTTAATAAATTTGATAGATAATTAAAGAAATTTATAGTTTGAGAAAGCTTTTGAAAAGAAGGATTTATTTTAAAAGTGGGAGATTTGATATAAAAAATTAAAAAAAGAGAGCCGAAGCTCTCTAATAATTACTCAGCTACTAGCTCTATATAAGCCATCTCTGCTGCGTCGCCTCTGCGAACACGAGTCTTGATGATTCTTGTATAGCCACCATTGCGCTCTTTAAATTTTGGAGCTACTTCAGTAACTAATTTATTTGTTGTTTCTTTATCTTGTAAAGAAGCAAATACTGCTCTGTGAGCGTTAGAGTCACCTTTTCTAGCTCTTGTGATTAGCTTTTCAACATAGCTTCTAAGCTCTTTTGCTTTTGGTAAAGTCGTCTCTATCTTTTCACTTTTGATGATAGCTATCGCCAAATTTTTAAGCAATGCAGATCTATGAGATGACGTTCTACCAAGTTTGCGATATCCGTGTTTATGTCTCATCTATTGTCCTTTTATTCTTTTACACTCATTTGTGCTTTAAGCTCGGTTATTTTCTTTCTTAGTTGCTCTTTGCCATCTTTTAATACATCGGCACCAACTGGATAGCCTATCTCTTCCATAACCGCTTTAATCTCTTCAAGAGATTTTTTACCTAAATTTTTAAGCTCTTTAAGCTCATTTTCGTCCATTAATGCAAGCTCGCCGATAAATCTAATATCAGCTTTGTCAAGGCAGTTGAAACTTCTAGCGCTTAAATTTAGATCTTCTACACTAGAAAGTAACTTTGAAAACTCGCCACCTGCAGTTGAGCTAGCAACTGGAGTACTAACATCAATATCTAAAATTCCTTTAAATACTGACATTTGTTGATACATAGCTTCTAAACAATTTTTAAAAGCCTCTATCGGACTAACTTGACCATCAGTTGTTATAGTAAATACAATCTTTTCATAGTCTGGATCATCCTCAACCAAGACATTTTGTATATCGTAAACTGCTTTTTTAACAGGTGTAAAGAAAGCATCAAGTGCGATATAGTCATCTTCGATCTCTTCTCTAATCTCTTCACTAGGCACATATCCGATACCTTTTTGAATGATAACTGAAAAATTTAACTCAGCATCTTCATTTATTGTAGCAAGGTATGCATCTGGGTTAACGATCTCAACCAGATCATTATTTAGATCAGCCCCGGTTATCTCTTTTGGTCCTTTAAAGCTATACTCTATAACTTCGCGCTCACTGGTGCTTTTTAATTTAAATCTGATCTTTTTCAAATTTATAATAAAAAAAGCTACGTCTTCTAGCATACCACGCATACTATCAAATTCATGGCTAACGCCTTTTATCTTTACACCAATAGGAGCAAAACCTACAGTACTTGTGTAAAGAAGACGACGCAATGGGTGAGCCAAAGTAACAGCATAACCCGCCTCAAAAGGATACGCTGTAATGTTAGCAACATTTTCACTAACACTTTTAACTTCAATTTCAGTTGGCATATAAGCTGATGTAGTAATCTTTCTCATCTTTATACCCTCTATTATTTTGAATAAAGCTCTACTATAAATCTTTCCTCAACAGGAATGATAACCTCTTCTCTTTCTGGATTTCTAGTGAAAATTCCAAATTTTTTCTCTTTTTCAACATCTACCCAAGCAACAATACCGGTTTGTGCTGTAAGATCTATTGCGCGAACAATTTGTGGATTGTTCTTAGATTTTTCAACAATCTCTACTTTTGCACCAGGTTCAACTCTGTAAGATGGTATATCTACTCTTTTGCCATTTACTAAAATATGTCCATGAGTTACTAGCTGACGAGCAAAACGACGAGTTGTTGCAAAGCCCATTCTATAAACAACATTATCCAGTCTTTGCTCTAATAGTTGAACCAAAAGAGCACCTGTATTGCCTTCTCGGCGTGCTGCTTCTTGGAATAATCTTCTAAATTGTTTCTCTGAAACACCATACATAAATTTAGCTTTTTGTTTTTCGCGAAGTTGCAAACCATATTCGCTTATTTTTGCTCTTCTTTGTCCATGTTGTCCTGGCGCATAAGGTCTTTTTTCAAAAGCACTTTTACCAGCAAGTCTTCTTTCGCCTTTTAACGCAAGAGACACACCAAGACGTCTTTCTAATTTTTCAACAGGTCCTGTATATCTAGCCATAATAATTTCTCCTATTTTTCTCTAATTATACGCGGCGGCGTTTTGGCGGTCTACAACCATTGTGTGGTAAAGGTGTAATGTCTTTAAAGAAAGATACTTTAATTCCTTCAACAGTTCCTACACTTTTAACAGCCGTTTCACGTCCGCTACCTGGACCTTGAACCTTAATACCAACTTCTTTTATGCCATGCTCTTTTGCTTTATTTAGAGCATCTTCAACTGCCTGTTGGGCTGCATAAGGAGTTGATTTTTTACTACCTTTAAAGCCTAAGCCACCTGCACTACTCCATGCAATAGCATTTCCCATTTCATCAGTTACAGTTACCATAGTGTTGTTAAATGTTGCACTAATATAAACGATACCTTTGGCTATGCTTTTTCTAACTACTTTTTTCTTAACAATTTTTCTTTTCGCCATTTATTATCCTTTAACCCTTGCCTTACTTAGTAGCCGCACCGACAGTTTTACGTCTGCCTTTTCTGGTTCTAGCATTAGTTTTAGTCTTTTGGCCACGAACAGGAAGACCTTTTCTGTGGCGAAGACCTCTATAACTTCCAAGATCCATAAGAGCTTTGATATCCATAGCAACTTGTTTTCTCAAATCACCCTCAACGACGTGGTGCTCTTGAATTTCTTTACGGATAGCTGCTGCTTCGTCTTCGCTAAGCTCATAAACTCTCTTGTCGTAAGAAATTCCAGCTGCGTCAAGAATTTGACGAGATTTATAAAGACCTATACCATAAATATAAGTCAAACCATACTCGATTCTCTTTTTGTTTGGTAAATCTACACCCGCAATACGTGCCATGCCTTATCCTTGTCTTTGTTTATGTTTTGGATTTTCGCAGATAACACGAATTATGCCACTACGTTTGACAATTTTACATTTGTCACACATCTTCTTTACAGAAGGACGAACTTTCATTTTAGTCTCCTAAAAATTTATTCCACTTTTTTAGGGGCTGCATCAGGTCTAAAGAAAGAATTTCAACCAACTATTTTCAAAATAAGTGGGGAACTTTGAAAATAATTCTTCATACAGCTTTTCGCAAAGCTTGGATTTTATCCAAAACCAGCTTTAAATTTACTTAGCATATTTGCCAAGAGGCTAAATTTACTTATATCTATAAGTGATCCTGCCCTTGTCTAGGCTATATGGCGTAAGTTCTACTTTTACGCGGTCGCCAGGCATTATCTTTATATAATGCATTCTCATTTTTCCGGCGATATGGCATAAAATTATATGTTTGTTGTCGAGCTCAACTTTAAAAGTTGCATTTGGCAGTGCTTCAACAACATTTCCATCAATCTCAATGACATCGTCTTTTGCCACAAATTCTCCTTTCTCTAAATTTTTACTCTATTTTATACTTGGCTTAAAATTTCGGCTTTACCATTAACTATCGCCATGCAATGCTCATAATGGCTAGTTCTCAAACCATCTTTTGAAGTTACTTTCCATTTGTCGCTTCCCAAAACCGGCGTGCCATCTTTTTGGCATATCATCGGCTCTATACAAAAAACCATTCCATCTTTTATCTTTGGTCCAGCTTTTGGGTTGTGTCCCTCAAGGTAGTTTGGAATTTCTGGCTCTTCGTGTGGCCTTTTACCTATGCCATGACCACAATATCCACGCAAAGGCACATAACCTCTACCTAGTATAAATTTCTCAAGCTCATAGCAAATTTCTTTAAAATGCATACCAGCTCTTATATAATCAATCGCAAAATATAGTGCATCTTTTGAGCAAGCGATCAAAGCTTCATCTTCTTTTGAAATTTTACCAACCCCAAAAGTCCTAGCCGAATCGCCAAAATAACCATCTAAATTTGAACCGATATCAACACTAACGATATCGCCCTCTTTTAGTTTGTATTCGTTTGGAATTCCATGGATCACTACTTCATTGACACTTATGCAAGCTGTATTTGGAAAGCCGTAAAGCCCCTTAAAGGCTGGTTTTGCCCCAGCAGCCCTTATCATATCTTCACAAATTTTATCTATTTCAAGAAGTGAAATTCCAGGTTTTATAATCGTAGAAACGTGATCAAGAGTTTGAGCGACGATCTTATTCGCCGCTCTCATTTTCTCTATCTCAGCTGGTCTTTTTAGCGTGATAGCCATTTTATAGACCTACTGCACTTAGAGTTTGGTATTTGTTTGTATAAGACTGAGCTTCTATGCGCCTCATAGTATCAAGAGCGACAGAAACCACGATAAGTACTGACGTGCCACCAAAATAAAATGGTACACCCATAGTCTTTACAAGTACCCAAGGTAATGTTGAAATGATACCCAAGTATAAAGCACCACCTAAAGTTAGTCTGCCAGCTACTTCGTTTAGATAGCTAGCTGTACTCTCTCCTGGTCTAACACCAGGGATAAATCCGCCTTGTTTCTTTAAATTTTCACTTATATCTTTTGTGTTAAAGACGATCGATGCGTAGAAAAACGCAAAAAAGATAATAAATAAAAATGTTAAAACGTTAAACATATAGCCATTTGGACTTAGAAAGTCGTTGATAGCTTGGATAACTGGATTTGTGCTAGCCTGCAAAATAGTACTTGGAAACATCAAAATCGCACTAGCAAATATCGGTGGGATAACACCACTTAAATTTACTTTAATCGGTATATAGTTCATTATACGTTTATTTTGATTTTCCATTATCACTTTTCTTGAGTAAGAAATAGGAATACGCCTTTCGCCCATCTCGACAAATATAATAGCACCAATAGTAGCTAAGATAATCACCAAAATAGCGATAACTGTTAGGAAATTCATCTCAGAAGTATTTACTAAATTTACAGTTCCACCGATCGCACTAGGTATACCAGAGACGATACCAGCAAAGATGATAAGACTTATGCCGTTGCCTATACCACGTTGTGTTATTTGCTCACCTATCCACATAAGTAGCATAGTTCCAGTTAGCATAGATACTGCAGAGATCGCGATAAATAAATTTATATCTATCATGATAGCTTGTTCGCCACCGCGTCCACTTAAACTTTGAAGTCCGATAGAAACACCGATTGATTGCACAAGAGTGATGACGATAGTTGCATAGCGTATAATTTGCATATATTTTTGCATACCGTCACGCTCTTTTTTCATCTGGCCTAATTTTGGAAATGTTGCTGCTAAAAGCTCCATAATGATCGAAGCTGTAATGTAAGGCATGATACCCAAAGAGATAATACTTAAACGCTCAGCAGCCTTACCACTAAACATATTAAATAAGCCCAAGGCATTGCTATTGTTTGAATTAAAAAATTCTTTAATTACGTCGACATTAACACCAGGAACTGGCACATAAGCCAGTATCCTGTATGCGAACAAAAATGCCAACGTGATTAAAATCTTGTTGGTCAGTGTTTTATCCATTATTTTGTTCCGCTAACGCTAACGTTCTCGTCTTTGATCTTAGAAGCAAGAGCTTTTGCACTTGCACCGATTAGTTTTATCTTAGTAACGCTCTTTGAAATTTTATGAACGCTAGCTATTGTTGCTATTGAAATTTCAGCAAGCTCTTTTATAGCTGCAATTTTCTCGACATTAATAACATAAGGTTTTTCAAATTTAGAAGTAAAACCTACTTTTGGAAGACGTCTTTGAAGTGGTTGCTGTCCGCCCTCAAAACCTCTTTTCTCATTGTAGCCTTTTCTTGCTCTTTGACCTTTATTACCTTTGCCAGCAGTTTTGCCATTGCCACTGCCTTGGCCACGACCTATTCTTTTGGTTGCATGAGTTGAACCTGCAGCAGGTGTTAATTTTTCTAATGCCATCTTAACTCCTTTCTCTTAGCTTTTTAGCAAACTAAGTGCTTTTATAGTAGCACGAACGACGTTTGCTGAGTTGTTTGAGCCAAGTGATTTAGTAAGGATATCCTTAATACCTGCAAGCTCGATAATAGGACGTGCACTACCACCAGCGATAACACCAGTACCCTCGCTAGCTGGGCGAAGTAGCATTCTACTTGCGTTATATTTTACCTCTACATCATGAGGGATAGTTGTGCCTTTGATCTTAACGTGGATAATATTTTTAAATGCGTCGTCAATCGCTTTTCTCATCGCATCTGGTACCTCTTTAGCTTTACCATAACCAAAGCCAACTAGACCATTTCTATTACCAACAACAACTAAAGCTGTAAATCTAAATCTACGACCACCTTTAACAACCTTTGTAACCCGACCGATATCGACAATTACTTCTTCAAATTCTTCTCTATTATATTTTTCCATCGATTTTCCTTTGGGTTATAGCTTGATGCCATTTTCTCTTAAAGCCTCAGCAAATGCTGCAATAACGCCATGGTACAAATAACCATTTCTATCAAAAACTACAACATCTATCTTCTTAGCTTTTAAAGCCTTAGCAAATTCTTTAGCTAAAGTGACCGCACCTTCTTTGTTTGCTTTTATACCTATCTTTCTACCATCCACTGCCACTAGTGTAGTAGCTGTAACGTCGTCAATTGCTTGAACATAAAGAGTTCTGTTTGATTTGAAAATAGAAACTCTTGGGCAAGTTGCAACACCAGAAATTTTACCTCTGATTCTTCTTTTTCTCTTAATTCTAAGAGCGATTTTTCTTTTTAGTACTTTTGCTGTCATTTACCGCTCCTTACTTCTTAGATGTCTTGCCCGCTTTGCGGATGATGCGTTCTTCTAGATATTTAACGCCTTTGCCTTTATATGGCTCAGGTGGTCTAAATCCTCTAACTTGAGCAGCCACTTGTCCTACTACTTGTTTGTCATCGCCTTTGATAGTAATAACGTTTTTCTCAACACTAGCTTCAACACCTGCTGGTAGCTCATAGTTGATAAGGTGTGAAAAACCAAGAGAAAGCTCTAAAATTTTACCTTTTGCAGCTGCTTTGTAACCAACGCCGTTGATCTCAAGCTGGCGAGTAAATCCCGCAGTGATACCAGTTACGATGTTGTTAGCAAGTGCTCTATATGTTCCCCAGTAAGCTCTACTTTGGCGATCTTCGCCTTTTGGAGCAAAAACTATATGACCATTTTCTACCTTGACATCAACATGACCTTTTGTGTCAAGCTCTTTTATATGATTGCCCTTTTTAAATTTTAGGACATTATTTTCAACGCTAACGTCTACACCACTTGGGATAGTGATAGGCTGTTTTCCAATACGTGACATTTTTTTCCTTTACTTGTCTAGGGTGTTCCTACATTTACGAATAAACACCACAATGCCGTAAATTTGATCGTCAAATTTGACGAAACCTTACTAAATTTAGCTTTGACAAAATCTAAAAATTTTACCTAGCTAAAAAATTTAACCTTAAAATCATAAGGTTAAATAGCGTTTAATGCAGTTTATTACCAAACCGTACAAAGAACCTCGCCGCCAACGCCAGCTTTACTTGCTTCAATACCACTCATAACGCCTTTGCTCGTGCTAACGATAACTGTTCCGTAACCATTTTTAAAACGCTTAATGTCGTCTTTGCCTTGATAAACACGACGACCAGGTTTTGAAACCCTTTTAAGCTCGTTTATAACGCTTCTGCCGTACTCATCATACTTTAAAACTACGTTTATAAATTTCTTGTTACCTTCTTCGATAACGTTGTAGCTCTCTACATAGCCTTTTGCTGCAAGGATAGAAAGAGTAGCCTCAACAACCTTAGAATGAAGCAATTTCGCAGTTTCAAGCTTTCTCATACTTGCATTTCTAATGCGTGTTAATCCATCTGATATTAAATCGTTCAACATTTCTCTTCCTTACCAACTTGCTTTTTTAAGACCAGGTATTAGGCCTTCGTTAGCCATTTTTCTTAGACAAACACGGCAAATTCCAAAATCTTTATAAACAGAGTGCGGACGACCGCAGATTTGGCATCTTGTATAGCCGCGAACCGCAAATTTTGGCTTGCGTGCAGCTTTTGCTATCATTGATTTCTTTGCCATTTTACTTTCCTTTTGCAAACGGCACACCAAATAGCTCTAGCAATTTGAATGCCTCTTTATCATTTTTAGCCGTAGTAGCAATCGTAATATTCATACCATGAGTTCGTAAAATTTTATCATACTCAACCTCTGGAAACATTAACTGCTCGCTAAGACCGAAGTTATAGTTTCCACGTCCGTCAAAACCATTTTTTGGAAGACCACGGAAGTCTTTAACTCTTGGAAGAGCAACGCTA
The DNA here is from genome assembly GCF_002913945.1 of Campylobacter concisus. GTDB lineage: Bacteria > Campylobacterota > Campylobacteria > Campylobacterales > Campylobacteraceae > Campylobacter_A > Campylobacter_A concisus_P. Next base: position 16,424 of record NZ_POZK01000006.1, on the reverse strand, counting down.
ATTAGCTTGTCTAAGAAAGCATACATTTGCTCTTTTCTCAAAGTTACTTTGATACCAACTGGAAAACCTTCGCGAACTTTAAAGCCAGCAACTGATTTTTTAGCATCAGTGATAACCGCTTTTTGTCCAGCGATAAGTGAAATGGTATCAGCCATATTTTGAAGCACTTTCTGATCTTTAGCAGAGTCTCCAGCACCTACACTGATCACGATTTTCTCTAGCGCAGGGATGAGCATTGGATTTTTGATGTCAAATTCTTTTACGAGAGCTGGCTTGATAGTTTCGTTAAATTTATCTTTTAATCTACTCATATCTCTTATCCTTCAACTTTCGCGACATTTGATATGTCAATTGGCATCTCTTTATTTACGTGACCACCATTTGGAGTTTTTTCGCTTGGTTTGATAGCTTTTTTAGCTATTTTGCATCCCTCAACTATAACCTGACCTTTTTTTGCAAGAACTGCTAAAATTTTACCAGTTTTGCCTTTATCGTCACCAGCGATGATCTTAACGGTATCGCCTTTTTTGACTTTAAATTTTACATTAGCCATTATAAAACCTCCGGAGCTAGCGAAACAATCTTCATAAAGTTAGCATATCTAACCTCACGTCCAACTGGTCCAAAAATACGAGTGCCGACTGGCTCTTTTTTGCTATCAAGTATAACAGCTGCGTTCTCGTCAAAGCGGATTAGCGAACCATTATCTCTTTGAACCTCTTTTTTAGTTCTTACGACAACAGCTTTTACAACCTGTCCTTTTTTGATCTTACCATTTGGAAGAGCTTTTTTAACAGAGCAAACTATGATATCGCCAAGTGTAGCGTATCTTCTTTTGCTGCCGCCAAGAACTTTTATACACATTAACTCTTTTGCACCACTATTATCAGCAACTGCAAGTCTTGTAAAACTTTGAATCATTACTCAACTCCCTTTGCCAATACAGCTTTTAAGCGAAAATTCTTGCGAGCTGAAAGTGGTCTGCACTCGATCGCAACAACTGTATCGCCTGCTCTTGTCTCATTTTTTTCATCATGAACTAAATACTTTTTAAAGCGTTTTACAAATTTATGGTATCTTGGGTGCATAACACGTCTTTCTACCAAAATAGTAGCTGTTTTATCTCCAGCTTTTTGTAAAACAACACCTTGAATTTCTCTTTTTAATGCCATTTTACGCCCCTTGTCTTGTTGCACTAATTGCAGTGTTGATCTGAGCTATCTCTTTACGAACAGCACTAATCTCATTAGGGTTGCTTAACTGCATAGTTTTTAGCTTTTGTCTTAAAGTAAATAAAAGCACCTTTTTCTCTTTTAGCAACGCGTTTAATTCTGCAACGCTCTTATCTTTTAACTCAGTATATTTCATTTTCACTCTCTCGCGTTACAAATTTTGATTTGAAAGGAAGTTTGTGTAGAGCCAAAGTTAGAGCTTCACGAGCCAACTCTTCGCTAACACCAGCCATTTCAAATATTATACGACCAGGTTTGATATTCATAACCCACTCTTCAACTCCAGCCTTACCTTTACCCATACGAGTTTGTAGAGGTTTTTTAGTAAGTGGCTTATCAGGGAAAACCCTAATCCAAATTTTAGCCTGTCTTTTTACGTGACGAGTTAGAGCTTGACGAGCAGCTTCTATTTGGCGAGAATTTATTCTACCAGCTTCAACAGCCTTAAGTGCAAATTCGCCAGTTGCTAAAGATGCTCCACGAGTCGCATAACCACGGTTGCGACCTTTCATTTGCTTACGAAATTTCGTTCTTTTAGGCATCAACATAATTATTTACCTCTTCTTGCTCTACGTGTTTTCTTAGGTGCCTCTTCTTCAGTTTTCTCAGGTTGAACACCTTTTTGAAGAACCTCACCTTTAAAAATCCATACTTTAATACCTATGTTTCCATAAGTCGTATGAGCCTCAGCTACACCGTAATCTATCTTTGCTCTAAGAGTATGAAGCGGAACGCGACCTTCTAGATACCACTCGGTTCTTGCCATCTCAGCACCACCTAAACGACCAGCAACTGAAATTTTGATGCCTTTAGCGCCTGATTTTTGAGCACCTTGGATAACTTTTTTCATAGCACGTCTAAATGCGACACGCTTTTCAAGTTGCATAGCTACGTTTTCAGCAGCAAGTTGAGCTGAAGCTTGAGCTTTTCTTTCTTCTTTGATATTTACATTTACTTCTTTACCGATAAGTTTGCTAACTTCGTTCTTTAGGTTTTCAACATCTTGACCTTTTTTGCCGATGATGATACCAGGACGAGCTGCAACTACGGTTACACGAAGTTTTTTAGCCGTTCTTTCGATTAGAATTTGGCTAATTCCTGCATAGTAAAGTTTTTTCTTTAAAAATGCACGAATTTTGTAATCTTCACCGATATTTTCAGGAAGACTTTGTTTGGTTGGAAACCATCTAGATTCCCAGTTGCGGTTAATTCCTAGTCTAAGACCTATTGGATTTACTTTTTGTCCCATATTATGCTTCCTTCTTTTCAGGTTTAGATACTTCTACCATTACATGAGAAGTAGGTTTGCGAATTTTGCTCGCCGTTCCTCTTGCTCTTGGTCTAAATCTCTTTAATACAGGACCAGCATCAACGCGGCAACTAGTTACTACAACTTCTTCTGGCTCAAATCCGCCATTTGCTACTGCTGAGCTAATAGCGTTTGCTATAAATTTAGCACCACGATTCGGCATAAATTGCAAGCTTGCAAGTGCTAGCTCGGCATTCATACCTTGAACTTCTCTTGCTATAAGTCTTGCTTTTGTAGGAGAAAGTCTTACGAATTTTATAATTGCTTTACTCATATCATCTCCCCTTACTTGCCGATTTTCTTTTGCACTGAGCCTTTATGACCCTTAAATGTGCGTGTTGGAGCAAATTCGCCAAGTTTATAGCCTATATGATTTTCTGTAACATATACAGGAATAAAGCTCTTGCCATTGTGAACGTTAAATGTTAATCCAATCATTTCAGGTACAATCGTGCTACGTCTTGACCAAGTCTTGATTGGTTTGTTATCGTTTGCATTTTTTGCGGCAATAACTTTTTTCATTACATGATCATCTACGAAAGGACCTTTTTTGAGTGATCTTGCCATCTCTATTTTCCTTTCCTTCTTGAAATTATAAGCTTATCGCTAGCTTTTTTACGGCGAGTCTTAGCACCTTTAGTTGGTTTACCCCATGGAGTAACTGGATGACGGCCTGAATTTTTCTTACCTTCACCACCGCCGTGTGGGTGATCAACTGGGTTCATAGCAGAACCACGTGTTTGTGGGCGGATACCGCGGTAGCGATTACGTCCAGCTTTACCTATAGTGATGTTAGCCCAGTCTTCGTTGCCTACTACACCGATACTTGCCATACACTCAGCTAGTACTTGTCTCATCTCGCCACTTGGCATTCTTAAGATAACATACTTCTCTTCTTTACCCATTAGCTGAGCATAACCACCGGCTGAACGAGCTATCTGAGCGCCTTTGCCAGGTTTTAGCTCTACGTTATGAACGATAGTACCAACTGGGATAAATCTTAATTTCATAGCGTTGCCTGGTTTAATATCTAGTGAGCCCTCATCGATAGATGCGATAACGTCGCCAACATTTAGGCCATTTGGTCTAATGATATAGCGCTTTTCACCATCTTTGTAAGCTATAAGAGCGATACGGCAGTTTCTGTTTGGATCGTACTCGATCGCTTCAACTTTACCTTCTATACCAAATTTACGACGTTTAAAGTCGATGATACGATAAAGTTTTTTTGCACCTGCTTCTTTATGCCTTGAAGTTATACGACCATTGTTGTTTCTACCGCCAGTTGCAGGTAGTTTAACAAGCAAGCTTCTAACGCTTGGTTTAGCTGTTATATCTTCAGAGCTTAGTCCAGTCATATATCTACGACTAGGTGTATATGGTTTATATGATTTTATAGCCATCTTACGCCTCCGTATTTTCTAGGCTTACGCCTTCAGGTAACTTAACGTAGAATTTCTTTATCTCGTCACGTTGGCCTGCTTTTCCTCTAAAACGCTTAACCTTGCCGCTAATTCTAAGTGAATTTACGCGAATAGGCGTTACTCCAAAATACTCTTGTAAAACCGCTTTTAAGCTGTTTTTTGTAACTCTTGGTGAAGTTTGGATAACAACAACGCCTTGTTCTTGAAGGCCTAGAGTTTTTTCTGTATAAATAATTGTTTTGATATCAGTTATATCCGCCATTTTAGCCCTCTTTTGTTATAGTTTTTAGTGCAGCTTTTTCAATGATAACCGAACTAAATGTAGAGACAAGATAAGCATTTACCTCATTTGCATCTACTACATAGCAGTTTGCTAAATTTCTAAAAGCAAGTAGTGTTTTATCGTCTAGTAAATCTTTAACGATAAGCGCATCTTTTACTTTTAAATTTTTGATGATATTAGCTGCATCTTTTGTCTTTCCAGACTCGATTGAGATGCTATCTACTGCGAAAATTTTACCATCTTGTGCTTTTACTGCCAAAGCGTACTCAAGAGCTAGTCTTTTTTGTTTTTTATTGACTTTTTGAAAATAGTTTTTCTCGTTTGTTGGACCAAATGCAACTGCACCGCCTACCCAAACGTTAGTTCTAGTTGAACCCGCTCTTGCACCACCACGTCCTTTTTGTCTCCATGGTTTTTTACCACCACCGCTTACAAAAGCACGGCTTTTAGTATGAGCCGAATTTGCTCTTATACCAGCAAGGTAAGATTTTACATAAAGATATAGGTTGTGCGGATTTACTTCAGCGTAGCTTGCAGGAAGCTCTAACTCGCCTGAATTTTCAAATTTATCGTTTAATACGTGAATTTTACTCATTTTACAATCCTTATTTTACCCATTGCACCATTGTGACCAGGAACGCAACCTTTTACAACTACGATGCCATTTTGAGCGTCAAAGCTTATTAGCTCGTTTTTAACAGTAACTTTTTCATTACCCATGTGTCCTGCCATTTTCATACCTGGTTGAACACGACCTGGCCATTCGCAGTTACCAATTGAACCGTGGCGTCTGTGGAAACGTGAGCCGTGGCTTTTTGGACCACCACCGAAACCATGTCTTTTTACCACACCTTGGTAGCCTCTACCTTTTGAGTTAAAGCTAACTTTTAAAATTTTAGCCTCATTTAATGGTGTAAAGTCTAGGTTTCCAGCTTCGCTATTAGCTACTTCAAGCGTAGCAAATTTGTTAAATTCTGCAGTCAGATTATATTTTTTTTGCTGACCAGCGATAGCTTTGTTGTTTGCTTTAGTGTGGGCATACGCTACGATAGCACGTTTGTTTTCGTCGATCTCACATACTTTAGCCTCAACTAGCTTAAGTAGTGTAACTGGCGTACTCTTCGTGGCAATCGTTCTACTCATGCCTATTTTTTCTACAATATATTCCATACTCTTATCCTTTTGTCCGCTTATTTCATCGCACGAACTTCGACATTAACTTCTGGAGCTAGGTCGAGTTTTGTTAGGCTATCTACAGTTTCTGGAGTAGCAGCTACGATGTCAAGCATACGAGCGTGTATTCTCATCTCAAACTGCTCACGTGAGTCTTTGTTGATGTGTGGAGATTTTAAGACTGTATAGCGTTTGATCTTTGTAGGCATTGGTACCGGGCCACGAACGTCGGCACCTGTTCGTTTGACAGCTTCTACGATTGCTGCAACAGTGCGGTCTAGAACTCTATGGTCGTAAGCTTTTAGCTTTAACCTGATTCTTTCCATGTGTTTTCCTTTAAAAAGAACTTGTCGCAAACTCGCGACCTCTTTACATCAAAATAACTCGCATAGGATCAAGCGATCGTACGAGCAAAGACGCTTGTCTTTTCGTAAAGAGAACGCGATTTTACAAAAAAGCTATTATAGTTGTCAAGAAAAACGCTATTTTTTGATGAATTTTGATTAATTATTTCCTTTTAATAAGGAAGATATAAAATTTAAAAAGATAAGATTCCAAGAAATTAAAATTTTAAAGAGAAAAGATGCCGATCTTTAATCCAAAATTCTTACTAACCCAAGATCAAGACGAGGAGAAGCTTAAAAAGCGTTATATAAATTTGCAAATGTATCAGGCAAAAGCTAGCGACATTAAGAACTTCAAAGAAGAGAAATTTCAAACACAGTTTCTAAAAGATATCTTTGAAAACTGCCTTGGCTACACTTTGGACACTACTAATCCTACAAATTTCAATCTTGAACGTGAGAAAAAGAACGAAACTGACGGTAAAAAGGCAGATGGGGCGATACTGATAAATGGCGAAGTTAGATGCGTGATCGAGCTAAAAGATCAGACTACACAGCATCTTGATAAAACTCCATCCAACCGCGAACTTAGCCCGGTAGATCAAGCTTTTCGCTATTTTATCTCACATGAAAATGCCAAATATGTCGTTGTTTCAAATTTTAATGAACTGCGCTTTTACATCGGCAATAAAACAACATTTGAAAAATTTGACCTTTTTACAGCAAGCTTTGACGAGTTTAAAAGGCTTCATTTGCTGCTTAGCTTTGAGAGCATTAGCATAGATCTGCCGCTAAAGCTAAAAGAGAAATTTGCCACTCACGAGCGTGAAATTTCAAACAAATTTTATAAAGACTTTAGCACTTTTAGACTTACTCTTTTCAAAAATATTTGCAAAAACAATGCTAGCATTGATAAAAATAGGCTTTTAAGCCTGACTCAAAAACTATGCGACAGGTTTGTCTTTATACTATTTGCTGAAGACCGCGGACTACTAAGACTTCGCACGATAGCCGAGATAAAAGATAAATTTCAAAACCAAGTTACCGAGCTAAGCTTTTATGACTTTTACAAAATTTACTTTAAAGCCATTGATGAAGGCAGTGAACGTCTTGATATCAAACGCTACAATGGCGGGCTTTTTGCCACAGATACTGAGCTTGATGCACTAAAGATAGACGATAGCGTGCTTGAAGCGCAGTTTTTAAGTGACTATGACTTTTTAAGCGACATCGGTGTAAATATCCTAGGACATATCTTTGAAAGCTCACTAAACGACCTTGAAGAGCTAAATGCACAAATAAATGGTAATGAATTTGATGCCAAGCAGAGCAAACGTAAAAAAGATGGCATATTTTATACGCCAGAGTTTATAACAGAATTTATAGTTGAAAATTCGCTTGGTGAGCTTTGTAAAGCCAAAAAAGATGAGCTAGGGCTTGATCTAAATGAGCTATTAGCACCAAAAAACCCAAAAAAATTAACCAAAGCAGAAAGTGAGATCAAAGATAAAATTTATGCTTACCGCGAATGGCTCTTGTCTCTTAAGATACTTGATCCAGCTTGTGGCTCTGGTGCATTTTTAAACCAAGCTTTAGAATTTCTAATTAGTGAGCATGGCGCATTAGACACTTACCGCAAAGTATATGAGGGCGAGGGCTTAGGACTTTACGATATAGAAAGCACTATTTTAGAAAATAACCTTTACGGCGTAGATATAAATGCCGATGCGGTCGAGATCGCTAGACTATCTCTTTGGCTCCGCACAGCTGCCAAGGGACGAGTTTTAACAGATCTTAGTAAAAATTTGATAGCAGCAAACTCGCTTTTAGAATTTCCTTTTAACTTTAAATTTGATGTCGTTATCGGCAATCCTCCCTATGTTAGACAAGAGGCGATAAAAGAGCAAAAGCCAGCCCTACAAAAATATAAAGTTTATAGTGGCACGGCTGATTTGTTTGTCTATTTTTATGAGCTTGGCATTACACATCTAAAAGAAAATGGACTTTTAGGTTTTATTTGTTCAAATAAATTTTTCCGCGCCAGCTATGGTGAAAATTTACGTAAATTTATATTAGAAAATACGCAAATAACACACATAATTGATTTTGCTGGGGTTAAAGTTTTTGAAGATGCGAGCGTAGATAGTGCGGTTACTATTTTTAGAAAAATAAGAGCTGGTGAAAATTCAAAATTTAATTTCCTAGCTTCAAATAGCATAAATTTAAAAATACAAAATTTTATCCAAATACCAAAATCCACACTAAACGAAACAAATTTCACTTTCCTTGATAAGAGCAAATTTGAGCTAAAAAGCAAGATCGAAAAAGTCGCAAAGCCATTAAAAGATTGGAATGTGACTATTTATCGTGGAATTTTAACTGGACTAAACGAAGCATTTATCATCGACGATAGCGCTCGTGATAAAATTTTAAATAACTGTACTGGAGAAGAAAGAGGGCGGACGCAAAAGCTCATTAGACCGATCTTACGAGGTCGAGATATAAAGCGTTATGACTATGAGTGGGCTGGGCTGTGGCTCATTTGCACATTTCCGGCGTTAAAGATAGATATTGAAAATTTTCCAAGTCTTAAGGGATATTTACAAAATTTCTTGCCTTATATAGCACAAAGTGGCGAAACTATAAATGGTAAAAAATGCCGTAAAAAAACATCAAATAAATGGTTTGAGGCGCAAGACAATATCGCTTATTATGAAGAATTCGAAAAAGAGAAAATTTTATGCGCCAGAATGGTGCAAAGCCCAAAATTTGCTTACGATGCAAATAATAATATTCCAGACAATACTGCATATTGCATAACTGGCGAAAATCTAAAATTTTTATTAGCCTTTTTAAATTCAACAGCTGTTTATAAAATTTTCAACTTTTTCTATGCTGGAGGCGGACTTGAAGGCGAAATAAAAATAAATCGCTTAGAAATTTTGCCTATCCCCCAAATAACGCCACAAAATGAAAATTTAGCAAACGAGATAATAAATTTGATTGATGAAATTTTAAAAGCCAATGAAAAAATCAAGCTTTACGAGAAGCACATGCCTACTTTAACTCTTTATGAAAAGCTAGAAGCTAAAGAAAATATCGACGCGCTAAATAACAAAATCAAGGCAAGTAACGAAAAAATAGACGAACTTGTTTTTGAGCTTTATGAGCTAACGAGCGACGAGATCGCACTTATAACGGGGGGGGGTTCTGAAGGTATAGCAAAAATTTACATATACATCTTACAAAGGGGAGAAAATGAACCAATTAGAGCTTTATTACAATCAGCCGCTTAAATCAAGTAAATTTATCCCCAGGAAATACGAAATCATCTCGCCAAAGACGCTTATAATAGGCGCCATTTCAAGTGGCAAAACAGCCCTTGTTTATGAGTTTTTGAGCCATTATAAAAGCGAGGAGAGACTTTATGTAAATTTAGACGATCTAAGGATAGACAGAGCCTTGCTTTTAGCAAATTTAAAAGAATTTTTAGAAAAAAATACCCAGATAAAGGTGATCGCAGTTGAAAATTTACAAGCTGCTGACCTTGCAAATTTAGACTTTTTAAAGGGCGCAACACTTGAAAATATCATCCTTACAAGCAATGAATTTTCACTCACGATTGACGGCTTTGCACGCATAAATTTAAACTATCTCGACTACGAGGAATTTATACTATTTTTTAAGAAAAATTTGGACCAAGACCTGCTTTTTAGCTACTTTTTGGCTCATGGCAATGAGATAGCAAGTGCTTTTTTAGACTCCAGCGAGGTCACAGCGCACTTGCAACAGCTCTTAAGAGCAAATTTAAGCGAGCAAAGCATTGCGATTTTAAAAGAATGTACTCCAAAATGCCACGATGTGCTTAGTACTTTTGGTATCTACAAAAACCTAAAAGAGCAGATGAAAATCTCAAAAGATAGTGTCTATAACGCAGTAACCAGCCTTAATGAAAATGGCTTTATAGAATTAGTACCAAATTTAGATGAGAGTAGCACGAGCAAAAAGCTCTACTTTACAAATTTTGCACTTCGTAACGCTTTATACCTAAAAAAGGACTTTTTGGCCGTCTTTGCAAATGTAGTTTTTTGCGAGTTGCTTAAATTTAAAGATGAAATTTACTACACAAAAGAGATTGATTTCTTCCTTAATAAAAGGAAGATCGCAATCATCTGTGTGCCGTTTTCTGCACCAGAGATCATCTTCTTGAAATTTAAAAAACTCCACGCAAGCTTAAAAGAGCTGGGTGTAAGCAAGCTTCAGATAATCAGCGTCGCAAACCAAGCTGAGCTTAGCTTTGAGGGCATAAAATGCGAAATTTTGCCATTTTCTAGGTGGAGTCTAGGTTTATAAATTTAAACCTTTATTTGATTATTGTTTTAAAAGCTTAAAGTAAAGAAGCTATAATCAACAAAACTATGAAGGACGGACATGAGAGCATTTATTGGGATTTTTATACTTATAGTAAGCCTATTTGGCTATGAGATAAATCACGAAAACTGGGCAAAATTTTATAAATTTATTGGTGAGGCGAATGGTATAAAATTTGAAGTGTATATGAACTATTTTAAAGATGAATTTGAAAATTTTAAGCAAAGTAAGAGCTTTAAAGTGCCAGCCAAGATAAGCGGGCATATCTTTTTTGATGGCACAAAATACGACTACAAAAAAGGTAATCTTGAGCAAAATAGCAGTGAAATTTCATCGCTAAATGCTGTATCTGATAAGATAAATTTAGACGTTAAAAATGAAAATGGCGAGCTAAAGGGCAAAATAATCGTTAAAAACAAAGCCTATAATGCGACTATTAAAAAAGAAAAAGAGTATGAAATGCTAAATATTGGCATCCAAATGATCGAAGCAAATGGCACGAGATACGAAGCTATAATTAACGATATATTTGCCAAAGAATCGGCTAAAAAAAATAAAAATAAATTACTCTCGACACTTTATGACCTAAAAAGCGAGCGTAAAAAATGGCCAAATAACCAATTTGAAAGCCTAGATAACATCTACTATATAAACGACAAAATAAAAAGTATCTGTACCTATAAAAATAACAAAACTAGCTGCGATGTCGTCTTGCTTAAAACCAACAAAAAGCTAAAGTTAAAGCAGATTTTTAAAGATATGAACGACCCTCATCTAAAAGCAATCCTTGCAACAGCAGGAGTTAGCGAAAATTTTGTACTTTCACCACTTGGGCTTACCTTTTTAAATGAGGAGCAAATTAGCGTGCCACTTGATGAGCTAAGACCTTACTTTAGCGATGAAATCGGACTTTAATGGCAAAAATTTGTGGCATAGATGAGGCTGGACGTGGGGCTTTAGCTGGGCCTTTAAGCGTAGCGGCCTGCGTGCTTAATAAAGAAATTTCAGGTCTAAACGACTCCAAAAAACTAACTGCAAAAAAGCGTGAGGAGCTTTTTAAAGAGATTATAAAAAGCTCAAATTTTCTCATCATCTACTTCTCAAATGCGCAAATAGACGAACTTGGGCTAAGTGAGTGCTTAAGACGAGCGCTCAAACTTTTTAAGGCGCATTTTGAGGGCTTTGAGATCATTTACGATGGAAATTTAGACTATGGCGTTGGTATCACAACGATGATAAAAGCTGACAGCAAAGTCGCTGGGGTAAGCGCTGCTAGTATATTAGCAAAGGTTAGTCGTGATAGTTTAATGAAAGGCTGGGATAAAATTTACTCAAAATATGGCTTTGCTGGACACAAAGGATACGGCACAAAAGCACATTTAGATGCTATTGCTAAGTTTGGCTATTCAAGCCTTCATAGAAAAAGCTTTGTAGTAAAGTCTTTTGAAAAATCTCTATTTGACTAAGATTAATTATCTAAGCATCAAATAGATGCTTAGATAACGTCCTTTTTAATGGCAGCCACAACCGCAACTACCACTACTTTTAATAGCATCAAATACAGCATCGTAGTTTGGCTCTTCTGTCACTTCAGGGACGATTTGTTTGTGAATTATTACGCCATCATTGATGACAAATACCGCTCTTGCAAGTAGTCCTTTTAGTGGGCCATCACTCATTAAAACGCCATAGTTTTTAGCAAATTCTCCGTATCTAAAGTCGCTTCCCACACGCAGGTTTGCTATGCCTTCAGTCGTGCAAAATCTCCCCATCGCAAATGGCAAATCATTTGAGATGATGCTTAGTTTTACACCATGTTTGCCAGCTACTTTTTCGTTAAATTTACGAGCCTCTGCTGCGCAAACGCCAGTATCAAGTGATGGTAAGCAAACAAGTACTTCTACGCCATTATTTCCGCCTACGCTAAACTCACTAAGATCTTGTGCTACGACTTTTGCTTCAGGCGCATAAGAGCCTACAAAAACCTCGTTTCCACTTAAATTTACCTCACTACCTTTAAATTTTGTAGTTGCCATATCTGTCTCCTTTATTATTTTTTTGCTTTTTTAAATGCTTGATCAAGATCTGCTATTAGATCATCAGCGTTTTCGATACCGATTGCTAAGCGAAGCAAGTTTTGCTTTATACCAATCTTATCTAGCACCTCTTTTGGAAATGCCTCATGTGTCATCGTCGCAGGCCTGCAAATAAGGCTTTCTACGCCACCAAGACTTACCGCTAGATCAAAAATTTCTAGCGATTTTACAAATTTATTTACATCATATTTTTCATCAAGCTCAAATGAGATAAGTGCACCAATGTCGCTTGCTTGAGCCGCTTGCATCTTTGCCTCTTGCTCGCTATATGAGCCGGCAAAATGCACCACGCTAACTGCGTCGTTTTTCTCTAAAAATTTGATGATTTTATGTGTATTTTGTGTTTGTCTATCAAACCTAACGCTAAGCGTTTTAAGACCACGTATTAGGTAGTAGGCATCCATCGGGCTGATGATGCCACCAAGAGTGTTTTTAGCAAATTTTATCTTCTCAGCCAAAGCATCGTCGTTTAGCGTGACGATACCAGCGATCACGTCAGCGTGTCCGCCGATATACTTTGTAGCGCTATAAACCACGATATCAGCTCCATGATCAAGTACTCTTTGATAATAAGGCGTTAAAAATGTGTTATCCACGATGACTAGAGCGCCTTTTTTGTGAGCGATCTTTGAAATTCTAGCGATATCTGTCACTCTTAAGAGAGGATTTGACGGAGTTTCGATAAATATCGCCGCCACATCGTCGCTTATGTCATCTTCGCTTAAAAAATTTAGATCGTCTATAAATTCGCTCTTTATGCCGTGGCTTTCAAAAACGGTCGTGACATATCTATAAGTGCCGCCATAGACGTTACTATTTAGTAGGACCTTTTGCCCAGTTTTTATAAGGCTAAGTGCCGCGGCTGTTGCTGCCATGCCTGAACCAAAGCTAAAAGCGTATTTGCTGCCTTCAACCTTTGCAAAAATTTCATCAAATGCTTTTTTTGTAGGGTTGTTGCCACGCGAATATGCAAATTCTTGAAAATTCTCAAGATCATCTTGCACAAATGTACTTGCTAAAAAAATAGGCGGAATGACAGCTTTATTTGGATTATTTTTAGCTTCGATGCCTTTTACGATCAATGTGTCAAGTTTCATAAATTTCCTTTTAAAAATTTGTGAAATCTTACATAATAAAGATTAATCTTCCCCAAACCCACCCAAAACGTAGCTAAATCAGTAAGTGGTAGTAACGTTTATTTTTAAGAATGCATTTTTTAAATTGCTGGGATAAATTTAAACTTTTGCTCTCCCCGCAAGCCTAATAAATTTTTCTTTTTACTCGCCTTTAGCTAAATTTTCACCATAAATTTTACTCTACAAGATCAACTTGCCAGTTTGCCTCTTGTAGCTTCATATCTAGCTCTCTGATCTCTTTTGATAGCTCGTCTATTTGCTTTTGGAGCGTGGCTACATCAACACTACTTAAAATTTTTATCTCACTATTTGAGTAAAGATCGACCTTTTGGCTTGCACTTTTGGCAAATTCCCTAAGCACGCTTGCTTTTTGGCTTAGTGTATCTTTTTTAGCGATCATTTCAGTTAGACTCACGCCTTCAAATTTTGCACTTGAGTTTGTTAAATTTATAGCCAAGATCAGCCTAAATAGCTCATCGCTTAGCCTATCAAGCTCTTTTAAAAGAAGCTTTGGATCTTCGCTAGGTCTTTCATTTTCTTGCATTTTTGCATTATCAAGCAACCTACCTTTTAGCTGCTCTAAACGTTTTTGTGTATCGGCTCTTAAAATGAGAGCCTGAGCTAATTTCATCATTTTTCCTTTTGAAATATTAAATTGAGAGAAAATTTCAAATTATATTAGTATCTTTTGGGTTATAATTGATTTAAAATTTTATTTTAAGGAAAAGCTATGAAGTACGATTTTGATACGCTTATTAGCAGAGATGGCACCAACTCATCGAAGTGGCGAATGAAAAATGATGTTTTGCCAATGTGGGTTGCTGATATGGATTTTAAGGCTGCACCCGAAATTTTAAATGCCCTACAAAAGCGTCTTGATAATGGCGTCTTTGGCTACTCATTTATCCCAAAAGAGTGGAACGAAGCGATTAAAGGCTGGTGGAAGAGGCGTCATGATGTTAGCTTTGAAAACGATTGGATGTGCTTTTGCACTGGTGTTATACCAGCGATTTCTACTGCGATTAGAAGATTTAGTAATCCAGGAGATCAAATTTTAGTTCAAGCTCCCGTCTATCACGTATTTTTTAACTGCATCAAAAACAATGGCCGTGAAATTTTATCAAATGACCTTATCTATAAAGATGGCTCTTATGAGATTGATTTTGAAGACCTTGAGGCAAAGCTAGCTCAACCACTAACAACTATGATGCTCCTTTGCAATCCTCACAATCCAATAGGAAAAATTTGGGACAAAGAGACGCTTAAAAAAATAGGCGAGCTTTGCTACAAACATGATGTTTTGGTTATCAGCGATGAGATCCACTGCGACATAACTGATCCTGGTCTAAGCTATGTTCCATTTATTAGCGTTAGTGAAGAGTGTAAAAATAACTCAATCACATGCATCTCACCTACAAAAGCTTTTAATATCGCAGGACTTCAAAGCTCAGCTATCGTCACACCAAATGAACAGATACGCGCCAGAATAAATGCGGCTGTAAATTATGATGAGATAGGTGAGGCAAACGCATTTGCAATAACTGCGACAATAGCGGCATTTAACGATAGTCAAACATGGCTTGATGAGCTTAGGGATTATCTTTTTGAAAACAAAAAAATCGTTATAAATTTCATAAAAGAGCAAAATTTGCCAGTAAAGCTTCTGCCTTCAAATGCAACTTATCTTTTATGGCTTGATTGTAGCGCGTTTTGCGAGGATTCAAGCGACTTTATGAATTTCTTGCGTGATGAAGCTGGACTTTGGCTAAATGATGGCAATGCTTACAGGGGAGATAGATTTTTCCTCCGTATGAATATCGCAACCCAAAGAGCCAGAGTGCTTGAAGGGCTAAAACGCTTACAAAATGGTATAAATTTATACACTTCAAAAAAATAAATTGAGTAAATTTGGCTGGGTGGCTTTTGAATTTTAAGCTACTCCTGCCTAATATTAATACAGCTCGGGGAATTTTTGAAGCAGTAAATATTGCCCCCACCACCATTTTTTAACATCAAATCAAGTTTTGCTAATAAATTTAAAGACAAGATGGCCTACGCTAGTTTTTGTTTAGTTGCTTTAAATTTAAGCATAAAACCGCTTAGCCATAATAGGGCAGATCGATAAAATGAGTAATTTGTACCTTTTTGAATTGGTAAAGATCGTGTTCATAGCTCATAAATTTAGCAGTGGATTTAAAATTTTCAACAAAGTAGAAATTTGAAGTTGAGATAGCTCACACTGGCTTTAAATTTAAGAGAAATTGTTTGCTAAAACAAAATTTTGAGCCATTTTTGAAGTTACACTTTCTTTTAAAACAAGGTAATTTTTTGCTAATAAATTTGTTGATTTTAAAAATTTAGATAATGCAGAAATTTAAAGGCGGGAAAAGCCCCGCCAGATATTATTTATGTAGTTCTTTTGTGTAAAACTCAACTGAGCCAAGGCCCTCTTTTAGTGCCCATTCGTAAGCTTTGCTTACAAATTCCCAGTTTATGTTCTCATAAAAAGTCTCTAGGTATTTTGGACGAGCGTTGAAGTTGTCGATGTAGTAAGCGTGCTCCCAAACATCAACGACTAAAAGTGGCACTTTGCCATCGCTCACTGGAGTTTTTGCGTTGCTAGTTTGCACGATCTCTAGCTTTTTGCTGCTTGGATCAAATACAAGCCACGCCCAGCCTGAGCCAAAAAGCGTTGTAGCTGCCTTTAAAAACTCCTCTTTAAAATTAGCAAAATTTGCTTCGATCGCAGCTTTTAGCTCGCTTGACATATCACTTTTTTTAGCGATGCAGTCCCAGTAAAAGTCGTGGTTGTAAACTTGAGCAACGTTGTTATAAAGCCCACCTTCGCTATTTGTTAGAATTTCATAAAAAGATGCGTTAGCAAATTTTGTATCTTTTATAAGATTGTTTAAATTTGCTACGTAAGTTGCATGATGCTTGCCGTAGTGGTATTCACAGGTTTTTGCGCTAACTACTGCATTGCTATTTGCATCAAATGGAAGTTTTCTAAGTTCAAACATAATAATTCCTTAATAATAAAATTTGTTGTTTCATAT
>NZ_POZK01000005.1:0-56667 GCF_002913945.1 Campylobacter concisus | reverse complement strand
CCAAATTAAGAGGAAATATGAGATTTAAAAGCTTATTTAAACTCTCTCTTGCAGCAGGCATAGCAGTTTGTGCAAACGGGGCAGACGAGAGTGTATTAAGCGGAGTTGAGGTAACAAGTAGCAGTGGCGGATATGGCGTTGATGACATCAAAATTTCAACTAGAAACGCTGGTCTTGTAAAAGATGTGATGAGGGACATCCCTGGCGTCTACGTGGGCGGCACAAACGGTATGAATCAAAAAAATTTACATGAGGGGTGTTAGTGACCGCGGCCTAAACATCGCAGTAGATGGCGCAAAACAAAATGGAAACACGTTTCACCACAACGCTGACTTAATAATCGACCCAGATCTTATAAAAGCCGTTGATGTCGAAGTTGGCTCAAGGTCAGTAGTAAACGGCTCAGGCGCACTTGGTGGCTCGGTCGCCTTTAAAACGGTTGACGCAAAAGACTTGCTAGAAAGTGGTGAGATCATCGGTGCAAAGATAAAGACAGGATACGCCTCAAATAATAGCGAATTTTCTCAAGGTCTTATGCTCTTTACTGCACCGGTTGATGGGCTTGACTTTATAGCTGCTATTAATCACAAAGGCTACGACTACGGCAAAAGTGGTAATAAAAGAAAGATAGGCGGTGACGGAAACGACCTTAGCTATCTTCTAAAGCTTGGCTATAGCTTCCTTGATGCACATAGAATTTCTATCTCAAGAGAGCATAATGAATTTAAAGGCATGTATCCAATGAGAGCCGAGTTTGGCAGCTGGTATACTGGTGATTATCCTGTTGATAACCGAAAATATGAACGTGATACTACAACGCTAAAATACGAGTATAAACCAAGTGATCTTCTAAATTTAGATGTAACGGTATACAACACTGAGCATAAAAAAGATGACCCGGTCTTAAAAATTTTAGGCGTAAAAACAAACGGCATAAATGCAAAGGCTAAGAGTATAGTCGAGACCGGCGCTTTGACGCAGACGCTTAGATACGGCGCTGAGTTTTATCAAAGTAAAAATTTCAACAAACCAGATAATCACTACCCAGAAAAGGTAAATAACTACTCAGTTTATGCAGAAGATGCGCTAAATTTTAGCTCGCTCACCATCACTCCAGGCATCAGATATACTCATCACGAGCTAAAAAGCTACGACGGCAGAGCTGGAAATGTAAGGAGCTACACCTATAAATTTAATGAATTTACCCCAGCGCTTGCGCTTGATTATGAGATCATTAAAGGGCTACACGCATTTGCAAGCTACGCAAGAGTCTTTAGAGGGCCTGACGTAATAGAGTCTATGTATGCAGGTAGAGCAAAAAATTTTGAAGCAAATAAAGATCTAAAAGCGACCACTGGTAATAGCTATGAAACTGGTCTTAAATACCATGGCGATATAAATGAAGCTAGCTCATATAGCCTTTCCGCAAAATATTTCATGACAAAATATAAAAATTTAATAGTTGATAACAACGCAGCAAATGGAGCTTTAAAGAGGATAAACGCTGGTGGAGCTGATATAAGTGGCGTAGAGCTACTTGCAAGGCTAAATTTAGACGCACTAAGCCTAGCTGCTAGCTACACTCATCAAAATGTAAAATATAAAGATAGGGTATTGACATCTTGTCGGCCAGGAACTGTTGGGCCTTGCTATTCGACCTCAAATGTCATCGGTTACCGCGATCAGGGCGATAAATATACATTTAACGCAGAGTACGCATTTTCTAGCATCGATACGCTAATAGGCTACAACCTAATCTACTTTGCCTCTAAAAATACCGTCTCAGCTGGCGATGATAAAAATGTCAAGATACCAAGCTATGCAGTTAGCGATATCTATGCTACCTATGCGCCAAGTAGCGGTAAATTTAAAGGACTAGAGATAAATGCTGGAATTTATAATCTATTTAACAAAGCATATGCTTCGCATTCTCAAAGGATAGCTGACTACACAGGCAATCAAAATACGATAGACTGGGAGCCAGGTAGAAATTTCAAAGTAAACGTCTCTTATAAATTTTAACTTCACGGCAAGGGGAAACTCTTGCCAAATTTCTCTTTTACACAGGTAAAATTTCACTTTCTACTTTTTGCTGTTTGATTTAAATTTAATATAGTATCATTTGGGCGACTAAACTTTTTTGGGAGAAAAAATGAGGCAGAAGCACTTTGAAGTGGTAATTGTCGGAGCAGGCATTAGTGGGACGGCGCTCTTTTATGAGTTGGCTGCATTTAGCGACATAAAAAAAGTCGCACTTTTAGAAAAATATGACGGTGTAGCTACTCTAAATTCAAACGGCAAAGGCAACTCACAAACCATTCATTGTGGCGATATCGAGACAAACTACACACTAGAAAAGGCGAAAAAAGTCTCTCGTGTGGCAAATATGCCAGTAAAATATGCTCTAAAATACAATCTAGAGGGCAAATATATGTTCGCTCATCAAAAAATGGCACTAGCTATCGGAGATACCGAAGTAGAGCGCATGAAAGAGAGATATGAGAGTTTTAAGGAGCTTTTTCCTTACCTTGAAATTTATGACAAAAAGAAGTTAAAACAGATCGAGCCAAACGTCGTTTTTGACGCAAATGGTAATGAGAGGCCAGAAAACATCATCGCCATAGGCACGCAAAATGGGCAGTTTACGACGATGGACTTTGGTGGCTTAGCAAACTCACTTGTGCAAAATGCGCTAAATTTAGGCGCAGATGGCTATGAGATCAGCCTAAACTCAGAAGTAACTGATATAAAAAAGGCGGGCGATACATTTCACATAAAGATAAATGATGGCGAAGTGATCACTGCAAACTACGTTGTAGTAGATGCTGGAGGACACTCGCTATTTTTAGCTCACAAAATGGGTTATGGGCTTCATCTTAGCACACTGCCCGTTGCTGGAAGCTTTTATTTCGCAAAAAAACGCTTACTAAACGGCAAAGTCTATATGGTGCAAAACGATAAGCTCCCATTTGCCGCGCTTCATGGCGATCCAGATATCTTAGCTAACGGCAACACTCGCTTTGGACCAACAGCCCTAGTCATACCAAAACTAGAGAGATACCACGGCTGTTCAAGCTTTTTTGACTTTTGTAAATGCCTAAAATTTGATAAAAACATCTTTGAAGTCTTTACAAATCTCTTAAAAGATAGCGACATCAGATCTTATATTTTAAGAAATTTCTTATTTGAAGTGCCATTTATCAATAAAAAAGAATTTGTAAAAGATGCTAGAAAGATCGTACCAAGCCTAAGTGAAAACGATCTGAGCTATGCTATAAATTTTGGCGGCGTAAGACCGCAAGTTATCGACCGTAATAAAAAGTGCCTTGAGCTTGGCGAGGGCAAGATAAGCACAGGCGAGGGCATAAGTTTTAATATGACTCCAAGTCCTGGGGCTACGAGTTGTTTTGAGATAGCAAGAATTGATATGATCGAAGCCTGTAAATTTTTAGGTAAAAATTTTAACGAAGAAAAATTTAACGCCGAGTTTTTTGAATAAAAATGGGAGTGTTTGATATTTTTAAAAAAGGTGCGGATATGCCAAAAACAGCACAACAAAGAAAAGATGAAAGTATAAAAATTTTAAAAAAAGAGGGCGTGGCTGTGCTTGAGAGTCTGCCACTAAGGTATGACAATAGTGAAGTTACGCCAAGAAGCGTTGATGAGATCATTGCTCGTGCGGTTTGCTCATTTACAGCGATCATGTGTGCTTGCACTATCCGCGATAATGGCCACCTAAGTGAAGATGAGATAGCCTGGGCTAAAGACTTTTTGGGCGATTTTTATAATGACCTAAGTGTAAAAGAAAAAGAGGTCGTAGAGGGCAGGGCTGATATAAATTTGACCGTAAATATGGGCTGGAAGTATGAGTCACTTTGGATCTTGCTTTGGGCGCTTGGCATCGCAGAAGATATCGGTGAGATGGATAAAATTTGTGACTGTGATTTTGTGATGAATGTCTTTAGAGAAGGCGGACTAAAAAATCGTTCAAAACTACGCAGTTTGGATGAAATTTTAAGCAAACTTGACCTAGTTTATCGTTATCACTGGGCGTGTGTAGATGCTAGGATAAATGGCAAAAAGGTTGCTGGACTTGACGAAGAGGTCGTTATGGAAAGACGTGCAGGGCTTGAGTGGCTATGTTGCAAAGGGCAAGAAAATGATGACATAAAGGCCGAATTTAACGCTTGGGATCATCCTGATCTAAATACGTAAATTTATATTTTTGCACTAAAATAAGCCAAAAATGAAAGGAAAAATATGAAAATTTTAGTAACTGGAACAGCTGGATTTATAGGATTTCACCTTGCAAATGCCCTTATAGCACGTGGCGATGAGGTCGTTGGATATGATGTAATAAATGACTATTACGACGTAAATTTAAAGCTTGCACGCCTAAAAACGGCTGGCTTTGACGTGAGCGAGATAGAGTATGGCAAGCTAATCACCTCAAAAACGCATCCGAATTTAAAATTTATAAAAGCCGACTTGGCCGACGAAAAGACTATGAAAGAGCTTTTTACTAAAGAGAAATTTGACGTAGTGGTAAATTTAGCCGCACAAGCTGGCGTTCGCTACTCGCTCATAAACCCAAAAGCCTACATAGATAGCAACATCACTGGCTTTACAAATATCCTAGAATGCTGCCGTCACAACGAGATCAAAAACCTAGTCTATGCAAGCTCTAGCTCGGTTTATGGACTAAATGAGAACATGCCTTTTTCTACGCACGAAGCGGTCAATCACCCAATAAGTCTCTACGCAGCGACCAAAAAGAGCAACGAGATGATGGCTCACACTTATAGTCATCTATTTAACGTGCCAACGACTGGACTTCGCTTTTTTACAGTTTATGGACCATGGGGACGCCCTGATATGGCGCTATTTTTGTTTGTTGATGCTGCGCTTAAAGATAAAACTATCGATGTTTTTAACTATGGCAAGATGAAGCGTGACTTTACCTACGTGGACGACATCGTAAAGGGCATCATTAAGTGCATAGATAACCCTGCTAAGCCAAATCCAGCTTGGGATGCGAAACACCCAGATCCTGCCACTTCAAAAGTACCATTTAAAGTCTATAACATCGGAAACAACAGCCCAGTTGAGCTCATGGACTACATCAAGGCTGTTGAGATAAAGATCGGCCGTGAGATCAAGAAAAATTTTCTCCCACTTCAAGCAGGCGACGTGCCAGCGACATTTGCGGACGTGAGCGATCTGGTGGCCGACTTTGACTACAAGCCAAATACAAAAGTAAATGACGGCGTGGCTAAATTTGTCGAGTGGTACTGCGAGTTTTACGGAGTTAAGATTTAAGGGACGCAGATGAGGCGATGTGAATGGGCAAAAGGCGAGCTTGATATAGCTTACCACGATAATGAATGGGGCAAAGTCGTAAAAGATGATAGAAAATTTTTCGAAATGATAGTTTTGGAGGGCTTTCAGGCGGGACTTTCATGGCATGGAGTGCTTCAAAAAAGAGAGGCAATGAGAGCGGCGTTTGATGGCTTTGATCCAGAGAAGATCAAGCATTACGGCGAGGCTGAGATAGCTAAATTTATGCAAAATGAGAGGCTGATTCGTAACCAATTAAAACTAAAATCACTCTCTGCAAATGCCCTTGCATTTTTATCCGTAACCAAAGAATTTGGCAGCTTTTATGACTATTTGTGGGGATATTTATTAAAAAAATTTGATTCCAAATTTGACGGCAAGCAGATCATAAATCACTATCAAGATATCAAACAAGTGCCAGCCACTACGCCTATGTCAGACTTTGTGGCAAAGGAGCTAAAAAAGCGAGGGTTTAAATTTTTAGGCTCAGTTAGCACCTATGCATTTTTGCAAAGTGTGGGCGTTGTAGACGATCATATGGATTATTGTTTTTGCAAGGCAAAAGCTTGATTAGAATAATTTTTGTGGCTTTAGCCCTTTTAAATTTTGCATTTTCTCTTGATTTGCTGCGCCTTAGCGAGTATAAAGATCAAAATGTCAGTGGCTGGCTAGCTAGCGAGAAGCTTGATGGCGTGCGTGCCTACTGGGACGGAGAGAATTTACTATCAAGACAGGGCAAAAAGCTAAATGCACCGCTAAGTTTTACTAAAAATTTCCCAAAATTTGCACTCGATGGCGAGCTTTACGCAAAGGAGCTTAAGTTTGAAGAAATTCAAGCAACAGTGATGGATAAGTTGCCCGATGAAAAAGCTTGGAGAAGGCTTAAATTTCACGTTTTTGACGTGCCTGAGGCAAGTGGTGGCTTGCTTGACCGTCTTGAAGTTTTGGCTAAATTTCTAAAAAATAAGCCAAATGAAAATTTGATCATCATAAAACAGATAAAAATGCGAGATAACGCTCAATTTTTAAAATTCACAGAGGACATTATTGTAAAAGGCGGAGAGGGAGCAGTCGTGCGTGAGCCAAATGTGCCGTACGAGCGAAAAAGAAGCAAAAATGCACTGAAATTTAAGAAATTTAAAGATGCCGAGTGTGAAGTGACCGCTATAAACAAAGGCAGCGGCAAATACGCAAAATTTGCTGGCTCGCTTACCTGCAAAGCACTTGGTGACAAGCAGGATGAAGAAAAAGCTGGTGAGCCAAAATCTGGCACTATCTTTAAAATAGGCTCAGGACTAAGCGATGAAAAGCGCCGAAATCCCCCAAAGATAGGCTCTATCATCACATATAAATTTCAAAATTTAACTGCTAATGGTAAGCCAAGATTTCCAATATTTTTAAGGGTTAGAGAAGATTAAAATTTATTCAAAAGCCTTGCTTTACTTTTGCTTTACCCTATTTTTGATAAAATTAACCACTTTTTACGAAAGGCTTAAACTTGAAAATTTTAGTAACAGGTGGTGCTGGATACATCGGCAGCCACGTAGTAAAAGCACTTTTAAAGCAAGGTAAAGATGAGATAACCATCATCGACAATCTCTGCAAGGGTTCACAAAAAGCACTTGAGGCACTCCAAAAAATCGGAAATTTTAAATTTATAAACGCAAATCTAGAAGATGATCTAAGTGAAATTTTTGAAAATGGTAAATTTGATGCGATCATCCATTTTGCAGCGTTTATTGAGGTTTTCGAGAGTATAAGTGAGCCGCTAAAATACTATCTAAACAACACCGCAAACGTTGCGAGGGTGCTAAGATGCGCAAAAACTTATAATGTAAATAAATTTATATTTAGCTCAACTGCCGCAGTTTACGGCGAGCCAGATGTGGCAGAGGTTAGCGAAACAACGCCTACAAACCCAATAAACCCATACGGCAGAAGCAAGCTTATGAGTGAGCAGATCATTAAAGATTACGCCGCTTCAAATGAAAATTTTAAATTTGCAATACTTCGCTACTTCAACGTAGCAGGTGCAGACGAAGAGGGACTTATCGGTCAAAACTATCCAAATGCCACACACCTTATCAAGGTGGCTGTGCAAACTATACTTGGCAAGCGCGAGAGTATGGGCATTTTTGGTGATGACTACGCGACAAAAGATGGCACATGCGTAAGAGACTACATTCACGTTAGTGACCTAGCAGACGCTCACATAAGCGCGCTTGACTACATCAGCCAAAATGGAAGTGAAACTTTTAACGTGGGATATGGCAGAGGATTTAGCGTAAAAGAGGTCATCGAGACTGCAAAAGAGGTGAGTGGGGTAAATTTCAAAGTGTTAAATGCGCCAAGAAGGGACGGCGATCCGGCTATCCTTATCTCAAACGCAAGCAAACTACGCTTGTTAACAAGCTGGAAGCCAAAAAGAGATGATCTAGCTCTCATCATAAAAACCGCCCTTGAGTGGGAAAAGAAAAATTAAGGACAAGTATGAAAGTAGCAGTAATCGGAACTGGATATGTTGGGCTAGTAAGTGGTGCATGCTTTGCCAAAATGGGTAACAGCGTGATCTGCGTCGATGTCGATGAAAAAAAGATCGAGGCACTAAAAAACGGCGTCGTACCGATATATGAGCCAGGGCTTGCTGATATCGTGAGCGAGTGCTACAAAAATGGTTCGCTTAAATTTAGCACGCAAATAACTGAGGCGCTAGAGCATGCAGATGTGCTATTTATCGCAGTTGGTACTCCTATGGGCGCTGATGGACAGGCGGATTTAAAATATGTCCTCTCGGTGGCAAAATCTATCGGAGAAAATTTAAGCAAACCGCTAATCGTAGTCGATAAATCAACCGTTCCAGTGGGCACTGGAGCTAAGGTGCATGAGGTGATCGAGGCTGAGCTTAAAAAGAGAAATATAGAGGTTAAATTTGAAGTCGTTTCAAACCCAGAGTTTTTAAAAGAGGGCGCTGCGGTTGAGGATTTTTTAAAGCCAGATCGCGTGGTTATCGGAGCTAGTAGTGAGTGGGGCTTTAGCGTGATGAGAGAGCTTTATGAGCCATTTATGAAAAATCACGACAGGCTCATTTGCATGGACGTAAAGTCAGCCGAGATGACAAAATACGCTGCAAATTCGATGCTGGCAACAAAGATAAGCTTCATAAACGAGATAGCAAATATCTGTGAACGCGTGGGTGCTGATGTAAATTTAGTAAGAAAAGGTATCGGCAGCGACTCGAGGATCGGATATAGCTTCATCTATCCAGGCTGCGGATACGGCGGTAGTTGCTTTCCAAAAGATGTCGAGGCGCTCATCTATACAGCTAGGCAAAATGGCTTTGAGCCAGAGCTTTTAAACGCGGTCGAGTCAAGAAATAAGGCTCAAAAAAGAGTGCTGTTTGATAAAATTTATAACTTCTTTGGTGGCGATCTAAAGGGCAAGACGATTGCGCTTTGGGGGCTTGCGTTTAAACCAAACACGGACGATATGCGCGAGGCTAGCTCGCTAACTTTGATAAAACTTTTGGATGAGGCTGGCGCAAAAGTGGTGGCGTACGATCCAAAAGCAAGCGAAGAAGCTAAAAAATATATGCCAAATTTAGATGTAAAATACGCTAAAAATAAATACGACGCTCTTAATGGCGCCGATGCAATGGTGCTTGTAACCGAGTGGAGCGAGTTTAGATCGCCTGATTTTATGGAGATCAAAGAGAGGCTAAAAAATGCTGTCATATTTGACGGGCGAAATCAATACAACGCTAAAATTTTGGCTGAGCATGGATTTAAGTATTTCCAAATCGGAGTAAAGGCATGAGAAAATTTTTACTTTTTATCGCGGCTTTCGCGCTTCCATTTGCACTTTTAGCAGGCGAAAACGTGCCAAAAACCGAGGAAAATATTTTTGAGTTACCTATCTCAAAGATGCCGCCTGATTATTTTAAATACGAAGTCGCATTTTTTAAAGAGATAGAAATCGACTGCAACTTCGCCTTTTTGCTTGGTGGAAAGCTCGAGGAAAAAGAGGACGCGCGCGGGATTTATTACGAATTTAGCGGCGGTGACGAGCTAGCGCAAACGATGATGCTCTGCAAGGACGGAAAGAAAAAGAGGCGGGTTTATTACGAATTTACTAAAATTTTACCAGGCATTAGCCCTATTAGAATCATAACTCCAAAAGGTGTAAGTGCGGAAATAAGAATGTATGAACGCGTAAAAAAGATAGAAGCAAAAAAGAAAGGAAAAAGTAAATGAAAATAGCAGTAGTAGGACTTGGATATGTGGGACTTCCACTAGCAGCAGCTTTTAGTGAAAAGTACGAAGTAGTCGGCTTTGACGTAAATGCAAAACGTATAGAAGAGCTTAAAAGTGGCTATGATAGAACGCTTGAGCTTAGCAATGAGCAGATGAAAAAAGCGATCGATAATGGCATGAAATTTAGCCTAAATTTAGAAGACATTAGAGATTGCAACTTCTTTATCGTAACCGTTCCAACACCTATAGACAAGAACAAGCGCCCGGACCTAACACCAGTGGTAAAAGCTACGCAAAGTGTAACAAAAGTGCTTAAAAAGGGTGACATTGTTGTTTATGAAAGCACCGTTTATCCAGGCGTTACAGAAGAAATTTGCGTGCCGCTACTTGAAGAGAGCGGACTTAAATTTAATAAAGACTTCTTCTGCGGCTACTCTCCAGAGCGCATAAACCCAGGTGATAAAGAGCACACTGTTACAAAGATCAAAAAGATCACAAGTGGCTCAACTCCTGAGATCGCAGACAAGGTCGATGAAATTTATCGCTCTATCATCACAGCTGGCACTCACAAAGCTTCAAGCATCAAAGTGGCAGAGGCCGCAAAGGTCATCGAAAACACTCAGCGCGACATCAACATTGCCTTTATAAACGAGCTTGCGATGCTCTTTGAAAAGCTTCACATCAACACCATAGACGTGCTTGAGGCTGCAGGTACGAAGTGGAATTTCTTAAATTTCCGCCCAGGACTAGTTGGCGGTCACTGCATCGGCGTAGATCCATACTACCTCACTCACAAAGCTCAAGAGGTAGGCTACAACCCTGAAATGATCCTAGCAGGTCGCCGTATCAACGATGATATGGGCAGATACGCAGCCGATCAAGTGATAAAACTAATGATAAGAAAAGGTGTGCTTATCAACAAAGCGCGCGTGCTTGTTCTTGGTATGACATTTAAAGAAAATTGCCCTGATATAAGAAATTCTCGCGTTATAGACGTAGTTGATGAGCTAAAAGACTTTGGCTGCAAGGTCGATGTGACCGATCCTTGGGCTGATAGCACTGAGGTAAAACACGAGTATGGCTTTGATCTAGTAAAAGAGTATAACCTAGATGACTACGACTGCATCGTGATCGCCGTAGCTCACAATGAGTTTAAAAAGCTAAATTTAAAAGGCCATTTAGTTTATGATATAAAAAATATCTACCCAGAGGCTGACGCTAGACTGTAAGGAATTTAGTGCACAAAGTAAGCATAAATTGTAAAATTTTACTTATATTTCTGGCTGCTTATTTGTTTGGATTTGCGGCTAGAATGCTTTGGGTATTGTGGGCAAAGGATATGCCAGAGTTTTACTTTAATGGCGAATTTATGCTTACGACAAATGACGCATATTATTACGCAGAGGGCGCTAGAGATATGCTGGCTGGCTTTCATCAGCAAAATGACTTTAGCCCCTTTAATCACTCAATCTCAACCATAGTTTTTTATATTTGCAAAATTTTTCCTTTTAAGATCGAAAGCGTGATGTTTTACATGAGTATCTTTTTAGCTCCTCTTATTGCACTTCCAGTCATTTTAATATCAAATGAGTTTAAGGCGCTAAAAGCTGGGGCTGTGGCAGCGTTTATGAGTGTTATCTTGCCAAGCTATCTTTCAAGGACATCGCCTGGATATTTTGATAGTGATATGTTAAATGTCACATTTGCACTTTTTATCATCTATTTTTTGATCAGGCTTTTAGACACAAATGAACAAAAATTTATCGTTTTGCCTGGAGTCTTTATATCGCTTTATCTTTGGTGGTATCAAAGCTCATATGCACTTATTTTAAGCATTTTCTTTATGTTTTTGCTATATACGCTAGTTTTTATGCGAGATAGAGTGCAAAATTATCAAGCGATATTTTTTATGTTTATAAGCATCGTAAGCTCAAATATTTTTAACTAAAGATCCACTAATAGCAAATAAAATTTTGATTTTTAATTTAGCAGTTATTGCTTTATTTTTCTCTCTTTTTTGCAAATATAAAAATTTACTCTCAGCTAGAAATTTAGCCATTTTTCTTACTTTAATGCTAGCTGCTTTTATCTATTTTGGTGGTTTTGATTTCATTACTTCAAAAATGGGTATTTATGTTTTTAAAGGTAATGAAATTCTTAGCGATAAATTTCACTTTATAAATGAATATAATTTCATCAGCGAAGTAAAAAGTGCTAGTCCTTTGTATTTTATATATTTTATGTCAGGAAATATTCTTATACTGCTGGCAGCTATTATTGGATACTTATTACTTTGCTTGAAATTTCGTCCATTCTTACTTACATTACCAATGCTTGGACTAGGGCTTCTCTCTTTCTTTGGTGGAGTTAGATTTGTTATGTATGTAACACCACTTATTGCACTTGGTTTTGGGTATTTCTTGCATTTTTTTTTAAATTTATTTGATCTTAGAAAATCTATTAAAAATTTATCATTTTTAGTTTTTGCCGTAGCCGCTCTTGCTATAAATTTAGATTTTGCTTATTCATATAGGCCAAAGACTGTAATTAGCCGTGATGAAGCAGCGGCACTTGATGGGCTCAAAAAGGTAGCAAAGCGCGATGATTATGTACTTTCATGGTGGGATTACGGGTATGCTATAAGGTATTTTGCTGATGTTATGACTTTAAACGATCCTGGCAGGCAAGGTGGCGAAAATAATTATTTTGTTAGCCTTGCTTTGAGAAAAGATGAGGCATTTTCGGCTAGACTTGCAAGAGTGGCAGTTACGTATAATGACATCTCACTTTGGCAAAATATAAGGCCAATAGATAAAATTTTAAAAGACTACAACACAAGCGATATAAATACTTTTTTAAGTCAGCTTGAAAGCGAAAATTTCACTCTGCCAGCTGCAAAAAAAGAGGTTTTTTACTATCTTGTGCCAAATATGATTGACATCGCACCAAATATCTTTAGATATAGCTATATCGATATTACAACTGGTAAAAGGCAAAAAGAGAATTTTTATCATGTTAGTGTATTAAATGGTGTTAGCGAAGCTAGTATCGACCTTGGAGATGGTTATATTTTACCTACAAATGAGCAAAAATTTATCATACATAACGGTGAAAAAATAGCCGTAAAATCATTTTATAAGGTAAAAGGTGCCGGAAGAGATTTGCGAATAGATGAAAAAATCATAGATGAAAACGCCAAAATTTATGTGGTTTTTTTGGAAGATTATGCGCGGATATTGTTGCTTGATGAAAATGCTTTTAACTCATCTTTTGTGCAGCTTTTTATATTTGAAAAGGCCGATGAGAGATACTTTGAGCCATTTATCATTTCAAATGGCGTAAAAATTTATAGGTTAAAAGTCTAATGCTAATCAATCTAATAAGCTCGATCGTCGTTTTTGTCGTATCAATGGGCATAAATTTCTTTCTTACGCCATTTATCTTAAAAAGTCTTGGCAATGAGGCTTTTGGCTTTGTAGGCCTTAGTAACGCCATCGTAAGCTACGCAGCAGTCGTGAGCGTGGCGATCAACTCGGTCAGTGGGCGCTTTGTCGCTCATGCGTGGCACAAAAAAGATCTAAGCCTTGCAAATACCTACTACTCATCAGTCATTGTTGTAAATATCTTCTTTTGCGCCGTTGTCGTGGTGCTTAGCTCCATTTTTATACTAAATTTGCAAAGCTTTTTAAACGTCCCTGAAAATTTACTCTTTGACGTGAGAATGACCCTTGTTTTTTACTTTATAAATTTCTGCGTTGGGCTATTTAACGGCGTTTTGACGGTCTGCGCCTTTGTGACAAACAAGCTCTATCTACTCTCCATCAGAAACGCCATCTCAAGCGCGATCCTAGCAGCCCTCATCGTGGCGCTCTTTTTCTTTTTTAAGCCATTTATCTCATACATCGCCATTTCAGCGCTAGTTGCTAGCCTTTTTGTCTTTTTTAGCACCATTTTTATGTCAGCTCGCATCACACCGGAGCTAAAATTTAGCCTTAGTAAATTTGACTTTTCTAAGATCAAAGAGCTTTTAAGCTCTGGCATTTGGAACAGCTTTAATGCGCTAAACCGCATACTTTTAACAGGCATGGACCTATTTATCTGCAACATCTTTGTAAATGCAAACGCCACTGGCCTTCTTTCTGTCGCCAAGGCCGCCCCTATCATACTGGAGAGCTTTGTAGCGCAGCTTAGCGGTATCTTTGCGCCAAAATTTGTCGAGCTTTACTCTAAAAATTTGATCACGGACCTCATAAAAGAGGCTAAATTTTCAATGAAGGTGATCGCCTTTGTGATGAGCGCTCCGGCCGCATTTTTCGTCGTTTTTGGGCTTGATTTTTACACGCTTTGGCTACCTTTTAAAAGCGCAGATGAGGTCAAATTTATCTACAACGTCTCGATGATCACACTTGTGCCGATCGTCTTTATAAGCTTTGTCTTTTCGCTTTTTAACCTTGATAGCGCAACAAACAAGCTTCGCCGACCAGCCATTGCCAACACTATCCTTGGCGTTAGCACGATCATAGCGCAGATCGCACTGCTTAAATTTAGTGACTACGGCGTTTATGGTATCGTCATCGTCGCAGCTATTTTTTATAGTATAAGAATTCTTGGCTTTGACCTCATAAATGCCGCCTTAAATTTAGAGGTGAAGCTCACCACCTTTTACGGGGTTTATTTTAAAAATTTAGCCGTTTTTGCGCTTTGCGTGCTTGCGATGTTTGCTTGCAAGGACTTTGTGAGCCTAGATAACTGGCTAAAATTTGCTATCTTTGCTGCGATATACGCCAGCGCAGCTTATGTTTTGGGATATTTTTTGTTTTTTAATGCCTTCGAGCGAGGCATAGTCTGGCGTAAAATTTTAAAAAAATTTAAAAGGTCTTAAATGGATGAAATTTACCTGATCTCTTTGGCTAAAGATACCAAAAGGCGCGAGCTTTTGCAGCAAAAATTTAGCTCTTATGATAGCTTTAAGCTAATAGACGCAGTTGATGGCAGGGAGCTAAACGCGAGGGAATACTACAAGATCATTTCGCCATCATTTAAAGCTTATGGCAAGGTTTTAAGCCCAGCAGAGGTTGGCTGCTCGCTCTCGCACGTAAAAGCTTACGAGGCATTTTTGGCGAGTGAAGCTAAATTTGCCCTCATCTTTGAAGATGACGTGATCGGAGATGATGAGGCGATAAAAGAGGCCTTTTTAGCAGCTAGCAAGATGCCTGAAAACAGCGTGCTGATATGTGGCATGCAAGATGGGCTGGAGGGCAGGTTTAGTGCCTTTGGCAAAAAGGTGGATACTAGCCTAAGTAAGCCACTTTGGCAGGTCTCAAAACACTCATTTTCAAGCATTTATAGAGCAGGGGCTTATGTGCTAACTAAAAAAAGTGCTAAAAATTTGCTTGAAATTCATAAGCGTGCGCTTTGTACGACCGATGTTTGGGACTATTTACTAGGCGTTAATGATATGCAGATGTATTTTTGCGATCTTTTTGCGCACCCAACAGATCTTAGTGGCTCAAACATCGAGGGCGAGCGCCTTGAGAGAGGTTATAGCGCAAATTTAAAGGCCTATATAAAAACATTTAAATTTATACTTTTCTCACGGCTTGAAAAGCTTCGAGGCTATGAGAGAATTTTTAAAAGGGGCTAGATAATGGGGCCGTTAATAAGCATAGTAACCGCGACTTACAAGCGTCCAGAGCTTTTACAAAAGGCCATAAAAAGCGCTCTAGCTCAAAGCTATAAAAACCTAGAGATTATAGTAACTGACGACGGCGATGACGAGAGTGCAAGCGAAATTTGCAAGAGTTTTAACGATGCTAGGATCAAATTTGTAAAAAACAGCGCTCACAAAAAAAGTCCAAATGGCAACAAAAATAACGGCTTTGACAATGCAACAGGCGAGTTTGTCTGCTTGCTTGATGATGACGATGAGCTTTTGCCAGAGGCGATTGCTTTGTGTTATGAAATTTTAAAAAGTGGCGAGTATTCGTGCGTTTTTGCAGACGCGATCTGCGAAAAAGATGGCGTGATGACCGAGATGATAGCTGGTAGAAGCCCATATAACAAGAGTGGGGCGATGAGCAAGGTTGATTATCACTGCGGGCGGATAAATGGCGAGTATTTTAAGCTTTTTTCGCGTGAATTTATAGACGGCTTTAGATTTGATGAGAGTAGTTTTGGCGGCGAAAATGAGCTTTATATCCGCTTTTTTGAAAAAAATGTCTTTTATCTTAAAAAGCCACTTTACGTCTACCGCATCGCAAGAAGCGATAGTGCTACGCTAAATGCCGGCAAGCACGCATTAAACGTGGCAAACGCCTACATAAAAACAGCAAATTTGCACTACGACATCGCTATAAAAAATGAGCCAAAATTTCTAGCTATGCAGTATAAAAACGCCGCTTACTACGCCAAAATAGCGGGCGAATATGGCCTTATGCTAAGGTGTATCTTTAAAAGCCTTAGCATTAAATTTAGTAAAGAAGCGTTTATTTTCTTACTGCTTTGCCCGCTTCCAAGTGGCATTTTACCAGCACTTTCAAAGCTTAGAGTGAAGATAAAACAAAGGTTTGGTGTATGAAGATATTATTTGTCACATCAACGCTTAGAAGTGGCGGTGCAGAGCGAGTTTGCGCGGTGATCGCATCAAGATTTAGCATGGATCATGATGTAAGCCTTGTTAAATTTGACAAAGACGAGCCATTTTACGAGCTAGCAAGCGGCGTGAAGCTCATAAATTTAGGCGTTGGGGCTGATGAGCTTGGCTTGGTTGGAAATTTAAAAAAGAGAGTTTTAAAGGTGCTTGCTTTAAGAGCGCTCATACGAGAGGGCAAATTTGACGCTGTGATATCATTTTTAGACGCCGTAAATACCTTGGTTCTCTTTAGTTCAGCCGGACTAAAAACGCCTATAATCATAAGCGAGCACACAAACTATCTTGCGCCAAAAAGAGCCATTTTCAAGGTGCTAAGACGCATAAGCTATCCATTTGCAAACGCACTTAGCGTCTTAAGCGACGAGGATCTAGACTACTACTCTAAATTTTGCAAAAATGTGATGAAAATTTACAACCCGCTCTTTGAAGAGGTGCGCAGTGAGGGCTTTGCTAAAGAAAATTTAATCATCTTTGTTGGCAGACTAAATAAGATAAAAAACTGCGAAATGTTTGTAAGAGTGGCTGCAAATTTAAAGCAAAGCGGCTATAAATTTGCTGTCGCTGGAGATGGTGGCGAGAGAGCAAATTTAGAAAATTTAGCCAAAAGCTTGGGCGCTGATGTTGAATTCTTAGGCAATGTAAGCGACATCGCTTCGCTTTATAAAAGGGCAAAGGTGTTGCTCTCTTGCTCAAATTTCGAGGGTCTTGGAAATACCTTGATAGAGGCGATAAACTATGACTGCGTGCGGGTTGCTACAAGAACTAGCGGGGCAAAAGAGCTTATAAAAGATGGTTTTGATGGCTTGCTTTGCGAGATAAATGACGCTGATCAGATGAGCGAAAAGCTTGCAAATTTGATCCAAAATGAGGCAAAGATGGGCGAATTTGTCAAAAACGCAAGGGCTAGACTTGATGAGTTTAGTGTGGAGCAAATTTATAAAAAATGGCTGGAGCTTTTAAGGCTTGGAGGTGTGAAGTGAAAATTCTTTTTGTCATAGCCGCACTTAGAAATGGTGGGGCTGAGCGCGTGCTAAACGTGCTAGCAAATGAGCTTAGCAAGGACAATGAGATCACTATCGCCCTGCTTGAAGAGGATCTTGGACTTTATAAATTTAGTGAAAAAATAAATATCATAAATCTTAACGTCGCTGGCTCAGGGCTCGCTTTAAAATTTAAAAAAATCCTCGCTCTTAGAGCGCTTTTTAAGGAGCAAAGGGCTGATCTGATAATTAGCTTTATCGACTGGACAAATGTCGCTTGCGTGCTGGCAAATGCTGGGCTAAAGAGCAAACTAATAGCAACTGAGCATCACGAGCACAGCTATCTAAAAAGTAAGATCGCAAGCGCTATGCGTGATATTAGCTACCGTTTTGTAGATGGCTTAAGCGTGCTAAGTAAAAGCGACTACGACTACTATAAATTTGCCAAAAACCGCGAGGTCATCCACAACCCACTTTTTATCGAGGTGCCTGAAGTTTGCGAGAAGCAAAACGTTATATTGAGCGTGGCAAGGCTGGAGGAGGTAAAGGGATATGATATCTATTTTGAAGCGCTTAGCAAGGCGGATAAGAGCTTACTTGATGGCTGGGAGATAAAGATCGCAGGCAGTGGCAGGCAAGAAGCGCAACTGAAGCAAATGGCGTCAAATTTAGGGCTTAACGTCAAATTTCTAGGTCACATGAATGACGTTACAAAGCTTTATAGCGAGGCAAAAATTTTCACTCTTAGCTCAAGAAGCGAGGGGCTTTCAAATGTGTTAATCGAGTCAGGTGCCTTTAACTGCGCTAGGCTAAGTAGCGACACCGTGGGCGCAAGAGAGCTTATAAATGACGGCACGGACGGGCTTATCTTTAAAAATGGCGACGCAAATAATCTAAAAGAGAAGCTTGAAATGCTTTTAAAAGATGAAAATTTAAGGCAAAAACTAGCAAAAAACGCCAGTGAAAGTGCAAATTTATTCAGCAAAGAAAACATTATCAAACAGTGGCGAGAATTTATAAAAAAGGTTGTTAACAAGTGAAAAAATTAGCCGTTTTTTTATACTCGATGGGGCCTGGCGGGGCTGAGCGAAATGTGGCAAATTTACTGCCATTTTTGGTTAAACGTTATGAAGTTCATCTCATCTTAATGAGCAAGGTCATCGCTTACGAGATCCCAAGCGAGGTGCAGATCCACTTTATAGAAAATAGCGATCCTTACGAGAGCGGGCTAAAGAAGCTTGCAAGGCTCTTTTTAGCGATGCCAATGCTTGCATTTAAGTATAAAAAGCTCTGTCAAAACTTAGGCATCGACACGCAGTTTGTGCTGATGAACCGCCCATGCTATATCGCTGGGGTTGCTAGGATATTAGGGCTAAAGTCAAGGCTAGTTATCAGCGAGCGAAGCTGCCCGTCTATCCTATATAAAAACGATCTAAGCGGCAGGGTTAATAAATTTTTACTCACTCATCTTTATAAAAAAGCTGATCTCATCCTCGCAAATGCAGCTGGCAACAAAGAGGATCTGGTGCGAAATTTTAGCATGAGCGAGGCTAAGACAAAGGTGCTTTATAACGCCCTTGATCTAAAAACTATAAATTTGCTAAAAGATGAGCCGCTTGAGAGCGATTTTAAGCCATTTTTCATAAACATAGGCCGCCTTGATAGCGGTAAAAATCAAGCCATGCTAATAAAAATAATAGCATCTATCAATGACCCTCGTGCCACGCTTGGCATCCTTGGTAAAGGGCCTTTAAAGGATGAGCTGCAAAATTTGATAGACAAATTTGGCGTGGGCGAGCGAGTAAAGCTTCTTGGCACTGATAAAAATCCTTTTAGGCATATAAAAAACGCCTCTTGCTTGCTTTGTGCTTCGCGTTTTGAGGGCTTTTCAAACGTCTTGCTTGAAGCGCTTGCATGCGAAAAAACTATCATTTCAACCGAGCATAAAAGCGGCGCAAAGGAGCTTTTGGGCGAGAGCGAGTTTGGCATCTTGGTGCCTGTCGATGACGAAAATGCGATGAAAGAGGCGATGATAAAGGTGCTTAACGAGCGTGAAATAAGGCAAAATTTTGAAAATGTTGCGTATAATCGGGCTAAATTTTTTGATAGTGAAAACATAGCGATCGAGCTTATAAATTTTTTGGAAAATCCTAATGAATAGAAAT
This sequence comes from Campylobacter concisus, assembly GCF_002913945.1. GTDB lineage: Bacteria > Campylobacterota > Campylobacteria > Campylobacterales > Campylobacteraceae > Campylobacter_A > Campylobacter_A concisus_P. Next base: position 37,283 of record NZ_POZK01000005.1, on the reverse strand, counting down.
TTGTTTTTTAAAAATTACTCTTTATACCTTATGATATTTGCCGCAGTCATCTTTGGCATGGTTTGCAGGCTTTACTGGGTCTTTTGGGCGAGCGAGTATCCAGTCTTTTTCTGGAACAACGAGCTGATGATCAGCACAAACGACGGCTACGCATTTGCCGAGGGCGCAAGGGATATGTTAGCTGGCTTTCACCAAGAAAATGACCTTAGCTACTACGGCTATCCGCTTTCGACGCTTACTTACTGGATCGTGAAATTTCTAGGCGTCAAGCTTGAGACGGCGATGATTTATATGAGCGTTTTTTTCTCGTCGCTTGTCGCTGTGCCTGTCATCTTGATCGCAAATGAGTATAAGCTAAAATTTGCTGGCTTCATCGCCGCACTTCTTGCAGTGATCGCAAATAGCTACTACAACCGCACGATGGCAGGCTATTACGACACTGACATGCTCATCATCCCACTTAGCGTCTTTGTCGTCTGGGGACTTATTAGAGTACTTGAGAAAAAGGACGCAAAGAGCCTGATAATCGCCCCTTTAAGCGCGCTTATCTATATGTGGTGGTATATGAGTGCGTTTTCTCTTATTAGTATTTTAACTGGGCTATTTTTACTTTACACGCTCATTTTTGATAGGAAAAATCCACTTTTTTACCTTGAAATTTCGCTGCTTTTACTTGCTATCTCAAACCTTGATCTAGCTCTTAAATTTATCGCTGTCATCGCTATTTACGCACTTTGTCTATTTAAAAAAGAGGTGATAAATTTAAAAATTGCTCTTGGTGTTTTGGCAGTTATATTTATAGTTTTTATCATCCGTGGCGGGCTAAATCCGATAATCTTTCAGCTTAAATTTTACGTCTTTAGAGATGCGCCTGAAGTTGGCGGCATGAGCTTTCACTTTTTTAATGTCAATCAAACTATCCAAGAGTCAAGCGTCGTTGATTTTACGCTATTTTGCGAGAGGATCAGCGCAAATGTCATCACATTTTTGATCTCGCTTGTTGGCGTCGCTCTATTTTGCTACAAGCACCGCTCATTTGCTGTTTCGCTTGGCATGCTGGCACTTGGCTTTTTGGCCTTTAAAAGTGGCCTTAGATTTACCATTTATGCTGTGCCTATCATGGCACTTGGCTTTGGCTACTTAGTAGAGTTCGTGCTTGCAAATTTAAAGCTAAAAGGAGCAGTGCTAAATCTTGCGAGAGCTTTTATAATCGTGCTCGCCTTAACTCCGGCACTCATTCATATCTATGGTTACAAAGCTGAGCCAGTTTTTGTGCACAAAGAGGTTGAAATTTTAAATAAGCTAAAAAGTATCGCGGATCGCGAGGACTACGTGGTTGCGTGGTGGGACTATGGATATCCGATTAGATATTACAGCGATGTTAAGACGCTCATTGACGGCGGAAAGCACCTTGGACGTGAAAATTTTGCCGTGAGTTTTGCGCTTGGAAGCGATGAGATGAGCTCGGCAAATATGGCAAGACTCGATGTAGAATACACTGAGCGAAATTTCAAAGAGCACTTTAATGGCAACTTGGCTCAAATTTTAAAAGATAGAAATTTAAGCGTTGATCAGTTTTTTAGCGAGATAAAAGAGGCAAATTTTAGCCTACCAGCAAAGAGCAGAGAGATATATTATTACCTGCCAGATAGGATGCTTAGCATTTTTCCGACCATTTTGCAGTTTAGTAAGATCGATCTAAAAAGTGGTAAAAACCTAAACAACGGACTTTTCATCACCACTAGAGCGATCTCGCAAAGCGAAAAGGGCATTAGGCTAAGTGGCGGATTTACTCTAACAAGTGATGTCACAAATTTGATCTATGATGGCAATGTCTTACCACTAAGATCTTTCATAGAGACCGACTACAACGAGGCTGGCAAGCTAAATGTAAAAGAGTATAAAAATAATGAAAGTTCAAACATTTCTGTCATTTTTATGAGGGATTATGGCAGATTTATCATCCTTGATGAGAGCATTTTAAATAGTGCCTACATCCAGCTTTTCGTGCTTGAAAGATACGATCCTAAGGTCTTTGAGCCAGTCATACTTGACGGGGCGGCAAAAGTTTATAGGCTAAAGAGGTAGATATGGCAAGGATAGGATTTTTAAGCCACGCTGATATGAGCATACACTTTTTTAGACGCCCTATCATGCAGGCTTTAAAAGATATGGGGCATGAGGTTTTTGCTATCGCTCCAAAAGGAAATTTCACTAATGAGCTTGCTAAAAGCTTTCACACCGTCACCTACGAGCTTGATAAGGCGAGCCTAAATCCACTAACCGTGATAAATAACTCAAAAAAACTATCTCAAATTTTAGGCGAGCTAAATTTAGACCTGCTTCAAACTGGCGCTCACAAGTCAAATGTCTTTGGCACTTTTGCTGCTAAAAACGCTGGCATAAAATACGTGATAAATTTGGTCGAAGGCCTTGGCAGCTTTTATATCGATGATGATATTAAGACAAAGGCTGTGCGTTTTGTCATGGAGAGCCTTTATAAGCTCTCTTTTGCAAAAGCTGATGCTTGCATCTTCGTAAATGACGCAGATCCAGACTATCTGATCTCAAAAAATTTGATAGATAAAAGCAAAGTGTATCGCATAAAAAGTGTCGGCGTCGATACTGCGAAATTTGACCCAGCTATCACGCAGGCAGCGGACTTGGGTGAAAAAAAGGTGGTTCTTATGATCGCAAGAGCCATGTGGCACAAGGGCGTTCGTGAATTTTATGAGGCAGCAGAAATTTTAAATGGCTACAAAAACTGCGAATTTGTCTTTGTGGGCGAGGGCTTTGCTGGTAATAAATCAACCGCAGACGAGAGCTTTTTAAAAGGTGGCAAGGTGCGATATCTCGGCGCTAGAAATGACATACCACAGCTTTTAAAGGCTTCTTACTTGCTAGCACTTCCTAGCTACAAAGAGGGTTTTCCAAGAACGGTTTTAGAGGCGATGAGCATGGCTAAAGCAGTTGTCGCAAGTGACGTGACAGGCTGTAATGAAGCTGTAAAAGATGGCTACAACGGACTTTTATGCAAGGTAAAAGATGCAAGCGATCTTGCTAGTAAGATAAAAATTTTACTTGATGACGAAGCACTTTGTGCTAAGCTTGGAGCAAATGGCAGGGACTGGGCAGTTAGTGAGTTTGACGAGAAGCAAATCGCAAAAAGATATATAGAAATTTATAGGAAATTTATAGATGTATAGAAATTTTTTAAAGAGGGTGATCGATATTTTAGGGGCTTTGTTTTTGCTCATTTTAACATCGCCTATCATCATAGCAACGGCGATTTTTATCTATTTTAAGGTAAGCCGCGACGTCATTTTTACGCAGGCAAGACCAGGGCTTAATGAGAAAATTTTTAAAATTTATAAATTTAAGACGATGAGTGACGAGCGTGACGCAAATGGTGAGCTCTTGCCAGATGAACAGCGTCTTGGTAAATTTGGTAAACTTATCCGCTCGCTTAGTCTTGATGAGCTGCCACAGCTTTTTAACGTGCTAAAGGGCGATATGAGTTTTATCGGGCCAAGGCCGCTTTTGGTTGAGTATCTGCCCATCTATAACGAAACACAAAAGCACCGCCACGACGTACGTCCAGGTATCACAGGCCTAGCACAGGTAAATGGCAGAAACGCCATAAGCTGGGAGAAAAAATTTGAGTACGACGTCTATTACGCTAAAAATTTAAGCTTTATGCTTGATGTAAAGATCGCATTACAGACCATCGAAAAGGTGCTAAAACGAAGTGGCGTCAGCAAAGAGGGGCAGGCTACGACGGAGAAATTTAATGGCAAAAACTAAGAAAATTTACATCTACGGAGCAAGCGGGCATGGCCTTGTAGTAGCTGACATCGCTAGAAATAATGGCTATGATGAGATAGTTTTTTTAGATGATGCTAGCGAGCGTAAATTTAGCCCAGAGCTTGAAAAAGCTGACATCATAATAGCCATTGGCGACAATAAAACAAGGCAAAAAATTAGCCAAAAAGTAGAGGCTGCTGGCTTTGATATAGTAAATTTGATCCATAAAAGTGCGGTTGTGAGCGAAAGTGCTGTGATAGAAAAAGGCGTAGTTGTCATGCCAAATGCCGTTATAAACGCAAAAGCTCACATAAAAGAGGGCGCTATCATAAATTCTGGCGCGGTGATAGAGCATGAGTGTGTGATAGGCAAATTTGCTCACATCAGCCCAAATGTAGCTCTTGCTGGAAACGTTAGCGTGGGCGAATTTACGCATGTTGGTATTGGCTCAAGCGTTATTCAAGGTATAAGCATCGGCAAAAACTGCATCATTGGCGCTGGAAGTGTGGTTATTAGAGATATAAAAGATGGCACAAAGGCTTACGGCGTGCCAGCATGCGAGCGCGCTAAGATATAAATTTAAAAATAAGTGCTAAAATCGCCAAAAAATTACGAAAGGGATGAAATGGATAGGGTTTTTTTATCTCCACCAAATATGAGCGGAAAAGAGCAGGAATATATAAAAAAAGTTTTTGAAAGCAACTATATAGCGCCACTTGGCGAGTATGTTAATAAATTTGAAGATAGCATAAAAGCTTACACCGGAGCAAAAGATGCTCTTGCACTAAGCGCTGGAACGGCGGCGCTTCACCTAGCACTTCGTGTCCTTGGCGTAAAAGATGGCGACTTTGTGCTGGCTTCTAGTTTTACTTTCATGGCTTCAGTCTCGCCTATACTTTATGAAAAAGCAACTCCAGTCTTCATCGACTGCGACGAGAGCTGGAATTTAAGCCCAGAACTACTTAAAAAAGCGATCTCAAATTTACCTAAAAAGCCAAAGGTATTGGTCGTCACTCATCTTTACGGGCAAGCTTCAAAGATGAAAGAAATTTGTGAAATTTGCCAAAACGAGGGCATCTCTTTAGTTGAAGATGCAGCTGAAGCACTTGGTGGATTTTACGTTGGTAAGGCGCTTGGCACATTTGGTGTGATGGGTGCATATAGTTTTAACGGCAACAAGATCATCACCACTTCAGGCGGAGGTATGCTAGTTGGCGACAAGGATTTTGTAGAAAAAGCTAGATTTTACAGCACTCAAGCAAGAGAGCCACTGCTTCACTACGAGCACAAAGACTATGGCTACAACTATCGCTTAAGCAACGTATTAGGTGCTATTGGCGTGGCTCAGATGGAAATTTTGGAAAAAAGAGTCGAGCAAAAGAGAAAAGTCTTTGAAATTTATGAAAAAGAGCTTGTCGATATTTTAGAATTTATGCCAGAACTGCCAAATTCTCGTGGTAACAGATGGCTCACAACTGGCGTTTTTGCTAAAAAAGATGCACATTTAAAAGTTATCAAAGCACTAGCAGATGAAAATATTGAGAGTCGCCCACTTTGGAAGCCTATGCACTTGCAGCCTGTCTTTAAGGGTGCGTTAAGCTTTATCGATGGATATAGCGAAGATCTATTTTCAAGAGGAATTTGCTTGCCAAGTGGCAGCGATATGAGCGAACAGACACAAGAAAGAGTGATAAAAATAGTCAAGGAAAATGCGTAAATGTTTCATGCAACGAAGTTAAAAAGGCTCGTATTTTTCCTTCTTGGCGATGTTTTTATATTTATCTTTTCGATATATGCGGCTTATCTTTTAAGATTTAACGCTGACATCCCAGATATCTACGTGCAAGGGCTTTTTGTAACGGCTGGATTTTTGATCGTTTTTAAACTATTTTTCATGTGGATGTTTAAAATTTACAAGGTGCCGTGGAGGTTTTTTGGATTAAATGAAGCAAGAAAAATTTTCCTAGCTCATGTTTGTTCAGCGGTTTTATTTACGATCATTTTTTTTATCATTCAAGATTTTTTAAATCCATATCCAAGAAGCGTTATTTTCATTGATCTTCTTATTTCATGTTTGCTTGTTGGGCTTTTAAGAATTTCAAAACGCATGGTGTTAGACTTTTCAAATAGACCTCACAAAGGTGAGCCTTGTATCGTTATAGGCGCAACGTCAAAAGCGCTTCACGTCTTGCGTGGCTTAAAACAAGGGTATCTTGATTATTACGCAGTTGGTGTGGTAGATGGCAGGAGTGATCTTATTGGCACTTATTGTGATGGATTTTTAGTGCAAGATAAAAAAGAGATACCAAGCCTTATAAAAGATTATGACACAAAGACTGCTATCATAGCACTTGCGCTAGATCAAGATGAGCTTCAAGCTCTAGTTGATGAGCTAAGTGGATATGGCATAAGAGATATGAAACTCTTCTCTCTTATTGAAAATGAGCCGATCAAGGATATCTCGATCGAAGACTTGCTCGCTAGAAAGCCAAAAGATTTAAACCCAGAAGCTATTTCAAATTTTTTAAAAGATAAAAGAGTACTTGTCACTGGAGCAGGAGGCAGTATAGGAAGTGAAATTTGTAAGCAGTGCTTAAAATTTGGTGTAAGTGAGCTTATAATGGTTGAGCACAGCGAGTTTAACCTTTATAAAATAGGCGAAGATACAAAAGATAAAAGAACTATTAGTAAGCTTGTAAATATCACAAATTTAAAGGACTTTGAAGAAGTTTTTGAAGAATTTAGACCAGAGATCGTCATCCACGCCGCAGCCTACAAGCACGTGCCACTTTGTGAGCTAAATCCTCGCTCAGCAGTTGAAAACAACATCCTTGGCACAAAAAATGCAGTCGATCTTTCTAAAAAATATGGTGCTAAGAAATTTGTCATGATCTCTTCAGACAAGGCTGTGCGCCCAACAAACATAATGGGCACAACCAAGCGTATTTGCGAGCTTTACGCACTAAATTCAAATGAAGCAGGTGTATGCGAGATAGTTTGCGTGCGCTTTGGTAACGTCCTTGGCTCAAGTGGCTCAGTTATACCTAAATTTAAAGCACAGATCGCTGCAAATAGGCCACTAAGCGTCACTCATCCAGAGATCACAAGATATTTTATGCTTACATCAGAAGCTTGTCAGCTAGTCCTTCAGGCAGCCTCCATTGCAAAAGGTGGTGAGCTTTTCGTGCTTGACATGGGCGAGCCTGTTAAGATCGTCGATCTTGCTAAAAAGATGCTTCTACTTTCAAACAAAGAGCATCTGGGTATCGAATTTGTGGGTCTTAGACCAGGCGAGAAGCTTTATGAGGAGCTGCTTATCAACAAAGATGACGTTCAAACTAAGTATGAATCGATCTTTGTGACGCATTCAGAGCCTTACGATTTAGCGCTTTTAAACTCGCAGATAAGTGAGCTTTTACAGCTTGAGGATAATGAGATCGCACCTGCACTTAAGGTGATCGTGCCTGAGTTTAATCATGCATTAAATTTAAAAGGCTAGTTTTGGTTATAAAAGATATTAAGAGATTTAGCGACACGAGATACAAGGCAAGGGCGTATATCTGCTATTTATTTAGTAGAAATTTACCAAACAGATTGCCTGGGGTGTGCTTAGAAAACATAAAAGCTGGCTTTGATAAGATCAGCCACGAGATAGAAAATTTTGACGCACTATACATTTTGGACGAAAATGGCATACAGATCGAAGACTCGATCAGCCTAAACGAAAAGTATAAAATCCCAAAAGGCGAAAACCGCGCAAATAAAGCCTACTACTACACCGCTGTGCGCGAGAAAAGGTGCGTTTTAAGCGATCCATATCCATCAAGCCTAAATGGAGGTTTATGCGTCACAGCAAGTGTGCCTATCTATAACGATAAAAATGAGCTTAAATTTATCGCCTGCATCGACATAAGCCTAGAAAATATCCTAAATATGGTCGATAGCGGCTTTGTTGAGGAGCATTTTGGTAGATTTTTAAAGACTGTTTACACACTATTTTGTGCCTCACTTTTTATGATCTGTGCGTTTTTGTTTTGGCACGGTGTGAAGAGCTTTATATCAAAGAGTATCCAGCATATAAATGTTGAAGAAATTTTTGAATCAACTATCATTTTAACGCTAGCCCTCGCCATTTTTGACCTTGTTAAGACGATATTTGAAGAAGAGGTGTTAGGTAAAAATCACGAGGAAAATAGCGTTATTTATAAGACGATGGTGAGATTTATCGGCTCAATTATCATCGCACTTGCAATCGAGGCGCTTATGCTAGTCTTTAAATTTGCTATCACTGCACCTGAAAATATTATAAATGCTATCTATCTAATAGGCGGTGTGGCGATGCTGATGGCGGCACTTAGCTTTTATCTTTTCAGCGTAAAAAGACAAGAGAACAGATGATCGCTATTATTGATTATGGTGCGGGCAATATCAAAAGCGTAATAAATGCTTTTAAATTTCTTGGACATGAGTGCGTTTTAGTAAGTGAGCCTGATAGTTTAAAAGAGTACTCTCACATCGTTTTGCCAGGCGTTGGAGCTTTTGGTGAGGCGATGACAAAGCTAAAAAATAACGGCATGGACGAAGCTGTAAGAGAAGCCGTAAAAAGCGGCAAAGCATTTATTGGTATTTGTCTTGGCATGCAGCTTTTATTTGAGCGAAGCTTCGAGTTTGGTGAGCATAAGGGACTTTCTCTTTTGCCTGGTGAGGTCGTAAAATTTAATGAAGCTAATTTCGATAAACCATTAAAGATACCCCACATTGGTTGGAATGCTTTGGAATTTAAGCAAAATAGCCCATTAAATTTAGGACTAAAAAGGCTTGAGTATTTATATTTTGTACATAGCTATCATGTGGTTTGTGATGATAAATTTGCACTGGCAAAGACAACTTATGGATATGAATTTACAAGTGCGGTTTGGTATGAAAATGTCTTTGGCTTTCAGCCTCATCCAGAAAAAAGTCATGAAGCTGGACTTAAAATTTTAGAGAATTTTGCGAGGTTGTGATGGAAATTTTTCCAGCGATTGATTTAAAAGAGGGGCAAGCAGTTAGACTTAGCAAAGGTCTTATGCAAAGTGCAAAAATTTATAGCAACGAGCCAAGTGAACTTGCTAAGAAATTTGAAGATTATGGCGCAAAATGGCTTCATGTGGTTGATTTAGACGGTGCATTTGCTGGAGAGACGATAAATTTTAAAACAATTGAAAAAATTACAAAGGCTACAAATTTAAGTGTCCAAGTGGGTGGTGGCATAAGAGATGAAGATCGAATAAAACGCTATTTAGATTTAGGAGTTAGCAGAGTGATCCTTGGCTCAGTTGCTCTTAGAGATCCAGAATTTACAGCAAAAATGGCTGAAATTTATAGAGTTGTAGTTGGCATTGACGCAAAAGATGGCTACGTGGCCGTGCAAGGTTGGGGCGAGATCTCAAATATAAAAGCAGTCGATCTTGCAAGAAAATTTGCAGATGTTGGCGTGGAAGCTGTGATTTGTACCGATATTAACAAGGATGGAATGCTTGGCGGAGTCAATGTTGAGTTTAGCTTACAAATAGCTAGAAATAGCAAGCTTGAGACAATAGCAAGTGGTGGCGTGAGTGATATAAATGATATTTTGATGCTAAAAGCCACAAATGAGATTAGTGGCGTAATAGTTGGGAAAGCCTACTATGAGGGCTTGCTTGACCTAAAAGAGGCCTTTAAACTACTTAGATAGCGTTAAAGCTTTTATAAATTTAAATTAGCTAGAATAGGGCAATTTTTACTAAAAGGATATTATGTGAAGATTTTGGTTGTAGATGACAGTTCAACAATGAGAAGAATCATAAAAAATACTTTACAAAGGTTAGGACATCAAGAAATTCTTGAGGCTGAGCACGGTCTTGAGGCTTGGAATATCTTAACTCAAAATGAAGGTATTGAAGTTCTTATTACTGACTGGAATATGCCTGAGATGAATGGTCTTGAGCTTGTTAAAAAGGTAAGAGCAGAGCAGAAGTATGTTGATATGCCTATCATAATGGTAACAACAGAGGGCGGAAAAGCCGAAGTTATAACAGCTTTAAAAGCAGGTGTTAATAACTACATCGTTAAACCTTTTACGCCACAAGTTTTAAAAGAGAAGCTTGAAGACGTTCTTGGTTAATGAAAGATAAATTTTACGAATTAAGCATAAAAACATCAAATTTTTATGATGAAATTTTAGAGCTAGTTTTCTCTTTTGGAGTCACCTGTGTTGAAGAGCTAGATCACGAGATCATCATCAGGGAAGAGTATGATCTAAAAGATATAGCTTGGGGTATTGAAGAGTATGCAAAAGGACTCTCTAGTGTTCGTAAAATTTCAAATGATTTAAAAATTTCTCTTAATTTAAAAGAAAATAAAGACTGGCTAGGTGAATATAAAAAGGCAGTTAAGCCTATTTTGGTTGATAAAATTTATGTTAGACCTAGCTGGGAAGAGCCACTTAATGGCGTAACAAATATCATAATCGACCCAGCTCTAGCCTTTGGCTCAGGGCACCATGAAAGCACAAATTCTTGTTTGCAACTTTTACAAAAATATGTAAAAAGTGGCAATACTGCTTTAGATGTAGGTTGTGGAAGCGGGATATTAAGCATAGCCTTAGCAAAGCTTGGCTGTAAGGTCGATGCTTGTGATACAGACGAGCAAGCCACACAAAGCTCACTTAGCAACGCCGAGTTGAATGAGGTTAAATTTAATAAAATTTGGACAGGCTCTATCGCGAATTTAGAGCAAAAATATGACATTGTCGTAGCAAATATCATCGCTGATGTCATTTTTATGCTCTCAAATGACTTAAAAAAATCGCTTAAAAAAGGCGGCTACTTGGTATTGTCAGGAATTTTAAACAAATACGAAGATAGGATTAAAGATACATTTAAGGATTCGGAGCTAATTGAGATAAAACAAAGTAACGATTGGAGTAGCTTTGTTTATAAGGAAATAGATGAATAACCAAAATAATAACCAAAATAATGGTAACAATAACGGTTTTTTTAATAAAAATCCTATTTTTATTTTTGCCATTTTTGCAATAGTTATAGTTTTAGCTTTTAGAAGCTTTAGTGGAGATGGACTTGGCGGCTCTTTTGGGCTAAATAGTAATGCCCAGAGTAAAATGGTAGCTTATTCTGAGTTTAAAGATATGTTAAAAAATAAGCAGCTAAATGAGGTTGCTATCTCAGAAACTACCATAAAAGGCATAGGCAGTGACAAAACTATCTATCTTGCAAAACGCATAAATGATCCAACGCTCATTGGCATACTTGAGCAAAATGGCATAACCTATAGCGTTTATAGCGAAAACAACTGGTTTGGTGATCTTATATTTTCATGGATCATCCCGGTATTTATATTTTTTGCTATTTGGATGTTTATCGCTAGTCGTATGCAAAAGAACATTGGCGGTGGCATACTTGGCATAGGAAGTGCAAAAAAGCTTATAAATTCTGAAAAGCCAAAAGTAAAATTTGATGATGTTGCAGGTGTCGAAGAGGCAAAAGAAGAGGTTCAAGAGATAGTTGATTATCTAAAAAGTCCTGATAAATATCTAAGACTTGGGGCAAAAATTCCAAAAGGAATTTTGCTAGTTGGCCCTCCAGGCACAGGTAAAACACTTCTTGCAAGAGCAGTTGCAGGCGAGGCAAGTGTGCCATTTTTCTCTATGTCAGCATCAAGCTTTATTGAGATGTTTGTCGGTGTTGGCGCAAGCAGAGTTAGAGATCTTTTTGAAAATGCTAAAAAAGAGGCTCCAGCGATCGTTTTTATAGATGAGATCGATGCGATCGGTAAAAGTAGAAATTCTGGTCCAATGGGCGGCAATGACGAGAGAGAGCAGACGCTAAATCAGCTTCTTTCTGAGATGGACGGCTTTGATGCGGACAAGTCGCCAGTCATTGTTATAGCTGCTACAAATAGACCTGAAGTTTTAGATGCTGCGCTTTTGAGGCCAGGTAGATTTGATAGGCAAGTGCTTGTTGATAAGCCTGATTTTAAAGGACGCTGCGACATTTTAAAAGTTCACATGAAAGATGTAAAGATCGGTAAGGATGTAAATATCGAAGATATTGCAAGGCTTACGACTGGTTTAGCTGGTGCTGATCTTGAAAATATCATAAATGAGGCAGCACTTCTTGCAGGACGTAAGTCAAAGACCTTTGTCGAGCAGGCCGATCTTGTGGAGGCTGTTGAGAGATCGATCGCTGGACTTGAGAAAAAGTCTCGCCGCGTAAATCCAAAAGAAAAAAGAATCGTCACTTATCATGAGTGCGGTCATGCCTTGATAGCTGAGCTAACAAAAGGTGCAAAAAGGGTAACAAAAGTCTCAGTCGTACCACGTGGTCTTGCGGCACTTGGCTATACTCTAAACACACCTGAAGAGAATAAATTTATGATGCAAAAGCATGAATTGATAGCAGAAGTAGATGTGCTTTTGGCTGGTAGGGCTGCTGAAGAGGTGTTTATTAAAGAAATTTCAACCGGAGCTAGCAACGACCTAGAGCGTGCGACCGATATCATAAAAGCTATGGTTAGTATGTATGGTATGAGTGATGTTGCTGGTCTTATGGTGCTTGAAAAACAACGTGCTACGTTTTTAAATGGCGGTCAAAGTATCAAAGATTACAGTGATAAGATGGCTGAAAAGGTTGATGAGTTTGTAAAAACGCTTCTTCATGAAAGATACACAGCTGTGCTTGGTTTGCTTGAAATTTACAAAGGTGCTATTGAAAATATGGTATTAGCACTTTATGAAGAAGAAACAATCGAAGGAAAAAGAGTTAGAGAGATCATTAAAAACTATGAGATCGAAAATAGTCTAGAGAGCAGACTTGTAGAGACCGAAGAAGATGAAAAGAGTAAAAAAGAGGAATAAAAATGAGTGGCTATATCGCGAAAGCAGGATATAAATTTATATTATTTTTTCTAATTTTATTTGTTTTATCTTTGCTATTTGGGATATTGCCACTACTTTTTGCTATTTTACTTTTTTTGGGACTTTATTTTTTTAGAGATCCTGAGAGAGAGCCATTTTCTGATGATAAATTGGCTTTACTATCGCCGATTGATGGCAAGATAAAAGAGATTAGTGCTTCAAATTTTGATAATAATGAAGTAGCTAAGATCGTCATAAAAAAATCTTTTTTTGATGTTGGTACATTAAGGGCTGTAAGTGATGTAAAAGTAGCTGAAATACGCAAAAGACATGGCTTATTTTTGTGTCAAGCTATGAAAATTTCAGAATTTTTAAATGAAAGAGCGATTATTCGCTTTGAAAAAGAAAATATAAAATTTGTTATGAAAATTATAGCTGGAGCTTTCAGTCGAAGTTTAGAAATTTCAAATGTTACTAGCCTAAAAGCATCTAGGAAATTTGGCTTTTTAGGAAGTGGTGAGGTGATTTTATACCTACCAAGAGATACTAAAATATGTGTAAGTGTCGGAGAAAGCGTAAAGGCTGCTTCACTTTTGGGATATTTTGAAGAGGGAAAAAGAGATGAATAACATACAAAAGATGCAACTAATGTATATCTTGCCAAATTTATTTACAGCAGCTAGCGCTTTTTTAGGTATTATTAGCATTATTTCATCTATTCAAGGTAACTATTTTAAAGCCATTATTTATATAATCTTATCGCTTATTTTAGATGGACTTGATGGGCGTGTGGCTAGACTTACAAAGACAACTAGCAAATTTGGCGTAGAGTTTGATAGCCTCGCAGATCTTGTTGCTTTTGGTGTAGCACCAGCAATTTTATTTTATTTGACTATTGGTAAAAATTTTGGTAGATTTGGGGCACTTATAGCTGCTATGTTTGTAGTTTTTGGAGCTATTAGGCTTGCTCGTTTTAATGTCACTACTGGCACATATGAGCCAAATGTTTTTATCGGACTTCCTATTCCATCAGCAGCTATTGTGAGCGTACTTTGGGTTGGTATTTATATCGACTATACTTTTTTAGAAGGATTTGAGTGGTGCTTGATGCTACTTGAAGCTACTCTGGCAGCTTTAATGGTTAGCAACATCCGCTATCCAAGCTTTAAAAAAATAAATTTAAAACAAACCCACGTGATAAGAATTTTAGTAGCTCTTGTCGTTGCGTTTTCGATGCTTTATCTATATCCATTTGAAAGTGCGACTTTGGTTATGAGCATCTATATGCTTTATGGTATAGTAAGAGCCACTATAATGTTTAGTAAAAATTCCAAAAAAAAGGAGAGCGAATGAGCGAAAATGGCGTCATAAAATCACGTAAATTTTTACCAAAAATCGAAATCAAAAACTCTCTACTGCTGCTACTTAGGTAGCAAATTTCTCTTTACTTAACTCATCAAATTTAAAATTTAAATATAAAAAAATAAAAAAGGACAAAAATGGATAAGAATAAAATTATAATCTTTGATACGACTTTAAGGGATGGTGAGCAAAGCCCTGGTGCATCGATGAATACAGCTGAAAAACTACAGATCGCACTTCAGCTTGAAAGGCTTGGTGTGGATGTTATGGAGGCGGGATTTGCAGCAGCAAGCCCAGGGGATTTTGATGCAGTAAATCAAATAGCAAAGCAAGCCTCAAATATCACGGTTTGCTCTCTTGCACGTGCAGTTGAACGTGATATCAAGGCAGCTGGTGAGGCATTGGCTCCGGCTAAAAATAAGAGAATTCATACATTTATAGCGACAAGCCCAATTCATATGGAGTACAAGCTAAAAATGAGCCCAGATGAAGTAATAAAACGTGCAGTCGAGTCTATAAAATACGCAAAAACCTTTTGCGATGATGTGGAGTTTAGCTGCGAGGACGCTTGTAGAAGTGAAATGAGCTTTTTAAAAGAAATTTGTGATGCTGCTATAAATGCAGGTGCAAAAACTTTAAATATCCCTGATACAGTTGGTTATTTGTATCCTGAAGAGATAACTGCTCGCATTAGTGAAATAGTAAAATTTGTAGGCGATAGAGCGATAATCTCTGTGCATAATCACAATGACTTAGGTATGGCTACAGCAAACTCGTTAGCGGCCATAAAAGCTGGTGCAAGGCAGGTCGAAGGCACGATAAATGGCATAGGTGAGCGCGCCGGAAATGCTGCGCTTGAAGAGATCGTGATGGCTATCAAAACCCGCCAAGACGTCTTTGCTCCATTTTATACAGATATTATCTCAAAAGAAATTTATCCAACTTCAAGACTGATTGCTAGTATTATAGGCATTGAGCCTCAACCAAACAAAGCTATCGTTGGTAAAAACGCATTTGCTCATGAGAGTGGCATACATCAAGACGGCGTACTAAAACACAAAGAGACCTATGAGATAATTAGCGCCGAGAGCATAGGCCTTGAGAAAAATTCTCTTGTTTTAGGTAAGCATAGTGGTCGCCACGCATTTAAAGATAAGCTTGCTAGCCTTGGATTTGACCTTGATAGCGATGCTCTTAATAAAGCATTTGAAAAATTTAAAGAGCTAGCTGATAAGAAAAAAGAGATATTTGATGACGATATTAGGGCTCTTGTGGCTGAAGAGATTACAAAAATTCCACAAGCTTATGAGATCACGGCTCTTCTTCAAAGTAGCGGTGGAAGCCTTGCAAGTGCTTCAATTAGCATAAAACACAATGATGAGATTATCAGCGACTCAGCCCTAGGAAATGGTACTGCTGATGCGATATTTAAGGTAGTTGATCGCATTAGTGGCATTAGTGGCACGCTAAAAGACTATAAAGTGGCATCCGTTTCTCAAGGTAAGGACGCACTTGCAAAGGTTGATGTAAAGGTCGAGTTTGAGGGCAAAACGGCTGTAATAGGCCATGGACTTGACATAGATACTATGATGGCAAGCGCAAAAGCCTATGTTGGCGCACTAAATAGCTACCTTCGCATACATAAAAACTAAAATTTTAGCCGGCTGTTAAAATTGCAGCTGGCTACTTTAAATTTAATCCGAAAACTATATAAATTTTTAAAATTCAAAGTTTCTATTTAAAAAAATAGATTTTACTATCTTTACAAATTTTAAAATCTTACTCACTCGCCTTAGCAACTTACTAATTTTAGGGCTCATAAACATTCGCCACTAAATTTAGAAGCGTGATATGCTCGCTTGTAAATTTTAAAATTTGATAGGGTTTAGACCGCATGCAGTGCGAAGTACTAGCACATGCCCCTTGAATGTGCGAGGGGGTGGATTAAAAAAGGGGCAGGAGGGGGGGGATAAGGGGATGGACTTCGTGTCTGCCACGCAGTTGCGAGCCTGAGAAGTAAATTTAAGTCCACTTGCCTCCCTTTCGAATAAAAAAATGAAAATTTAATCAAGCCGTCTTTGCAAATTTTAAACTTTCATTCGCTCGCAAGAATTGATTACTAAAATTTGGGTTCGCTTATCGCTTATCATAAATTTTTAGAGCCGAAATTACTCGTTTATAAATTTTTAAAATTTGCTAGACGCTCATCTTGGATTGTTAAATTTGTGTTTTGTAGAGCTGGCTATTAAATTTATATCCAAAAAATACCAGCTTTAATTTGAAATTTTGCTCAGAGAGTAAATTTTTGACTTACTACCCAACTATCTTTTTAACAGCTAGTGAAGCTAAATTTAGCCCAAAGCAAGCAGTCACGCCCATGAAGCTTCCAAGCGGCTTGCAACGTGGCTCTTCTGTTGAAAAGACCACATCGAATTTACCGCTAAAGCCTGATCTTTTCAGCTCATATCTATATTTTCTAGCTAGCGGATCGACCGATGTTTTCCACACTGAGGCTACTTTTATCTTGGTTGGATCTATCCTTTTTGCCCCACCCATAGAGGCTATAAATTTGCCAGGATCTACCGCATTTGCAAGGGCGATCTTGGCTGTTATATCATCTATCGCATCGATAACCACATCAAATTTACCAAAGTCAAAGCTAGCAATAAATTCTGGCGTGATTAGCGTCTGAATAGGCGTTATACAAGGATAAACCTTTGCAAATTCATCTACCTTTACGCTTCCGGTATTTTCGCTATAAATTTGGCGGTTTTGATTTGTTACGTCAAAGGTGTCCTTATCGATTAGTGTGATATGCCCAACTCCACTTCTAGCAAGCGCATCCACGCACATTCCGCCCACACCACCAGCTCCACAAACTAGCACTTTTGCGCTTTGAAGCCTGCTAAAACCATCCTCACCAAAGAGCCATCTTATCCTTGTAAATCTATCATTTTGCATTAAAATTTCCCCTGCAGCGCAACTAGACTCTCATAGGAAGTCATATCAAGTTTTATTGGTGTGAGCGTCGCAAAGCCCTCATTTACCTTGCTGATGTCACTTGGCTCACCGCCCTCGTAGTCAAGTGCTGCATTTCCAAGCCAGTAGTACTCGATTCCTCTTGGGTTGCGGTTAAGCGTAGCGTGCGTAGCATAGGTGCGTTTGCCAGCTGGTACGACGGTGTAACCTTTGAAATTTTTGCTTGTTACGGCTGGGATGTTTACATTTAAAAATTCCCTCGCATTTGGCAAAATTTCACCCTCTAGCACCTTTGGTACGATAAATTTTACAACTTCTTTTGCTAGATTAAACCCCAGTTCATTTAATGAGTTGTTGGTATAAAACTGTGAAAATGCAATGCTTTTAATGCCTTGTAAAACACCCTCCATCGCTGCTCCACACGTACCAGAATAGGTTATATCTTCGCCCAAATTTGCTCCGTGGTTTATACCGCTTATTACAAGGTCTGGTTTTTTGTTATAAAGTGCGTGAAGCGCAAGATAGACACAGTCACTTGGTGTAGCATCATCAAGTTTAAAAAAGTTATCATCAAGCTTGATAAATCTAAGTGGCCTTGTGAGAGTTAGCGAGTGAGCGCAGGCTGACTTTTCTGAGCTTGGAGCTACGATCGTGACATTTACGTCTTTTAATTCGCTCAAAGCTTCTTTTAGAGCAAGTAGTCCAGCCGCCTCAAATCCATCATCATTTGTTATCAAAATTTCTTTCAAATTTTATCCTTTAAAGGCTTGGATTTTATCACAGCTTTCTTAAAATTTTAAAGAATTTTTGCGTATAATGCCCCTAAAAAAAGACCAACCGAAAGTGTGAAAATGAAAATTTTAGTCTCCGCTCTTGAGCCATCGGCAAATTTGCATTTAAAAGAAATTTTGAAAAATTTCGAGGGCGAATTTGAACTAATGGGAATTTTTAGCGAAGAATTTGGCACACCATATATGAAAAGCAGCGAGTTTTCTGCGATGGGCTTTGTTGAAGTTTTACCGCTCATTTTAAAAGCAAAAAAGGCGATGAAAGTGATGAGCCAGATGGCAAAAGAGGCCGATGCAGTGCTACTTATCGATAGTCCAGCTTTTAACTTACCTCTTGCAAAGGCGATAAAAGAGGCTGGGGTAAAGGCGGCCGTGACATACTACATCTTGCCACAAGTTTGGGCATGGAAGCCAAAGCGTGTGAGTGCAGTTGAGAAGTATTGTGACAACCTTGCTTCGATTCTGCCATTTGACTCCAAATTTTATGGCCGTTCAACATATGTTGGACATCCTTTGATGGATGAGATAAGGCTAAAAAAAACGAGCCTAAGCAGCAGTGGCAAAGTAGCGTTTTTGCCGGGATCAAGAAGGTCTGAAATTTCAAGACTTATGCCAGTTTATAGGGAGCTTGCTAAAAAGATAGAGGCTAGGAGGCTACTTGTCGTGCCACCATTTTTGCTTGATAAAGTGGGTGAAATTTATGGTGATACAAGCGATTTTGAGATAGTTTCAAACACTCCTGAGGCTTTGTATGATAGTGATTTTGCGTTTATTTGCTCAGGTACGGCCACGCTTGAAGCAGCACTCATTGGTACGCCATTTGTGCTAGCTTACAAGGCAAAAGCCATAGATGTTTTCATCGCTAGAAAATTTGTAAAGATCAAGCACGCAGGACTTGCAAATATAATGTTTGACTTCATGGGCAAAGAGCCACTTCATGAGGAGTTTATACAAGAATTTGCGACAGTTGATAATTTACTTAAAGCCTATGAGTGCTGCGATAGGCAGAAATTTTTAAAAGGCTGTGATGAATTGAGAGAGTATTTATCACATGGCAGCAGCAAAAATGTAGTAAAAATTTTAAAGAATATGGAGTAAAAAATGAGTGAACCAATGACAATATACGGATATGAAAAAATAGAAGCTGAACTAAAGGATTTAAGGCTCGTGCAGCGTCCTCAAATAGTAACTGAGATAGATATCGCAAGAAGTCACGGCGACCTAAAAGAAAACGCCGAGTACCATGCTGCCAAAGAAAAGCAAGCATTCATAGATGCTAGGATAGCAGAGCTTAGCTCGCTCCTTGCAAATGCCGAAGTGATCGATCCAAGTAGCTACGAGCATGATAGAGTTAGGTTTGGCTCAAGTGTTACGATAATGGACGAGGAAACTGAAATAGAACATACCTACACGATAGTTGGTATTAGTGAAAGCGACATAGATAAAGGCTATATCTCGATAAACTCACCTCTTGCAAAGCAACTTTTAGGCAAGGCTGAGGGCGATGAAGTGGTGCTAAATTTACCAAAGGGTAGAAGCGACGTTGAGATCGTAAAGATCTGCTACAAGCCTATAAAATTTAATTAAAAATCGTAAAAAGTGATATTACTAGAGCCAAAATTTATGCTTGATAATAGCCATTATGCAATCTTTTGGCTCATAAATGGGTTAAATTTATATCTTTTAGTTAAGGCCAAATTTGAGTGAATATTTATACACACCCGTTATTAAAGATGGTGCGATTTTTATAGGCGACGCACACGAAAATGTAAATCGAGATGGTTTTTTAAAATTTTTGCACGCCATTGATAGCGGAAAAATTCCAGAGCCGCCACAAATTTTTTTACTAGGCGATATGTTTGATTTTTTAAGTGGCGAGAGCGAATACACTATAAATTTCTACGCTGAGCATTTGAGACTTATAAATAAAATTTCAGAAAAGATAGAGATCTTTTATTTTGAGGGCAATCACGACTTTAGACTTTCAAATTTATTTAATAAAACAAGAGATTTTTGGGATGGGCATGAGGTGCAAAGCTATAAAAATGTCAAAATCTATGACATTTCTGCACAGCCTGCAAATTTTAAGACGATCAATGAAGAGCGCGTCCAGATCGCACACGGCGATATATTTTTACCTTTTATAGATAAATACGCACTTAGATTTTTACGTGTAAAATGGTTTTTAAAATTTATGAATGCTTTGGATAAATTTTTACATTTTAAAATATCAAAAGCGATACTAGCTAGGCTTACTAAGAAAAATTTAGACTACAAAATTCCTAATTTTGAAGAGTTAATGAGCAGGCATTTACGCGGTTACAACGCTAATATAATAATAGAAGGGCACTATCATCAAGGTAGGCAATTTAGTATTTATGATAGATTTTATATAAATTTACCTTGTTTTGCATGCGAGCAAAGTTATTTTGTTGTAGAATACGCCCAGCAAAAGTTAAATTTGCTCAAAATGAGTTTGAAAGGACATTGATGTTTGGAGATAACGTACTAAAAACGGACTCAAACGAGATGGAACTTGTTGATTTTCGTATCTTTAAAAAGACCGAAAACAAAGTATATGAAGGAATATACGGAGTCAATGTCGCAAAGGTGCGGGAGATCATTAAGATGCCAAATCTTACAGAGCTTCCTGGCGTTCCCGAGTATATCGAGGGAATTTTTGATTTAAGGGGTGTGGTGATCCCTGTAATAAATTTGGCAAGATGGATGAATATTATCGAGCCAACCGAAGGCGTAGTTATAAAGCCACGTGTTATTATTGCTGAGTTTAGTGGTATTTTGATCGGTTTTATCGTCCATGAGGCAAAAAGGATCAGGCGTATAAGCTGGAAAGATATCGAGCCTGCAAATTTTGCTTCAGGCTCTGGCGCTTTAGATAAAGGCAAAATAACAGGCGTGACAAGAATAGAAAATGATGAAGTTTTACTTATCCTTGATCTTGAAAGTATTGTTGAAGAGCTTGGAATTTACTCACCAAAGATCGAATTTGATGTAACAGACGATCAAAAATTAAAAGGTGCTGCTTTAGTTTTAGATGATAGTTCAACTGCTAGAAAACTAGTAAAAGACGCACTTGAGAAGATGGGACTTAGCGTGGTTGAGGCTAAAAACGGCGTTGAGGGCTTGGAGAGAATGGAAGAACTTTATCAAAGATATGGAGATAACTTATCAAGAGAGCTTAGAGTTATCTTAAGTGATATCGAAATGCCACAGATGGATGGATACCGCTTTGCTTCAACTCTTAAAAATGATGAAAGATTTAAAGAAGTTCCAATAGTATTTAACTCCTCATTGAGTAATGATTTTAGTGAAATCAAGAGCAAAGAAGCTGGTGGTGCGGCGTATCTTACAAAATTTGATGCGAGCATATTTTATCAAGAAGTGCTAAAAGTTATTGAAGCACATTCTAAATCTGCAAAATGAGGTGAAACATGGATGATATGAAAGAAATAATGGAAGACTTTTTAATAGAGGCTTTCGAACTTATTGAGCAGATAGATCACGACCTTGTTGAGCTTGAGTCAAACCCTGAAGATTTGGAATTATTAAATAGAATTTTCCGCGTTGCTCACACAGTAAAAGGTAGCTCAAGCTTTTTAAATTTTGATGTTTTAACAGAGCTTACTCACCATATGGAGGATGTTTTAAATAAAGCTAGAAAAGGCGAGCTAAAGATCACTCCAGACATTATGGACGTAGTTCTTGAGTCGGTTGATATGATGAAAGGCTTGTTAAGCAGCATTAGGGATCATGGAAATGATACAGCTGCTGGCATTGATATTAAAAATATTTGCACAAGACTTACTCAAATTTCTGAAGGCGAAGCCCCAGCAGCAGCTCCTGAAGCTCCTGCCACACCGGTAGCTGAGCCAACACCAGAGCCAGAGCCAGCCGCGCCTACCGAAGAAGTACCAGAGATAAGTGATGCTGAGCTTTCAAAGCTAAGTGATTCAGAAGTTGAAGCAGAAATAGAAAGACTCTTAAAAGTTAGAAAGGCTGAGGATCAAGCAAGGCGTGCTTCAAAAGGTATAGCTCCAAAATCTCCTAGCGAGATAGCCCCAGCCGCAAGTAGTACTTCAGCTCCAGCTGCAAAAGCAGAGAGTAAGGAAAAAGACGGAGATAAAAAGGTCCCAGCAGCAAGCAGCGGTGCAGTAGCACAGGAACAAACTATACGCGTTGAAGTAAAAAGACTTGACCACTTAATGAACCTAATTGGTGAGCTTGTTCTTGGTAAAAACCGCTTATTAAAAATTTATGATGACGTGGAAGAGAGATATGAGGGTGAGAAATTCCTTGAAGAGCTAAATCAAGTAGTTTCAAGTCTAAGCTTAGTGACGACTGATATTCAGCTTGCAGTTATGAAGACAAGAATGCTTCCAATAGCAAAAGTCTTTAATAAATTCCCACGTATGATACGCGATCTTAGCCGCGATCTTGGTAAGCAAATCGATCTTGAAATTTCAGGTGAAGAGACTGAGCTTGATAAGTCAATCGTAGAAGAGATCGGCGATCCACTAGTGCACATCATCAGAAATTCATGCGATCACGGTATCGAGGATCCTGAGACAAGAAAGGCAGCAGGCAAGCCTGAAAAAGGTCTTGTACAACTAAAAGCTTACAATGAAGGCAACCACATCGTTGTTGAGATAGTTGATGATGGCAAGGGTCTAGATGCTGACATGCTTAAGTCTAAATCGATAGAAAAAGGCATCATCACTGAGCGCGAAGCTGATGCGATGAGCGAAAAAGAGGCATTTGGACTTATCTTTAGACCAGGATTTTCAACTGCGGCAAAGGTCACAAACGTATCTGGCCGTGGTGTTGGTATGGACGTTGTTAAGACTAATATCGAAAAACTAAACGGTATCATTGATATTGAAAGTGAAGTTGGAAAAGGTACAGTTATGAAGCTTAAAATTCCACTCACGCTTGCGATTATTCAGTCACTACTTGTTGGAACGCAAGAAGAATTTTATGCTATTCCACTTGCTAGTGTTCTTGAAACTGTTCGTGTACCGATTGATGATATCTACACGATCGATGGCAAAAATGTACTAAGGCTAAGAGATGAAGTCTTATCTCTTGTTAGACTTTCTGACGTATTTGGCGTTGAAAAGGCATTTGATGGTGGAGATCAAACTTATGTCGTAATAATCGGTGTTGCTGAAGCAAAACTAGGCATTATTGTCGATACTTTGGTTGGACAAGAAGAGATTGTTATTAAGTCAATGGGCGATTATTTGCAAAATATCCCAGGTATTGCCGGTGCTACTATTAGAGGTGATGGCCGTGTGACATTGATTATTGATGTTGGTGCTATGATGGAGATGGCAAAAGATATCAAGGTAGATATTAGAGCCGAAATAGAAGATAGCACAAAAGCAAAGGAAAAACCAAGCGATTATAAAGTCTTGATAGTTGATGACTCAAAAATGGATAGAACTATCATGCAAAAAGCGCTTGAACCAACTGGGGTAACGATAATAGAAGCCACAAACGGTGTTGAGGCATTAAATATCGTAAAATCTGGAGAGCACTCCTTTGATGCGATCTTGATAGATATTGAGATGCCAAGAATGGATGGATATACACTGGCTGGCGAAATTAGAAAATACTCTAAGTATAGAAATTTACCACTTATTGCTGTTACATCAAGGACGTCAAAAACAGATAGATTGCGTGGCGTAGAAGTTGGAATGACTGAGTATATTACAAAACCATATTCAGCCGAGTACTTAGAAAATGTCGTTAGAAAGAATATAAAATTAGCTTAGGGGTAAGGGATGAACAATAAACTAAATCAAGTTTTAAGTAAACAAAAACAGCAAATAAATGGTCCTGAGTTAAAAAATAATGAGGATATAGTTCAGCTAGTAGGATTTGTTGTCGGTGAGGAAGAGTACGCGATACCTATTTTAAATATCCAAGAGATAATCAAACCTATTGAATATACACGTGTTCCTAGTGTGCCTGATTATGTTCTTGGCGTGTTTAACCTACGCGGAAATGTTATTCCGCTTATTGATTTGCGTAAGCGTTTTTCACTAAATGTCACAAAACAAAGCCCAAGCACAAGATATATCGTTATGAAAGATGCGGATAATATCGCTGGCTTTGTGATAGACCGCTTGACGGAGGCTATTAGAATAGACCGCAATAGGATCGATCCGCCACCAGAGACTTTAGTAAAAGACAAAGGCATGATTTATGGTATCGGAAAGCGCGACCAAAATATCCTTACGATCTTGAAGGTCGAAAGCCTTTTGAAACGTGATTTTTAGGGTATAACTTGATAAAACTTTGTGTTTTTGATTTTGACTCTACAATAATGGACGGCGAGACGATAGATATTCTCGCCGCCGCTAATAATGCTAGTGAAGAAGTAGCCAATATAACTAAGCGTTCGATGAACGGTGAGCTTGATTTTTTTGAAAGTCTTACAAAAAGAGTAAAATTTTTAAAAGGATTGCCACTTTTAAAAGTAAATGAAATTTGCAAAAATTTACCCATAATGCCAGGAGCTAGCGAGCTAATAGAAGCTTTAAAGCAAAAAGGTGTCAAAGTTGTGGTTTTTAGCGGTGGATTTCACAATGCAACCGATGTAATGCAAAAAAAGCTTAATTTTGATGCAAATTTTGCAAATATTTTGCACCACAAAGATGGAATTTTAAGTGGTGAAGTTGGCGGAGAGATGATGTTTGGTAGTTCAAAGGGAGATATGATTGATCGCTTGTGTGGACTATTAAATTTAGGCAAGGACGAGATAATGTGTGTTGGGGACGGGGCCAATGACATATCAATGTTTAGAAAGTGCGACCTTAGCATTGCATTTTGTGCAAAAGATATCTTAAAAAAAGAAGCGACACATTGTGTTGATGTTAAAGACTTGCGTGAAATTTTAAAATTTATAAGGTAGAAATTAATGTATGACAACGAAGCTAAATTCTCTCTTTGGTGTGATTTTATAGAGAGAAATTTTTTACAAAGCGAATTTAACTCTTTATTGGAAAATAATATTATAAACGGTGCTACAAGCAACCCAGCTATTTTTAAAACAGCGTTTGCTTCACCTGCTTATAAAAAGATAATAGAAACTAGCAATAAACGCCATCCAAAAGATCTTTATGAAATTTTGGCTACTCAAGATATAAAAATCGCAGCATGTAAAATGTTAAGAAATTATGCAAACGGCGATGATGGCTTTGTAAGCATTGAGGTTGATCCAAATTTAAGTGACGATACAGCCGCAACGATAGAGGAAGGTATCAGACTTTATAATCTAATATCAATGCCAAATGTTATGATAAAAATTCCAGCTACAAAAGATGGTTATGAGGCGATGAGCGCGCTTATGGCAAGGGGAATTAGTGTAAATGCTACGCTTATATTCTCACCAGATCAGGCTAAAAACTGCCTTGAAGCATTTAAAGAAGGTAGTAAGGCTTATGCAAGCCGCTTTATGGATACTACTATGCCAAAAGGTGTGATAAGTGTTTTTGTAAGTAGATTTGATAGAAAGCTTGATGAGGTTATGGCTGCAAAGAGCTTGCCAACAGGACAAATTGGCATAATGAATGCTGCAAATATATACCACCTGATCGAAGATTTTGGACTAGAAAATGTAAGAACACTTTTTGCAAGCACAGGCGTAAAAGGTGGTGGTTTAAGAGGGGATTATTACGTTAGAGAGCTAATGTATAAAAATTCTATAAATACAGCACCATTAGAGACGATAAAAGAATTTATAAAAGAAAAAGCAGAGGCAAAAAATGTTCCTAGTAAAGAAAATATCTCAAGCTTTTTCCAGATTATAAAAAATAATGAGATAGATATAAATGTCGTTTATAAAGATTTATTAAGCGATGGTTTAAAGCAGTTTGTATCAGCATTTGATGATATTATGAAATCACTTTAAACAAAGAAGCCCAAGCTAATACACAAACAGCAAAAGCGATCATTCTTAAACAAGCTTTATGTGAAATTTATAAAGCATTGGATAAAATCAGCACCTATTTTTTATGAAAGGAAAACGATGTTAGAAGGTATCGTTAGAGAGAGTATCGGTAAGAAGTCTGCGAAGGCTTTGAGAAGAGATGGTTATCTAATCGCCAACATTTATGGCAAGGGATTAGAGAATGTTGCAGCTGCTTTTAAAGTAAATGACTTTATTAAAGAAGCACGCAAAAAAGAGAGTCTTGCTTTTGATGTAAAAGTAGGCGGAAAAGTTTATAATGTCGTTATTGTTGATTACCAAAGAGATGTTGTTACAAGCGATCTTAAACACGTAGATCTAAAAGTAGCACTTCCAGGCGTTTTATCAAAATATATGATCCCAGTTAAGCCAGTTGGAACACCTATTGGTCTTAAAAATAAGGGCGTTTTGATCCAATCAAAAAGACGTCTTTGCGTAAAATGCACAGTTGAAAATTTACCAAATTCATTTGATGTTGATGTAAGCAAACTTGACATTGATGATACGATTTTGGTTCGTGATATCACAGCTCCTAAAGGCGTCACTATTATCGACGCTGACCGTGTTGCGGTACTTGGAGTTATTAAAGCTAAATAAAAAGGGCTTTTGTGACACTAATAGCGGGGCTGGGAAATCCTGGCTCCAAATATGAAAACACTAGACACAATATAGGCTTTATGCTTATAGATCTTCTAAAAGACTCAAATTACAAAGATGTTAGCTCAGCCAAATTCCAAGGCGAAGTTTTTAAATTTAATGACATTATCTTGCTAAAACCAACAACTTTTATGAACCTCTCAGGACAAAGTGTAAAAGCGGTCAAAGATTTTTATAAACCAGATAGAATAATCGTAATACACGATGATCTTGATCTTGGTTTTGGTGCAGTTAAATTTAAAAAAGGCGGTAGTAGCGGCGGGCATAACGGCATAAAATCGATCGATGGACTAATAGGTAACGAGTACGAAAGGGTGCGTGTTGGCATTGGACACCTTGGTGATGCTAAAAATTTTGTCCTTGGAGAGTTTAGTGATGAGGAGAAAAAGGCTTTAGATGAAATTTTAGCCTATACAAAAAATGCAGTTTGTGAACTACTAAAGAGTGACATCAACGAAATCTCGCAAAAATTTACGATAAAAAAAGGTCTTATCAAATGAAACTATACGCCAGATATGTTGGCTGGGTCTATATAAAATCTTTTTTTATCGTATTTTTAGCGCTTGAACTATTTTATGTAGGCATTGATCTGCTTACAAATTTAAAAGATCTGCCACCATCTGCTAACCTTCAGCTCCTTTATGTTGGGCTTACATCGCTTAGCGCTATTGGCTATGTTTTACCACTTTCGCTCATTTTTGCACTCATTATTTTACATGTAAATATGGTTCGTTCAAACGAGCTAATCAGTTTTTATGCGCTTGGCATTAGTAAAAATAGTCTAATTTTTCCACCATTTTTTATTGCACTTTTTATAACTATTTTTTATGTTGGCTTAAATTTTACTCCATTTGCCTATGCACACGACTATCAAAAAAGTATCGCTAAAAATACGGCTTTTTCAAAAAGTACAAATGATTCATTTTTAAAATTTGAAGGCAAATTTATCTACATAAAGGAGCTAAATTCTGTTAATCAAATAGCAAATGATGTTAGAATTTTTGAGATAAATGGCACAAATTTACTCTCAACTATATTTGCAAATCATGCTAATTTTAAAGACAATGAATGGATCTTAAAAGATGTTAATCAAACCCTTTTGCCACAAATTTTAGAGCTTGGTGAAGCTGGTTTTAATAAAATACAAAGTGATAGCTTAGATGCGTTAAAAGGCTTTAAGCCAAAGAGTATTGAAAGTGCTGTTAGTGTTGAAAACTCAAAATTTAATATCCCAGATGCGATAAATTTTATAAAGACATTTAAGAATGAAGGCATCGGCCTTGATAGTGCAAAAACAGCTTTTTACAACCTTGCTATTGCACCATTTTTTGCACCATTTTTATTGCTCATTTTTTACTATCATTTGCCTGTGACCGGTAGATTTTTTAATCTTGCGCTTTCGACTTTTATCTTTGTTGTGATAACCCTTGTCGTTTGGGGATTGCTCTTTATTCTTGCAAAATTTGCACAAACTTCCGTGATCTTGCCAGAAATTGGCATAGTTTTGCCAGTTATTTTACTTTTTGCATACGCTATTTATCTCATAAAATCGCATCGTTAAGCCAAATTTTGGTAAGCTTTTTGTAAAATCAAGCCATTTTAATAAAGGCTATTTTATGGATTTTAAAGAGCTTGCAAATAGATACAAAACTCCACTTTACATTTATGATTTTAACCACATAAAAAACCGCTATGAAGCACTAAAAAATGCATTTTTTGCTAGAAAATCTCTCATTTGCTATGCGGTGAAAGCAAACTCAAATCTAAGTGTTTTGAAATTTCTAGCCGACCTTGGAGCCGGATTTGACTGTGTTAGCATCGGCGAAGTAAAAAGAGCACTTTTAGCAGGCGCGAAGAGATATCAGATTATTTTTAGTGGCGTTGGTAAGAGCGATGAAGAGTTAAAAGAGGCTTTGAAAAATGAAATTTTGCTCATTAATGTCGAGAGTTTTGCTGAACTTTTAAGACTTGAAAAGATCGCAAAAGGGCTAAACTTAAAGGCAAGAATTAGCATTAGGGTAAATCCAGGTGTCGATGCAAAAACTCACCCATATATCTCGACAGGGCTAAATGAAAATAAATTTGGCGTTGATGCGGTGACTGCTAAAAAGATGTATATCCACGCTAAAGCATCAGAGTTTCTTGAGCCAACTGGCATACATTTTCACATCGGCTCTCAGCTAACATCACTTAGCCCGATAATCGATGCTGCAAATATCGTTAGTGAGCTTTTAAGAGAGCTAAGAGCACTTGAGATAGATATCAAATTTTTCGATGTTGGCGGCGGACTTGGCATCATTTATAACGATGAAAAAGAGATAAATTTATATGACTATGCTCAAGGAATTTTAGCCGCACTAAAAGGCCAAGACGTGACTATCGTATGCGAGCCAGGACGCTTTATCGTAGGTAATGCTGGCTACTTTGTTGCAAGCGTTTTATATGAAAAATTTAACGGCAAAAAGAGATTTGTCATCACTGATGGCGCGATGAATGATCTTATTAGACCAAGCCTTTATGGTGCTCATCATGAAATTTTTGTTTGTGGCAAAGATAAAAATTTAGGCCCATGCGACGTGGTTGGTCCAGTTTGTGAAAGTGGCGATTTTTTAGCAAAAGATATAGAGTTGCCAGAGTGCGATAGTGGCGATATTATCGTGGTAAAAGGTGCTGGAGCTTATGGTTTTAGTATGAGCTCAAACTACAACACAAGAAACAGAGCCGCTGAGGTTTGCGTACTTGATGGCAAAGATAGGCTGATAAGAAGACGCGAGGGCTTTGAAGATGTCGTGGCACTTGAGAGAGAACTTTTGGAGAGCGCTGATGCAAGAGCTAAATGAGCTTAGAAAAGAGATCGATGCGATCGATGATCTCATCTTAAATAAACTAAATGAAAGGATGATTTTAGTTGAGCAAATCGGCAGGCTAAAACAAACTAGTGGGGCGCCTATATATCGCCCTGAGCGTGAGCGAGCTATCATAAACCGCTTAACTAGCCTTAGTAAAGATAAGGCTTTAAATAAAGCTGCGATCGAGGCCATCTATCTTGAAATTTTTGCTGTTAGTAGAAATTTAGAAATGCCTCAAAAGATCGTATATCTAGGGCCTGAAGGTACTTACACGCATCAGGCGGCTCAGAGTAGATTTGGTGCGATGAGTTCATATTTGCCACTTGCGACCATCGAAGCAGTTTTTACAAAACTAGCTCAAAAAGAGGCAAAATACGGTGTTGTGCCTATTGAAAACAATACTGAAGGCGCTGTTGGCGCTACGCTTGATTGTTTGAGTAAATTCAGTGATATAAAAATAGTTGCTGAGCTTTATGTGGATATCCATCACAGCTTTGTTAGCATAAATGAAAATTTAAAAGAGATAAAGCGAATTTATTCACATCCGCAAGGGTATAATCAATGCCGTAAATTTTTAGAAGATCATATGCTAAACGAAATTGAATTTGTTCCAGCAAAATCAACCGCAGCAGCTGCATATATGGCATCAATGGATAGAAACTCAGCCGCCATTTGCTCAAAGATCGCAGCAAAAATTTATAACGTGCCGATCGTTTATGAGACGATTGAAGACAATATGGCAAATAGAACGAGATTTTTGATTTTAAGCGATTTTAAAAATGCAAGAGTTGAAAACTCGAAAACTTCGATCTTAGCAAAGACTGATCACAGTCCAGGACGCCTTGCTGATCTGCTTTCTATCTTTAAAAATGAAAATATCAATATCACAAAACTTGAGTCACGCCCTATAAAACAACGCGAATTTAAGTCAATGTTTTATCTTGATTTTGAAGGGCATATCGACGATGAGAAGGTGCAAAATGCCTTTGAACTCGCAAAAGAGAGTGGTGCTGAGATAAGCTGGTTAGGGAGTTATTTAAACGGAGAAGAGTAATGAAGTTTAATGATTTTTTAGATGATTTAGTTAATTACGAGGCTGGAAAGCCGATCGAGCTTGTAGTTAGAGAGTTTGGCATCGAGGCAAAAGATGTGATAAAGCTAGCTAGCAACGAAAATCCTTTTGGCACGAGCAAACGCGTAGAGGAGGCGCTAAAAGAGGTCGCTAAAAAAGCACATCTCTATCCAGATGATAGCTACTTTGAGCTAAAAGAAGGACTGGCTAAGAAATTTGGCGTAACTAGCAAAAATTTAATCATCGGCTCTGGAAGTGATCAGATCATAGAATACGCACTTCACGCAAAGGCAAATAAACAAAGTGGCGTTTTGATGGCTGGCGTGACATTTGCTATGTATGAAATTTATGCAAAGCAAACCGGAGCAAAAATTTACCGCACAAAGAGCGTAGAGCATAATTTGAGCGAGTTTTTAGAAATTTATAATGTACATAAGGATGAAATTTCAGTAATCTTTCTTTGCCTGCCAAATAACCCTTTGGGTGAGTGTTTGGACGCAGATGAGGTCTTTAAATTTATAAAAAGCGTTGATGAAAACACGCTTGTTGTGCTTGATTGTGCCTACAACGAATTTGCAAAATTTAAAGATAGCAAAAAAGAGATAAAGCCAAGTGAGGTGGTGAAATTTAAAAATGCCATATATCTTGGAACATTTTCAAAGGCTTATGCGCTTGGCGGTATGCGCGTAGGATACGGCGTAGCAAATGAAGAGATAATAGGCGCTCTCTCAAAACTAAGAGCTCCATTTAATATCACAACCCCAAGCCTAAGAGCCGCGATAGTAGCACTTGGAGATGATGAGTTTGTGCAGCAAACCATGCAAAATAACTTCGAGCAAATGAAGAGATATGAAGAATTTGCAGAGCAAAATGGCATAGAATTTATCCCAAGCTATACGAATTTCATAACTTTTAAATTTAACGAGCCAAAATCAAGCCAGATATGCGAAAAGATGCTAAAAAAGGGTATAATTTTGCGAGATCTAAAAAGCTACGCCTTAAATGCGGTGAGAATCACCATCGGCCTTAGCTGGCAAAATGATAGAGTTTTTGAAGAATTAAAGCAAATTTTAAAGTAGGAATATGGATTTTAAAGCATTACTTCATCAAATAAGTCAAATTTATCAAAAGCTTTCATTAAAGCAAAAAATCGTTGCTGCTAGCTCGATCGTCTTGGTCGTGGCATTTTTGGTATTTTTAACACTTTATAAAAGCAAAAATGAAAATTTTGCAGGCTACAGCGTCCTTTTTGAAAACATCAGCCCAAGCGACTCAGCCTTAATAGTCGATCAGCTAAACAAAGATGGCATCAAATATAAACTAGCAAACGAAGGCACTATCCTTGTACCAACGAGTGATGTTTATAAAGAGCGCATCGCTGTTGCAACGCTTGGAATACCAAAAGAGAGCAAAATCGGCTTTGAAATTTTTGATAAGCAAGAATTTGGTGCGACTGATGCCGAGCAGAGAGTAAAATTTCAAAGAGCGCTTGAGGGCGAACTAGCTAGAACGATCGAGAGTCTTTCTTCTATCCAAAAAGCGACTGTTCGTATCGCTATCCCTAAAGAGAGCGTTTTTACTGAGCGTCAAGCACTTCCAACAGCGTCTATCGTAGTCGAGCTAAAGCCAGGCGTTAGCCTAAATGCAAAGCAAATTTTTGGTATTAAAAATCTTGTCGCTGCCTCTGTTACAAACTTGAGCACAGAAAATGTAAAAATTGTAAATCAAGACGGAGTCGCACTTGGCGATGAAGATGGTGAGTTTGATAGTGACGCTATAGCTCAGCAGATCCGCTATAAGCGCGAGTTTGAAAATAATTACGAGCAAAAGATCGTAAATGTACTAGCTCCTATCGTGGGCGGAGCAGATAAGGTCGTAGCAAAGGTAAATATCGACTTTGACTTTGACAAAAAAGATACAAAAAGTGAAGTTTATGACCCAAATAACGTCGTAAGAAGCGAAAGCAATATCGAGGAAAAGCGCCAAGGCTCAGCACCAAATGAAGTTGGTGGCGTCCCAGGTGCGGTTAGCAACATTGGCCCTGTCCAAGGCCTTGATGATAGCACTTTAAAAGAGCAGTACAACAAAAGCTCACAGCAGACAAACTACGAAATTTCAAAGAAAGTAACAAATATCAAAGGGCAGTTTGCTAGCATAAATAGGGTGAGTGCAGCTGTTGTTATAGACGGACTTTATCAGAGTAAAAAAGATAGCGACGGCAAGCCAACTGGCGAGGTGGAATTTACTCCACTTTCTAAAGAGCAAAGAGAATCAATCACAAATTTAATCAAACAGTCAATCGGCTATAACCAAAATAGAGGTGATGAAGTAAGCTTGGATAACTTTGAGTTTAAAACCGGCAAAGATATAAGCGCTAGTGAGAAAATGGATGGCTTTGTGAATAACTATGTAGTGCCATTTATGCCGCTGTTAAAATATATTTTCGCAGCATTGTTGCTCTACATCTTCTACAAAAAAGTCATTGTGCCATTTATGCAAAAGATGCTTGAAGAGACAAAAGAAGAAGAGGAGCAAGTTCAAGATGGCCTTGAAGATATTGAGGTAGATGCTGAAGATACGCTTGAGAAATTTAAAGCTGCTCGCAAAAAGGTCGAAGAGCAACTAGGACTTAGTGGCGAGTTTAATGAAGATGAACTAAAATACGATGTTTTACTTGAGAAAATGAGAGCGGTCATCACAGAGAGAAATGAAGAGATAGCAATGCTACTTCAAGATATGGTAAAAAATGACAGCGACTTTAATATGCGTAAGGAAATTTGATGTCAATAAAGCTAAATGACAAGCAAAAAATGATTTATGATGATCTATCGATGCCTGAAAAGATTGCTATTTTGCTGATTCAGCTTGGCGAAGAGGCAACTGCTCTTATATTTTCTCACATGGATGTTGATGTCATCACTGAAATTTCAGGCTATATCGCAACCGCGAAAAATATTGACAAGCAAGTCGCAAGTGCTGTGCTAGAAGAATTTTACGCATTAATGCAGTCAAATCAATATATGAGAAGTGGCGGTTTGGAGTACGCAAAAGAAATTCTATACCGCACATTTGGTCCAGAGACAGCTCAGAAAATTTTAGACAAGCTCGCAAAAAGCATGGAGAACTCAAAAAGCTTTGGCTATCTTGATAAGATAAAACCACAACAGCTTGCAGACTTTATCATAAAAGAGCACCCTCAAACCATAGCACTAATACTAGCTCACATGGACTCAACAAGTGCTGCTGAAACGCTTAGCTTCTTCTCAGATGAGCTAAGAAGTGAAGTCGTTATTAGAATGGCAAATCTTGGTGATATTAGCCCATCGGTAATTAAGCGCGTTTCAACCGTACTTGAAGGCAAGCTTGAAAGTCTTACATCATATAAAGTCGAAGTTGGCGGTCCAAGAGCTGTGGCAGAAGTGCTTAATAGACTTGGGCAAAAAGCTAGCAAAAGTACGATCGAACGCATCGAACAAAGTGATGATAAGCTCGCAACAACGATTAAAGAGCTTATGTTTACCTTTGAAGATATTATCAACCTTAACGCAACTGCGATTAGAGAAATTCTTAAAAATGTCGATAAAAAAGACCTTATGGTCGCATTTAAAGGCTCAAGCGATGGCATAAAGGATAAATTTTTATCAAATATGTCTCAGCGTGCAGCAGAAGCCTTCAAAGAGGAGATGCAATATCTTGGTGCGGTGCGTGTAAAAGATGTTGAAGAGGCTCAAAGACGCATAGTAGAGACAGTACAAACTCTAGCTGATCAAGGCGTGTTCCAAGTCGGCGAAGCAGATGAGATGATAGAATGAAAAGCAGCGTAATAACCAGTGAAACTTCTCCAGCTCACTTTATAGAAAATTACAGATTTAAAGTACTTGGAGTTGGAGAGCGAGCTGCAGATAGTGCTCCTGTATTGATAGAAGAAAATAATCTTAGTGAAGAGTTAAGCGAGCAAAATTTTGGGCAAAAGGGTGAAAATTTTGTTCCTCAAGCTAGCCATCAAACGCAAACAAACTCACAAAACCACTTTGCTTCTCAGCCCCAAAACTCACAAATGCAGCAAGGAGGCGAGTCAAGCTTTGTCGAAGAACTGCTTAAAAAAACAGATGAGCTAAGTAGCAACATCATCAAACTTCAAATGCAAATAGAAAATCAAGAGAGCGAATTTGCTAAACGCCTTGAGGCTGAAATTTCTCGTGCAAAAGAGGATGGTAAAAATGAGGGTATCGCCCAGACAAATGCAGCAAATGAAGCAAGAATAAATGAACTTGAGGCTAGATTTAGTGCTTCAGCTACAAAGCTAGATGAGCAGTACGTTAAATTTGATGAGTTTTTAAAGAAGATCGAAGAAGAGCTTGGACAAACTGCTATAAAAATCGCAAAAGAAGTAATCGATAAAGAAATTTCAACCTCTTCAAATCAGATCGCTCATCATCTAGCAAGCTCGCTTATAAAAGAGCTAAGTAATGTCAAAAATATAGAAATTCGCGTAAATCCCGAAGATAGCGAATATATAAAAGAGCAATTTAGCAAGAATGAGCACGTCAAAATAAGCGCTGATGATGCTATAAGCAAAGGCGGTGTGGTTATTATAAGTGATGGTGGCAATATCGATGCGACTATGCAAACAAGGCTAGAAAAACTAAAAATGCTGGTAAATAATGAATAAAGACGTTAAAAGTTTAGATGTTGATGAACTAAACGCACTTTGTCATGACATCAGGGATAAAATTTTAGCCACTGTTAGCAAAAATGGCGGTCATCTTAGCTCAAACATCGGTGCAGTTGAGATCATTGTAGCGATGCATAAAATTTTTGATGTGACAAAAGATCCATTTATTTTTGATGTAAGCCATCAAAGCTACGCACACAAACTACTAACTGGACGCTGGGAGAGCTTTGATACGCTTAGAAAATTTAATGGTATCAGCGGCTATACAAAGCCAAGCGAAAGTAAATTTGACTACTTTGTAGCAGGACATAGCTCGACGTCTATATCTTTAGCAGTTGGTGCTGCAAAGGCGATAAAACTTAAAAACGAAGATCGTATCCCAGTAGCTGTTATAGGCGATGGCTCACTAAGTGGCGGAATGGCGTACGAGGCGCTAAATGAGCTGGGGGATAGAAAATATCCTTGCGTCATCATCCTAAACGACAACGAGATGAGCATAAGTAAGCCAATAGGCGCACTTAGTAAGTATCTAAGCCAGATGATGGCAGGGCAGTTTTATCAAAAATTTAAGGGCAGGGTTGAGAAATTTCTAAGTTATATGCCAGATTCAGCTGCATATATGGCTAGACGTATCGAAGAGGGCATTAGACTCATTACTCCTGGTATGTTTTTTGAAGAGCTTGGGCTTGAGTACATTGGGCCAGTTGATGGACACGACTTAGGCGCGCTTCTTAGTACATTTGAAACTGC
Source organism: Campylobacter concisus (assembly GCF_002913945.1). Classification (GTDB taxonomy): domain Bacteria; phylum Campylobacterota; class Campylobacteria; order Campylobacterales; family Campylobacteraceae; genus Campylobacter_A; species Campylobacter_A concisus_P. The sequence goes on along the minus strand of NZ_POZK01000005.1, from coordinate 1,458 downwards.
TAAAAATATGAAAAAGCCAGTCATTGTGCACGTGCAGACACTAAAGGGCAAAGGGTATGAATTTGCTGAGGGGTGCTACGAAAATTGGCACGGAGTTGGACCATTTGATCTAAAAAGTGGCGAATTTATAAAAAGACAGTCAAACAAGTCAGCCACGGCGATCTTTAGCGAGCAGCTTTTAAAGATGGCAAGAGAGCACAGCGATATCGTTGGCGTAACGGCCGCGATGCCAACAGGCACTGGCATGGACGCGCTCATACATGAGTTTCCAGACCGCTTTTGGGATGTGGCGATAGCCGAGCAGCACGCAGTCACCTCTATGTCAGCCATGGCAAAAGAGGGCTTTAAGCCATTTGTTGCAATATACTCGACATTCATGCAAAGGGCCTATGATCAAGTCATTCACGACGCTTCTATCTTAAATTTAAACATCACATTTGCGATGGATAGAGCGGGTATTGTTGGCGAGGACGGCGAAACGCATCAGGGTGCGTTTGATATAAGCTTTTTAAACGCTGTGCCAAACATGGTTCTTTTTGCCCCAAGATGCGAAGAGAGTATGAAAAATGTTATGGAATTTGCCTACTCTTACAAGGGTGTTAGCGCATTTAGATATCCGCGTGGGGCATTTATCTTAAGAGATGAGTTTGAAGCTCAGCCACTTGAGTTTGGCAAGGGTGAAATTTTAGCTGATGCAAATAGTGATATTGTATTTTTAGGCTATGGCAACGGCGTTGGCAGGGCAAATTTGGTCAGAAATTTACTAACTGGCAAGCTTGATGTGATATTGGTTGATCTTGTCTTTGCAAAGCCGCTTGATAGTGAGCTTTTACTGGATCTTGCAAAACGCACTAAAAAGTGGTACATCTTTAGCGATAGTGCCAAAAAAGGCGGTATTGGCGAGATAGTAAGTGCATTTTTACAAGAAAATAAAATTTCAAATATAAGCGTCATTAGCTTTGAGTATGAAGATAAATTTATCCCCCATGGTTCAACCGCCGAGGTTGAAAAGTACCTTGGTATAAGTGCCGAGCAGATTACCAAAAATTTACTAGAAAATAATTAATATCATTTAATAAAGTAACGTTTAATATTATTTTTGCTAGCATAAGCCAAAATAAAAACAAGGAAAAGCACTATGCAATACGTATCATTATTAAAGCAATCTGGGCTAAAAGTCACGCCACAGCGCCTTAGCGTTTTAAGAATTCTTGATCGCCACACGCATCCAACGATTGATGAGCTTTATGATGAGATTTTAAAAGAGAGTCCATCGGTTTCTCTTGCGACAGTTTATAAAAATTTAAATACTTTAAAAGACGAAGGTCTTGTAGTTGAAGTAAATATCGTCAATCAAAAAGCTAGATACGACATCTACGAATATCCACATATCCATGTGGTTTGCGAAAGCTGTGGAAGCGTTGAGGACGTGAGCTATGATGATGCTGAGCTTGGCAA
>NZ_POZK01000004.1:0-11188 GCF_002913945.1 Campylobacter concisus | reverse complement strand
CAAATATACTTTAAAAGTTTAGTTATCAAAAAATTATAAAAATTTTTCAAAAATATAAATTAGCTTTTAAGAGTACAATTGTTACTAAAATACACATATAAAAATAAATAGCTGTGAATTTACGAAACAAAATTTCTAAATTTTTATTTTTGAAATTTATAATGCGTTTAACAAAACCATTACAAAGGATAAAAGATGAAATTCTTACAAGCTTTACTTTTCACTTGTGCCATCAGTGGCTTAGCATTTGGTGCAGACAAGGTCTATACGATCAAATTTGCTCACGTTGTTGCAGCTTCTACACCAAAAGGCAAGGCAGCTGACTTTTTTGCTAAACGTGCTGAGGAGCTAAGTGGCGGTAAATTAAAAGTTCAAGTCTTCCCATCAGCGCAGCTACTTGATGATGATAGGGTTTTTGGTGCGTTAAAGCTTGGCAATGTTCAAATGGCAGCTCCAAGTTTTTCAAAATTTACGCCTATTGTGCCGCAGTTTCAGCTATTTGACCTGCCTTTCATCTTTAAAGACGCAGAACACCTTCATAAGGTCCAAGACGGTGCAGTTGGCGAGGAGCTAAAAGCCCTTGTTACAAAAAAAGGCTTTGTAGCGCTTGATTACTGGGATGCTGGATTTAAGCATTTTAGCTCAAGCAAAAAACCAGTTCTTGTGCCAGAAGATGCAAAAGGACAAAAATTTAGAATCCAAAGTTCAAAAGTACTTGAAGAACAAATTAAAGTAGTTGGTGGCAACCCACAAGTTCTACCATTTTCAGAGGTTTACTCTGCACTTCAACAAGGCGTAGTTGATGCAACTGAAAACCCGCTTTCAAATTTCTATAACTCAAAATTTCACGAAGTTCAAAGCTCGCTTACACTTTCAAGTCACGGATATTTGGGCTATTTAGTCGTTATGAGTGATAAATTTTGGAGCAAGCTACCAGATGATCTAAAAGCAAATGTAAAACAAGCCCTAAGCGAAGCAACAGCTTTTGAGAGAGAAGAGACAGCAAAAGAGGACGCTCACGTCATAGCTGAGCTTGAAAAATACATCGCTGCTAGTAAAAAACTAGAAATTTATAAGATCGATGATACACAAAAGGCTGAGTGGCAAAAGGTTATGCAGTCAATCTATCCTAAATTTTACGATGTTATCGGTAAAGACCTCATAGAAAAGACTCTTGGGACAAAATAATGAAGAGTTTTTTCAATGTCCTTGATATAGCGATAGCCTCACTAAATAAAACTATCGCAGTAGTTGGGCTCGCAAGTGGAACATTGCTAGCCTTTGCAAATGTTATGGCTAGATATTTTTTCGATAAAAGCTGGTCTTGGGCAAGCGAGCTATCAAACTATCTTTTTATCTGGTCGGCGTTTTTTGCCGCGGCATACGGCTTTAATAAGGGCATTCACGTCAGTGTGACTATTTTGGTGGAAAAATTTCCACCAGCCCTTGCAAAAGCGTGTTTAATCTTCTCTCATGTACTAACTACTGTATTTTTGTTATTTATCGCAGTCTATTCGATTGATTATCTACAAATTCTTCACGAGATCGAGCAGATGATAATAGACCTTGGCATACCACAATGGGTACCTATGGTAGTGCTTCCAATAGCCTTCGTTACAGCTAGCTACCGCTCAACCGAAAAAGCCATAAAAGTAGCTCTAACGCCTGCTGAAAATGTCGTAAGCAACGAAGCACATGAGCTAGCTCATGGTAGCGTAGTCAAAGATTAAGGAGAAAAAGATGACAATAGCATTTTTATTTATCCTACTTTTTGCACTGATGCTAATAGGCGTGCCAGTGGCGGTTTCGCTAGGCACAAGTACGGTTTTGACGATGATATTTTTTACAGATATAGACATCGCTACGATCCCACAGCTAATTTTTGATGGTATCAATAAATTTTCGTTAATGGCGATCCCGATGTTTATCTTGGCTGGAAATTTACTAAGCAAAGGTGGCTCAGCAAGGCGTATCATCGACTTTGCAAAGTCTATGGTCGGACACTTGCCAGGTGGCTTGCCTATGAGTGCGATATTTGCCTGCATCATCTTTGCAGCGGTCTCTGGAAGCTCGCCTGCGACGGTTGTGGCTATTGGCTCAATTATGTTTGCAGCTATAAAAGAGGCTGGCTATCCAAAAGAGTACGCAGTTGGCGGCATAACAACGGCCGGCTCGCTTGGAATTTTGATCCCGCCTTCAGTTGTTATGATAGTTTATGGCGTAACTGCAGAGGTAAGTATTGGCAAGCTTTTTATGGCTGGTGTTGTGCCTGGTCTTATGCTTGGAGCTTTTATGCTCGTTCAAACCTATGTTGGTGCAAAAAAGCTTGGCTTTAAAGCGACTAAGGCTGAACCATTTAAAGTGAGGGTACAGAAATTTGCCAAAGCATTTTGGGCGCTTTTGATCGTCGTTGTGGTCATCGGCGGAATTTATGGAGGAATTTTTACTCCAACTGAAGCTGCTGCGGCAAGTGCCGTTTATGCGTTATTTATCTCGCTTTTTATCTATAGAGATATAAAGATAAAAGATCTTTGGGATATCTGCCTAGACTCGGCTCTTACAACAGCTATGATATTTTTCATTATCGCAAACGCCGTTGTTTTTGCATATTTGCTAACTAGCGAGCAGATCCCTCAAGCTATCGCTTCGATGATACTTGACGCGAATATCGGTATGATAGGATTTTTGATATTTGTAAATATCCTGCTCTTTATCATGGGTCAGTTCATGGAGCCTTCAAGCGTTATCATGATCATGGTTCCACTCTTGCTTCCGATAGCTACGCAGCTTGGCATAGATCCGATACATTTTGGCATTATCTTAGTTGTAAATATGGAGATAGGTATGGTCACTCCGCCTGTTGGACTAAATTTATTTGTCGCAAGCGGTCTTACAAATATGAATCTAAAAGAGGTCATCATGGCATGCTTGCCGTGGACACTCACTTTATTCTTTGGCCTTATCTTGGTTACTTATATACCGCAAATTTCGCTTTGGCTACCAAACATAATGTATGGACATTAAAATTTAGAGGCTCAGACCTCTAAATTTATCCTTTTGGATCGTAGTCCGCACTCATAACGATATTTTTACCACTTCGCTTACCAGCATAAAGTAGATTATCAGCTTGTTTTATCATCTTTTCTAAGCTAAATTCTCCCGTACCATCATGAGCAACTACTCCAAAAGTCATAGTTGCGTTGATCTTTATGTTTTCAAACTCAACTATATTTTTACTCAAAGTCTCTCTCACACGCTCTACGATACTTACAGCTGCGTCTTTTTTTACGCCCAAGACGACTGCTAAAAATTCTTCTCCGCCAAACCTAGCTACTCTATCTTTATCTCTAAATGTGTTTTTAAATATGCCTGATAAGCTTCTTAAAACAGCATCTCCTGCGCCGTGTCCATAAGTGTCATTTATCTTTTTAAAGTTATCAATATCGCACATAACGATAGCAAAGTCCCTATTTTTATAAAGATCGTTTTGGCTTAAAATTTTCTGCATCGAAGTGCGATTTAAAAGCCCTGTTAATGGATCGTGATTTAAGATATTTTCAGCCATCTCTTTTTCCTCTAAGATGCTTAAAAATATAAATAAATTTGAGCTCTCCAAAAGATACGAAACAACAACCGAGAATACACAAACCATACTTAAGTTAAAAACAAAAAGTAGATCTTTAAAGCCGTCAAAATCTTTTACAGGCTGGCCATCTAAATATACATAGCAGGCTATAGATAAAATTATTTGCACTGCAACTATTATGTAGTTAAAAAATTTATAGGTAAATGAAGTAAAAAATAGTATTAGCGACGACGCTAAAAACAATAACCCAAATCCATATCCCCATCCAAGTGTTAGCATACAAACTAATGCATGAAATAAAATTTCAAGCTGGACTATTACCATTGTTATCTTGTTATTTTCAGGGCTATCGTAAATAAGCCTTAAAAGAAAAAGATAGGTTGCTACTGAAAATACATTCATAACTGCTAGAATTTCTTCTTTCATAAATAAAAAAATAAAAAAATAACAGATGTGAGTTAATAATATTGAAAATATGATAATTTTTTGAGCCGTATAGAGTGAAATTCTACGCATCCAAGCTCTTTTTTAAAATTTCTAATTCGATGCGGTCTTTGCCATTTTGCTTGCCTTCATAAAGCAGCTTATCTACTAAAGTTATGGCTTGCTCAAAATCCACCTCAATACCATTTGCACATATTAGCATGCCAAAGGTCATAGTAACTGGAGTTTTATCTGGAAGTTTTGCGTTATTTATCTGTTTTTTAAGCCTTTTGCTCACTTCGTGGATAAATTCTATCTTTGTATCGGGCAAGATTATCAAAAATTCTTCTCCACCCCAGCGGCAAACATAGTCTTTACCTCTAAATGATTTCTTTAAAGCGTTGGCTACATCTTTTAAGACCTCATCACCGCAGTCATGCCCGTATGTATCGTTTATTTTTTTAAAATTATCAATATCGCCTAACATTATGACTAAATTTGTATTGCCGCTTCTTTCTTTATTAACACTTAGCTCGTATTTTAAAGTTTTTTCTATTGTTCTTCTATTTAAAAGCTGTGTTAAAAAATCATGTTTTGAGTCCTTTTCAAGCTCTTCTGTCTCTTTTCTTATTTGCTGATATCCGCTAGAAGTGATGACATCTGCAAACATTGAAAGTCTTAAAACAATAAAAAAAGCAAAAACAATACTACACACGACTATTGTCCCTTGTATAGCTGATGGGATCAGCGGCGCCTCATCTTTATGAATAAAATAAAGAAGTATAAGCAAGATTAATTCTAAAAATGCCATTATATAAGTAAGACTCTTTGAATCAAACGCTAGAAAGTAGTTTATAAAAATTACACCAACAAGTATTATCCAAATTCCAGTATTCCAACCCATAGTAGTAACAATAATAGTAACAAGTAATATGATATTTAGGTGAAATGCAAGGGATATTAATACTCTATATTTTATGTCGAATTTTATTCTAAGCAATATACCAGCTGCTATAAATAATAAGCACATAAAAAGTAGTGGTGTAGCTATGATCATAAAAAGCAACAAAGATAGTGCATTTGCAGCTATCATAACGTCTAATATCGTTTTATAGATATCATCGATCGCTTTATAACTACTTTGATCTACAAAATCACGTGTCAAACAAAACTCCCTGTAAATTTATTCCATTAAATTTAATTAAGTATTTTTAATAAGAGTCGTAACTATCCTCGTCCTCGTCACTATCTTCGTAGTTGTAGTCATTTTCATCGTAATTATAGTCATAACTATCGCTACTATCGTCCTCATCGTCATTAAATTCAGAGTAGTCTTCTTCTACTTCTTCATAATCAAATTCATCACTCATTGTTTTCTCCTTAAATTTTATCTTTGACGCTTTCAATATACAAGCTTTGGCTTGGGAATGCGAAATTTAGACCATTTTGCTTTAAAATATCCATAATCTTTAGCATTACATCTTGTTTGACATCTAAAAATTCTCCCCAAACGATAGTCTTTGCAAAACAATAAACTAAGATATTTATTGAGCTATCTGCAAAGTCATCAACCACGACAAATAAATTTGATTTATATCCAGCATAATCATCAACTGAAACTATACTTTGTCTATATTTTAGCCCTTTTTTCTTTGCCGTTATATCCTCACTTTTGGCAATATCTGGATGATTTATCAACATAGTTTTTATGTCATCTACACATTTTTTAATCTCATCAGTTGTCGCTCCATATTCAATGCCTATTACCATTCTGATACGTCTACCGACTTTTCTTCTGCTCCAGTTTCTAACAGGATCGCTTGCCAGTTTTGAGTTTGGCACAAAGATTAAAGCATTATCAAAGCTTCTAATAGTCGTCTTTCTAAAGCCAACCTCAACGACAGTGCCCTCTATATCACCACAAACTATCCAATCTCCTTGCGAAAATGAATTATCAAAAAGCATCATAACAGAAGCAAAGAAGTTTGCGATGATATCTTTTGCCGCAAAAGCAACAGCAAGACCGCCGATACCAAGTGAAGCTATGAGTGCTGATATATCAAAGCCAAGCTTTTGAAGAATTAGTAAAAGTGCAATTATTAATACAATTACATAGACTACTTTTAAAACTAAATTTACAACCTCTTTTCGTCTACTCTTTTGAGCGATTTTATCGATTATTACTATGCCATAACCATTTAGGATAGTTAAAACAAGCCATGAAAATGCGACTATATAGACGATAGAGAATATATTTGCTAGAGTTAGTGGCACTGGTACTGGATAAAAGCCAACACCTATACAAATATTTAGCGCATAAATGATAAGAAGTGCGGAGATAGGCTTTTTAACGATATCTACTATCTGATCCTTTGCTTCCTTTACGCCTTCGCCTGATGCAATAAGTGACATAAGCCAATACGTGAGTTTGGCGAGAATTCTTGTAAGTGAGACAAAAAATAAAAATACTGCAATTATAACTACGATCTTGCCAACGTTAAATTTTGCCGAATTTATAGAAGTTAGCTTATTTATATATTCGACCGTATCGACTAAATTTAGCTCTGATAAGATCATGCTTGAGCTTAGAAGATCAGCATTGTTTTTAAGATAGATTAAAATTTCCTCATCAGTCTCTTTTTTTAAATCAAGCTCTGCAAATGCGTTATCGTAAGAGTTTGAAGTCTCATTTAGAGAATCTTTTAGCTCTTTTATGCTGACGTAAGAGTTTGTTTGTAAATTTAAAAGTCCGTTATCTATCACCTCTTTTATAGAGTTTGCTTTAGCACCTTTTTTAAATATCTCTTCAAGATTAATTAAAGCTGAGAAATAAGCATAATCTATCTTCATTTTCTCAAGCTCAATAGCACTTTGAACATAAGCATCTTTGTTTGATTGCTTCTCTAATCTAGCTACTTTTTTTTCTAAATTATTTTTTTGCAAAATAAATTTATCAATATCGTTTTGAGTTACTTCAATCTGCATAACATATAGTGGAATTTTTTCCAAAAGGTCATTTTTTTTCTTTTGAAGTCCAGCTAAATTTGAATTATCAGCTTTTGTTGAGTTTGTATCTTTTTGCTGTGCTTTTAAAATTTTTATCTGGCTGTTTAGGGTTTGGATTTGATTTGTTAGGCTTAGTATATTTTCTTCTTGAGTTTTATTATTTTCAGCACCAAAAAGCATTATAAATGAGAGCAAGACGATGGTTAAAATTTTACGCATTTTCGCCCCTTTTATCTGCTAAAAGTTTGAATGTGCCCTCTTTTAAATCGTAGCTGAAAATTTCACCGGTTTCTATAATGTAGTGCCAGCCATAAATTTGAAGGTTTCCTCTTTCATACTCCTCCTTTACATTTGGATAAGTCATTATATTTTCGATCGAATTTATCACATTTAATCTCTCAGTTAGCCACGCCATCTTTGCTGGATCGTCGCTTGTAAATTTAAGCACTTCTCTCTTAATTGGTTCTATTAGCTTTATCCAATTTCTAACATTTGGCGTGGTTTTGAGCTTTTTTTCATCCATATAAAGCGCTGCACATCCGCCACAGTCAGAGTGTCCGCAAATAATGATATTTTTGATATTTAAAAGCTCTAATGCATATTCGATAGCCGAAGTCGTTGCCAGAAACTCTTCGCTCACTCTATAAGGTGGCACGATGTTTGCGATATTTCGCACCATAAAAAGCTCGCCTGGAAGGCAGTTTGTTATCAAATTCGGTACTACTCTTGAATCAACACAGGATATAAAAAGGGTATGTGGGTCTTGTCTATTTTGTAGACTTTTAAAGAGCTCTTCATGCTCTAAAAAGCCATCTTCCATAAATTTTACCGCACCTTCAAGTAGCGAGTCATCCATAGAAATTTATCTCCATTTTTTATATTTTTACGCGATTATAGCAACTTTTATTTAATCTAAAAAATACTTTAATATATAAATTTTTAACTAATATAATTTGTTAAAATTCTTTTTATTCATTGTTTAATTATTTTAGGCTAAACTCATTCAAAAATTCATAAGGAGATAAAATGAGTCTGTATGATAGGAACTACGCAAAACAAAATCAAGAAGAACTTGCGTATTCTCAAAGCTCACTAAGTACTTTTATAAAACAAACTTATCAACTTTTTGCAGCATCACTACTTTCAGCAACAGCTGGCGCTTATGTAGGTATTAGCATCGCTGGCGTTTTTGCGGCAAATAGATTTTTGTTCTGGGGACTTGTAATAGTCGAGTTTGCACTACTTTTTGGCTTAATGGCAGCTAAACGTAAAGAGGGATTAAATTTAATACTTCTATTTGCATTTACTTTTATAAGTGGCCTTACGCTAACTCCGCTACTTTCAGCAATCCTTGCCATGCCAAGTGGAGCTGGTATCGTAGCTCAAGCATTTGGACTAACAACAGTTGCTTTTGGTGCGTTAAGCGTCTTTGCGATGAATACAAAACGTGACTTTACAACAATGGGTAAAATGTTATTCATAACCTTAATTGTTATCATTGCAGCAGCTATTATCAATATCTTTGTTAAAAGTACAATGTTTCAACTTGTAATCGCAAGTATTTCATCGATCTTATTTAGCGCATATATACTTTTTGATACGCAAAATATTATCCGTGGAAACTATGAAACACCAGTTGAAGGCGCAGTTGCTTTGTATCTTGATTTTGTAAATCTATTTACATCATTACTACAAATTTTAGGAATTTTTAATAGAAACGACTAAAGATGAGCGCATCTACCGAGTAATAGATGCGAATCTAAATAGGCTAAAAGAAGGACTTCGCGTTGTTGAAGATATGAAAAGATATGTCTTTGATGACGCCAAGCTCGCCTATAAGATAAAATCCCTCCGCCACAAGGCAAAGATCCCGCAAAAAGAATTTTTAAAATTTAGAAATTCTCAAAACGACGTTTTAAAAACTAGCACAAAAAGCGAGCAAGCTAGAGAAAATTTAGATGAGATAATCACTGCAAATTTCAAGCGCGCCCAGGAGAGTGCTCGCGTGCTTGAAGAGTGCTTTAAGCTCATAAATTTAGAACAAGCCGAGCTTTTTAAAGGCATAAGATACGAGCTTTATGAGCTTGAAAAAGAACTTTAACTAAAAATTTAAATCTTTTCTTGTATAATCGCAAACAATTATTTTTAAAAATTTAAAGGAAATTTCGTGAGTTTAATATTTTTAATCTTGCAATTTGTTTTAGCTGTCGTTATCACGATCGCAGTTTTACTCCAAAAGAGCTCATCTATCGGTCTTGGAGCATACAGTGGAAGCAACGAGAGCCTTTTTGGAGCAAAAGGACCAGCTGGATTTTTAGCTAAATTTACCTTTGTAGTAGGCGTTTTGTTTATCCTAAACACACTTGCACTTGGATACTTCTATAATAAAGATCTAAAACGCTCTATCGTTGATAGCGTCGATAGTAAATCTCTAGTCATACCAAAGTCAAACGACGTACCATCAGCTCCTAGTGCACCACAAACTCCAGCAAAATAACAATGATAAAAACACTTTTAGCGTCATTTTTGACGCTAACATTTACTTTAGCAGACGCTCATATTTTAGTCTATCATCGCTTTGATGACCCAAGACACACAAGCACTGATATTTCTATTAAAAATTTAAGAGAGCAGTTTGAATATTTCAAAAATAATGGCTATGAAGTCGTTAAACTCTCAAAACTAGTCGATGCTGTAAATGCTGGCGAAAAAATACCTGATAACTGGATCGTCATCACTGTAGATGATGGTTATAAAAGTTTCTATGACAAGGCCCTTAGTGTATTTAAAGAGTATAACTATCCATTTGCACTAATGCTTTATGTGGAAGCCAGTGCAAATAAATATGGCGATTATTTGGATTTTGATCAGATTAAAGAACTTGAGGCTTATGGCGAGATTGGGTACCACTCGTACGCTCATCCAAGGATGACAAAACTTAGCGATGAGGCATTAAGAGAGGATTTTCAAAAGGGCGTTGAAACCTTTGAAAAACACATGGGCTATAAGCCAAAATTCTTTGCAGTACCTTATGGTGAGATTGATAGTCGAGTTGTAAAACTTGCAAAAGAATTTGGTTTTTTAGCCCTTTTAAACCAAAACTCAGGTGCTGTTTCAGACAAAAGTGATGTTTACGATCTTTATAGAACGCCCGTAATGAACGGTACCAAAATAGCACTAACGTTTAATAGCAAATTTTTAAATGCCCAGTGGATATTTCCGGATAGCTACCCACAAAATAATGCAATAGACAAACTTATTATAAAAACTGATACAAATGCTAGTGAAGGTAATTTTTTCATGACTGGCTTTAATGGCTTTAAAAAGGTACCTATGACAAATGGTGTTTTTGAGTGTAAATTTAACCCACCTCTTGATAAACGCAAAGTTTTAATATCACTAAAAGTAGATCATCAACGAAGTACAAAACTTCTAATAAAGGACATCAATGCTAAATAAAATTTACGAAACACAAAAAGAAGGCTGCGAAAAAGCAATAGCTTCATTAAAACGCGACTTTACAACGCTTAGAACGGGCAAGGTAAATATTAATATTGTAGATCATGTAATGGTTGATTATTACGGCTCACCAACTCCGCTCAACCAAGTAGCCACTGTGCTTACAAGCGACGCTTCAACTATCGCTATCACACCTTGGGAAAAGAGCATGATAAAAGCGATCTCTTCAGCTATCCAAGCAGCAAATATCGGCGTCAATCCAAATAGTGATGGTGAGAGTGTCAAGCTATTTTTTCCACCTATGACAGTTGAGCAACGCCAAGAAAATGCAAAACATGCAAAATCAATGGGAGAAAAAGCCAAAGTCAGTATAAGAAACGTAAGAAAAGATGCAAATGATGAAGTCAAAAAGCTTGAAAAAGACAAAGCTATAACTGAGGACGAGAGCAAAAAGGGACAGGATGAGGTTCAAAAGATAACTGACACCTACACTGCAAAAATCGATACTCTTGTAAAAGAGAAAGAGGCTGAGCTTTTAAAAATCTAAAATTTTAGAAATTTTTCCTTATCTAGCTACTCTTATGTGGCTAGATATTCTCTCAAAATAATATTTCAAAAAAATATTTATCAGCAAGTAGTTTAATTTTTTGTCTGTTGTGTTTTATCTATTAAATATAAATAGATCCTAACTACATAAAACATAGCCACCACTTT
>NZ_POZK01000003.1:0-231 GCF_002913945.1 Campylobacter concisus | reverse complement strand
AAGCATTAAGCAAATAAAGATATAATTCCACTTCTTTATGGGTAGATGTCCGAGCGGTTTAAGGAGCACGCCTGGAACGCGTGTGTGGGGTAACTCACCGAGAGTTCGAATCTCTCTCTACCCGCCATTAAATAGCATCTACAGCTCTTAAATTTGACCCACACTTTACCTTTAATTGTTAAAATAACAAGCAAACTATTTATTAAAATAGCAAAAATAGGAGGTATTTTA
>NZ_POZK01000002.1:0-528 GCF_002913945.1 Campylobacter concisus | reverse complement strand
GCTGTAAAGGACACTTTTTATATTATTTTGCTTTATTGCGAAGTTTAGAAATTCTTTTATAGTGCTTTTGTGAAGCTTAAAGTCCTGTGGCAAGCCGGCTGCTTTATTAAAGCTAGCGTCCATAAAGCCCGCCTTATCGCTTTGATAGCCAAGCTCGTTTTTGTCTTTAAATTTCACGCTATAAATGCTTTGCTGTGTATCTTTTGTAAGCCCAAGTCGTTGTAAATTTTGTGCTATGTCTTTTGTTTTTTCATTATTTGCAAGAGCGTTTTGAAATTTGACACTTTCAGACTGCTCTTTTTGAAGTTTCCTTGCTTTTGCCTCAGTAGCTACTGTGCTATACTTTTGCGTGCTAACACTAAAAATGCTCATTTACGATCCTTGCTTATCAAATTTATATGTAGTAAGCAAGGAGTGTTCCAATTTTCTTAGCGGATAATCCTTTGAAAATCAGTCATTATTTTTGAATACTGTGGTCCAGCGTAATCAAAATATGTTTTATCTGCATTATATACTTGTAAATAGTAT
>NZ_POZK01000001.1:0-138913 GCF_002913945.1 Campylobacter concisus | reverse complement strand
AAAATACACTAGGTGCTTTACCATTTCAAATTTACAGTAAAGATAAAGAGCCTGATAAAAGTAATACCTATTATGAAATAGAAAGTAGAAGCAATATTGTAAAACTTTATAACATCAAAGCCCTATCAATACTAGGAAAGTTTTATTATTTAGAGACGAAAGATGGAGTAAAATTTGAGCTTGATGCAAGCAAAATTATCTCAAGATCTAAGGAGTAACTTTCTTAAGCTTTGGGGCTAAAATTTGATCGATACGTGAAATTTATAAATTTAAAAAATTAAAATTTATAGGCTAAATTTATCTGGCTAAGCTAAAATTTTCTTTAGCACAAGGCTAAATTTATTAAAAGTTAGCTATCCTAACACATCAATTTAAAACCAAACTTATTTAAGGCGATTAGTTATGATCTTTAAAAATATTGTCGAGAATTTTGCCGTAAATTACGCTCATAATTCTATTCAAAGATCACTATATAATGAATTTAATATAGACATTTTAACCACAACCTACACCAAAACTCCCAAAAAAGACAAAAAGTATATGCTCTACGCACATGTGCCATTTTGTCACACATTCTGCCCATATTGCTCGTTTCATAAGTACCACTATGAGCAAGAGCTTGCAAAAGTTTACTTTGAAAATTTACGTGAGGAGATGAGGCAGGTTAAAGAGGCTGGATTTGACTTTGATTCACTTTATGTTGGCGGTGGCACGACGCTTATAAATGAGCCAGAGCTTGAGAAGACACTTAAGCTTGCAAAAGAGCTTTTTAGTATAGATGAAATTTCAGCAGAAAGCGATCCAAATCACATCTCACCCGAGAGTTTAGCCAGATTTGATGGATTAATTGATCGACTAAGCGTTGGCGTACAAAGCTTTGATGATGAAACATTAAAAAGAGTTGGCAGATATGAAAAATTTGGCTCAGCCAAGGAGGTAAAAAGAAAACTTGAGCTCGCTCTTGGTAATATCCCAGTCATTAGTCTAGATCTCATCTTTAACCTGCCAAATCAAACAAAAGAGCAGCTCATAAACGATATAAACGTCGCAAAATCGATCTCTCCGCAACAAATCACCTTCTATCCACTTATGAAATCAGAGCTAACAAGAGAGAATATAGCTCGCTCGCTTGGCGTTTCAAACGTAGATAATGAGCGTGAATTTTATGAGATAATCACTGAAGAATTTAGCAAAAGCAACTACAAACAAAGCAATGCTTGGGCGTTTTCAAATGAAAAAAGTGCCGATCTTCGTGACGAATATGTTGGCTCAAATTTAGAGTATCTTGGCGTTGGTAGCGGAGCATTTAGCTTTCTTAACGGTGAGCTTGTAATAAATGCGTTTAATCTACTTGAATACGGCAAAAGGATAAAAAATAGACAAAGCCCAGTCATCGCAAAATGTGGTTTTAGCAAGAAAGAGCGACTTAAATACACGTTTTTAACAAGGCTTTTTGATGGCGGAGTTGATATTAAAAGATATAACGATGAAAATAGCACAAACATTAACAAAGCCTTATTTATGGAGCTTAGCTTGCTTAAGCTTGTAAATGCGATATATGAAGAAAATGGCATTATTAAGCCGACATTTTTTGGCAAATATATCTGCATCGTGCTTATGCGTGATTTTTACGCTGGCATGGACAAAGTGCGTGCGATATTTAAAGATGACGCTAAGATAAAAAGAAGCAAGGTGCTTCGCATAATGAGCGAAAATACTGAACAAAAGTATGAGCCAAATATCATTCAGCCACGAGCTGCGATGTAATGCTTGCAAATTTAATCAAAAAAAATATCTACCAAATTTCTAAAATAGTGTTATTAACACTCGTATTTAGCGGACTTGGTGTCTGGACTCTTTCGTTTATAAACAATGAGCTTGTAAGCTTAAAAGAATTTGATCTTATTCTTGCAATTAAATTTATAGCAGTTTTACTTTTATTTTTTATAAGCGCCATCGCTGCAAATATATCGCTTACAAATTTTGGACATAAATTTATCTACGAGCTAAGATATCAAAGTGTAAAGCAAATTTTAGACACGCCAAATAGCGTTATAAACGAGATCGGTAAAGCAAAGATCATAGCTAGTCTAAACAATGACATAAAAACGATCACATTTGCCTTTATGAGCGCTACTGGCTTTATACAAAGCCTAGTTTTTATCGTCTGCGCTAGCATCTACCTTTGTGTAATCGCTCCAAAAATTTTTATCTTTTTATCCGTTTGGATCGGTGCGACTCTTTTTATAAATACGCTTTTTATGAAAAAAATTCATCTTTATTTTAAGCATTCTAGAGTTCAAGATGACGCATTGCAAAAGCATTACGATGATATCGTAGAGGGGCATAGAGAGCTTAGTTTAAACAGGGCAAGGGCAAGTGTCTGCTTTGATGAGTTAAATTTTACAGGCGATAAAAAACGCCAAAATATGGTAAAGGCCGATATTTATCACGCATTAAGCGATAATTTTACAAACATTATGCTGCTTGGCTCAGTTGGACTTTGTGTATTTTTGTGCGTGGCATTTGACTGGGCGAGCCTGCAAACGGCACTAAGCATTAGCTTAACGATACTATTTTTAAGAGGCTCATTTATGAGTATGGTTGGCTCCATACCAGCCGCACTTAGCGCAAAAGTGAGTTTAGAAAAGATCATGAGTTTAAATCTAAATAAATTTAAGGAAGGCTTTAAATTTGATGATAGCCTAAATGACGAGTGGCGAAGCATTAGGCTAAAGGATATAAATTTCAACTACACTCACGGCAAATTTAGCCTAAAAGACGTAAATTTAGAGATCAAACGCGGTGAGATAACGTTTATCATCGGTAAAAATGGTAGTGGTAAAAGTACGCTTATAAATTTACTTTGCGGGCTAATACGCCCAAGTAGTGGCGAAATTTACCTTGATAGCACAAAGATAGATGAAAGAAATTTACAAAGTTATCAGGCAAAGATTAGCGCTATTTTTGCTGATTTTTATCTATTTTCACAAACGCTCTCTCATAATGGCTTTGCTAGCCAAAGCGAAATAGACGAGCTTTTAGCCTTACTTGAGATCGATAAAAAAGTAAGTGTCATAGACAATAAGCTTAGCACCACGCAACTCTCAACCGGTCAGCGAAAGCGCCTAAGTCTTTTAATAGCTATTTTAGAGCATCGCTCTATCCTTATCCTAGATGAATGGGCAGCTGATCAAGATCCGCTCTTTAAGCGAAAATTTTATAAAGAAATTTTGCCATTTTTACAAAGTAAAGGCATTAGCATAATTGCTGTTAGCCACGATGATAGCTATTTTGATGTGGCAACTAGGATCATCTTGGTAAAAGATGGCTTTGTGCGTGAGCTAGACGAGAGCGAGCGAATAAGTGCTGCAAAAGATGCAGTTGAGAAGATAAAATAGGAGTAATTTTTACACAAAAGCACAATACTCACCCTACTCTTAAGCCGTTTCAAGCTCAAATAAATTTAAATTTAGTAGAATCTTAAAAATTAAAAAAGGCAAAGTATGTCACATTCAGAGCTTGAAAGTACCTATTTTGGTGCATTTATCATACTTTTACTAGCGACTTGTTCATTTTGTTTAATAACATTCTTATCTTCAAAAATAAGCAAAAAACTAGCCAACCGCAATACCCAGCGTCTAAAACTTGGCTTTTATGAGTGTGGTCCAACCACCGTAAAACAGCCAAATAAGATAAATATTCACTACTTTTTTTATGGAATTTTATTTATTTTGTTTGATGTTGAAGTCATTTTTATGTATCCGTGGGCGGTGGATTTTAGACTGCTTGGAATTTTTGGACTAATCGAAATGTTGCTTTTTGTGGCGATTTTACTTATCGGCTTTGCTTATGCTTGGCAAAAAGGAGTCTTTAAATGGCAAAGCATCAGATAAACTACGCTGCAAATGGTGGCTTGCCAGTCGTTTTAACAACCGTTGATAAGCTCGTGCAGTGGGGCAGGAGCAACTCGCTTTGGGCACTTAGCTACGGGCTTGCTTGCTGTGCGATCGAGATGATGGCAAGTGGCGCTAGTAGGTATGACTTTGATAGATTTGGCACTATATTTCGCGCCAGTCCAAGGCACTCTGAGGTGATGATCATAGCTGGCACGCTAACTAAAAAGCACGCTGAATTTACAAGACGCTTGTATGATCAGATGCCTGAGCCAAAATGGGTCATCTCGATGGGCAGCTGCGCAAACACTGGTGGCATGTTTAACACCTACTCTACCGTTCAAGGTGTAGACCGCATAATACCAGTTGATATTTACATCCCAGGCTGTGCTCCTCGCCCAGAGACGCTTCAATACGCACTTATGATGCTTCAAAAAAAGATAAGAAAACAAAGTGCATTTAGGGCGCAAAAGCCAAGAAAGCTCGAGATATGAGAGAGTATAAGCCAAATAATGATCTACAAAAAAAGCAGTATTACAAAGAGAAATTTTACATAGAAAAGCAGACGCCAAAAGATGAGGTAAGAGGTTCTAAATTTGATGAAGAGCTAGCCATCTTAGAGCAAAGCGGAGTAGAAATTTTATCTAGCTATGTGGAGTTTGATCAGCTTATAGTTTATGTAAATTCTAGTGAAAATTTTAAAGCTCTTGAGACACTAAAAAACTTTGGTTACGAACAACTTAGCGAGCTTGCAGCACTTGATTTCACAAGTCAAAAAGGCGGATATGAGGTCTTTTATCAGCTTCTTAGCATTAGTAAAAATAGACGCGTTCGTGTAAAATGCTTTGTAAAAAAGGATGAAATGCTAAAAAGCGTTTGCGAGCTTTATAAAAGTGCAAATTGGGCTGAGCGCGAGATGTATGATTTAAGCGGCGTTCTCATTAAAGATCATCCAAATTTAAAGCGCCTCATCATGCCTGATGACTGGCACTCACACCCACTCTTAAAGAGCTATCCGCTAACTGGCGACGAGGCTGCTAAATGGTACGAGGTGGATAAAATTTTTGGAAGTGAGTTTAGAGAGCAAATCGGCGAAGAAAACCGCGATCCAGCTTATATTGAAGAGAAAGATACCTTTGGATTTTCAAGAGTATTTAGCGAAGAGTACGAGTATCAAGAAGATGGTGGCGTAAAATTTGTCAAAAAGGCTAAATTTAACCAGAGCCAGATAGTAAAGGAAAGACCTTGAGCCAGTCACCAAACCGCTTAAAACCATTTTTTGAAAATTTAGAATTTGAGCAAAATGACGGCAAGATGATACTAAATTTTGGACCACAGCACCCAAGCGCTCATGGTCAGCTAAAACTAGTGCTTGAGCTTGATGGCGAAAAGGTCGTGCGCGCCATGCCAGAGGTTGGCTTCATGCACCGAGGCGTTGAGAAGATGGCTGAAAATATGACCTATCAGGAATTTATCCCAGTAACTGACAGGGTCGATTACATCGCATCAAGTGCGAATAACTACGCATTTTGCGCGGCCGTGGAGAAGCTTTGCGGCATCGAAGTGCCTCGCCGTGCACAGATCATTAGAGTGATGCTTTTGGAGCTAAACCGTATCAGCTCACACCTTTTATTTTTAGCTACGCATGCCCTTGACGTGGGGGCAATGAGCGTCTTTTTATACGCATTTAGAGAGCGCGAATACGTCCTTGATCTAATAGAAAAATACTGCGGCGCAAGGCTAACACATAGCTCGATAAGGATCGGTGGCGTGCCGCTTGACCTACCTGATGGCTGGTGCGAGGAGCTGCTTAAATTTTGTGAGAAATTTCCAAGCGACATCACGCTTTATGAAGATCTGCTAAGCGAAAATAGAATTTGGCAAGCAAGGCTCGTGGACGTGGGCGTAATTAGCAAAGAGCTAGCCCTTAATAGCGGCTGCTCTGGCGTCATGCTAAGAGCAAGCGGTGTGGCGCGTGATATAAGAAAAGAAGAGCCATATCTCATCTATGATGAGCTAGAATTTGACGTGCCTTATGCGACACATGGCGACTGCTACGCAAGGTATCTGCTTTACATGAAAGAGATGCGCGAGTGTGTGAAAATTTTAAAGCAGTGTGTTAGCAAGTATCAGACCAGCAGCCCTGCCATCATCGCCGACGCGCCAGATTACGTGAGCGCTTCAAAAGAGCAAATAATGAGCCAAAACTACTCATTAATGCAGCATTTTGTGCTAATAACTCAGGGGCTAAAACCTCCAAAGGGCGAAATTTACTTCGCTAGCGAGTCGCCAAAGGGCGAGCTAGGAATTTATATAAACTCAGATGGCAGCGCAAGCCCATATCGCCTAAAAATTCGCACGCCAAGCTTTTGGCACTGTGCTATTTACGAAGATTTATTGGTAGGTCAGTACGTCGCTGACGTCGCTACGATAATTGGTAGCACAAATATCATCTTAGGCGAGGTCGATAGATGAGAAGGGTCGATCTTAGGCACTTAAAGAGTGAGTTTTTGAGCGCTCTTGGACAGCAGATAAAGGCTGGCGAGGCTAATGAAGTGATTATATTTTTATTTGAGATAGGCGATTTTAGTGGTGTGACAAAGGCTGTAAATTTAGCCTATAATCTAAACTGCGAAGTGATGAACTCGCTTAAATTTAACCAAGTTGATTGGGTATTAACCATAAAAAAGGGCAAGATATGAAATTTAATGATTTAATAGCAGGCAAAAGCTTAAGCATTGCAAATTTACTAAGCTTGAGCGATAAAAATTTAGCAAAAAAGATGAAAGAGCACGAGTTTAAGTACATCTCTTGCATCGAAGATAGCGAGCTTGGCGGCGAAAATTTAATCCGCTGCGAAATAGGCTCAATAAGCTACGTCTTAGCTCTTCTTTGCAAATACGCAAATTTATCTTGCGATGAGTTTTTTAGCGAGCTTGATGATGGGCTGATAAGTGGCGAGTGCAATGTTGGCGAAGAGGAATTTGAAGAAGAGCTAGGCGAGTGGATAAAGGACGTTAAAAACATCGTTATTGATGATTCATTTTTTACTCATCCAGATAAAGATGCGATCTTTTGGCTACTTGAAATTTTAGGCAAAAATGTCGTTTTAGCTGGTGGTTGCAAAAAAGAATTTAATGATTATCACAAAATAGACGAGCTAAAAGAGCTTGAAAATTTTGACGGAGCAGTCGTTTATCTAAACAAAAATGCAAGCGATGAGATCGTGGGCGGCGTGCAGTTTGGCATCGTAGCAAAGGCAAAAGATGGCGATATGCTAGAGCTTAAAGCAAAAGATTTTAGCGTGAGGGCAAAATTTAAACTAGACCATTCGTTAAAAGGCACAGTTGCGATATTTGGCGCAAAAGAGTTTGATGGATACGCATTTAAACAAGTAGTAGTTAGTAAATGAAAATAAGCATAAATGATCAAATTTTAGAAGCAGATGAAGGCGAGAGCATCCTAAATATCGCAAGAGCAAATGGAATTTATATCCCAGCTCTTTGTTATCTTAGCGGCTGCTCACCAACTCTTGCTTGTAGGCTTTGCATGGTCGAGGCAAATGGCAAAGTAGTGTATAGCTGCAATGCCAAAGCAAAAGAGGATATGCAAATTTATACAAACACGCCAGAAATCGCTGCCGAGCGAAATGCGATCATGCAGACTTACTGCGTAAATCATCCGATTCAATGTGGCGTTTGTGACAAAAGTGGCGAATGCGAACTACAAAATTTAACCACACATTTAAAAGTAAATGAACAAAAATTTGCCATCGCTGACACGCACAAACCACATAAAAAATGGGGGCTAATCAACTACGATCCAGCTCTTTGCATAGTCTGCGAAAGATGTGTCACTGTTTGTAAAGATAGGATCGGTGAGAGTGCACTAAAGACCGTACCAAGGGGCGTTGAAGTACCAAAAGAGCTAAAAGAGAGTATGCCAAAAGATGCCTACGCAGTTTTTAGTAAGATGCAAAAAAGCTTAATAGGTCCAAGCGTGGGCGAGAGTCTTGACTGCTCATTTTGTGGCGAGTGTATCAGCGTTTGCCCTACTGGAGCACTTATTAGTTCGCATTTTCAATATAGCACAAATATCTGGGAGCTAAACCCTATCCCAGCAGCAAATCCACATCAAAGCGACTGCGAGCTAATTTACTATGACATAAAAGAAAAGAGCACTAGCGACAGAAGTAAGCAAATTTACCGCGTCAGCAATGATTTTATATTTGGCGAGATAAGTGGAGCAGCTAGGTTTGGTTATGACTTTCACAACGAGCTTGCCTGTAAAAATGAAGAGAAATTTGAAGAGATTGTTTTAAATATTAAAAATGGTGCGATCAAAAATATAAAATTTAATAGCTTCATCACGAACGAAGAAGCCCTTATTTTAGAGTGTTTAAGAGAGAGATTTGATCTAAATTTAATAAATAATGAAGCGCTAAATTATCAAAAATTTTTAAATAAATTTAGCGAATTTAGCGGGCTTAGCTCATATAACGCAGACTATACAGATATTAAAAATAGCGATTTTGTCATCAATGCTGGCAGTTTCTTAAGACACGAAAGCCCAGTGACAAGCTTTAAGTTAAATAACGCTTTAAAAATGAATAAAGCAGCTGGAATTTACTTTCATCACATAGCCGATGAGATCGTTAAAAAATATTCTAAAAATTTTATCTACGTAACGCATGAAGCTGGAAAATTAGAGCAAATTTTACTCTTTGTGCTTAAAAACTGGGGCGAAAATTTATCTAGCACGCTTACATCAAAGCTTGAAAATTTTGATGAAAATTTTAACTTAGATATACCAGTTTTAAGTGAGGGCAAAAGCAAATTTACGCTCATTTTAGGAAGCGATTTTTACACAGATGAAAATGCGAATTTACTAGCCGCACTTACTGGAGTGATCGCAAGGGCTACGCCGTTTCTTGTGATGCTAATACCACCACGCACAAATTCACTTGGTGTTGCTAAAATTTGCACTCTTGCAAGCGAGAAAAAGCTTGGTAAGACGCTTGGCTATAACGAAAATGGCGAATTTAAATTTAGTATTTTTGAAGGCGATATCGATGCTAGCGCGCTAAATCAGCAAGAAGGAACATTTACAAGCATAAATAACGCCTTAGTGCCAACAAATGTGGCGATACCGCACAAAGGTTATTTTCTAAACGATATCGCAAACGCGCTTGGACTAATGGCTAAAAATACGATTGATTACACGCCAAATTTACCAAAAGAAAAGGGTTACAAAGGCATTAAATTTGATGATTTAGAAAATTTTTACGCAAACGACGGCACAAGTCACAGAGGTTATAAACTAGAAATTTCAAATTTTACACCAAATGATGATATAGAGCCACTTTTAAAAGATAGCAAGAGCATAAATTTAAAAGATGACGAGGCACTTATAAATCTTGCAAATCCTATAAATTTACCATCATTTTTTGCAAACTATGCCACACAAACAGCCAAAAGAGCGAATCTTTATGCAAGTAGCGAATTTATGGCTAAATTTGAAATTTCACAAAATGAAGCGATTATTTTAGAAAAAGATGGGTATAAGCTTGCCATTTGCGTAGAGCTTGATAGCGAACTTGGCGGAGTCGCTGCGTATTTAGGTGATTATGACGATAAGCTTGAAGTGGGCGTTATATTTAATGGCAAAAGCTACGCCGCAGTTAAAATCATAAAGGCAAAAGATGAGTGAAACACTATTTTTTGTGCTAAGCACTATCATTAAAGCCGTGGTCATCTTAGCCGTCATGGCAAGCCTTGCAGGGCTTGCAACCTATGCTGAGAGAAAGGTACTAGCTTACATGCAGCGCCGCGTAGGGCCTGATATGGTAGGGCCAGCTGGAATTTTACAGATAGTAGCTGACATGATAAAACTCTTTACAAAAGAGGACATCGTACCAGCAAATACGAATAAATTTATCTTTTTAATAGCTCCACTAATATCAGCCATCGCCGCATTTGCAGCGCTTGCACCTGTGCCGTTTTTGCCTGAGTTTGAAATTTTTGGACATACATTACGTCCGATTCTCTCAGATATTAATGTTGGTATTTTATACATCGCTGGTGTTGCTTCAGTTTGCGTTTTCTCCCCACTTGCAGCAGGTCTTGCTAGCTATAATAAATTTGCACTAATTAGCGCAGCTCGTGCGGTCGTTTCGCTTCTTAGTTTTGAAATAGTCGCTGGCATGGCTCTTTTAAGCGTCGTAATGGTAACTAGCTCACTCTCACTTGTGGATATAAACAACTATCAAAAAGGAATTTTTGGCTGGCTTATATTTAAGCAGCCGCTTGCCTTTTTGCTATTTTTAATAGCAAGCTTTGTGGAGTGCAATAGAACGCCATTTTGCTTAACAGAAAACGAAACAGAGATAGTAGCAGGCTATGGCACCGAGTATAGCGGCATGAGATGGGCGATGTTTTTCATCGGCGAGTACACAAATATGATCGCTGCTAGCATCATCATTACGATTTTATTTTTAGGTGGATTTAACGAATTTTTATTTATCCCAGGTGCTTTAATGATCATCTTAAAATCAAGCATTGTCTTTTTCTTTTTTCTTTGGGTAAGGGCCTCATGGGCACATTTAAGAGTTGATCAGTTAAGTGCATTTTGCTGGAAAATTTTACTTCCGCTTGGAATTTTAAATATCGTAATCACTGGCTTTATGCTACTAATCTAAGGCGAAAAATGAGTGAGAAAAAATATATTTTAATAGATGAAAAGTTAAAGCCAAAGAGTACGTTTGATAAATTTAAGCATTTCATCACTGCCACATTTAAGCCTGATCTTTTGATCGGACTAAAAGTCACGATAAAGCAGATGCTCTTTAGTAAGTCACATACTTTAAAATATCCTATGCAAAAGATGCAGCTAAACGCTAGATACAGAGGCATTCACAAGCTTTTGAAATTTGTTGAAAGTGAAAATGAACGTTGCATTGGATGCGGGCTATGTGAGAAAATTTGCGTTAGCAACTGTATTTCGATGAAGACTTCACTTGGCGAAGATGGGCGCAAAAAGGTCGCAAGCTACTCGATAAATTTAAGTAGATGCGTCTATTGTGGATTTTGCGCTGATGTTTGTCCTGAGCTTGCGATAGTCTGCGGGCAAGAGTACGAAGTTGCTAGCGAGAGCAGGATTATATTTGGCACAAAAGATGAATTTTTGACAAAGGATAAATTTTTAAAAGATCAAAGTGAGTTTGAAGGCTATGGCGCACTTCCTAAAAATGCTGATAACTTAATTAAAAAGACACCAAATGCATTTATAAGCGAAAATGAAAATGAGACAAACAGTGATGAGTAGTATAAATTTTAAAAGGGCAAAAGATGTATGAGAGCTTTGCATTTTATCTTTTTAGCGCCTTGGTTTTAGTTAGTTTTTCTTTTAGCGTATTTTGTAAAAACGCACTAAATGCAGTCTCTGCGCTAGCTGCTGGCATGGTCTTTATCTCGGCTATATTTTTCTTACTTGGAGCGGAATTTCTAGGCGTAGTGCAGATAATAGTCTACACAGGTGCTGTGGTCGTTTTATACGCATTTGCGATGATGTTTTTTGATAGCAGTAAAGAATGTGAGCCAAAAAGTAGCAAAAAAGCAAAGATCACCATCTATCTTTTAAGTAGCTTTATAGCGCTTCTTTTGATATTTATATTTTTAGCTCCTATTTATGGTGCAAAATTTGATGGATTAAGTCCCATTGCTAGCGAGCTTGGCAATATCGAGGCTATTGGAATTTTGCTCTTTAGCAAGTATTTGATCGCTTTTGAGATGTGTGCTGTAATGCTTCTTGTGGCAATGGTTGCTGGCATTATCTTGATACACAAAGACCTAAATACTCAAAATACGCTAGAGGAGATGCTATGATAGGACTTACTCACTATCTCATCCTTGCAAGTCTAGTCTTTGTCATAGGGCTAATTGGCATAATGCGAAGAAGAAATTTGATCATGCTATTTTTCTCAAGTGAAATTTTACTAAACTCGGCAAATATCGCACTTGCTGCCATTTCAAAATACCACTTTGATCTAACTGGACAAATAGTTGCATTTTTTATAGTGGCTATCGCTGCTAGCGAAGTCGCCGTGGGGCTTGGCTTACTGGTGCTTTGGTATAAAAAGACTGGCAGCATTAGCCTAGATTCGATGACAAATATGAAAGGCTAAGAGATGACTTTATTTTGCATTTCACTATTTTTTCCACTTCTTAGCTTTATCGTTTCTGGACTTTTTTCGCATAGCAGTAAAAATTTACTAATTGGTGTTTTTTGCTCACTTCTCATGGTTATTAGCACAACTGCCTCACTCATGCTAGCAGCCAGCCTTGGCATAGATGAGCCACTGCATTTATCACTAAAAGAATTTATAAATTTCGGTGGTCTGGATTTAAATTTTGGCTTTTATCTTGATGCCATTAGCCTTGTTATGCTTAGCACCGTTGGCGTGGTCGCAAGCATCGTGCACATCTACTCAGTTGGCTATATGAAAGACGATGCGAGCTTTAACCGCTTTTTTAGCTACTTGGGGCTTTTTGTATTTTGCATGAATGTCCTTGTATCAAGCGATAACTTTATAGGGCTATTTATTGGCTGGGAGGGCGTTGGGCTTTGCTCGTGGCTACTCATTGGCTTTTGGTATAAAAGGCCTAGTGCAAACGTCGCTGCAAATGAAGCCTTTGTGATGAACAGAGTGGCTGATCTAGCGATGCTTGTTGGCATTTTTTATATATTTTATAGCTTTGGCTCACTTAAATTTAGCGAGGTTTTTAACGCTAGAGCCGACTTTTATGGGCTAAATTTAGGCATTATTGCCACACTTCTTTTTATAGGTGCCATGGGTAAAAGCGCGCAGTTTCCATTTCACACTTGGCTTGCAAATGCCATGGAGGGGCCAACTCCAGTCTCAGCACTCATCCACGCTGCGACCATGGTAACAGCTGGCGTTTATCTAGTGATACGTGCAAATTTTATCTTTATAAACGCACCTGAAGTATCGCATTTTATCGCTTGCCTTGGCGCATTTGTAGCGATATTTGCAGCAAGCATCGCGCTAGTACACAATGACCTTAAAAAGATCATCGCTTACTCGACGCTTTCGCAGCTTGGCTATATGTTTGTAGCAGCTGGGCTTGGCGCTTATAAGATTGCACTTTTTCACCTTGTCACGCACGCATTTTTTAAGTCACTTCTCTTTTTGTGCGCTGGCAACGTCATGCACGCGATGAATGACGAGCTAGATATCAAAAAAATGGGCGGACTATATAAATTTATGAAGCCAACTGCACTCCTTTCTATCATCGCGAGCTGCGCACTGGCTGGCTTTTATCCATTTGCTGGATTTTTCTCGAAGGATAAAATTTTAGAGGTTGCATTTAGTGAGAATCAAATTTTGTGGGTTATTTTGCTATTTGGTGCAATGCTTACGGCATTTTATAGCTTTAGACTCGTTATGCTCGTCTTTTTTACAAAGCCAAAGAGCGAGAAACACGTGCATGAAGCTAAAAACTATATGCTAGCTGGCATGGGCGTACTTGGAATTCTCTCAGTCATAAGTGGCTTTTTTTGGAGCAACTTTAGTGGGTTTTTAGAAAAAAGCTTAAAAGATTTTCCGCTAAATTTATCTCACAGCAGCGAAATTATTTTACTTATTTTAACACTTAGTCTAGTGCTAGCAAGCGCTGGCTTTGCAGTATTTGCCTATAAAAAAGAAATTTTTAAAGAGAATATTTGTGAGAGCAGAGCTTATAAAATTTTACAAAATGTCTACTTTATCCCAAAATTTTATGAGAAATTTTTCATAAATGGCTATACGTTAATTTCACAAATTTGTAAAAAGATTGATGAGATGATAATCGATCGTAGTGTCGATCTAGTCGCAACGGTGCTAAATAAATTTGCAAATTTAACAAACAAAATGCAAAGTGGCGACTTAAGCATCATGCTTAGATTTATGGTCGCAGGATTTGCCTTGCTTTTAAGCTTTATGTTTTTATTAAATGGAGCCAAATAATGCTAAGTGTCATCATATTTTTCCCTGCAATAAGCGCAATACTTGGCTTTTTAATAGAAAATAAAAGCATAAAATTTTATGGAGCAAGCATCGCGCTGATCGAGCTTTTGCTAGCCATTTTTATCTGCATCAATGTCGATTTTCAGGGTTATGACTTTGTTTTAACGCATCAAGTCTCGCTCATACCAAGCCTAAATATCAGCTATTTTGTCGGCATCGACACCATTTCGCTAGCACTTATCGTACTTAGTGCATTTATGAGCTTCATCTCTATCGCCGCACTTAGCGATGATGGAAATTTAAAGCACCTAATTATTAGCGTGCTCTTTTTAGAGAGCACGATGATGGGCGTCTTTAGCGCGCTTGATATGATCTTGTTTTATAGCTTTTGGGAGCTTAGCCTCATACCGCTACTTTATATCATCGGCGCATTTGGTAGTAAAAATAGAATTTACGCTGCGATTAAATTTTTCATCTATACATTTTTAGGCTCTGTCTTTATGCTAGTAGCGATCATCTTTATCGGCTATCTGTGCTATCAAAAAAGCGGCGTCTTTAGCTTTAGCCTGCTTGACTGGTACAAGCTTGGCATCGGACAAAGTGCTCAAATTTGGCTATTTTTAGCTTTTTTCTTCGCTTTTGGCGTCAAAACTCCGCTATTTCCGTTTCACACGTGGCTACCTTATGCACACGGAGAGGCTCCGACTATCGGCTCAGTGCTGCTTGCTAGCGTGCTTTTAAAGATGGGTACTTACGGCTTTGTGAGATTTTCACTTCCACTTTTTCCAGATGCGAGCCTAATTTTAAGCGGCTTTGTCTGCGTCATAGCTATCATCATGATCATCTACGCAGCCCTTGTTGCCTACGCACAAAGCGACATGAAGCAAGTGATCGCTTATAGCTCCATTTCACACATGGGCGTCATCATGCTTGGCATCTTTTCACTAAATTTAATAGGCCTTGGTGGCTCAATATTTTTGATGATAAGCCACGGCATCGTAAGTGGCGCGCTATTTTTGTTAGTTGGCGTCATCTACGAGAGGGCTCACACCAAAGAAATTTGCGAATTTGGTGGCCTTGCTAAGGTTATGCCAAAGTATGCGCTTATATTTTTTATAGCAACTCTTGCAAGCATTGGTTTGCCATTAACGATTGGCTTTGTAGGCGAGTTTTTGAGCCTGCTTGGCGTCTTTAAGCTAAACAAGCTCTTTGCGCTACTTGGTGGCTTTAGCATCATCGTGGGCGCTATTTATATGCTAGTGCTTTATAAAAGGGTCTTTTTTGGCGAGTGCAAGGAGAAAAATTTAAGCCTAAAAGATCTAAATTTTAAAGAGTTAGCCGCTCTTGTGCCGCTTTGCTTACTCATAATCGCTCTTGGTGTTGCTCCGAATTTAATCCTAAAACCACTTGAGCCAAGCGTGCAAAATATCATAAATAAAATGCAAACTAGAGCCGTAAATAGCGATACAAAGGATAAAATTTTATCTTTAAATGGCGGGAGCAAACTATGAACAAAATAGCCTTTTTAGACTTTAAAGAAATTTCTTTATTTTCGGTTGCTCCGATGCTTAGCATGATAATCTTTGCGCTTTTTATCTTAATCGTTGGCACCATAAAAAAAGATCTTTCAAGAAATTTCTACTGCGTATTTTGTATCATCGCAATATTTGTAAATTTGGGTCTAATACTTGATTTTAACGGTCTTAGCCTTAGCTTTTGGAATATGCTTTTAGTTGATGGCGTTTCGGTCATTTCTCAAGTCATCATCCTCATCGCTTCAGCCCTTTTTATCCCGCTTGCACTTAGCACAAAAGAGTATTTTGAGTATAAAATTTACGAGTATTACGCTTTATTTTTGTTTATGATAGCTGGATTTTTATTTATGGTGAGCTCAAATAACCTACTCATAATCTTTTTAGGCCTTGAGATCAGTTCGCTTTGCCTCTATACGCTAATCGCCCTTCACAACAAGGCAAAAAGCGTTGAGGCTGCCATAAAATACTTTGCTATGGGCTCGCTCTCAGCTGGCTTTTTTGCGATGGCGATAGCGATGTTTTATCTAGCGACAAACTCAATAGATATCGCTCGTATCGGCGTTGTGATAAAAGATCTTAGCCTAAATCAAAATTTGATCATTTTATTAGGCTGTGTTTTCATTGCCTCTGCCATTGGTTTTAAGCTCTCACTCATACCATTTCACACATGGATACCAGACGTTTATGAAGGCTCAAATGCCCCACTTGCTGGCTATATGTCGATCGTGCCAAAGGTGGCAGCTTTTATCGTCGCGTTAAGAATTTTCGCGATGCTTGAGGGTTCACAAATTTTGTGGATAAAAGATATGCTCTACATCATCGCCGTGCTTACGATGAGCCTTGCGAACATCATGGCGCTAGTGCAAAAAGATGTTAAAAGAATGCTTGCTTTTAGCTCGATAGCTCACGCTGGTGTCGTACTTTGCGCGCTTGTGGCAAATTCTCACGAGGCAAATGTCGCCTTGTTTTTCTACTGGATCATGTTTTTGTTTGCAAATTTGGGTGCATTTTCTATGCTTTGGGTTGCAAGGTGCGACGATGTAGTCTGCTGGGATAAGCGCTTTAAACATCCATTTGAGAAATTTTCAGGGCTTATAAAAATTTTACCAAGCTACGCTGTGATAATGGGAATTTTTATGATCGCTCTTGCTGGCATTCCGCCTTTTAGCGTCTTTTGGGGCAAGATGGTGCTTATCTCATCGCTTATCAAGTCTGATTACGTCGTTCTTAGCGTTATAATCATGATAAATTCTGCCATTGCGATTTATTACTATTTAAAGCTAATCGTCTTTATGTTTTTAAAAGAGCCGATCGTAAAAGATAAAAATCTCTACACCGCAAATATCTCGATGGCGCTAAAAGTAATTGTTGGCATTGCGGTAGCTGGAACGGCCTTTTCGTTTTTATTTTCTGGAGCGATTTTGGAATTTATTGAGCATTTTGTCTTTGCTTCAGGATTTTAGAAAATTTAACTATAATTGCGGCATGAAAAAGCTCTTAATTATTTTATTTTTTCCGCTTTATCTAACCGCTTTTAATCTTAGCCTAAATAGCGGCGCAAATGGTGATAAACCTTATAGCGTTCTTCAGCTAAGCGATGAGCAAGAATTTGAATGCGTGGAGCAAATTTTAGCTTACGACACCAAACGCTATGTATGCATGCTAGATGATGAAATTTTGCCAAAAATTGAAGATACGACACTGCCATTAATGGATATAAAATATAAAAAGCAAGATGGCAAGCTTTTTATCGTCATAATGCCAAAAGCACCGTCAAAACTGCTAAATATAAAAACTGAGCTTTATAGTAGCCAAAACGTACAAGATAGCCCAAAAACAACCATTTCAAAACACTTTAGCATAATCATAGATACTTCACTCAGTGAAAATAATAAGAGAAAGTCTGGGCTAAATTTTAAACCTGATTTTAAAGATATGCTAAATCCTAGTATCGGAGCGCTTGATCTTAACAAAGCCCCTATTGCTGGACTTGATAGTAATGACATTGATATTTACATAAGTATAAAAAGAGCTTATGAAAAAGGCGCTTATGAAAATGTAGTAAAAGATACTCAAACAGCGATAAAAAGGCATCCAAATAGCCTTTTTTCAAGTGAATTTTTACTATTTCGCCTAAGGGCTCTTGATAAAATTTTTGAGACAAAAAATGAGTTTGAAGAGATCGAGCCAAAAGATATCGTAAGTGAAGGTAGGGCTTGGATCAGAAAATTCCCATCTGATGAAAACTATCCAGAGGTGCTCTACCTAATCGCTAGAGCCTACCTAAAAGATAGCATCGCAAGTGATGCAAAATATATGCTTGATATCTTAAACGAAGAGCATGCAAACTCAAAATTTACGAAACTTGCAGTGCTTGATTATGCTGATTATCTCTACAAGATAGGCAGACAAAAAGAGGCGCTAAAAGACTATGAAAAAGTGCTTTACTCCACAAACGACATCGACCTTGCAAGTAGAGCAGCACTAAGCCTAGCTGATGCAAATATTGATAAAGAAAAATTTGATGAAGCAAAGAAATTTATACTAAAAATCGCAAATGCGAATGAAAAATTTTTTATGAATAACCCAACAAAGTCGATGAATCTTGCAACCACATTCGCAAGTAAAGATATGCCTGATGTGGCTGCTAAAATTTATGAAATCTTGATAAATAATAGCGATAGAACGAAAGATTTTTATGAAGTTGCTTTAAAAAATTTAGCACTAAATCTAGCCAAAACAAAAGATGAGAAAAAAGCATACGAATACTTAAATAGATATGAGACAGAGTTTAAATATGGTGATTATATCGATGAGGTGACTAAAGCAAAAGATGGGTTATTTTTTGAAGAAAAAGATAAAAATGCTACTGCACTTCATGCTAGATATAAAGAGCTAATTGAAAAATATGCTGGGACAAATATTAGCCAAAAGGCTCTAATAAGCGAGCTTGAGCTGGATATTAAAGAGCGTAAATTCTCCGATGCACTATCTTACAAAACCATGGCAAAAGATGGAAATTTAAGCAAGGCAATGGAGCTGATAAATGAAGCTGCGCTAGAGCTTACAAAAGAGTATTTTATAAAAGATGATTGCACGGCTGTTATAAATTTACTTGAAAACTACGATATAAATAAAATCTCATTACCACAATTTAAGCTTTTTAACTGCTATTACAGAACGGCCCGCTACAACGATGCACTTGAGCTGGCAAAAGCTCATGCAAAAGATGAAAATTTAGAAGATAGGGTCGAGTGGCTGGTAAATTTGAGCAAAATTTTATATAAAAATAAAGACTACGAGCATGCGATCATTGCTGCAAATGACGCGCTTTCACTTGGCTCATCAATCGAATACTCAGATCCAACACCATCTCTTTTTGACAGGTTTTACTCATTGCTTGCATTAAAACGCTTTACGGAGGCGATCTCAACCATAAGCGCTATCGAGCAGCTAAGGGGCCAAGACTTTAAGATTATCGAAGCATATACAGCCATAAGTGACTATGCGATAAAAAGTAATGACTACGCCATAGCTACAACGTATGCTAAAAAAGCTCTTGAGCTACAAACAAAAGCCAAGATAAATACATTTTCGCCAAAGATAAATTTTAACTACTCAGAAGCTTCATTAAAGACAGATAACCTAGATGAGGCGCTTGACGAGGCGAAATTTATACTAAACATGAAGCTTGAGCCAGAAGATCGCTTACACGCTTTAAATTTGATAAGCGAAATTTATATAAGACAAAAGCAGTTTAAGTTGGCTAGGCCTTATTTAAATGAGTGCTCTGACTCAAATTTTGTAAGCCCGTATAAAGATGCTTGCAAAGCTAAGCTTGATATGATAGGCAAAAACTAAATACAAAAAGATAGCTTGTTTTGCTAGTTTTATATTTAAGTTTAAAATTAGTAGGCTTTATTTTTGCTATTTAAGCCAAGCTTTCTTTAATTACGTATTTAATTTTCTATATTGCCATCAAATGCTCTTTATATTATAAAAAGAACTATATTTTATCTTAAGCCCTAATATATTTTTACGCATGAATCCTGGCTGGTATGATCTTAAATTTTAAGCACCTTTCTTTATTAACAAATGTAGGCTGTTTTACGATTTATAAGCTTAAAAATTAAAAATACTTAATGAATTTTGCCCAGTAGATCAAAGCAAAAAACTTGTAACGCTATGTAATCACGTTTCTATGATGTACTTTTATTATATTTATAAAGATTTTTTTAGCTTACTACAAGCTAACTTCTAGAATTTATCGCTTAATACACACTCATTAAGCACAATATTATAAAAATTGATTTTTACGTTTTTAATAGCAATTTGCCAAGCAAATAAGTATACATTTTTAAGAAATTTTCTATAAAAATTTCTGTGTAGCAAATTAAAAAGAAAAAAGGATTAGAAAAATGGTGACCCATACGAGACTCGAACTCGTGTTACCAACGTGAGAGGCTGGTGTCCTAACCGCTAGACGAATGGGCCAAATGGATGGTGCCCCGTGTAGGCCTCGAACCTACGACCTCATCATTAAGAGTGATATGCTCTACCAACTGAGCTAACGAGGCAAAAAACATAATACAAACTATAAAGCCTAATTTTAGAACTAATAATCTTAAAATCTAAATTTTATCACTCAATAATAAGAAAATTTATAATAACCTTAAACTAAGGTTTAGAGATGGCGCAGCGGACGGGGCTCGAACCCGCGACCTCCGCCGTGACAGGGCGGCATTCTAACCAACTGAACTACCGCTGCACCTAAAATGGTGGTCGCTATAAGACTCGAACTTATGACATCCACCTTGTAAGGGTGGCGCTCTACCAACTGAGCTAAGCGACCTAAAATTTAAAAAATATCTGGCGACCCTTAGAGGATTTGAACCTCTGTTTCTACACAGAGAAAGTAGAGTCCTGAGCCACTAGACGAAAGGGTCATAAACCCAAAAATGGTGTCCTGCGTTGGATTCGAACCAACGGCCCCCTCATTAAAAGTGAGATGCTCTACCGACTGAGCTAGCAAGACATTTGCTTAAAAAAGAATTGAGATTATACAAAAAACATTATTGCATGTCAAGAAAAGGATGCTTAAAATTTGTTTTTAGCTAACATGGTTGCATGGTTAGGTTGGTTTGGCATCAGTTGATTTGAAAAATACATGATAAATACCACTTGCAAGATATATGAACACCAAATGGATGAATATTGGATTTATTGAATAAAGTTTATTTACATTTAAGTACCTTGTCTTTTAGCATTATGTGGACAGCTATTGCTATACGATAGATGATGCGTGATTCGTGGTAAAAATTGTGAATAATATAGATTAACGATATTGATTGTATATATGGCTAAATAAATTATTTTGAACTAATAAATTGATGCTATAGAGTTATTTAAAGACAGCATATATTTGAGATGTCCACCTGAATAAATTCTAATTGCCTCGTGTAAGTTAAACCAAAATTATAGATAGTGCTTGAAAAATATTTTAAACTGCAGTCAATAAATAAAAATCTATAAGAACATGAATCTAGGATATTTAAGATTAGGATTAAACCCCGTTAATAGGGGCTTAATAGTTTAATAATTATAGTCCATCAAAAGGATTTGAAACTACATCTTTGCGATCTACTATGTAAGGTATGATGGCTGCATGACGAGCTCTTTTGATCGCTTTTTCTACCATCTCTTGATGTCTTTTTGATGTGCCAGTTAAACGTCTTGGCATAATTTTAAATCTTTCTGATAAACAATACTTTAAAAGAGAAGTATCTTTATAGTCTATAAAATCAATTTTTGCTTCTGTAAATTTGCAATATTTACGTGAATATTTTCTTTTTTCTGCCATTTTCTATCCTTTAAATTAAAACGGTATTTCGTTGTCGCCATCAAAATTATCGGCGTCAATGTTTATATCAGGGATTTTCTCCTCATAGTACTCTTCTTGTACTTTTTTATTTTGTGGTTGCATTTGCTGTCTTTGTGGTGCTGAATTTTGATATCCACCATTGCCATAGCTATTATTTGAACCATTATTTCGTTGTTGTGAGTACGAACTATTTTGATTAAATCCACCTTGGCTTTGTCCATTAGCTCCGCTATTTCCGCCAAGCATCTCCATATTTTCAACTACAATTGAGTGCTTTGAACGGTTTTGTCCATTGTTGTCGGTCCATTGATCAAATTTTAATCTTCCTTCAACCAAAAGTTTGGAGCCTTTGCTTAAATATTGATTTGCTATCTCAGCTGATTTGCCAAAGAACGATATGTCAATAAAGCATGTCTCTTCACGTTTTTCGCCGTTAGTATTAAATTTTCTAGTAACAGCAATACCGGAATTTCCTATAGCAGATCCACTAGTAGTGTATCTTAGCTCGATATCTCTTGTTAAATTCCCAACCAGTACTACTTTATTGAACATTTTTTATCCTTGATTATTCTTCTGTAAAAGTTTGCTCGTATACTTTTTCAACTCTTGGCTCACGCGGTGCTCTTGGCTCACGAGGCTCTTTTTTTATAGTTTGTTTGATACCTTTGCAAAGTCTTTCCCAAGCTGCGATTTCGCGTTTATTTTCATATTTAACGCTTAAAAATCTTATTATATCTTCAGTGATCCTTACATTTCTTGTAAGTTCTGCAAGAAGCGCTGGTGGTGCTTTGTAATAGATAACAAAGTATGTTCCACGCTCGTATTTTTTGATGGTATAAGCTAGTTTTCTAGTACCCATCTCAACGACAGTAGCGATCTCGCCACCATTTTTTGTTATAACTTCTTTTACGAAGTCAACTTTAGCTTTAACTTCCTCTTCCGTTAATGTCGGCTTAAGAATAAATAAAAGCTCGTAATGTTTCATTTCTTCTCCTTATGGATATTTAGCTCACTTTGTGAGCAAGGATTTTGCTTTAAGCAAGGGTGGATTTTAGCTTAAAGTTACTTAATATTTGCTGTTGATATGAGATATTGTAAATTTAAAATGGTTGATAATACAAAAATTTCTTTATCCATTTTTGTGTTTGTTTTTAGCTCTAGCTCGGCTAAATTTAGCGTTTTAAATATCTCTAAATAGGCGTTTAAATTTAGTTTTAAGCTATTTGTTTTTAATAAATTTGCAACATTTACAGGCGGTTGATAACCAATCGCCTCATCTAAATTTAAGCGACCATTTATCTTTATATAAGAGTAAATTTTAAATAGCCTAAAAAATGCTTTGTAAAGCGAGTTTAGAAGTAAAATTTCATTAAAATTTGGATCTTCTAGATAGGTAAAAAAGTCGTTTTTTATATCTTTTAGAGCCATAAATTTATTAAAAAAATCATCAAAATTTATCCCGCCAAGTCCAAAAACTAGCCTTTTTACATCATCTTGTTCGATGTGTGTGTTTAGGCTCTTTAGCTTTGTTAGCTCGCTTGCTGCAAGGTATAAATTTTCATTATGCGTAAAGTAAAGTTCATAAAGTGCGTTTTTAGTTATGTTTAGTCCTATTTTGGCTGAGTTTTTGGCTAGTAAATTTATCGCTTCATCTGGAGTTGAGGGCTTGAAAAATCTGGCAAAATTTGTCCCAAATGCCTTTTGCGTATCAAAAACTAGTTTCATGTCGGACTCATAAAGTTCAAATAAAAAGTAATTATCTTGGCTTTTTGAGCAAAGTGAGATGAGCTCTTTTAGCTCTTTTGCTGGGATCTTTTTATCGCTTTTTATATAAAGGATATTTTTGCCGCCAAAAAGTGACTGTTCGCCTAGGTGAGAGCTTGCTTGCGCGTAGTTGTACTCGTCAAAATAAAGGCTTAATAAATTCGCATCTTCGCTAGAGTAAAAGCTCAAAATTTCTTTGCCAAAGAGCTCGATCTGAAACTCGTCCGCCCCAAAAAGTAAGAAGTAGTTGCTTAAATTTGCATTTGCTAAATTTAGCTCCAAATCTTTTCTATACATCGATCTTTCTTACCACTTTTGCAAAAATTTTAGCGCTCGCGATATCAGCCTCTGTGATCTTTACGACAAGCTTTTGAAGTAAATTTGCGCTGTATCCTGTTATAAAAATCCTAGCTCCGACAAAATAATCATCAAGCTTAGCAACCAAGACATTTTGGTTTTCGCTCACATAGCAGCGCACCTCTTTGCCGATGTTTGCGGCTGCCCAGCGTGCAAATTTCCTATCCATAAAGTCGTAGGCTACCTTGTCGGCCTCTCTTTCAAGCTCGCTTAAATTTGCGCAGGTGCTTTGGATGTTTAAAAGCAAAAAGTTGTAAAGCTTGTCATCTTTTGAAATTTTAGCCTTTAAAAGTCTGTGTAAAATGAGATCAGAATAGCGTCTAATAGGGCTTGTAAAGTGCGTGTATCTATCAAATCCAAGCCCAAAGTGACCTAAATTTTCACTTGAGTACTCAGCTTTTTTTTGGGACTTGATGATGAGCTTATCTATCTCTTCGCGGTTACCAAGTTCATCGGCTTTTATTTGGATCTTTCTTATCAAATTTGCAAGGTCGCTCTCGTAGGTAAAGTCAAGCCCCAGAAGTTGTAGGTCCTCAAGCAAGGTATCTATCTTTTTAAAATCAGGCGATGCGTGGTTTCTAAAAACGCCCTTTGTGATGAGCTTTGCGGCAGCTTTATTTGCTAAAAGCATACAGTCTTCGACTAATCTGTGCGAGTTGGAGTCGCTTTCAAATCTAGTTTGTAAAATTTGACCCTCTTCATCAAGGCTCATTCTAAGCTCTTTTGTCCTGAAGTCAAATGCGTGCAAAAGCCTTTTTTTGCGAAGCTTTGTGGTGAGTTTAAAAAGTGGCTTGATCCATGAAATTTCACACTCTCTCTTGCCCTCTAAAATTTCATCGATCTCGTCGTAGTTAAAGCGCCTTTTTGAAAGGATGATCGCTTCAAAAAGCTCCTCTTTTTTTACCTCATTATTCGCATCAAGTGAAATTTTAAAACAAAATGCAAGGCGCGGTACATTTGGCTTTAGCGAGCAAATATTTTCACTAAGCGCGCGTGGCAACATCGGCACTGAGATGTGCGGAAAGTATATAGAAAAGCCTCTTTTTTTAGCTTCACTATCAATGGCGCTATATGCGGTCACATACTCGCTTACATCAGCAATTGCGACGTAAATTTCACGCTTTTTCTCATCGAAATATATGGCGTCATCAAAGTCTTTGGCATCGACTGGATCGATCGTGCAAAACTCTAAATTTCTTAGATCAACTCTATTTGGATACATGCTAGCATCGACTTCGTCGCCAAAAGCCTTTGCCTCAAGCTCACAAGCCTCGCTAAATTTATTGTTTTTATTATAAATAGCAAGCGAAATTTTTTCATCACTTAGCGGATCGTCTAAATTTCCTAAAACCTCGACTATCTCGTTGTTTAGGTTGTTTATTTTAAGTAGCGTCCCAAGAGGAAGCATCTTTAGGCTTTTTTGCGTCGCTTTTAAGGTAGTGCTTAGTCCAGTTTTTAAATTTACACCTAAAATGGCCGCTCCAAAGCGTTTTGTATAGACCACACTTGTCTCATTTGCAAGCTTTAGGCTCATTACTATTTTAGCACTTTGGCGTTTTTTCTTAAGCGGCAAAAGCTTTGCTAACACGATATCGCCAAGGTGAGAGTTGTTTAAATTTTTATTTTCAACAATGATGTCTTGCTTGAAGCGTTTATCAAACGGCATGATAAAGCCAGTTGCGTTTTGACTGATGTATAGCTTGCCGCAGACGTAGCCATTGTTTAGGTAAAATTTATCTTTATGAGAGCTTACGGCACCAAGATTTAAGAGATTTCGTAAAATCTCTTTATCTTCGTTTGAAACTTCTTTTTCCTTGATGCCAACTAGTAGTGAGGTTAGAAATTCTTTCACAAATTATCTTTGACTTTAGCGACAGCCATTAAAAACGTATCATGTCCAAAGCCGTATTCGTCAAGAAGAGGTAGAGTATTTTGTATGCTTATATCATCAAGTTGATTAAAGATATTTACAGCTGTTTTTATCACTTTTAGGGCTTTTGCGTAATCTTTTATATGATCTGGTGCCTCTTCTGGATTATTTGAATAGAGTATCGAGCTACTAAGCTCCGTCTCAAGGTTCCATTGTTCAAAAATTTTAGCTGTAACTTCTTCATTTGACATATCTAAAATTTCTGTTTCAAATAGGGCAAGATCGATTGGACTAGATATATTTTTAAGTTTTTCTCTAAATTCGACGTCTTGCTTATTTTCGGCTAATTCATGAGCAAGAACTATCTTGCCAATCTCAAGCATAAATGAAGCTGGAGAGAGAATTTCTAGACTTTTAGGATTAACTTTAGAATGCCAATTGTACATCAGTGCATTTTGTATTATCGAGATATTTAAAAAATCTTGTGTAGTAATGCCATAAGGCTCTAAATTTATAGAAAAGCTCTTTTTAATCGTACTTGAAAGTGCAAAACCTCGAATAGTAGCCATACCAAAAAGAGAAATAGCTCTTGCGATGGTTGTGATCTCTTGAGAAAACCCATAAAGTGGAGAGTTTGCTGAACGCAAGATATTTGCTGTTAGCATCGGATCCTTTTCGACCACTTTTGTAAGATCACTTATTGAGCTATTTTCGTCCGCATGTAAGCGCTGAATTTGTATAACTGTGTCATCTAATGGTGGAAGTGCTTTGATTTTTTTAAAAACTGATTCATTCATTGAGTTATCTCTTTTTTTGAAATTTCAGCGTATTTTATCAAAATAAATTATCATAAAACTTAAAAAGAGTTTCTGTATATTTCAGCCGAATTTTTGCTGGCTAAAGTTATAATTTCGCCAAATTTTAATAATAGGAGTAACAATGGCTATAAATGTTTATTATGATAAAGACTGCGATTTAAGCCTTATTCAAAGTAAAAAAGTAGCAATCATCGGCTTTGGCTCACAAGGTCATGCACATGCTGAAAATTTAAGAGATAACGGTGTAAGCGTTGTGATTGGCCTTTCAAAAGGTGGCAAAAGCTGGGCAAAAGCTGAAGCAAAAGGCTTTGAGGTAAAAACCGTAAGTGAAGCTACAAAAGGCGCTGATGTGGTTATGATTTTAACTCCAGATGAGCTTCAAGCAGAAATTTATAAAAATGAGATCGAACCAAATTTAAAAGATCACGCTGCTATCGCGTTTGGACATGGTTTTAACGTTCATTTTGGCCAGATAAAAGCTCCAGCAAATATAGATGTCATCATGATCGCTCCAAAAGCTCCGGGACATACAGTTAGAAGCGAATTTGTAAGAGGTGGCGGCATACCTGATCTTATCGCTGTTGAGCAAAATGCAAGCGGAAAGGCTAAAGAGATCGCTCTAAGCTATGCTTGCGGTATAGGTGGCGGTAGAACTGGCATCATTGAGACAACATTTAAAGATGAAACTGAAACAGATTTGTTTGGTGAGCAAGCTGTTCTTTGTGGCGGTCTTTGCGCGCTAGTAAATGCTGGCTTTGATACACTTGTAGAGGCTGGTTATGAGCCTGAGATGGCCTATTTTGAATGCTTGCACGAGCTAAAACTAATCGTTGATCTAATGTATCAAGGTGGTATGGCTGATATGCGCTACTCTATCTCAAACACAGCTGAATACGGCGACTACGTAAGCGGCGTAAGAGTAGTTGGCGAAGAGAGCAGAAAAGCTATGAAAGAAGTTTTAAAAGAGATTCAAAATGGCAAATTTGCAAAAGACTTTATCCTAGAGAGAAAAGCAGGATATGTTAGAATGAACGCTGAACGCGGTATAGCTGAGAGAAGTTTGCTAAATCAAACTGGCAAAAAACTTCGCGCGATGATGCCTTGGATAACTAACGGCAAACTTATAGATCAAAATAAAAACTAAGCCTTGAGCGAAAAAAAGACTGCAAAGAAGCGACCCATAAAAAATAGTGCAGGTCGCTCTCACAATAAAACCTATCTTGGTATCGGCATTATCGCAGCTATTTTGATAATAGCACTTAGCGTAGCCCTTAGTATAAAAAATAATGGTACAGAGCAGTTAAGCAAAACAAATGAGCCAAAGATAGAGAAGCAAATTTCTAAAAAAACTGAGCCAAAGTTTGCCAGTAAAGAGAAAAAACAAGAGTACGAAAAGAGAAAATACCCTCTAAAATTTGATGAAGATGAAAATTTAAGTAAAATTTTTACTGATCCTAAGCATAAAAGTGAGCTTGCTTTAAATTCAAAAGTTGAGCCAAAAGAGCAAAAAAAGATAGCTGAAGTAAAGAGTGAAGCTAAAAAAGAAGAGATAAAAAAAGAGCAAAACGATACTAAAAATTTACTTGCAAGTTATAAAAACACAGAGCCTAGTGTAATAGAAAATGAACAAAAGATAGAGCCATTTTATAGCTCAAAAGTCGAACAAAAAACCGAGTTAAAACCTCAAAATTTTGAAGCAAAAGTCGATCAAAATAAAAGCACTGAAATAGAAAAAAAAGAAAAATTCAAAAGCGAGAACACAAAAGTCGAGTCAGCTAAAAAAGCTGAAAATTTAACCACTAAAAAGATAGAAAAAACAAAGTATAAAGAAAAGAATATAAAAAAAGATAGCTTTGAAGCGGTACCTTTTACGCCAAATGCCAGCATAAAAGGGCGCGCAAAGCTCGTTATCATAATAGACGATGTGGCGACATTTGAACATGCAAGTATGATAAAATCACTTGGCCTAAAAATCACGCCGTCTATTTTTCCAGCGACAAAGACTCATCCAGATACGCCAAATATCGCAAGAACATTTGAGTTTTATATGATACATCTTCCGATGCAAGCGAAACACTTTGATAGTCCAGAGATAGGCACTCTCACGATCAACGAGAGTTTTGAGAGCATGCTTGAGAAGATAAAAAAGATACGCAAAGACTTCCCACGTGCAAAATATACAAACAACCACACAGGATCGCGCTTTACAAGCGATTTTGACGCTATGGATAAAGCTTATAGGGCGCTGATAGAGCAGGGCTTTATCTTTGTTGATAGTAAAACTATTGCTCAAACCGCAGTAGCAAGAGCTGCAAAAAAACATAATCAGCCATACATTTCAAGAGATATATTTTTAGACGACGATCCATCGGCTAGTGCTGTTAGGCGTGAGCTTGTGGCTGCTGTAAATTTGGCCAAAAAAAGAGGCTATGCGATCGCCATCGGGCATCCAAAGAAAAATACGATCACAGTGATAAAAGAGAGCAAAAATAATCTTTTAAAAGATGTTGATGTGGTTTATCTAAAAGATATTTTATGAGACTTGATTTTATCCCAGAGCCGTTAAAAAGACTAAAAAATCCACCAAAACAGCTAAATTTTATCGGAGATACTTCACTTTTATCCTTACCAAAGATCGCAGTTGTTGGCTCAAGAAAGGCAAGTGTTTATACAAAAGAGTGTGTCGCGGCACTTTGCGCAGCGCTAAAAAGTGCAAACATATGCGTGGTAAGTGGTGGAGCTATCGGCGTTGATATTGCAGCTCATAAAGCTGCTATGCCACGAACGATTGGCATTTTTGCGAGCGGACTTGACACCATCTATCCAAGCCAAAATAAAGTGGCGATAAATGAAATTTACACCAAAGCCTTGGCACTTAGTGAGTATGATGAAGGTGAGCCGCCACTTGCTTATAGATTTTTGGAGCGAAACCGCATAGTTGTGGGGCTTTGTGAAGCTCTAGTCGTCGCGCAAGCTGATCTTAAAAGTGGCTCTATGCAAAGTGCGAGGCTTGCAAATGAGCTTAAAATTCCAGTTTATGTACTGCCACAGCGCATGGGTGAAAGCGATGGAACAAATTTTTTGCTTGCAAATAAAAAAGCCGAGCTTATCGATGACTATCATAAATTTGCTTCACTTTTTGGCAAGATTAAAGAGCAAGAAAAAACTAGTGATGAGATCTTAAAATTTTGTAAAAATGGCGTAAGTCTTGATGAAGTTTTAGTAAAATTTGGCGATATCATCTATGAGTACGAGCTTGAAGGACTAGTTGAAATTTCAAATCTAAGAGTAAAGAGCTTGCTATGAGAGAGAAATTTATGGCTATTGATGTTGGGCTAAAGCGAATAGGGCTTGCCTTTGGTTTTGGCGAGGTCGTGACGCCGCTTGAGCCAGTGCTTAGAAAAAATAGAAACCAAGCCGCAAGAGATGTGAGTCAAAAGGTAAATGAATATGCCCCAGATACGCTGGTAGTGGGCGTGCCAATCGGCGGTAGTAGCGAAGATGAGATGAGAAGACGCATCGAGCATTTTGTCTCACTTCTTGATGTAAAGGCAAATATTGTCTATCAAGATGAAGCCTTTAGTAGTAGCGAAGCTAGTGAAATTTACAACAATACAAAACGAGATGGTAGGCTAGATAGCATTTCAGCCACTATTATTTTAAAAAGATATCTTGGGATAAATTAAAATCATAAGGTAAAAATCGGTCTATTTCTCAAGCGAATTTTTAAAAGCTAGCTGAAAGCTATCTGTGCTAAAAGGCTGCTTTAATACCGTGACATGATTTGGCAAATCGTTAGCCGACTCATCGTTTTTGCAAATGGCTACGATACGAAAATTCTTAATATTTTTAAACTCAAGTATATCTTCTAGCATCGCTTCATTTTTTAAAATTTTACTATCGATAAAGATAACAAATGGGGTAAAAATAGAATCTTTTATGTGTCTCATTAGATTGCTAAGGTCGTTTTTGCCGATAACTTTTAGACCTAAAAAAATTATCTGAGTACTAATGGTGTCAAATAAAGCATCGTCATCGCAAGCGACTAAGATATTTGTATTTGTTTGATTTTTGATATTTATTTGTCTTTGGATGGCTCTATCGCCCGTTAGTGCCGCGCTAAAAGATATTAAAAATTCTCCATCATTATGAGAGATCATAGATTCATTTGCTTTTTTTAGATAGTCATTTATCTTGCTGAGATAGTAATGACTTGGTCTCATTACGCTATGGCTAGATTTTATCTTAATGTCAAAATGTACAGATTTGGGACTATAATTTTTAAGTTGAAAGAGAATGTAAATGTCTGCATATTCGGTAGAGTAAAGGAAAAATTTGCAAATATTTTCAAGTGTTTTTATGAGATTTGTAGCATCAAATTTTAAAAGCCTTGGATAACTTGGATCGTAGCTAAAAATGATGGAATTTTTAGTATCTTGCGCGTCTTGGTATATGGCGCTAAGAAAAATTTCCATTCTATTTATGATATCGATAGGCTTATCTTTCATATTATCAACATCCCGTCGCCGTATGAGTAAAATCTATACTTTTCATCAACTGCCGTTTTATAAATTCTCATCGTCTCTTCAAGCCCTATGAAGCTGGTAACTAGCATTATTAGAGTTGATTTTGGTAGATGAAAATTTGTAAGAAGGTAGTTTTGCCTGATAGGCTTATTATTTAGGTTTAAAAATAGCTTGCAAAAGCCGCTTGCTTGCTTGCTTCTTGCAAATTCTTCAACACATCTAGTAACCGTCGTGCCAACGCCAAGGATTGGTTTATTAGAATTTATAATCTCTTGAGCTTGCTCGCTTAGCTCGTAAAATTCTGAGTGCATTTTGTGGTCATTTATATTTTGGCACTCCACACCTTTAAATGTTCCAGCGCCAACGTGAAGCGTAATGTAGGCGACTTCATGCTTTGCTTTTATCTGCTCTAGCATTTGTTCACTTATATGAAGGCTAGCTGTCGGAGCTGCCACTGCGCCACTATTTTTAGCAAATATGCTTTGATACCAGCTCTCATCATCCTTTGTATCAGCCCTTTTAATGTATGGCGGAAGCGGGACGTGACCAATCTTTTCAAGCTCACTAAAAAGGCGAACATTATCAAGCAAAACGCCATTTTGCGTAAAATTTACCACTCTTGTGCCATCATCATTTAGCTCAAGCACATTTACTTTTAGATTATCATGAAAATTTAAAACGCTACCAGAACTTACTTTGCCTCTTATATAGACGCTAAATTTATTCTCGCCTATGGGCTGATTTAGCATCACTTCGCAAGCCCCGCCGCTTTCTTTTTGTCCTAAAATGCGAGCTTTGATAACTTTTGTATTATTAAAAATGACCGCTGCGTCCT
The DNA here is from genome assembly GCF_002913945.1 of Campylobacter concisus. GTDB lineage: Bacteria > Campylobacterota > Campylobacteria > Campylobacterales > Campylobacteraceae > Campylobacter_A > Campylobacter_A concisus_P. The sequence continues at coordinate 107,407 of NZ_POZK01000001.1, read as the reverse complement.
CTGGGATGAGACTGGAGAGATCTTTAAATTTGTAGTGTTTTATCTCTTTTGTTTTTTTGAAATAAACAAGCAATCTTGCCTCTTCTTTTGGCAAAACTGGCTCTTTTGCGATGAGCTCTTCAGGCAAAAAATAGTCGTAGCTTGAAATATCGTTTATGTCACTCATCATCGTCACTGGTGTCATTTTGCTCTTTGTTATTTTCTTTTTCTTCTTCATCGTCATCGCTTTTGCCAGCTCTTTTGGCGACAACTATTGAAATTCCATAAAGTCCGATGAGCGGTACTGCCATTAAAATTTGACTTATCACATCAGGAGGTGTCACTATGGCCGCAAATATAAATATGACAACTACTGCATATCTAAAGTACTCTTTTAACATCTTGTCGTCGACTAGACCGATCTTTGCTAGGAAAAATGTAATGACTGGAAGCTCAAATGAAATTCCAAAGCCGATTAGCAGCTTTGTAAAAAAACCCACGTATTCGCCGATACTTGGTAGTGCCGTAAAGAGCTGGCCACCAAAATTTACCAAAAATGTAAAGCCAAGCGGGATGACCACATAGTAGCAAAATGCTGCTCCACACGCAAACATAAATGAAGCTGAAATAACAAATGGAATCACATATTTTTTTTCATTGTCATAAAGTCCTGGTGCGACAAATAGCCAAAATTGCCAAAATATGATAGGTAAAGCGACGATAAGGCCAGCAAAAAATGCAACCTTCATCGCAGTAAAAAATGGCTCTTGGATTTGAGTAAAGATGATGTTTGAGCCAGCAGGAAGTACTTGTTTTAGTGGTTCGCTCATCCATGCAAGTATTGGGTTCCAAAAAGTAAAGCAGATGCCAAAGCAGATAAAAACACTCACTATACTTACAAAAAGTCTTTTTCTAAGCTCGATTAAATGGGGTCTTAACTCTTCAAACATTACGCCTCTTTTTTATCGTTTAAGATTGTATCTTTAACTAAATTTGTTGGATTTTTTATATTTTCTACCGTTTTTTTGGTGTCATTTACGACATTGTGTATATCATTTGTAATGTCGGTAGCGCTTTTTTTGATCTCGTCAAGCTCTTCAAAAGTTAGCTTCTTACGTACGTTTTGTGTGCTTTTGGTTATGCTTTCTTTATATTTTTGAGCATCTTCTTTAAGTTCAGCTATCTTCATCTCTTGATCAAAGGTTGATTTTGCATCATTTATACCTTTTTTAAACGTCTTTAGAAATTTCGCGATCTGGACCATTGCACTTGGTAGCTTGTCCGGTCCTAAAATTAGTACTGCAATGACGGCGATAACTAAGACTTCAGAAAAACTCATTCCAAACATTTTTGCCTCTATTAAATTTTATTTAAGCTTTGTATTTTATCTTGACTTTGCTCAAAATTTTATAAATTCACCCTTCGATAAAGAGTGCAATTTCGTCGCTTAATAAGAAATTTGGATTATAAAATTTACCGTTTTTAAGATCAAGTTTTTTATTTTCCACAAGCAAATTTGCTCTGTTTAGCTGTGATTTATTTAAGCGAGTAGCATCTACTCCGACTATGCTTCTAAGCCCTAAAAATATATGCTCTCTTGCTAGCTCACTCTCGTTTAAAATTTCCTTTTCTCTATATGTTGGTTCGGCGATGTAAACATCTATGTTATTCTTGGCGTAGTGTCTGGTGCCATCCACAAAACCCACGCTAAAAGCCCCTACACCAAGGTAGTTTTTGCCTTGCCAGTAGCCAAGATTGTGCTTGCAAATTTGACCAAAATTTGAAATTTCATACTGCTTAAAACCAGCAAACCCAATTTGTTCTATCATAAATTTAGCCAGGCTGTCGCTATCCTTTTTATAGCTTTTTTTGCCAAAAAACGGAGTATTTTCTTCAAGTGTGAGCGAGTATGCGCTAAGGTGAGTGATATTAAGATCTTTTAAATTTGCCACTTCAGCTAAAAGGCGTTTTTTAGTATCAAATTTGGTGTCGTAGATGAGGTCTAAATTTATGCTCTCAAAGCCAGCTTTCTGGGCATTTTCTACGGCTTTAAAAATTTGTTCTCTACTGTGAATGCGACCAAGAAATTTAAGCTTATCTTCAAAAAAACTTTGAGCTCCAAAGCTTATGCGATTTGCCCCTAAATTTTTTACATGCTTTAGCCAAGCAAGGCTTGCTGAGTTTGGATTTGCTTCAAGTGTGATCTCGGTTTCTGGTGTGCAAAGAGGCGTTAAAATACTAAAAATTTCATCATAAAATTTAGCATTTACCGCGCTTGGTGTGCCTCCACCAAAAAATACGCTTGAGATTTCTTTTACATTTTGGCTTTTTAGCTGAAAATTTAAATCAAGGCAAAGTGCCTTAAAATAGGCGCTAACCTTGTTAAATTCGTCGTCACTTGAGCCAAAAGCACAATAAGGACATTTGCTTTCGCAAAATGGCACGTGGATATAAACTTGCAAATTTCTCTCTTTAAAATTTTGGCGATTATAAGAAATTTGGCATTTATAGCAGTTTAAAAGTAGCTTTTGGTCTTTAAGAGTTTACTTGGCAAAAAGCCAAAATTTATCTTAAAAATTTTTGCAAAATGTGCAGTATTCGCGTAGCCTACGATATTTGCGGCTTCTTTTATGCTGATATCATTTTGCTCTAAAAGAGTAAAAGCTAGCTTTAGGCGCTCTTTTGCTAAGAGTTGATAGATCGTATCTTTGAAAAATAGCTTAAAATTTTTCTTTAGCCAAAAGTCATTTGTGCCACAAAGATGGGCTAGTTCCTTGATGCTTGGAGGATTTTGCATACGGCTTAATAAGATCGTTTTAGCCTTTAAAAGAGTCTTTTCTTCGTCACTGCTAAGTGAAATTTCGCTCTCTTTTTGTATTTTACTTTTATAAATAAGCTCTAAAATTTTTGACTCGGTAAAAATTTCCCTCATCGCGCCTTCATATAAATTTGTCGTATCAAGTTCATTCAAAACGCAAATTTGAGCTAAATCTTTTTTATATTTTAAAAGCTCAAATTTATCATCAAATCTAAGTCCAGCAAATATCTCAAGCTTATTTGCATAGCTTTCGTCAAAAAGTAGTGTTTTAGTCTTATAAAATTTATTTTGATACTCAAAGACACCTTTAAAATCGTCATTAACAAGCCCAATGCAAAATTCATCTTTGTTTAAAATATACTCTTTTCTATCAAGCTTAAAGCAAAGATCGTTTTTATCCTCATTAAACATTAAAAATAGATATTTTTTAGACTTGTGACGATCTCTTTTTATCCTACCATTACATAAAATTTCACTTTTTAGATAGCTGATGCCGCTGCTTTGCTTGAAAAACTCCACGCTTACTTGTTTTTCCTTTTGAGATATCTTTCTCGTTCCATATTTTTTGTCTAAATTTATCATTTTATCCCTCAAGCATTAAATTTAATCCCTTTAGCGTTATGTATGATATTGATAACGATTATTTAATTTTAGTAAAATATGCATTAAATTTTTATAAGGAGTTTTTGTGAAAAGTGCATTAAAAATTTCTATTTGTGCGGCAATTTTTATAAATTTACCTCTTTTTGCAAATGAAGATAAGGTTCTACCAGAAGTTAAAGTAGTGAGTGCGACAGGATTTGAGCAAAATATCAAAGACGCACCAGCAACGCTTAGTGTTATAACCAAAGAGGCATTAGAAAAGAAAAATCACAAAGATATCGAGAGCATGACAAAGGATATCCCAAGTCTTTTTGGGACAAGTCCCGCAGCGGCAAATAGACGAGGAATTTCTATACGTGGATTCTCTCCAAGATTTACTAAAATTCTAGTAAATGGCATGCCAGTACCAGGCGATAACGCCTATAAAGGACTTAGAAGTGTTGGAGGCTCATATAGTTTCATTCCGCCAGCAAGTGCGATAAGCCGTATCGAAGTAATACGCGGCCCTATGAGCTCGCTTTATGGAAGCGATGCACTTGGTGGAGTTATAAATATCATTACAGATGAGTTTAGTAATGAATTTGGTGCAAATCTTGGCTCAAGCTATAAATTTGCAAGAAATAAAAATATAAGCGGTGAGTTTTACAATAGCCTTTATTTGCACTCTGGACTAATTGATGATGTTTTAAGTGTTTCTGTTTATGGTAAAAATTTAAATAAATCAGAAGATAAAATTTCTTATGCAATCAGAGAGCAAAAGGATAGAAATTTTGGTGCAAAGCTATTTTTTAAGCCAAATGAAAATAATGATCTTATACTTGAGCTTGCAAGAAGCGATGTGAAATATAAAAGAACTAAAGGCAAAACACTATCAACTGGTACTAACTCGGTTGCTAGCGAGAGAATAGAGGGAGATATGATAAATTTAAGCCACGAAGCAAGGCTTGATAATATCTTGCTTCAAAGCTATTTATCTTATGGCAAGCTAAAAGAGACAGCTCAACAAAATTTGACGTTAAAGACTCTAAATTTTGATACAAAAGGCTCATATTTTACCGATAATAATACCTTTACATTAGGACTAAACGCTAAAAAAGAAAAGCTTGACGAAAAGGCTACCACAGCAGATGCGGCAAATGTAAAAAGGTATGATGTTTCGCTTTACGGCGAAGATGATTATCATCTTACAAAAGACTTTATCTTAAGTACTGGTATTCGTTATAACTACGATGAAAACTATGGATCGCACGTTTCACCAAGAATTTATGGCATCTATAGCTTAAACGACTTTTTCGCCTTAAAGGGTGGAGTTAGCACAGGTTATGCAACACCCGATATCAAGCAACGCACACAAGATCTTGCGTTGCCATTTGCTGGAGGACGCGGAGCACAGCTTGGTAGAAGCAGCCTTAAGCCAGAGACAAGCGTAAGTTATGAATTTGGTGGCGTTTATAATAATAATGAAGGTTTTGAAACGTCTTTAACTGGCTTTTACACAAGTTTTAAAGATATGTTAAGCTATAACCCTATCTGCTCAAGAGGCAGCGTTTGTATGCATAAAGGTAAAATTTATCCAAATGGTATTTGGGAGAGTATAAATATCGGCAAGGCTGAAATTTACGGAGTTGAGCTAACAAATGAGTAGCAGGTGACAAATGCTCTTAGACTAAATCAAAGCTATGTTTATACAAAATCAAAACAAAAAGATGGACCAGAAGCTGGTAAAACCTTAAACAACTATCCGCTTCATACATTTAAATTTGGAGCGAACTACGAGCTAAATAGATGGCTAAATTTCTGGTCACAGATAAATTACTATGGTAGAACTAAAAACTCTTTTAACTATGCTAATGATATGGGAGCTTACGTTATTGCGGATCTTGGCATAAACTACAATGTAACTAAAAATTTCAGCCTAAACCTAAGCGTTTATAATCTCTTTAACGAGTTTTTTACGACAAGATCAAACGGATATGATATCTTAATAGCCGATGGGCAAAAGATCGAACTTGGCTTTAATCTAAAGTTTTAAAATGTTTAAAATTTGGCGAAAATTTCACTTAATTTTAGCTCTTATCTTTGCTTTACCGCTTTTGATAATCTCAATTAGTGGAGCAATTATTTCGTATCACGATGAGATAATTGAAGCTTTTAGTAAAGATGAGATAGACATAACGACTAATAAAAGCGCTTTAAAAATAGATGAAATTTTAAAGGTCTTTAATAAGACTTGGCCAAATTTTAACCTTAGTTATATAAAGATAAAAGGCGAGGCAAATAGAGCTTATGTAGTAAGTGGCACAAGCGAGAGTGGCGAGTTTAAGTCATTCTTTGTAGATCCTTATACGGGCGAGGTAGTCTCTGAAAACAGTGTGGAAAAATTTATAGGGCTAGCTTTAAATTTACATAAAAATCTAGGACTAGCTCTATTTAAAAATGAAAATTTATCTAAATTCGCAAGTGAGCTAGTGGCGATTTCAACGCTTGCACTACTTGTGATTTTATTGACTGGAGCGTTTATACAATTTTGGAGATTTAGAAGCAAATTTATTAGTGCCTTTAAGCTAAACCTAAAGGCAAAGAAATTTGCGTTTTTATATTCACTGCATGGATTTTTAGGGCTTTATTTGGGAGCCATTTTGCTTATTATCTGTTTTAGCGGTCTATACTTTTCTTATGAGAAATTTGCTCTTTTTATAAATCAAATTTGTGGCGAAGAGAAGGTCTTTAAAAAGCCAAATTTTACTAGTAAAAATGGTTTTAGCCTAAATGATGAGCAAAAGGTAGAAAATCTTCAAAAAGCTTATGAAATTTTTACTTTAAAATTTGGAAATGAGTTTGATGCTTTAAATTTTATTCTCAATAAAGACGGCGTAAAATTTATGATCTTTTACTTGCCAAAAGGCGCTAGTGAGAGTAATGGCGTTAGGTTTGTAGTCGATACGGCAAGTGGAGAAATTTTAAAAAACACCATGCCAAAATCTTTTGAAATTTATAAATTTATGCTTGATTTGCACGCTGGATATACATTCGGAGAGGCTGGAAAATTTATCTTTTTTATGGCTTCTTGTGGAGTTGGCGTGCTACTTTTTAGTGGCTGTGTGATTTACTACAAACGTCGTAAAAAGTAGTCTTATTTATCTATCTCTTAACTCTTTTTAGTTATTATCCCAAATAAAATTTTTGGAAAAATCATGCAAAAAAAATACAGACCAAATGTGGCAGCTGTTATTTTGTCTAGCTTGTATCCATTTAAATGTGAAATTTTAGTCGCAAAAAGGGTGGATATGGATGATATTTGGCAGTTTCCTCAAGGCGGAATAGACGAAGGTGAGAGTCCAAAGCAGGCTTTAAAAAGGGAGCTTAAAGAAGAGATCGGAACTGATAAAATCGATATCTTAGATGAGTATCCGCAGTGGCTAAGCTACGACTTTCCAGCTAATGCGGCAAAGAAATTTTATCCATTTGATGGACAGACGCAAAAATATTTTTTGGTTAGACTTAAAAATGGTGCCAGCATAAATTTAAAGACAGAGCATCCCGAGTTTAGTGAATATAAATTTGTAGATTTTGGTAGAAGTTTAGAGGGTATAAATCACTTTAAAAAGCCTATTTATGAAAAGGTTTTGAGTTATTTTAAAGAGAAAGGATATTTTTGATGTTGATCGTTCAAAAATTTGGCGGAACTAGCGTAGGAACACTTGAACGCATCGAAGCTGTGGCAAATAGAGTCATTGAGACAAAAAATAGCGGTGCAGACGTAGTTGTGGTAGTTTCTGCGATGAGCGGAGTTACAAATCAATTGGTTGAATATAGTGAGTATTTTTCAAAACACCCAGATGGCGTCGCCACTGATATGCTTTTAAGCTCTGGAGAGCAAGTAACGACCGCGCTTTTAACGATCGCACTTAATGCAAAAGGCTATGCGTGTGTAGGTATGACAGGTGCGATGGCGGGCATTATTACCGATGATGTACATACAAAAGCTAGAATAGAAAAGATAGATACACAAAGGCTAAAAGCTGAGCTAAAAGCTGGCAAGATCGTGGTTGTAGCCGGTTTTCAGGGCATAGATGAAAAAGGCGATATTACGACACTTGGTAGAGGCGGCAGTGATCTTAGTGCAGTTGCATTAGCAGGGGCGCTTGATGCTGATCTATGCGAAATTTTTACCGATGTTGATGGCGTTTATACGACTGATCCAAGGATAGAAAAAAAGGCAAAAAAACTTGAGAAGATAAGCTATGATGAGATGCTAGAGCTCGCTTCTGCTGGAGCAAAGGTACTACAAAATCGCTCAGTCGAGCTAGCAAAAAAACTAAATGTAAAACTCATTACAAGAAGTAGCTTTAATCACAACGAAGGTACATTAATAGCAAAGGAAGATGACAATATGGAAGCAGTTTTAGTAAGCGGAATAGCACTAGATAAAAATCAAGCAAGAGTAACACTAAGAGGCGTAGTTGATAAGCCTGGCATTGCAGCAGAAATTTTTACAGCTTTAGCTCATGAAAATATAAACGTAGATATGATCATCCAAAACGTAGGACATGACGGCACTACAAATTTAGGCTTTACAGTGCCGCAAAACGAGCTTGAGCTAGCAAAAGAGACTATGCAAAAGCTCTCGGCTGCAAAACATATAGAATTTGATGACGCGATCGTAAAAGTTTCAGTTATTGGCGTAGGCATGAAGAGCCATAGCGGCGTAGCATGTTTAGCATTTGAAACGCTTGCAAAAGAAGGTATAAATATCCAAATGATCTCAACAAGCGAGATAAAAATTTCAATGATCGTTGATCAAAAATATGGCGAGCTAGCGGTTCGCGTACTTCATGATGCTTATAAGCTAGATAAATAATGCAAGATTTTATTCAGTGGACGTTAAAGGCTATTAGGGACGAAGGCCCTTTGATGAGCTGGATGGAGGAAAGGCGTGTTGAATGGACGCCTTTGCTCGCATCTAGGCTTAAATTTTTACTTGAAGGAAGGGCTTTTATAACTATAAGTGATGAAGAGCGAAGATGGTTTGAAATTTATCTTTTAAAAAAGATGAACTATTCAAAAAGCATAAGGCCGTTTTTGCCATTTTTTAGCCTAAGATCGCTTTATCCATCGCTTGATGAGATAGAGACAAATGAGCAAAAGCAGCTTCTAAAAGATATGCTAAGTCTTGCTTTTCCAAACGGTTACTTGTTTTTTTATATCGGAAAGAGCCTTGATAAATATGCGAATTTAGCTAAAAGTGATGAGGATAGTTATATGTGGCTATTTGACGAGCAGGCGCAAAATAGCTTTACTCTTAGCTCGAGCGATGAAAATTTAGACATTAAACTAATAAGTCTTTGCAAAATTTTTGATAAAAGCATCGATGCGGCGCTCTTTGCAAAGGTGATACTCTAAATGCTTAATAAAATCGTCGTTACAAGCGATTTTGAAAGTTTAAAAGCCAAGCTTGAAAGCGAGTTTGGCATAAATAATTTAAGATTTTTTATAAGCGATGATTTTTTGCTAGAAAATGCAAAGGAGGTCATCGCAGAAGCTTACATTGCTGAAAAAGATGAAAAAATTTTAGTAATACATGCTAATTCTTTTAGGACAGAGGCTCAAAACGCACTTTTAAAGATCATCGAAGAGCCTCCAAGAAATATCAAATTTATAATAGCAACACAGAGTAAAAATTTACTTCTACCAACGATTAGATCAAGAATGCTCATAGAAAATAATCTCACAAAAAAGCCAAAAATAACTCTTGATCTAAACTTAAAAACACTTAGCCTAAAAGAGATAACAAGCTTTATCGATCAAAAGATCGCAGACGAGCAAGCTCAGAAATTTGGCAAAAACGAGCTAAAAGAGCTTGTTGGCGTTATCGTGACAAAAGCAGTTGATGCTGGGTATAAATTTAGCGGCGATGAGATGGATTATTTTTTCTCGCTTATAAAGCTAGCAGATCTAAATGCCAAGTCTCACGCCGTGCTAACACCACTACTGCTTACTATATTTCAAAAAGGACGACGTTGAAAATTTATAAGATAAATAACAAAAGTAACTTTGATGAAATTTGCAAAGCCATCTCGCCAAGCCCTGCTGGTGTGAAGCTCATGCATGAAAAGAGCGAGATAAATTTTATATTTATAGATGAGATAAAAACCCCAGCGGCAAATATTCTAAAGCAAGATGCTCTAAGCGTTGGAGCTGAGCTTGTGACGCATAAAGATACGATTTTGGGTCGTGAGAGTCTAAACAAAGCCTTACTAATGGCGACAAATGCACAACTTGGGCAGCTAGCCAAAAAAGAGAAGTTGCAAGACTTTGGACTTAAAAATTTAGCAGCCTTTTTAGAGACAAAATTTATAAAGCCAACAAAGCCTCTTATAATGGGCGTTGCAAACATAAATACAGATAGTTTTAACGAGCAAAGCCACATAAATACGCAAAATGGCATAGTAAAGATTGAAAGTATGATCGAAGCAGGTGCGGACTACATCGATCTTGGCGGCGTTAGCTCAAGGCCAGGGAGCGAGTATTGCGGACGTGAGGAGGAGTTTAGGCGCATAAAAGATATCATAGAAGAAATTTACAAGCTAAATTTACACGAAAAGGCGAAATTTAGCCTTGATAGCTTTGATGAGTATTGCTTAGAATTTGCTCTAAACCACGGCTTTAAGATGATAAACGACATCACGGCAAATGCAAATTTAGCCACGCTTGCTGCAAGATATGACGCCCAGTTTTGCATGATGCACATGCAAGGAGACCCTGCTACCATGCAGATTGCGCCAAAGTATAATGACTTAATTGGCGAAATTTCAGACTTTTTTGAGCAAAAGATAGTCCTAGCAAAGGAGCTTGGCGCTAAAAAGATAGTGCTTGATGTGGGTATCGGTTTTGGTAAGACGGCTGAGCAAAATTTGCTGCTTATTAAGCATTTGGAGCATTTTTTGAAATTTGGCTACCCGCTGCTAGTTGGTGCTAGCCGCAAATCAGTCATAAATCACTACTATAAAAGCGAGGTTAAGGAGCGCTTGCCAGGCTCACTTTATCTGCATCTAAAAGCCTTCGAAAATGGCGCGCAGATCATAAGAACGCACGATGTGGCCGAGCACAGACAGCTTTTTAATATGCACGAGGCGATGAGCCAAGCCACGCTTTGGTAGGGCGCTTGGCTAAAAAGAGGCTAGATGAAAAATTTATTGCCGCCACCTTGGATCAAATTTCCCCAGATTGCTCCCTTTTCTATCGGCTGGAGGATGGGCTGCGGCGAGGATTATAAGTTTAAATTTAATGAGTGGCTAAAAACGCTAAGTCAAGATGAAAAACGTCAATACGAGCAGCTCTTTGCCGAGCCTGCGACGTGGCGTGGATACTGGGATGAGAGGCTAGGCTTTGATGAAAGCACGCTTTTTATCAAGGATGATTTTGTCACCGACCTTTGGGAGCGTGAGCCTAGATATGAGTTAAAGTGGCTTAAAAAGCGCTATAACGCTGGCAAGTCGGATAAATTTCTCTTATTTTGGGGTCATCAAAAGAGCGCAAATTTAAGCGCAAGCTGCCTTAGTCAGTGGTATGGCTCTAGTTTTTGGCAAGATGAAACTAAATACATTTGCGCCGAGCAATATATGATGGCTAAAAAAGCCGAGTGTTTTGGCGATAAAGAGGCTTTGGAACAAATTTTATCCGCCAAAGATCCAGCGCAGATGAAGGCGCTTGGCAGGCAGGTGCGTGGCTTTGACGCTAAGGTCTGGGACGAGGTCAAATTTGGTGTCGTGCTAAATGCGAGTTATCTAAAATTTAGCCAAAATGCCCCTTTGCGAGAGTTTTTGCTCTCGACAAAGGATAAAATTTTGGTTGAGGCAAGCCCAGTTGATAAAATCTGGGGCATAGGTTTGGCCGCAAGCGATGAAAATGCGCAAAATCCTATGAAGTGGCGCGGGCAAAATTTACTTGGCTTTGCGCTGATGAGAGCTAGAGATGAGATAGCAAAGGTCTATAAAAATGTCCATCTTTGTGACGCAAGAGAGCTAAATTTGGATCATTTATAAAGTATGTTTAAGATAAAATGCGGTGTAAATTTGGAGCAAAAATGACAAAACAAGAGTACGAACGAGCGATAGATACGCTAAATGTGTGGGCAAATGCCTACTACGACGATGATGAGCCGCTTGCAAGCGACGAGGAGTATGACGCGCTCTATCACGCAGTGTTGGCCTTCGAGCAGGCAAATCCAAGCGAAATTTCTATCTTTTCACCTACAAAACGCGTGGGCGGTACTGTAAAAGAAGGCTTTAGTAAGGCCAATCACATCAAGCGCATGTGGAGTATGGAAGATATCTTTGATCTTGGCGAGCTTGATGCGTGGCTAAAACGCGGCGAGAAAGAAAATTTAACTTTTGTAGCCGAGCCTAAATTTGACGGAGCGAGCCTAAATTTACTCTATGAAAATGGTGTTTTAGTTAGGGCGATAACTAGGGGTGATGGCGTTACTGGTGAGGATGTGACACAAAATGCAAGGACCATTAGCTCGGTGCCAAATAGCATTAGCTACAAAGGACTTATCGAAATTCGAGGCGAAGTCGTCATAAGAAAAGATGACTTTGAGCTTCTAAACGCAGAGCGCGCAAAAAATGGCGAGGCGTCGCTTTCAAACCCTAGAAATGCAGCTGCCGGAAGCCTAAGACAGCTTGATAGCGCAGTCACTGCTAAAAGAAAGCTGCTTTTCATACCGTGGGGTGTAGGCGAGCAGAGCCTTGGGCTAAAAGATCACAGCGAGGTGATGAAATTTGTGCGTGATCTTGGCTTTGAAAGAGATGATTTTTTTAAAATTTTAACAAAGGATGAGCTTGAGGCTGCATACAACGAGCTTTTGGCAAATCGTGACTCAAAAAGCGTGATGATGGATGGTATGGTGATACGTGTAAATGACCTTACGCGCTGCGAAGAGCTAGGCTATACGGTCAAATTTCCAAAATTTATGGTGGCGTTTAAATTTCCAGCCATTGAAAAGGTGACTAGGCTAAGAGATGTTGCACTTCAGGTTGGCAGAAGCGGCGTAGTAACACCTGTTGGTGTGCTTGATGAGGTAAATATAGATGGCGCAAATGTAAAATCCGCTACGCTTCATAACTTTGACGAGATCGAGCGCCTTGGCGTCATGAAAAACGACTACATCGGCATCATCCGCTCAGGAGATGTGATACCAAAGATCACAAAGGTCTTTAAAGATAGGCGAGATGGCAGCGAGCAAGCGATTGATAGGCCTAAATTTTGCCCAGTTTGCGGCTCGCACCTGCTTGATGAAGGGGTCTTTGTAAAGTGCCAAAATTTAAGCTGCAGGGCAAGAGTGGTGGGCTCAATAATCCACTACGCATCGAAAAAATGCCTAAACATAGATGGCCTTGGCGACGCGATCGTAAATTTGCTATTTGATAAAGGACTAATTTTCTGCATAAAAGACATTTACGGCCTTAAATTTGATGATCTCATGGCGCTTGAGGGCTTTAAAGAGAAAAAGGTAAATAACCTTTTAAACGCTATCGAAGCCAGTAAGGGTGCGGAGCTTTCGCGCTTCATCACGGGGCTTGGCTGCGAGCACATTGGCGAAGTGGCAGCTAAAAAGCTTGCAAGTAGCTTTGGGCTGGGCTGGCTTGATGCTAGTTTTGAGGAGCTTGTCTCGCTTGAGGGCTTTGGCGTGGAGATGGCAAATAGCCTAATTGACTTTGCCGAGGTAAATAGAGCAGAAATTTTAGCTCTTAGCCAGATCGTGCAGCCAAGCGTGGCGCAGGTGCAAAGCGTCTCAAACGCGCTAAGTGGCAAGACGGTCGTGATAACTGGCACGCTAAGTCGCCCAAGAGATGAGATAAAGGCCGAGCTTGAGAGTTTTGGCGCAAAGGTTTCAAGCTCAGTTTCTAAAAAAACGGACTTTGTTTTAGCTGGCGATGAGGCTGGCAGTAAGCTTGATAAAGCAAATGAGCTAGGCGTGCGAGTGATCGATGAGAGCGAATATGAGAGGCTAAAACTTGAGGTTTGATAACTACGTCGCAAGCGTTTTAAACATAAGCAGAAACAAGGCGAGTGAGCTCATTAAATCTGGCAAGGTGCTAACAAATGGCGAAATTTGCACCAAGGTTTCAAGCGAGGTTAGTGAGGCTAAAATTTCGCTGCTTGATGAAATTTACGTTGGGCGAGGAGCTTTGAAGCTAAAGAGCTTTTTGGAGACGGTAAAATTTGATCTAACTGGCAAAAATGCGCTTGATATAGGTAGCTCGACTGGTGGCTTTATGCAAATTTTGCTTGAGCGTGGCGTAAAAAGCGTGACTGGTGTGGATGTTGGCACTGATCAGTTAGATGCCAGTCTAAGAAGTGATGAGCGAGTAAAAATTTATGAGAAGACCGATATAAGAGAGTTTACCAAGCAAGAGCAAGATAAATTTGATCTAATAACCTGCGATGTTAGCTTTATCTCTTTAGCTGAAATTTTGCCTGCTATTTGTGAGCTAGCAAGTGGGAATTCGCTCATTATCACACTCTTTAAGCCACAATTTGAAGTGGGTGTTGGCGTAAAACGAAATAAAAAAGGCGTCGTCACTGATATGAAAGCTATAAATTTAGCAATGAAGAGGTTTGAAGTGATGGCTAATGGCTTAGGATTTAAAATGATAGCTTGCAAAGAGTGCGAAGTAAAAGGGAAAGAGGGAAATGCCGAATTTTTCTACGCTTTTAACAAAAGATAACATCACTGCCGTTGCGATCGGGCACTTTGACGGCGTGCACAGGGGGCACAAGCAGCTCTTAAAGCAGCTTGGCGAGTTTGGCGGACTTGTCGTCATCGACAAAAATAAGGCAAACATAACGCCAAAGCTAAAGCGAGCCGAGTACTCAAACTATCCTTGCTTCTTGTATGATTTTGAAAGCATAAAAGGGCTTAGCGGTGAGGAATTTATCGCACTTTTAAAGAGGGATTTTAAAAATTTAAAAAAGATCGTTGTTGGATTTGATTTTAGATTTGGCAGAAACAGAGCGTGGGACAAGCACGATCTGAAAAGGATTTTTGATGGCGAGGTAGTCGTCGTTGATGAGGTTTGTTATGACGGCATGGGCGTGCATAGCTCATCAATCAGAGAGCTGATACGCCAAGGCAACATCGATGAGGCAAACAGGCTAATAGGCAGGGAGTACTCAATCGAGGGCAACGTGATAAAAGGGCAGGGCATCGGCGCAAAAGAGTTGGTTGCTACGCTAAATTTAGATATAAAAAGCTATCTTTTGCCGCGTGAGGGCGTCTATGCGACAAGAACGAGGATGGGCTCATACACCTATGGCTCGGTCACTTTTATAGGCAACAGACTTAGTACGGATGGAAATTTTAGTGTCGAGACGCACATCTTAGACGAGGTCGCGCCAAAAGTAACGAAGCACGTTGCCGTTTGCTTCATAAAACGCCTAAGAGATAATAAAAAATTTAATAATCTTAGCGAGCTAAAAGAGCAGATAAAGCGTGATATAAACGAGGCTAGACAGTGCGTGGGCGTGTGCGATCTCTTTTTTGGAGAGACGATGAGATACTTTGATGGATACGGAGCTGGCATATGAGAGATGAAATTTTTAAGGAGCCTATAAGCAAGCAGTTTGAATTTGATGACTTTGTGGCGAGCGTTTTTGATGATATGATCTCGCGCTCGGTGCCATTTTACGACGTGAGCTCAAATCTAAACGCAAAGCTGCTAGCTAAAATTTTGCCAAAAGATGCAAGTGTATGCGACCTTGGCTGCTCGACGGCAAATAGCCTACTTTTACTAAATAACCTTAGAAACGACCTCGTGCTAAGCGGTGTGGATAACTCTGAGGCGATGCTAGCAAATGCCAAAAACAAGGCAAAGGCATATGGAGCAAAGATAAAATTTTTGCTTGATGATATTTTAAAGTGTGAGCTAGCGGGCTTTGATGCAGTTTTGGCAAACTATACTTTGCAGTTTATCAGACCGCCAAAAAGGGCCGATCTAGTGCAAAAAATTTATAACGGACTAAATGAAAATGGAGTCTTTTTGTTTAGTGAAAAGATCATCTTTGAGGATAAAAAGCTTACTAAAAGCGTCATAGAAATTTACGAGGACTACAAGCAAGCGCAAGGCTACTCACGCTACGAGATCGCTCAAAAAAGAGAGGCGCTTGAAAATGTGCTGGTGCCATATACTGAAGAAGAAAATAGAAACTTAGCCCTAAATGCTGGCTTTAAGCGTGTCGAGAGCACATTTAAATGGGGAAATTTCATGAGCTTTTTGGCGTTTAAGTAAATTTAAAAATATCTGCTTTTGTATTTAAATATAAAATTTAATCACAAACAGTGAATTTAAAATTTAGATTTTGCTTTGCAATGTCAGCATTTTTGGACAATGAAATTTAATAGTAAAGAAATTTAGCGGGAGTTACCCGCTAAATTTACTCATTTATCGCTGCGTTTCCGTGGTGGTGGAAGTCATCGTAGATGATCTTTGAAGTTTGGAATTTCTCGCGTTTTAGCTCGCGAACTCGTAAAAATTCCTCTTCATCGATCTTTTTGATCTGGATAGCTGCTTTAAATGTCGGAGTCTTACTGATGTAGTCCCAACCGCTGCTTGTTAGCTCGTTGCAAGAGCTCTCCCAGTAGTGGAAAGTCATCTGTATGATGCCATCAGGCACGATGTCAGTCACTTCAGCTTTTACGACGATGTAACCGTATCTACTCCAAGCTTTGATAAAGTCGCCTTGTTTTAGTCCGTATCTTTCTGCAAGCGCTGGGCTCATCTCAGCGATAGGTCCGATGCTATCTCCGCCCTCTTCGATAGCACGTGAGCGTCTTGTCATGGTGCCAACTGTGTATTGATAAACTTTTCTTGTAGTTAAAAGCTGTATCGGATACTCAGCGTCAGTCTTCTCATCGACTGAACCAGCCATGATAGGATACTCAGGTGACATATTCATCTTCTTAGCAAACTCAAGTTTTGCGCTCTCGATCTCATCAGCCTTATCCACAAATAAGCAAGGCACAAAGCGACCTTTGCCATCAGGGGTAAAGAATTTCTTATCAAGATAGAGGCTTTGACCACCCATATCATCTTCAGTTGGGCATGGCCAGTGAAGTCCGTGATATTTTTTAAGTCTATAGTAGCTCATGCCGCCGTAGCGTCTAGGGTCGCATTTTCTAACTTCTTCCCAAATCTCTTCTGGTGAGTTAAAATTAAAGCCCTCGGTTGCGCCCAAACGACGTGCGATCTCGCAAACGATCCACCAGTCTTGTCTAGCATCACCTGGAGGTGTGATGACTGCTTCGTTGTGTTGGACACGGCGCTCCGCGTTTGTGTAAAGACCCTCTTTTTCGCTACTTGCAACGCCAGGGAGAACGACGTCAGCTTTTAGCGAAGTCTCAGTTAAAAATAGATCTTGAACCACGTAGAAATCGACATTTGCGATGCCTTTTAAGAAGTGGTTTGTATTTGGCTCAGAGATGACCGGGTTTTCGCCGATAGTCCAGAAGAAATGAACTCTGCCATCAAGGATCGCATCAGGTACTTCAGTTTTATGGATACCTATCTTTGAGTTTAAAAATCCAGGCTCTAAGTGCCAAATTTTCTCAAACCAAGCTCTTTGCTCTGGGTCAGTTACTGAGCCAAGATTTGGGAAGATGTTTGGTAAAACGCCCATGTCGCAGCAGCCTTGAACGTTCTCTTGACCTCTAAGTGGCAAGTCACCTGTGCCAAGCTCGCAGATATTGCCAGTGATCAAGAATAAATTTGATACATCGCAAACTCCGCCAACGCCGTGGTTGAAGTGAGTTACGCCCATACCGTGAGTGATGACGGCTGGTTTGGTTGTAGCATACATTCTAGCAGCTGCTCTGATATCCTCTGGATTTAGCCTTGTGTATTTTGCTACAACCTCTGGGGCATAGTCTTTTACAGCTTCTTTAACATACTCGATGCCTATTGTGTGGTCTCTTACAAATTCCTCATTTACAAGGCCTTCTTCGATGATAGTATAAAGAAGTGCGTTGATAACTGGGATGTTGTGCTCAGGCTCTAGCTGCAAGTGGATGTCTGCTCTACTTGCAAACTCGGTCTTGATAGGGTCGATAACGATCAGTTTTGCACCGCGGTTTAGCGCTCTTTGGATGTGCATAGCTGCTATTGGGTGGCCATTTTCTGGGTTTGAGCCTATCATTAATATACAGTTACTATAAGTGCCAATCTCTGTAAAGCTATTTGTGGCAGCTCCGTTTCCGATTGTTTTAGCAAGTCCTGCTACTGTCGGAGCGTGTCAAATTCTAGCACAGTGATCGACGTTATTTGTGCCAATTACAGCGCGCATTAGTTTTTGAGCAACGTAGTTGTCCTCAAGTGTGCAACGTGCTGAGAAATTTCCAGCTAATGAGTCAGGGCCGTATTTCTCTTTGGCTTCTTTCATTTTTTCTACAACAAGGTCAAGTGCTTCGTCCCAGCTGGCTTCCTCAAAATCACCATCCTTTGAAAATACGCCATTTTTCTTTCTGATAAGTGGTTTTGTGAGTCTATCTGGACTTGCAACGTAATCCCAGCCATAAAAGCCTTTTAAGCATAAATTTCCTTGATTAACCGGATTGTCTTCAACGCCAGTTGCAGCACGAACGACGTTATTTTCCACATGCAAGGTTACTTGACAGCCCGTCCCACAATAAGGACAGATGACTTTGCCCTCTTTCATCATTTTCTCCT
Source organism: Campylobacter concisus (assembly GCF_002913945.1). GTDB lineage: Bacteria > Campylobacterota > Campylobacteria > Campylobacterales > Campylobacteraceae > Campylobacter_A > Campylobacter_A concisus_P. The sequence goes on along the minus strand of NZ_POZK01000001.1, from coordinate 89,281 downwards.
TTACTATGCAATATTTGCATATTTCTATATGAGTAATATTACTAGCCGAATTCTTAATCTTTAATAAAAATTCTTTATTATTAAAAATAAATTTATATTCTAAGTTAAAATTAATATAGTTCTACTAAAGTCAATTATCTAGGGATTTTAAAATTTATTTAAAATTGATAAATTTATTATAAAAGAAATAAAGATATAGAGATTTAGCTTTTTATATAAAATGAATAAATTAATTCTAATTTTACTTTATTTAAAAAGGTTAGTCATATTGTGAGTAGATAAATTAATACTAAAGATGGAAAATTTTAAAATAGACTGTAAAATTTTGAATAAAAGAAATATATAAATGAAATTTAGTAAGGAGAGCAGATCGCTCTCCGATGGATCATTTATCTCTTAAGCCAAGCTCAGAGATTAGTTTTGAATATGTAGTGTAGTCTTTGTTTTTAAGATACTTTAAAAGTCTTTTTCTTTGACCAACTAGTTTTAAAAGACCTAAGCGTGATGAAAAGTCTTTTTTGAAAATTTTAAGGTGTTCTGTAAGTTCAGTTATTCTAGCTGTTAAAAGAGCTATTTGAACTTCTGGAGAGCCTGTATCTCCCTCTTTTCTAGCGAATTTCGCAACTATTTGAGCTTTTTTAGCCGAATCCAAAGCCATAATGACCTCCTGATTGGTGAATTTTGGAAGAGCGATTATAGCATTTAAAACATAAAATTAGATAAAACGGTGCTTTTTAAAAATTAATGAAAAATGCAGTAAAAATTTTATAGAATAATGGCTATTTAAAGAATTTAAGGAAGATAAATGCTTTTTACAAAGGCAAGCGAATACGCTCTACTTTCACTTATTTTAATATCTCAAAAATCATCACCAGTTGATGTTGATACGATCTCAAATGAGCTTAAAATTTCAAAAAGCTTTTTAGCCAAAATTTTACAAAATCTTGCAAAAGATGGAATTTTAAAGTCGTTTAAAGGGGCAAATGGCGGTTTCGCACTAAATAACGAACCTGAAAATTTAAGCATAAAGAAGATAATTGAGTGTGCCGAAAAACGTGAACTTAATGTCTTTGAGTGCTCATCTTCTGCAGATGGCTGCCCATCAAATAAAGCCTCAAGCTGTCAAATTTGGTCGATGTTTAGCGGTCTTCAAAGCAAGATCGACGAGATGCTTGATGCGATCAAGCTAAGTGACATCGTTAAGAAGTAGAATTGGCAAAGCAAAAAAATAATATCTTAACTCTTGTTGCGCCGTTTCTTGCGCCAATTGTTAAGTTTAAAAGTCTTAGCATCGTTGGTATCATTGTTGCCATCCTTGCTATCATCATCGTACCGCTTCCAAGTGCGGTGCTTGACTTTTTCTTGGCACTTTCGATCTCGATTTCAGTGCTTATAATCTTAATTTCGATTTATGTGCCAAAACCAACCGATCTTAGCACATTTCCGACACTGATCCTTATCGTTACGCTTTTTCGCCTCTCGCTAAACATCGCAACCACGCGTATGATCTTAAGTGAAGGTCACAACGGCCCAGAAGCGGTTAGTGAGATCATCTCAAGTTTTGGAAATTTTGTCGTTGGTGGCAACTTTGTCATCGGCACCATCGTCTTTTGTATCCTGGTACTCATAAATTTCATGGTTGTAACCAAAGGTTCAACTCGTGTAAGTGAAGTGCAAGCACGTTTTACACTTGATGCGATGCCAGGTAAGCAAATGGCAATAGACGCGGACCTAAATGCAGGTCTGATAGACGAAAAAACAGCGCGCGAAAGACGCCAGGCTATCATCGGCGAGGCAAATTTCTACGGCGCGATGGATGGTTCTTCTAAATTTATAAAAGGTGACGCTGTCGCTGGCATCATTATCACTATTATAAACATCATCGGTGGATTTGCTATCGGTTCGTTTCAGCATGGCCTTGATATGGCGACATCTGCTCAGTATTATACGATCCTAACTATCGGTGATGGCCTTGTGAGCCAGATCCCAGGACTTATCACTTCAACAGCGACTGCTATTATCATCACAAGGGCTAGCAAAGACGACGAGGACTTTGCAGAGGGTACGTTAAATCAGCTCTTAGGGGATTATAAAACATTGCTAATAGTGGGCTTCATACTATTTATGTTTGCCCTTGTTCCTGGCCTACCAACTCTATCTCTTGGCTTCATTGCAGTGCTATTTTTGGGACTTGGCTACATCATCAAGCAGACCAAAGATGGCGGGCTAAATTTAAGCCTTGCGTCAAAAGACAAAACAGCTTCTAAAAAAGCTGGAGCCGCTACGCAAGGTGGAGCAGGGGCAGCTGCTAGTGGTGCCACTACTAAGGTGCCAAAGAAGAGCGACGAAGAGATCGCAAGAGAAGAAGAGACAAAGATAAACGATATCTTAAAGCTTGAAATTTTAGAGCTCGACCTAGGATATGGTTTGCTAAAGCTAGCTGATGTGGATCTAATCGAGAGAATTCGCGCTATGAGGCGAAATATCGCTTCAAGTCTTGGCTTTTTGATGCCAAAGATAAGAATTCGTGACAACCTTCAACTACCGCCAAACGAGTACCGCTTTAAGCTAAAAGGTATCGTAATTGGTCAGGGTGAAATTTATGCGGATAAATTTCTAGCGATGGATAGTGGCCTAGTTAGCGAAGATATCGAGGGTATTCCGACAAAAGAGCCAGCTTTTGGACTAGACGCTCTTTGGATCGACGCTAGCGTCAAAGAGGACGCCATACTTAGCGGCTACACGATAGTTGATCCTGCAAGCGTCATCTCAACACATATGAGCGAGCTTATCAAGCAAAACGCAGCCGAGCTTCTAACTCGCCAAGAGACGCAAAATTTATTAGACAAACTAAAGATCGACTACCCAGTTGTAGTCGAGGATACGCTAAGGATCGCACCTATAAATTTGATCCAAAAGGTTTTAAAAGCGTTGCTTAAAGACAATATACCGATCAAAGATCTGCTTAGTATACTTGAATCAATTAGCGACATCGCCGAGGTTAGTAAAAACCTAGATATGATCATCGAGCACGTACGTGCAGCGCTCTCGCGTGTCATCACCTCGCTTTATGTTGATGAAAAAGGTCAGCTAAATTTTTACATTTTAGATAGTGCTGCGCAGCAAAAGCTTATGGATGCGGTGCAGTATAAAGACGGCGCGTATCACCTGATGATAAATGTGGCTCAAACTTCATCGATCGTTCAGGCTCTAAGGCATGAAAAAGAGAAACGTCCGATGAGTCAGCACGGTGAAATGGTGCTTTGTGTGGAGCCAAGTCTAAGAAAATTTATAGCAAATATCTGCGCAAATTTTGCCATCGACATCGTGGTGCTAAGCTTTGCTGAGATCTCGGCAAATACGCCATTTGAAACGATTGGCGTCATAGAAATAGAAAATTTATAAAGGAAAACGATGAAAATTTATCACCTCTCGCACACCGATCTTGACGGATACGGCGCGCAATACATAACAAATTTTTACTTCAAAGATGTGAAATTTCTAAACTCAAACTACGGCAGAGAGATAGATGATAAATTTGCTCAAATTTTAACTGAGATAGATGCCTCAAATGACGATAAAAACATCATCTTGATCACTGATCTAAATTTAAGCCTAGCTCAGTGCGAGAGCTTTGAAGATATGATAAGGGGTAAAAATATAAAGCTATTTTTGCTAGATCATCACCAAAGCGGTGCCGAGTGCGCGAGCGCTTACTCATGGTATTTTTTGGATAGTTCAAGGTGCGCTACAAAGATCACTTACGACTTTTTTGCGGGCATCTTTGGCAAAAACAAAGAGCTTGAAATTTTTAGTGACGTCGTAAATGCCGTGGATATCTGGCTAAAAGATGATAAAAATTTCGAGATGGGAAAGGTCTGCTTGGGGCTTGTGGCAAATGCTAAAGAGATAAATAAAGTGATGTTTGAAGCTGAAAATAACCTCTATATGGATCACATCCTAAAAGAAGCAAGCAAATTTTTTAACGAGAAAAACGACTATATCGGCCTTGATATGCAGGTGCATGCTATTAAGAAGTCATTTTTCAAAGAGGATAAAGACGATACGCTAAGCAATCTAATTTCAAACTATGTCGTAAAAAAACTTAGTGAAAATAAAGAGAAATTTAGCATAAACTATAAAGATCATAAAGGAATTTTAACCTACAATATCGGCAATGTTTCGGTTATCGGCAACGACTTTTTAGTGGCAAATCCTGAATTTGACTTCTTTATCGACGTGACAAATAAAAAAACGCTAAGTTTTCGCGCAAATGGCAAGCTTGATGTTAGCGCCATGGCAAAACACCTAGTTGGCGGTGGCGGACACGTGAATGCAAGCGGCGGACTATTTGCAAATTTCAAAGATGGCTTTAGCTATGAGCCGATCAAGGCGCAGATAGTTGATCTAATAACTAAAAAAACACAGGAGGAGATATGAAAGAAGAAGAGGTAAGCGTAGAGGAGCTTAGCTACGAGCTTAGCATGGTGCTTGAGGCGATGTTTTACTATGCTGGAGTGAAAAAAGACAAGCTTGAAGAGGCGGCAAATCTCTATGTCGAGTGCATCGATGATGCGCTAGAAAACTCTGATGCTAGTGGTAGCGACGAGGTCATAGAGATAGTTGAATATATGAAAAAATACCATCCAAAGTTATTTAAATAAGGAGAAAATATGAAGAAAATTTTAGTTTTAGCGGCGGCGCTTTTTGCGTTAAATGCTATGGCAAATGAAAATTTAGACAAGGCAAACGAGCTTTATGCAAAGAAAAATTTTAACGAGGCTTATCTTGCTTTTAACAAAGCTTGCGGCGAGGGCGAGAAAAAAGCTTGCACGATGAATGCGATCATGCTATTTAACGGCGACGGCGTAGCAAAAGATAGAGTTCAGGCTGAGAAAATTTTTACAAAAATGTGTGACGAAAATGAGGGCATGGCGTGCGAAAAACTAGGCGAAATGATCGCTTATGGCCTTGTAAAAGATAAAGACGCAAACGAAGCAAAGAACGAAGAAAAAGCAAAGGCTTTATTTAAAAAAGCTTGTGATAACGGCTACCAACCAGCTTGCGACTTTGTGACAAAATAAATTTAAGAGGCTTAAAATGGGCTACAAACATAAAGATTTGATAGGAACTAGAGAGCTTAGCAAAGAAGAAATTTTATATTTTTTGGAGGCGGCGAAAGAGTTTAAGGAGCTAAATTTAAGCCAAGTGAAAAAAAATGACTATCTTCGTGGAAAGACCACGATCAACGCATTTTATGAAAACTCGACAAGAACTAGGACATCCTTTGAGATCGCAGCAAAGAGACTTGGAGCTGATACGATAAATTTCAGCTCATCAAGCTCAAGCGTGACAAAGGGCGAGAGCCTAAATGATACGATGAATAACATGGCTGCTATGAGAACTGACATCATCGTGCTTCGTCATCCAAGCTCTGGAGCGGCGAAATTTGCAGCTGATAGGACAGAGGCTAGCGTCGTAAATGCAGGGGACGGCACAAATGAGCACCCAAGCCAAGCCTTGCTTGATCTTTTCACACTAAGAGAGCATGGCAAAATTTTAGATAAAAATCTAAACGTGGCGATCATCGGCGACATCGCTAGAAGCCGTGTGGCAAGGTCTGACATCTGGGCGATGAAGAAATTTGGCATAAATTTAAAGCTCTTTGCGCCAAGGATGATGATGCCAAAAGATGCTGAGGTCTTTGAGTCTAAAATTTGCAAAAATATGGAAGAAGCCTGCGAGGGCAGTGATGTCATCATCATGCTTCGCATCCAACTAGAGCGTGGCGGTGCGGACGTAGCATTTCCAAGCTCGAGGGAGTACTCGAAATTCTTTGGACTAAATAAAAATAGGATAAAGCTAGCCAAACCTGATGCGATCGTACTGCACCCAGGACCGATAAATAGAGGCGTGGAGCTAAACTCAGATGTGGCTGATGGCGCGCACTCAGTCATACTAAATCAAGTTGAAAACGGCGTTGCTATAAGAATGGCGATACTAAATACGCTTGCAAAAAATAGGGGCTAACGATGAAAATAGCAATAATTAACGGCACTATCGTAAATAGCGACGAGAAATTTAAGGCAAATATCCTAATAGAAAACGGTAAAATAGCCAAAATCGGAAGTGAGAAATTTGAGGCCGATAAGGTCATAGACGCTACAAATAAGCTCATCATGCCAGGACTTATCGACATGCACGTGCACTTTCGCGATCCTGGTCAAGAATATAAAGACGACATCATCTCAGGCTCGCAGGCAGCGGTGGCTGGAGGAGTGACAACCTGCCTTTGCATGGCAAATACAAACCCAGTAAATGACAACGCCTCGATCACAAGAGCGATGATAGAAAAAGCTAAAAATTGCGGACTAATCGATCTTTTGCCAATAGCAGCCATCAGCAAAGGGCTTGGTGGCAACGAGATCGTTGAAATGGGCGATCTTATAGAGGCTGGCGCAGTTGCATTTAGTGATGATGGTCTACCAGTGACTAGCTCAAGCGTGATGAGAGCGGCACTTGAGTATTCAAGCATGTTTGGTAGCTTTTGCATAAGCCACTCAGAGGACTGCTCGCTTTGCAGGCAGGGCGTTATGCACGAGGGCAAGGTCTCAGCCATACTTGGACTTCGCGGCATGGCGAGAGAGAAAGAAGAGATCGCAGTGAGCCGTGATATGTTGCTTGCAAAGCTTACCAAAGCGCACATCCATATCGCTCACGTAAGCTCGGAGTACTCGCTAAAGATCATCGAAATGGGCAAAAAAGAGGGCATAAACATTACTTGCGAGGCCACACCTCACCACTTTAGCTTTAGCGACGATGAAATTTTGAAAAATGCCTACGATACAAATTTCAAAATGTCACCGCCACTTCGCGAGATAAGCGACGTAAAAGCGGTAAGAGAGGCGCTAAAAAGCGGTCTTATAGACGTCATCGCCACCGACCATGCGCCACACCACACGGACGAAAAGATAGTAGAATTTGACAAGGCGCCATTTGGTATTATCGGACTTCAAACCCTTGTGCCACTCACTCTAAAGCTTGTAAATGAGGGCGTTATAAGCCTAGAGCGCATGGTGGAGCTAACATCGACAAATGCGGCTAAAATGCTAAATTTAAAAGATAAAGGCAGGCTTGCTGAGGGCATGCTAGCTGATATTACGGTGATTGATCCTGAGATCGAGTATGTTTATGATGAGAAGATAAACCGCTCAAAATCGATAAATTCTCCACTATTTGGTAAAAAGCTAAAAGGAGCAGCGACTACCACAATAAAAAGTGGTAAGATCGTTTATGAGTTTGGAAAATAATATAAATTTGATCGTTCTCAAGAGCAAATTCTAAATCTATAAAAATACAGAATCAAAATTTGCTAGAAATTTCTAGCAAATTTTATTTTTTATGAGTTATATTTTTTAACGATACCGCGAACGACTTTTTCTATAAAAAGCGCAGATTCAATCTCACAGCACTCTCTTGTTGAGTGAGGTGAGTGGATATTTGGTCCTATTGAGCAAGCGCTAAGACCCGCTTTTTTCTCCAAAAGCACGCCGCATTCAAGTCCAGCATGCACAGCTGTTATCCTTGCATTTGGCTTATAAATTTTTAGCTCTTCTAAGATATCGTTTGCAAATTTATCATTTATAGGCTTCCAAGCAGGATTCCTATCTTTTGCAATGACGCTAAAGTCAAGCGCTTTTGCAAGCTCAGAAATTTCAAATTCCATCCTATTTAGTCCATCTTTGCTCATAGATCTAGCAAAAAACTCCACTTCAAGCACGCCATCATCTTTGATCTTTGCAAGTGAGAGGTTTACGCTATCTTGCGGTATGCCTAGCTCGCAGTTATAGGCTCTTACGCCTTGTGAAAATGAGTTAATTAAAGCTAAAATTTTCTCGCCATTTTCTAAAATTTCATCGCCAGTACCAAGCTTTTTCACGCTTAAATTCTCACACTCGCTCTTTAGCTCTTTATCGCTTAGAACCAGTGCAGTTGCGCCGCTTGGGATAGAGTTGCTTCGCTCGCCACCTTCAAATTTGACAAGCTTACAGCCATTTTTAGTCACAAATGCCGCCAAAATCTTGATCGCATTTGGGATATTTTTATGTATCTCGTTGCCAGAGTGTCCGCCAGGAAGCCCACTTACTTTTACTTCATAAAGCGTGCTCTCTTTTGTTTTTTTGCTATTAAGCGAGATAGTGGCAAATAAATTTACACCGCCAGCACAGCCGATGGTGACTCTATCGTCTTCTTCGCTGTCTAAATTTAAAAGCTTATCGGCTTTTAACTCGCCGCTAAAGCCAGTAGCTCCGATCATGCCGACTTCTTCGTTGTTTGTAAAGAGGCACTCGATGTCGTCAAATTCGCTTATCATCTGCATCATGATAGCCACGCCGATGCCGTTATCGGCACCTAAAGATGAGTTTTTAGCCCTCATGTAGCCATCATCGCCGTAAACTATTTCGATCTTTGGAGCATCGCCCATGCAGACCATATCATAGTGGCTTTGCAAGCAAATTTTTGGCTTGCCTTTAAACGCATGAATGTTGCCAAAGCTATCGACTGCGACCTCACAGCCCTTATCTTTTGCATAGCTAGCTAGAAAATCACGCATCTTATCAGTCTCATAACTGCAGTGTGGTATCGCAGCAAGTGTCTCAAATTTCGTTAAAATTTCACTCTTTGACATATTTGCCTCCGTAGATTTATTTTATCTCGCCCTTATAGCCAGTCGCATCGACTGCTTTTAAAAGCTCTTTTTCATCGACCTTATCATCTGCTATAACGACAGCTTTTCGCTCTTTTAGCGATACATCTGCCTTTTTTACGCCATCAACGCTAAGAGCAGCCTTTCTAACAATCGCCGTGCAAAGCGGACAGTGCATGCTAGGCACTAAAATTTCTATCTTTTTATCAGCGTAGCTTGCTGCTACTAAAAGGGCTAAAATTAAAATTTTACGCATAAATTTCTCCTAAAAGCTCTGGGTATGTAAGGAGTAAAAGCAAAATCACTCCAAAAAGTATATATATAAGTATCCATTTTTTCTTTTTGTAGCTTAGGTTGCAGCTTTTTGGCTTGTAAAATAGACTAATTCCTGAAATCACAAAGCAAATGACGGCTATAACGCTTAAAGGGACGCGGTACTCGTATAAATTTTGTGTCCAAGATAGAAATGAAAATGATGTGCCAAAAAGTAGAAAAAGAAGTGCTGGCAAACAGCACAAGGTAGCGCCAATAGCACTACCTATGGATGTTAGTATCAGCCAAAAGGCTCTCATTTTAGCTCTGTTGAGGCGTAGTCGTAGCTAAATTCTTTTGGCGAATAGTAGTTTTGTGTATTGCCATCAACCTCAGCGTATGGATAGCCAAAGTTGTTTAGCGGAGTTTGCTCTGGAGTTGGCTTCAAGATAAAGTCACGTCCGTAGTTAAAGCCTATCCAGCACATCTCCCAGTTGCCAAAGCAATAATCCCTAACAGCTTTGATCTTAGCGTCATCGTTTGTTAATTTCTCGCCCAGTCTTACCTTTGTAACGTCAGCTGGATCAACCGGTATCCAACCATAGCCTTTTAGATAAAACTCAGCCCTGCAGTGCTGTCCGCCTGAAATTTTAGCCACGCCATCTTTTGCGCTACCCATCTGATCTGAAAATCTAGACTGGCCAACCCTGATACCAAAAATTTCTCTTGCAGGGATGCCAACTGATCTGCAAAGTCCCACGAAAACTGAGTTTATGTCGGTGCATTTGCCAACTAGTTTGCCACTTTCAAGTATCGCTTTAACGTCGCCTGTGCCACATCCAAGGATGCTGTTATCGCGCTGCATAGTGTTTGCAACCCACGTATAGATTGCTTTTGCACGCTCCAAATCGCCTTTAGTATTGCCGATAATCTCTAGCGCTTTTGCTCTTACGACGCCGTCAGTTGGGATGTGTGAAGTTGGTTTTAAAAACTCTAAAACAGCAGGATCAACCTTCTCATTTGGATCGTAATTTACCTTGCTAAAGTCAGTGTTGCGCTCTGTTGTTTGAATTTTAAACTGAACATTTAAGATAGGTCTTGGCTCGTTTTCTTCAAAATCAGCATACATTGTAGGTATTAGCGTATCTGAAATATAGACGTTTTTAGCGGTTGTGTTTATGACGTAGTCTTGAGTTAGTTGCTGATAAGTAGTGCTTAGTGGGAGTGGTAGCCAAATTCTTGAGCTTTTGCCTTTTTCAAGAAGTTGGTGTTTGAAATTTACATCAAAATTTCTAACCACTGGGTTTGCTGGCTCATCGCTAGCTAGAGTGACACTTGGAAGCAGACTCGCTGCACCTAAAAAACTACTGAATTTAAAAAAATCTCTTCTTTGCATAAAATGCCTTTTTTGCTTAATATTAGCCAAACTTGGCTCTAAAACTGCCTGCTATTCTAGCATAAAATTTTTATTTATGATAAAATCCGCCACATGAAAAAGATTATATTTTTAGGCTTTATAGCGCTATTTTTCAACGGTTGTCTTTATACGAATGAGCGTGGAGTTTCGACTCAATATTATAATGATTGTAAAGAGTATTATGACGCGACTGGCACCTACCAAAAAGAGTGTCCGCACAACATCGTCGACTGGAAATAGCGTGGATCTTAGTAAATTTAATGAGCAGCAAAAGCAAATTTATAATAGGATAGAAAATTTAGCAAATTTTGACTGCGAGCTTGAGCTAAAAGATAGTGTAAATGTGAAATTTAAAAATTTAGACCAAGCTAAAAAAGATGAAATTTTTGATCTCGCCCTTAGCCTAAAGCCTTGGCGAAAAGGGCCATTTTTGCTTGATGATATATATATAGATAGCGAGTGGCAAAGTTTTATTAAATTTAATATCCTAGCGCCACATCTAAATTTAGCTGGCAAAAGCGTGGCTGACGTGGGGTGCAACAATGGATATTATATGTTTAAGATGCTTGAATATGCCCCAAAAAGCATAACTGGCTTTGATCCTAGTGTGCATACATATTTGCAGTTTAAATTTTTAAACAAATTTATCCGCTCAAATATCGCTTATGAGCTTCTTGGCGTTGAGAACTTGCCAGAATTTGGAGCTAAATTTGATACGATTTTTTGTCTTGGAGTGATATATCACAGAAGTGATCCTATTAAGATGTTAAAAGAGCTAAAAATGGCTTTAAATCCTGGAGGCGAGCTATTTTTAGATACGATGTATATAGATATGGATGGTGATTTTGCACTGAGCCCAAAAGATAGGTATTCAAAAATTCCAAATATCTACTTTGTACCGACTCTCTCGGTATTGCAAAACTGGTGCGAGAGGGCTAAATTTAGGGATTTTACCTTGCTTGAAACAAAGGCAACTGATCTAAATGAGCAGCGAAAAACGCAGTGGATAGATGGTGAGAGCCTTGGAAATTTCTTAGATCCAAATGATAGTACAAAGACCATCGAGGGCTACCCAGCGCCAAAAAGAGCATATGTTAGAGTTAAAATTTAAGGATAAAAATGGCAGAAGAAAATATCTATGATGTAAAAGATGAGTCGCAAATAATCTTACCAGAAGATGAAAATCCATTAAGAAACGAGATCAAAACCGCTCCACTTACAAAGCTAAATTTTAGTGGAACGGCATTTTTACTTGAAAAAAATCACGCAAAGACTAGATTTTTTACTACGGATGATATGGTGTGCGATACTGAGGGGCTTATTCATAGTGGATTTATTTTTATGGGCGCAAACCATGCTGCCCTTTTAGCTATTAATGAAGAATTTTGCGTTAGTATCGGGGCTAGGATAAATTTCTTTGGGCCACTAAAGCTTGGTGACGTGGTGGAATTTGACGCGCAAGCAAGATTTGAAGAGAGCAGAAAAAGAGAAGTAAAAGTGCTTGGATACGTTAAAGATATAAAAATTTTTGAAGGAGTATTTCAACTTGTCACACTTGAAGAGCATATCTTCTTGGCTCAACAAAAAAATATCCAAAAAGAAGCTGCTATAAGGCAGAAAAAAGAACGAGAAGAAGCTAAGGCTAATAGCTAAAAGTAAGTAAAAATTTTTGATTTTTAATCCCAAATAAAACGAAATTTTAAAAAGACAATCTTTATCTCATTATCCTATTTTGGTAAATAATTGGTAACATTTTTTAAATTTTTAAGAAAAATTAAGCAATAAAATTAATTTTCTATGATAATATAAAAAACGTAGATATTTCAGGATATGCTAGATATCGTTATACAAATGATCATTTCAAAACTTCATATCCAAAAAGCATAGTTAAAGATAGTGATGCTGGTCATGTTTTTAGAATGCAAACAGCATTTAAAGCTGCGATAGACGATAACTTCTTTGGTGTTTTAAATTTAAGATACCAAGCAAAAGATAACTCTGGTGATGGTGTTACAGCTGGTACTGATAAAACAAACACAACCGGATCATTTGGTGTATATGAAATGTATCTAGGATACAAAATAGGTAACACTACAGTTACAGCTGGTAAACAACTTATAAAAACATTCTATGACGATGGTGATATAGCTGGTACTGGTCTAAAAGTGGTAAATACTGATGTACCTGGTCTTACTTTAACAGCAGCAGCTTATGACGCATTACAAAGTGATGGCTACGAAGTAGATGGTCCATTACTAAGCACAATGGCAAGCGGTCTTAGCGATGCTCCAGGTAACCTTTATTATTTAGGTGCAGCTGGCAGCTATGATCCAGTATCATTCAAAGCTGCAATTGCAAATATTCAAGAATTTGCCACACTTTATGGTGCCGATGCGGGTGTTAGCTTTAATGTAACTGATGATATAAATCTAAACCTAAAAGGTCAATTTGTTCATAATGACTCAGACCACAAAGATGTAGCTGATGCAAATTTCTGGGCAATTCAAGCTGGCACAAAACTATTTGGAGCTAAACTTAATGCTGGCTATTTAGACTTTGATGCTAAGAACAAAGACAATAATAAAATTTCTTTTGTAACAATTGATGCAAACGGCGAACTTATCAATCCAACTAAGATCTTAAATGGTGTTATGTCTGGAAGCAAACAATACTACAATAACATCAAAGGAAACAACGACTACTGGTTTGTTAATGCTGGATATGATATAGATAAATTTGGCTTTGGTGCTGGATATACTCAAGGTAAAGGCACAAGTTATGCGCTTGGTGAATTAAGAGCAAAAAGAAGTGAGTGGTCTCTTGACGCTAGCTACAAATACAGCAAAAAACTTACATTCCTTTCTTGGTATGCAGCTGCTAAAGACAAAAAAGATGGCGAAAGCTTTAAGCAAGATCGTATAAGATTTGAAGCAAAATATAGCTTCTAAAAACCTTTCATCCGAGCGAGCTTTCGCTCGGATCTCTTTAAAATTTAAAATAGACCCCATACAAAATTTCTCTATCTTTTTTGATTGACTCTTAGTTTTATAAAAAATATAAATTTTTAATAGTGATTAAGTGTACTTTAGAAGCTTGAAATTTGAAATTAATACCACCGAAATTTTTAGCTATTTTTTACTATACCTATCCAATAACCAATATTGTTTTGCTCAGCCTTTAGTGTACTGCCTTCTCCGTGTCCTGGATAAAGCGTGAAGTTACCTTTTAAATTTTTACACTTTTCTAGGCTTTTTAGCATCTCGTTTTTATCTGAAAAAGGAAAATCCCAGCGTCCTATGCTTCCTCTAAATAAAAAATCCCCACTAAACATCGTGTCATCTATCTCTATCATCGAGCAGCCTGGTGTATGTCCTGGAAAATGATGAAATTTGATGCAAAAATCATCAATGTTAAAATTTTCATCATTATCAACTAAAACATCTGGAGCAAAAGTACTTTTCATATAACCAAAAATATCACTCTCACACATGAAAGCATCAAATTTGTTAATATAAACTGGAATTTCTAGCTCATCTTTTAATTTACCAGCATCAAAAATATGATCAAAATGCCCATGAGTACAAAGGATGGCTTTTAAATTTTTAGCATTTTGTAAAACCCAATCTTTTGCCCCGTCTCCTGGATCTATCACTAAAGATGAGTCATTTTTTGTAACGATGTAACAATTAGTGCCAAAATTTCCAAAACCTTTGTGTATTACTCTCATTTTTTACCTTAAATTTATTATTTCTTAAAATTTTACATCTTTTTACTTAAACTTAAAGAAAAATTTTAAATTCACTTAGTATAATTTTCGCAAAAAGGAAGCAAATCTAGGCAAAGAAAGAATGAAGGAGTATCAAAAGATCGAAGAAACTTTAGTTTTAAGCTTAAGAGATAAAACTAAAGATAAAAATTTGTTGTTGGGTGTTAGTGGAGGTATTGATTCTGCTGTAGTAGCGACTTTGTGTGCAAGAGCAAAACCAAATGAAACTCATGCACTCATCATGCCAACAGCATCATCAAACAGACAAAATATGGACGATGCCTTAAATTTATGCGAAAAATTAAACATAAAATATAAGGTTTTATCCATAGAGGGTATTTTAAGTGCCTTTTACGAAACGATAGATGTAAATTTAAGCAATTTAAGAAAAGGGAATTTAGCAGCTAGAGTTAGAATGAGCTTGCTTTATGATTATTCATCTAGTATAAACGCTCTAGTTATCGGAACAAGCAACAAAAGTGAGCTTATGCTTGGATACGGTACGATATTTGGGGATTTAGCATGTGCGATAAATCCTATCGGAGAGCTTTACAAAAGTGAAATTTTTGAATTTGCAAAACATCTTGGGGTTGATAAAAATTTTATCAACAAAGCACCTTCGGCTGATTTGTGGGATGGACAAAGTGACGAAGGCGACATAGGTTACAGTTATGCTGTTATCGATGAGATTTTAGAAAATTTAGAAAATAACAAGGAGCAAGTCATCAAAAAGTTCGGATTAAAAGCGGTATCGGATATAGAAAATAGAGTTGTTTCAAACAGGTTTAAACGACAAATGCCGTTGATAGTGAAAATTTAAAGGATTAAAGATGAGAGAGATTCCGTTTTATAGACCAACTATCACTGAGCGTGAAAGTGAGCTTATTGAGGAGGCTTTGCACTCTGAAAATACTACTAATATCGTTGCTAGATTTGAAGAGAAGTTAAAAGAGTATTTTGGTGCAAAATTTGTAGTTACCACAAATAATATCGCAGCTGCACATCACTTGGCACTAAGCGCGCTTGACACTAAACGCGGAGATAAGGTCATTTGCTCCATAAATGCTTTTCCTAGCATTGCGCAAGCTGTTAGACATTTTGATGCTGAGCCTATTTTTGTGGATGTTGATGAAGAAGATTTTAACATCTGCCCAGACGCCCTTGAGAAAGTGCTAAAAGAACAAAATCATAAAAAATTAAAATGTGCCTTTATCTCTCATATCGCAGGTCAAAGCGCTAGGATGGACGAGATAACGGCGGTTTGTGAGAAATACGGTGTAAAAATTTTAGATGATGCAAATCGCGGTATGGGACTAACATACAATGGCAAAAAAGTTGGTTCAGACTCCTTTTTATCGTGCTTTCAAACACATTCTCGTGTACAAAATCCTATATCAACGGTTGGATTTTTTACGACAAATGATGAGGAAATTTATAAAAGAGCAAAACTACTTCGCAACTATGCTCTTGTAAATGGCATTGATAAATTCGGTAGCTTGAGTTATATTTATGATGTCGTAGATATTGGCTTAAAGTATGATATAAACTCGATAAATGCAGCATTTTCTATTGCGCAGCTAGAAAGAACAGACAAGCTCATACAAAGAAGACAAGAGATCGCAAAAATTTATGATAAAGAGCTTGGTGAGTGCCACAATATAACAATCCCTGTCAAAAAACGTGAGCATATTTATACTCAGTATATTATTAAGATAAACAAAAATCGTGATGGCTTTGCTAGAGAGCTTTTGGAGCACGGCATTCACACATCATTGCACTACATACCGATACATTTACTAAGTTATTACAAAAACAAATACTCACTTAAAGTAAATGATTTTCCAAATGCTTTAAAAAATTATCAGCAAGTATTGTCACTGCCTATTTATCATAGTTTGAGTGACGAAGAGGTGCAATACGTCTGCAACAAAGTAAAAGAAATTTCTAAAACTCGTGTTTAAGAAATTAAATATTTTCTTGCATGCTTGGGCGAATGAATATTTTTTTCGCCCAAATTTCTTTCAAATTTTACTGGCATTTTTACTTTTACCACTAAGCTTTATCTATTTTTTTATTGTAGTTCTTAAGAAATTTACTGCTAGAAAAATAGACTTTGGCATAAAGATAATAAGCGTGGGAAATTTGACACTTGGAGGAAGTGGTAAGACTCCACTTTGCGTGGCAATTGCTAAAAATTTCGAGGGCGCTTTTATAATTCTTAGAGGCTATAAAAGAAAAAGCAAAGGCATGCAAGTTGTCGCTCGAAATGGCGAAATTTTACTTGACGTAGCAGCAAGTGGCGATGAGGCGATGATATATGCCACAAGTCTTAAAAACGCAAATGTAGTCGTGAGTGAGGATAGAAAAATAGCTATAGAGTACGCCAAAACTCACGGTGCGAAGTATATTTTGCTAGATGACGGATTTTCTAAATTTGACATAGCCAAATTTGACATTCTAATACGCCCAAACCCAGAGCCAAGGTTAAAATTTTGCCTGCCAAGTGGAGCTTATAGATATCCATTTAGTTTTTATAAATTTGGTGATTTTATAGCGATTGAAGGGCAAACTCATTTCAGAAAGAGTGAAATTTTAAATAAAAGCGAAAAAATAGTTCTAGTTACTGCCATAGCAAATCCAGAGCGTCTTAAGTCATTTTTTGATGAGTGTGTGGCTTGCGTCTTTTTTCCTGACCATTATGATTTTTCAAAAGATGAGCTAAAAGAGATTTTAAAAAGATATGGTGCGACCTCGCTTTTGATGACGCAAAAGGACTACGTAAAGGCAAAGGACTTTGGGCTGAGAGTATCGCTTATAACGCTTGAGGTTACGCTAAGCGAAGAGTTTAAAAAGGTTTTGGCGCAGCAAATTTAAGCCCATTTTGTTATAATGAGCCACTTTCTTAAAGGAAAATTTAGATCAAAATGAGAATTTTAATCACCTCGGTCGCAAAGAAAAAAGAGGCAAAAAAACTAAGTAAAAAGCTCGTAAAAAAGGGACTTGCAGCTTGTGTGAGTAGCTTTAGCGCAAAAAGCATTTATCTTTGGCAAGAGAAGCTTTGCGATGAAAAAGAGCAAATTTTACTCATAAAAACGGACGTGAAATTTAAAAAAGTAGCTAAATTTATAAGAAAGCACCACAGCTACGAAACCCCAGAAATTTTGGCACTTAAGCCAAAAGATATCTTTAAAAAATATGAAAAATGGATAAAAAAATCAACCAAAAAAGGTAAAAAATGAGACTAACACCAACTAGAAGCGTGAAAGATGAAAAGGTAAAAAATGTAAATTTAAGCACAGCTATGCTTAGCCCAAGCTCCGCTCACGGCGGACTTTATGCGCCAAAAAAGCTTCCAAAGATAACAAAATCAAAGTGGCAAGAGCTCTCACAATTAAGCTACGAGAAACTCGCACTTTATATCATATCGTTATTTAAATTTGATGTACCAGAGGCGTTTTTCAAAAAGGCAGTCAAGAGATACGCAAGCTTTGATGATCCAAAACATCCAGTCATTTTTAAAAAAATAGATAAAAATTTATACGTAAACGAGCTATATCACGGCCCAACTAGGGCATTTAAGGATATGGCGCTTCAGCCTTTTGGCTCACTTCTTAGTCAGCTAGCAAAGGAAAGAGGTGAAAAATACCTTATCATGTGTGCAACTAGCGGTGATACAGGTCCTGCGACACTTCAAACCTTTGCAAACGACGAAAATATAAAGGTTGTCTGCCTCTATCCAGATGGTGGCACGAGCGAGGTTCAAAAGCTACAAATGCAGACCATACAAGGTGAAAATTTAAAGGTTTTTGGCATAAAAGGCGACTTTGACGACGCTCAAAGGGCGCTAAAAACACTGCTTGCAAATGATAAATTTAAGGCCGAGCTGAAGAAAAAGCGCCTTAAGCTAAGCGCGGCAAACTCGGTAAATTTTGGCAGAATTCTCTTTCAGATCATCTACCACGCCTACGCCTACGCAAATTTACTAAAGCAAAAGGCGCTTAAGGCAAATGAGAGCTTTGATATCATCGTACCAAGTGGAAATTTCGGCAACGCACTTGGGGCGTATTACGCTAAAAAAATGGGCGCAAAGATCGGCAAGATCAAGATCACCTCAAACGCAAACAATATCTTGACGCAGTTTTTTACTACCGGCATTTACGACCTCAGGGACAAAAAACTAGTTAAGACGATAAGTCCGGCAATGGACATTTTGATCAGCTCAAACGTTGAGCGTTTGCTGTTTGATAAATTTGGTAGCGTTAGAACTAATGAGCTTATGCAAAGTCTAGCTAAAGATAAATCTTATAAACTTAGCAAGCAGGAGCTTGAAGCACTAAAAGAGGACTTTGAGGCTAGCTGGTGCGACGACAAAGAGTGCGAGGTATACATCGCAAAGCTCGCAAGGGGCGGCTACGCGATCGATCCACATACAGCTACTTGCTTTAAAATGGTGGATACTAGCCGCATAAACGTCATTACATCGACCGCGCACTGGGTGAAATTTACGCCAAGCATGATCAAAGCGTGCCAGATCAAAGATACAAAAGATGAAAAAGATGCGCTGGCAAAGACCGCTAAAATCTTAAATGATAGCGTGCCAAGCTCGATAAACTCGCTATTTAGCGCGAAAATTTTACACAAAAATATCATAAAAGAGGACGAGATCGAAAAGTGCGTCCTAGAATGGATCGAGCGATGATAATCATTCCAGCTCGCCTTGCTTCAACAAGGTTTAGTAATAAAATTTTAAAAGAGATGAATGGCGTGCCAATGTTTGTGGCAACGGCTCTTAGAGTAAGTGGCGTGGACGATGTAGCGGTTGCTGTGGACGAGCCAAGCGTGCTAGAGATCGCCAAGGCTCACGGCATAAAAGCGGTGCTAACTAGCAAAGATCATCAAAGTGGCACTGACAGGATAAACGAAGCGGCACAAATTTTGGGGCTAAGCGAGAGTGAGATCATCATAAATGTTCAGGCTGATGAGCCATTTATTGAACCTGAAAATATCGCTAAATTTAGGGCGTTTTGCGAGCAAAACAAAGGGAAAGCCTTTATGTTTTCTTGCTATAAAAAGATGGATGATGAGTTTGCGGATGATAAAAATTTAGTCAAAGTAGTGACTGATTTTGAGGGATATGCACTTTACTTTTCAAGATCAAGGATACCATTTAATAGAAGTGAGTGCAAAAACTACAAGGCGCACCTTGGCATTTACGGATACAGCGTAAAAAGCCTAAAAGAGTTTTGCGCTCTTATGCCTTCAAGCCTTGAAAACACTGAAAAGCTTGAGCAACTCCGTGCCCTAGAAAATGGCAAAAAGATAGCGATGCTAGAGGTTGAGAGCCAAAGTATCGGCATCGATAGCGAAGAGGACTACCAAAGAGCGCTAGCTAAATTTGGTAAGAAATAAGTCGGCAAATTCTCTTTAAATAAAGTCAATATTTAAGGAGAATTTATCTAAATTATTAATCTTTAAATGTAGCAAAAAATATTTTTCTACTCAAATAATATAAAACTAATTTTTCTTGATTTTTATTTTTTTAATTCTGTCTTTAACTACGTAAAATTTTAAAATCGCACTTGAGTAAAAGTCTTTATAGAAACCTAAAAATTTAGGCTCTTTCTTAGTGCAGATAGCTGCAAACACGCTCTCAAGGTCTATTCTCTCTTTTTGTGTCAAATTTTCCATCTATTTTCCTAATAACTTTCTCATCTTATTGATAACAAATAATATTTCATCGTCGTCAAGCTCACAAAGTAGTTTACAAACTGCAGCAGCAGCTTGCGGCTTTGAGTTGCCAAGCCTCCAATCTTGATATGTTCTCATTGGTACACCAAGCTCTTCTGCCATTTTTGCTTGTGAAATTTTCTTACCGATATTTTTTGCCTCAACTGCATTGTGAAGCAAATTAAATATATCACTTGTTTCAATCATTAAAGTATTATACGGATTATTTTATTAAATATACATAAAATAATATATAAATAATAGAAATACGTATAAATAAATTAAAATATATTATATATTATACTATAAATAATTATATTAGTACGTAAAAACGTATAAAAATATTAGAACGTAGAGGTAATATAAAAGACTTTTAAGTTTGTTTAATTATTTTTTGTAATTTTATTTTCGGAAAGGCTTATACAATTAATATTAAATAAGCTTAGTTATATAGACTAAAGATACATAAATAAATTATTTTAACTTAAATACTTGACATTGATAAACTAAAGTTGTATAATCCGCTTAGCAATTAAAAAGAAAGAGTGCTAAAAGTGAGTAAAACAAATAAACGTGATTTGATACTAAATTCTATCATTGAGGCTTATTTGCAGGATAATATGCCTATTGGTTCAAATGAGCTTGGCTCTCGTATGAGCGCGGCTATTCCGGCTTCTACGATACGCGTTTATTTCAAAAAGCTTTCAGATGAGGGTGAGATTACAAAGCTTCACATTAGTGGTGGTAGGATCCCAACAATCGCTGCGATGAGAAGATATTGGAGTGAAATTTTTGCTATAAGTGATATAAATTTAGAGATAAATGACGCCGAAGGATTGAAAAAGTTATGCGATGAATTTGAGCTTTATTGTATGATTTTTGGTACAATCGATAATGAATTGCTAGAAATTTTAAATTTAAATGATAGATATATGATCTTAAATTTTGGTGAAGATGAGATCGTTATTAAATTTGATGCTAGGATGTATAAATTTTTAAGTAATCTTGCTGGAGTTAGTTTAAACAAGCTTGAGCTCATCTGCTCTCAAGTTGGTTTAAGCGAACTAAAAAGTAAAATAAGAGAGCTTAAAAGGACTAAAATTTACTTCCAAGAAAATGAAATTTTAGCCTTTGATATGTTTAAGGATAGACGCTTTAAGATGGTTTTTGACCCAAGTTTTAGTTTACAAATGGATGAGAAACTTACATTTTCTCCTATGTTTGATGAAAATTTTATGGGGCTCAAATTTAGTACAAACTATCTTGGCAACGAAGCACAGATGATCTGTGCTGGCAGTATTTATACTGACTATGTAAAATTTATAAATCTAATAAAGGAGGCTGCGTGAGCGAAGAGGTAAAAGAGCAAAACCTACCTGAGGTTGAGCCTGTGCAAGAACTAGCTAATGATAGCGTAAATTTGGACGCGCTTGGCGATATTTCAAAGGTTGAAAAACTTGAAAAAGAGCTCGGAGAAATAACTGATAAATATTATAGAGCAAATGCTGAGTTTGAAAACATGAAAAAGCGTTATGAAAAAGAGAAGACGGACGTTGCAAACTATGCAAATGAGAAATTCGCTAGGGACCTGCTGCCAGTCATCGATGCTCTTGAGATTGCTGCAAATTTTGATCCAGAGGATGATGAATTTGCTAAAAAGATCAAAGAGGGCATTTTGATAACTATAAATCAGTTTAAAAAATGCTTTGAAAAGCATGGCGTAAGCGAGATACCAACTGATACTGAGTTTGATCCAAGCGTGCATAATGCCGTTTTAAAGGTCGATAGCGAGGAGAAAGAGAGTGGTCAAATCGTGCAGGCTTTGCAAAAAGGCTATATGATAAATGGTAGGGTTTTACGCCCAGCTATGGTCAGCGTGGCAAACTAAATTTATAAAAATAAAATCTAATAAAAAGGAAAAATATGTCAAAAGTTATAGGTATAGACTTAGGTACAACAAACTCTTGTGTGAGCGTTTTTGAGCGTGGCGAGAGCAAAGTTATCCCAAACAAAGAGGGCAAAAACACGACTCCATCAGTTGTTGCTTTCACAGACAAAGGTGAAATTCTAGTAGGTGACGTTGCAAAACGTCAAGCAGTTACAAACCCTGAAAAAACGATATATTCTATCAAACGTATCATGGGTTTGATGAGCAATGAAAAAAATGCTGAAGAGGCAAAGGCTCGCTTGCCATATCACGTCGTAGATAGAAACGGCGCTTGCGCGGTTGAGATCGCTGGTAAGGTTTACACTCCACAAGAAATTTCAGCAAAAATTCTTATCAAACTAAAAGAAGACGCTGAAGCATACCTTGGAGAGAAGGTAACAGATGCGGTTATTACTGTGCCAGCTTACTTTAATGATAGCCAAAGAAAAGCTACAAAAGAGGCTGGAACGATCGCAGGACTAAACGTACTTCGTATCATCAACGAGCCAACAGCTGCAGCACTTGCTTATGGTCTTGATAAAAAAGAGGCTGAGAAAATTTTAGTTTACGACCTAGGTGGTGGTACATTTGACGTTACAGTGCTTGAAACTGGCGATAACATCGTTGAAGTTTTGGCAACTGGCGGTAACGCATTCTTGGGTGGCGATGACTTCGATAACAAGATCATCGACTGGCTTGTAAGCGAGTTTAAAAACGAAACTGGTATCGATCTAAAAGGCGATATCATGGCACTTCAACGCTTAAAAGAAGCTGCTGAAAATGCTAAAAAAGAGCTAAGCTCAGCTCAAGAGACTGAGATAAATTTACCATTTATCACAGCTGATGCGACTGGCCCAAAACACCTTGTTAAAAAGTTAACTCGCGCTAAATTTGAAGGTATGATCGACTCACTTGTGGCCGAGACTATCATTAAGATAAACGAGGTCATCAAAGATGCAGGCCTAAGCAAGAGCGACGTCAAAGAGATCGTAATGGTCGGTGGTTCAACTCGTGTGCCACTTGTTCAAGAAGAGGTTAAAAAAGCATTTGGCAAAGAGCTAAATAAGAGTGTAAACCCTGATGAAGTCGTAGCTATCGGTGCTGCTATCCAAGGTGCGGTTATAAAAGGCGACGTAAAAGACGTGCTACTTCTTGACGTTACTCCACTTAGCCTTGGTATCGAGACACTTGGCGGTGTGATGACAAAGATCATTGAAAAAGGTACAACTATACCAACTAAGAAGAGTCAAGTCTTCTCAACTGCTGAAGATAACCAAAGTGCCGTTACTATCATGGTTTTACAAGGTGAGCGTGAGTTTGCAAGGGATAATAAATCACTTGGAAATTTCAACCTCGAAGGCATCCCAGCAGCTCCAAGAGGCGTACCTCAAATAGAAGTCGAATTTGACATCGACGCAAACGGAATTTTAACCGTTTCAGCAAAAGATAAAGCGACTGGTAAAGCTCAAAATATTACCATCTCTGGATCAAGCGGCTTAAGCGAAGAAGAGATAAACAACATGGTAAAAGATGCTGAGCTCCATAAAGAAGAGGACAAAAAACGCAAAGACGCAGTTGAAGCTAGAAACCAAGCCGATGCACTAGTTCATCAAACTGAAAAGAGTATGAGCGAGCTTGGCGAGAAAGTCCCAGCTGAGGATAGAAGTAACATCGAAGCTGCGCTAAACGATCTAAAAGAGGTCTTAAAAGATGAAAATTCTTCAAAAGAGCAAATCGATGCAAAAGTAGAAGCTCTAAGCAAAGCTAGCCATAAACTAGCAGAAGCTATGTATAAAAAAGATGAAAACGCTGGAGCAAACGGCGGAAATAATAAAAAAGACGACGACGTTATAGACGCTGAAGTCGAGTAAAACTCCTAGAGCAGGGCGCTTGCCTTGCTCTTTTATAAAATTATCTTCATAAATTCTTAAAATTGATTCAAAACAAGCAGTTTAGATAGTTAAAATTTATATAATGCCAAACAAAAAGGCTAAAAAATGTACTTATTTTTTTTGATTACTCATTTAATTTGTGCCATTGTATTTATAGGATACGTATTTTTCGATGTTTGCATATATCCATTTGCTAAAAAAACGGTTGATGATAAAACCCTTGAAATAGTTAAAAAGGCCTACACAAAAGGCAGCGCAAAGGTTTTTGGCACAGCATTTTTATTGCTTTTAATAAGTGGCGCTTATATGGCAAAAGACTATTTTGGAGGCGAGCTTGGTTGGTGGCAAAGCAACTTTCAAAAGCTACTGCTTGTAAAAATTTTTGTTTTACTCATAATGTGCCTTGTAACTTTTATCTCTGTTTTTAATGTCATTATTTTAAAAAAGTCTGATCCATTTGGCAAATTTTCACATTTAATAGCTCTAGTACTTTGCCTAATAATGGTCGTTTTAGCAAAAGTAATGTGGTGGGCTTAAAAATTTAGCTAGCAAATCTAAGCAAATCGCCAGCTAGAAGTTAAAAATTCTCTAATCGATACTCTTTAACTTATCTTTATTCAGCCCTTCTTCTATGCGTTTTATCTCTTCACTTCCGTCTCTTACGACATTTTTGTCAAATTCTAAGTAGTCATTTATCTTTTTTGGATATTCAACGTGACTTAGGATAAATTTAAAGACATTTAGCCTAGCTTCTTTTTTGTTATCACTTGAGACGATAACCCATGGCGAAATGCTATTGTGAGAGGCAAGAAGCATAGAATATTTGGCAATAGAGTATTGATCCCAAAGCTCTTGTGCTTTTTGATCAACGGGTGAAATTTTAAATTGCTTTAACGGATCATTTTGCCTCTCTTTGAAGCGTTTTTTCTGCTCATCTTTTGTGATTGAAAGATAAATTTTAAAGAAAATTATGCCAGAGTTTATGATCATCTCTTCAAATTTTGGCACTTCACGTAAAAATTCCTTATGCTCTTCTTGCGTGCAAAAGCCCATCACTGGCTCAACGCCAGCTCTATTGTACCAGCTTCTATCAAAGATCACGATCTCTCCGGCACTTGGTAGATGAGTCACATATCTTTGAAAATACCACTGCGTTTTTTCGACATCACTTGGCTTAGCAAGCGCTACTATACGGCAACCTCTTGGATTTAGATGCTCGGTTAAGCGTTTTATCGTTCCGCCTTTACCGGCTGCGTCGCGCCCTTCCATTAGCATAAGTACTCTAAGGCCTTTTTCTTTTACGTAATTTTGAAATTTTAAAAGTTCAATTTGAAGCAGTCTAAGCTCTTCCTCGTAGCCAAGTTTCTCACTTTTTTGGTGTTTTTTGTCTTTTGACATCTTTGCTCCTTTAAAATTTCACATATTTTCACGATTTTACAATAAAATAGAATAAATTTAAGAATTTAGACTAAAATCATCTTTTTTAATTTAGCAAGGATTAGTATGTTTTTAAAATTTCTTTTTTCGATTATTTTATTTGCAGGCTCGCTTTTTGCCGAGGTTTTAGATGTTAGCAAAGCCTTTGTTTTAACTCCAAGCGTTGATAGTCAAAATGTTGAAGTGAAGTTTAACTTTGGTGAAAATATCTATCTTTATAAAGAGAGTTTTGAGATTAAGCTAGCTGGCAAAAAGATAAATGAGCTATTAAATTTGCCAAGTAGTGAAAATACGGGAGAATATGAAATTTATCCAAAAGATTTTTCGATTTTTATCCCATTAAATTTAGTAAAAGAAAATCTTTCAAATGGCAAAGCAATACTTGACATTAACTATCAAGGCTGTGCTAAAAACGGCATTTGCTACCGTCCACAAAGTAAAATTTATGAGATAACTGACCAAGCTGGAAAATTTAGCATCGCCACTTTTAAAAAAGAGCAAAAAAACGATGCCGACAGCTTTGCTGAAGAATTTTCTAGCGAGCAAGATATTGCAAATGGGCTTGGAGATAAAAATTTCTTTATCTCACTTCTTACTTTTTTTGGTTATGGTCTCTTGCTTTCACTAACACCTTGCGTCTTTCCGATGATACCGATACTTTCAAGTATAATCGTCTCAAAGGGTGCTAATTTAAATGCAAAAAAAGGCTTTTTATTATCATTCATTTATGTTGTCGCGATGAGCCTAGCTTATGCACTAGCTGGAGTTGCAGCTAGCCTACTTGGTTTTGGTATCGCAGGAGCTTTGCAAAACATCTATGTACTTGGTGCTTTTGCAGCCATTTTTGTTATTCTAAGCTTTAGTATGTTTGGATTTTATGATATAAAATTGCCAGCAAAATTTGAAAATTTGATAAGTAAAAAATCGCAAAATAGCTCAGGCTATGTTGGAATTTTTATTATGGGTTTTGCCTCAGCTCTCATCGTATCACCTTGCGTTGCAGCACCATTAGCGGGCGCACTTCTTTATATCGCTCAAAGTGGAAATATCTTTTATGGTGGCATTATGCTTTTTGTCATGGGGCTTGGCATGGGTGTGCCGCTGCTTATTATCGGACTAAGCTCTGGAAAGCTCTTGCCAAAACCTGGTAGTTGGATGGATGAAGTGAAAAAAATCTTTGGTTTTTTGATGCTCATCATGGCGATTTGGATCCTTGCACGTGTGCTCGGAGAATTTTTTGAGCTATTAGGATATGGCATTATAGGCGTTTTTATGGCAGTTTATTTTGGGGCATTTGAAGTAGCAGAGCAAAGCTGGACTAAGTTTAAAAAAGCGTTTTTTATCTTGGTTTTTATATATTCAGTTATGCTAATAGTTGGTTCATTTTTGGGCTCAAAGGAGGCTTTTTCTCCGCTTTCTGGACTAAATTTGGCAAAAAGTGATAGCGCGTTAAAATTTAATTCCGTTAAAAATTTAGATGAACTAAATGAGATAATAAAAAACTCAAAGAAGCCCGTTCTAGTAGATTTTTATGCTGATTGGTGTGTAAGCTGCAAAGAGATAGAAAAGAACACTTTTAAAGATAGTGATGTTATGGATGCTTTGGCAAATTTTGCACTTATTCGTATCGATGTAACAAATGGTGGATCACAAAATGATGAGATGCTAAGAAATTTTGGGCTTATTGATCCGCCTGCACTCTTGCTATTTAATGGTGGCGATGAGCTAAAATTTCTTAGAACTATCGGCTTTATAGATGCTAAAAATTTTCTAGCAAAGCTTGAAAAAATTAAATAATCTTGTCCTTGCTGTTACAAAGATCATTTAAGATACACTCATGGCAAAGCGGTTTTTTGGCTTTACAGGTGTAACGTCCAAAGAGCACCATGGCTTGATGAAGCTTACCAAGATCTGTTTTAAAGGCATGGCTAAGATCAGCTTCAGTGGCTTCTGGCGTTTTTGCATGGCTAAGATCAAGTCTATGCGCTACTCTAAAAACGTGCGTATCAACAGCCATAACATTTGCATTTGTAGCTTCTAAAAGCACGACATGAGCGGTCTTTTGTCCAACTCCAGCAAGCGCTTTTAGCTTCTCTTCATCAAGCGGGATTTCTCCATTATAAAGCTCAACCACGCTGTTTGCCATTTTGATTAAATTTGCCGCTTTGTTATTAAAAAAGCTGCACGAGTTTATCATGAGTTTTAGACTCGCTAAATTTGCGCTAGCTAGCTCATAGACATCTTTATACGCTTCAAATAAAGCTGGAGTTATTAAATTTACTCTTTTGTCAGTGCACTGAGCTGAGAGCATGACGCAAACGAGTAACTCGTATAAATTTCTAAACTGAAGCTCGCTTTTGGCGTCCTTAAACTCATCCAAAAGTCTTCTTTTTATCTCTAAAATATCTTTTTTTGTTCTCATTTGGTTATTTTACCTAAAATTGTATATTAAACGAAAAGTTATAGCATTATTTGCTATAATCGTCCCCGAAAATCAATTTTTTAAAGGATTTGTATGAAAAAATTTTTGTTTCCAGCAGTTTTAAGTTTAGCGGCAGCTGTTACTCTAAATGCAGCAGTAGTTGCAACAGTTGATGGTGATGCTATAAGCGATAGCGATATTTCAAGCCTTTTATCAGCAGCTATGCCAGGATTTGACGCTAGCAAGCTTCAACCAAATGAGAAAAAACGTATAATCGACGATCTAATAAATAGAAAACTTCTTTTAAAAGATGCTAAGTCTAGCGGTATCGAAAAAGATGTAGAGTACATCAAAGCTGTAAAAGCAGCGCAAGAAGGCATCGCGGTTGAGCTTTATATGAGAAAACTATTTGACGGTATCAAAGTAAGCGATAGCGAACTAAAAGATTTTTACAATAAAAATAAAGCAAGCATGAACGAGCCAGCTCAAGCAAAAGCAAGGCATATCCTGGTTGAAGATGAAAAAACAGCAAACGACATCATCGCTCAACTTAAAAATTTAAAAGGTGAGGCATTAACAAAGAAATTTGCAGAGCTAGCAAGCCAAAAATCAATCGACAAAGGCTCAGCAGCACACGGTGGCGAGCTTGGCTGGTTTGGTCAAAGCCAAATGGTAAAACCTTTTGCAGACGCAGCATTTTCAATGGCTAATGGCACAGTTTCAACAAAACCAGTTAAAACTCAGTTTGGCTACCATGTTATCTTAAAAGAAGATGGCAAAGCTGCTGGTACTGTAAGCTTTGAGCAAGCAAAACCAGAGATCGAGCAAGCTGTAAAAATGGAGAAATTCCAAGCTGCTGTTAGACAAAAAAGTGAAGCTCTACGCCAAAAAGCAAAGATAGAATACAAATAAAATTTGGAGGATAAAATGGGCGTTTTAGATATCGTAAAACCTGGTGTTTTAAGCGGAGATGATGTAACAAAACTTTATGCTTATGCCAAAGAGCAAGGTTTTGCAATACCTGCTGTAAATGTCGTAGGCAGTGATTCAGTAAATGCTGTTTTAGAAGCGGCAAAGGTTGCTAACTCGCCTGTTATCGTTCAGTTTAGTAATGGCGGTGCAGGTTTTTACGCTGGTAAAGCCTGCGAAAACGCAGCCGTTCTTGGTGCGATCGCTGGAGCAAAGCATGTTCATTTGCTTGCCCAGGCTTACGGCGTGCCAGTCATTTTACACACTGACCACGCTGCTAGAAAGCTCTTACCTTGGATAGATGAGCTAGTAAAAGCAAGTCATGAGTATAAAAAAACTCACGGCGTGCCACTTTTTAGCTCTCACATGCTTGATCTTAGCGAAGAGAATATCAACGAAAATTTAAGCACATGCGAGAAATATCTAAAAGAGCTTAGCGAGCTTGGTATCAGCCTAGAGATCGAGCTTGGCGTCACTGGCGGCGAAGAAGATGGCGTAGATAACACAAGTGTTGATAACGCACTTCTTTACACTCAGCCAGAAGATGTCGCGCTTGCTTATGAAAGACTAAGCAAAATAAGTGATAAATTTAGCATTGCGGCTAGTTTTGGCAACGTTCACGGCGTTTATAAACCGGGCAATGTTGTGCTAAGACCAGAAATTCTTAAAAACTCACAAGCCTATGTCGCTAAGAAATTTAATACAAAAAGCGACAAGCCAGTAAATTTTGTATTTCATGGCGGTAGTGGTAGCGAGCTAAAAGATATCAAAAATGCTGTGAGCTACGGCGTTATCAAGATGAACATTGATACAGATACGCAGTGGGCATTTTGGGACGGAGTACGCGAGTATGAGGCCAAAAATAGAGCATACTTGCAAGGCCAGATTGGTAACCCAGAGGGCGATGATAAGCCAAATAAAAAATACTACGACCCAAGGAAATGGCTAAGAAGCGGCGAGGAGAGCATGGTTAAGCGTCTTCAGACTGCTTTTAGCGACTTAAACTGCCTAAATAGGAACTAATCCTATGCAAAATCAAAATGATTTTAGTGAGCTAAGTGTGCCAAAAGAGCGCCAAGCTCACTCTTTCTTTGTCTTTTTTAAAGTTATCTTTATCCCTTTAGCTATCTATGTCTTGGCCATCCTTGCATATCTTGGCGTTATAAATTTTCAGATGAAACTTCACACCATCGTGATGATGGGCGTTATACTCTTTGTCGCTTTTGTATTTTCACGCCACAGTGCTTTGGTCGCTTACTCAAATTTCTTAGCAAATGCCAAAGACTACAAGATAAGGCTAAAAGAATTTATCATCGCTCATCTCTTTGAAATCTCAAGCGTCAAAAAGGCAAACGCTAAATTTGAAGATTTTTTTGAGAGTTACACAAGAAATTTTATAAATGACAACCTAGCAAACATCGGCCAAGCAGTCTTTCCTATGCTTGGAATTTTGGGCACATTTATCAGTATCGCTATCTCTATGCCAAGCTTTAGCTCAAGCACTGCAAACGGACTTGAAAAAGAGATCGCTATACTGCTAAATGGCGTAGCTACGGCGTTTTATGTATCGATATATGGCATATTTTTAGCGCTTTGGTGGATGTTTTTTGAAAAGATCGGCATTAGTAAATTTGAGAGATTTTATAGCGAGCAAAAAGAGCTAAGCCGAGAGTTTTTCTGGCAAGAAAATGAACTAAATGCAAATTTCATGAAAGTAAGTGTAGGCTACTTTAAAGATAGTCACGATGCTTTTAAAATGGTGCTTGATGATAAATTTATAAAAGAGCTAAGCGAGCAGACAAATGAGAAATTTAACAGTCTAAAAGAGCTTTGTGAGGTTGAAAAAAATATCATCAATCAAAGCAAAGCAGAACTTAGCGCAAGTTTAAAAATGCTAAATGAATCTGGGCTAAAACAAGATGAATTTGTAAAGATCCACTCCGATATACTAAAGGCAGTTGGCGCGTTTTCTAACGCCTTTAAAGATATGGAGGTTAAAATTTTAACCGAGCATGCAAAGCTTGGCGAGATTTTTAGCAGAAATTTAAACGCCACAAAAGAGAGCCAGCTTAAATTTGAGCAGACTATAAAGAGCTTTGACGCCATTTTAAAAGAATTTTCTCTCTCTTTGATGAAAGAGCAAAACGAGGCGTTAAAGGCATTTAGAGCCTCACTCGTGGAGAGTGCGACGATATTTAAGGCAGCCTACGAGCAAGAGGGCAGGAGCTTGGAGCGTGAAAAAGAGCGCGAGAGCCTCATTGCTGAGCTTAAGAAGAACATAGACGAGATCGACAAAGAAGCAAATTCTGTAATAGAAAAAATCGAAAATCTAGTGCAATGAAAATAAACAAAAATAACGAGGATCAATCGAGCTTTTGGGTTTCGTACGCAGACTTGATGGCGGGTCTGCTCTTTGTTTTTATGCTGCTAATAGGCGCTGTCGTCGTAAAATACGTCCTAACTCAAAACACTCTTGAAAATAAAGAGCAAGCCATCATCGCAGCGCTAGCAAATTTAAAAGACGCCCAGGGTAAGAATTTCACTCTCGAAGAGCTAAATGACGCTCTAAAAAGTGAGCTTTCAAAGATAAGCGACGAAAACATAAATTTAAAAAAATCAAATGAAATTTTTGTCATCCAAATAGACGCCCTAAAAGAAAAACTAGCCCAGCTCATAAACGAAAATAAGGACGCAAATGCGAGCATAAAAGAGCTAAATGCTAGCATTTTTGATCTAAATCAAAAGATGATCGTGCTAAATGATGAAATTTCATCAAAAGATAGAGCGCTAAGCGACGCAAATGAAAGTAGCGAGAAAAATTTAGCCAAGATCGCCTTTTT
Source organism: Campylobacter concisus (assembly GCF_002913945.1). Taxonomy (GTDB): domain Bacteria; phylum Campylobacterota; class Campylobacteria; order Campylobacterales; family Campylobacteraceae; genus Campylobacter_A; species Campylobacter_A concisus_P. The sequence continues at coordinate 57,925 of NZ_POZK01000001.1, read as the reverse complement.
GCTCGAGCAAGTAAGCCAAAGAGAGGCTAGATATGACGAGCTTTTAAGGGATCTAAACGTCACTCGTGACAGAGTCAAAAACCTAACTGGCATAAGGGTAAAAGTGATCTCAGCTCTAAAAGATAGGCTAGGATCGAGCATCGAGATCGATCCAAACTCAGGCGCGCTAAAGCTTAGCTCCTCAGTACTTTTTGATAAAGGAAGTGCGGTCCTAAAAGAAGAGGTCAAAGAGGAGCTAAAGGCGACACTTGGTAAGTATTTTGACGTACTTTTAAATGATAAAGATATTGCATCAAATATTGATCAAATCATAATCGAAGGTTTTACAGATAGTGACGGAAGTTACATTTATAACTTAGAGCTTTCACAAAAAAGAGCTTACGCGGTGATGGAGTTTATAAATTCATTTGATGGTGATACTCGCCTTAGAAAGTTGCTTGTTGCAAGCGGGCGAAGCTACAACGAGCTAGTTTTTAAAGACGGAGCCGAGGACAAGGACGCTTCAAGGCGCATCGAGATCAAATTTTCACTCTCAAACAAAGAGGCTATCAACGAGATAGAGAAATTTTTGGAGTTTAAGGGTGATTGATAAAATTTGCTTAAGAGGTCGAGAATTTTGGCTTTTAAGAGATGATCTGTTAGGCGAGTTTAACGGCAACAAAGCAAGAAAGCTAGAGTATTTTCTAAAGGCTGATCTTGGCGGCATCAAAGCCATCGTGTCTCACGGCTCAAGCCAGTCAAATGCGATGTATAGTCTAAGTCTTTTTGCCAAGCTAAAGGGGCTTAAATTTTACTACGTCGTCTCTCATCTAAACTCAAATTTAAAGCAAAGTCCAGTTGGAAATTTCAAATTTGCACTTGAAAATGGCATGGAAATTTTCGTAAAAGAAGAGCGTGAGAAATTTGCTAAAGAGCTGGCAAAGAGCCAAAATGCACTATTTATAAACGAGGGCGTAGCGCAGAGTGAAGCCGAGCTTGGCTTTATCACGCAGGCAAATGAGATAAATGAGTGGAGCAAAAAAAGTGGCATAAGGCCTGATATATTTTTGCCATCTGGCACAGGCACTAGTGCATGCTATCTGGCAAAGCATACCGATCTTAGGGTTTTTACAACTCCTTGCGTGGGGGATGGAGACTATCTAAAAAAGCAAATTTATGAGCTAGACAAAAATAGCAAGGTGCAAATTTTAAATCCCCCAAAGAAGTATCATTTTGGGAATTTATACCCAGAGCTTTATGAAATTTGGCTAGAGGTTTGCAAAAGTGGCGTGGAATTTGACCTAGTGTATGACCCTGTTGGCTTTATCACGCTTTTTGTAAATTTAGATAAGCTTGGGGATCAAATTTTATACATCCACCAGGGCGGAATTTTAGGTAACATTACACAAAAGCAAAGATATGAGAGAAAATTAAAATTAAAGGAGCATAAATGAAATTTTTTCATAGTAGTGACGCTGATTTTGAGAGTAAATTTTTACAGCTTGTTAAACGAAGTGATAATGACATGAGTGCTGTAATGCCGGTGGTTGCTGGAATAATAGATGAGATAAGAAAAGATGGCGATAGTGCACTTTTTGCGCAGATAAGTAAATTTGATAAATTTAATGTCACAAGTAAAAATGACATAATAATCGATGTAAAAGAGATGGAAGCTGCCTATAATTCGCTAGACAATGCTTTGAGAGTAGCTTTAAATTTAGCTCACGATAGGATAAAAAGCTATCACGAGCGTACAAAGCCAAGCGACTGGACATATAAAGATGAGCATGACATCTTGCTTGGCGCAAAATACACAGCGGTTGACCGCGCTGGCCTTTATATCCCAGGTGGTAAGGCGGCATATCCTAGCTCGCTTCTTATGAATGCGATCCCAGCGATCGTAGCTGGCGTAAAAGAGATCGTAGTGTGCACTCCAGCGCCAAATGGCAAGGTAAATACCTTGCTTCTTGCGGCAATGCACCTTTGTGGTATAAAGACAGCCTTTAAAGTAGGCGGTGCAAGTGCTATCGCAGCGATGGCATACGGAACCGAAACGGTGCCAAAAGTTGATGTCATCACAGGACCTGGCAATATCTACGTAGCGACTGCTAAAAAGCTAGTTTATGGTGACGTAAATATCGATATGATCGCTGGTCCAAGCGAGATAGGCGTAATCGCTGATGATAGTGCCGATCCTCGCCACATAGCTATCGATATGCTCTCTCAAGCTGAACATGACGAGATCGCAAGCGCATTTTTGATAACGCCAGTAGAGGCTTTTGCAAGAGCGGTGCAAAGACACATTGAAGATGAGCTAAAGACACTAAAACGTGAGCCAATCGCAAGTGCAAGCATAAGAAATAAAGCTGCAATAATAGTGGCAAAAGATTTAAAAGAGTGTTTTACTCTCATGAATGAGCTTGCTGTTGAGCACCTAGAGATCGCTACAAACGATGCTTTGAGCTATATCGATGATGTGACTCATGCGGGCGCTATATTTTTTGGACACTTTACGCCTGAAGCGATGGGAGATTATATCGCTGGACCAAATCACACATTACCAACTGGCGGAAGTGCGAGATTTTACTCGCCGCTTGGAGTTGAAAATTTCATGAAGCGAAGTTCGATCATTTCAGTGAGTAGAAAAGGTATCATGCATCTTGGCAAATCATGCATGCAGCTAGCTGAAGCTGAAGGGCTAACCGCTCATAAAAAATCAGTTGCAGTGAGGCTAGAAGAGTAAAGAAAAATAGATTTTATAGAGATTTTGCAACTTTTTATATAATTTATAGTAGAATCCATAGCGAATTATTAAAAAGGAGTTGTTATGAAGTTAGGAACTTATACTGCAAACCAGGCTTCAGGAAACTATTATTTAGATCAAGCAAAAAATAGCGAGAAGAAAGCGTTAAATGCTATCTCTGCAAATAGCGAGATCAAAGCATCAGGTGCAAATTTACAAATCGCAGAGAGTTTGCTTTCACAAACAAATGTCTTGAACGAAGGTTTGGCAAATGCAAACGATATGATCGGTATGCTTCAAATCGCTGATTCAACGCTTTTAAATTTAAGTAAAAGTACAGATAGAATAGGCGAGCTTTCAAGTAAGCTTGCAAATCCTACTCTCTCAGCAAATGAACAAAAAGGCATAAAGGGCGAAATCAACGCACTAAGAAATGCTATGAATGATAGCGTGAAAGAAGCTAAATTTAATGGCAAAAACGTATTTGATGCTGAGCTTGGATTTTTCACAGGCGAGAGTACAAAAAATATAAATTTGGGCACAAATGCTCTTTTAAATGTAAAAGATGACGGCTCAAATACAGGTGAAATTTTAAAAAATATAAATTCACTTCGCTCAGAGATCGGATCAACACAAAATGCTGTATTTAGAGGCATAAATGCTCTAGCCGCAAGAAGTGTGGCAAATACTAATAGCGTAGAAAATCTTGATAGTAGCGACATCGCAAAGAGCTTGGAAGAAAATTTACAAGCAAATTTAAAACTTCATGCTGCGAGCTTAGCTAAAGCTCACGATACTACGAGTTTAGCTGCAAAACTAGATAAACTACTAGCTGAATAAATTTTTACCGGTCTTGCGCCGGTAAATTCTTTTTATCTAACCTTATTCTTTAAAAAATATTAAGTTTTTTGTATTTTTAAGTTGGTTTAATGGCTAAATAAAATTTAGATCTAGTCTTTCAATAATGAAATTAATGTAGTTTTGCTAGTAAAATTTATTGCTAAAAATTATCAAATTTAAATTTTATAAAGCTAAAGAGAAAGTCTTAAGGAAAATATCCAAAGAAAAGGGCTTTTAGCCCTCAATGTAGTTTTTAAGTTTTCTACCGACTTTTGGGTGTTTTAGTTTTTTGATAGCTGAGCTTTCTATCTGGCGGACGCGCTCACGAGTGACATTTAGGGCCTTGCCGATCTCTTCAAGTGTGCGGTCGCTCTCATCTTCAAGCAAGCCAAATCTCATCGAAATAACCGCTTTTTCACGCTCATTTAGCTGTGAAAGTACGTCATCTATCTGCTCTCTAAGGTCACTTTTTAAAATTTGCTCTATCGGAGAAAGTGAGCTTTTATCCTCAACAAAATCTCCAAATTTACCGTCTTCTTCGTTTGCGATAGGGGCTTCGAGGCTGATAGGCTCTTTTGTTATTTTGATGACTTGCTTTACCTTATCAATGCTTAGTCCAACTTCTTTTGCGATAACGCTTACATCAGGCTCTTTTCCCTCTTCTTGGAGGTATTTGCGGTTTATTTTATTGATACGATTTATCGTCTCTATCATGTGGATAGGTATCCTGATCGTCCTTGCCTGATCAGCGATCGCGCGCGAAATAGCCTGGCGGATCCACCATGTGGCGTAGGTTGAAAATTTATAACCTTTTCTGTATTCAAATTTATCAACCGCCTTCATAAGGCCGATGTTGCCCTCTTGGATGAGATCTAAAAATGGCAAGCCTCTATTTGTATAGCGTTTCGCGATACTTACGACTAGACGGAGATTTGACTTAGCCATTCTAGCTTTTGCCTCATCAGAAATTTTCTTTCCGCGTTTGATCTGCTCTAAAATTTCTTTTAGCCTTGTTGGTTCAAGATCAAAGCCTTGCTTGCTTGCCTCTTTTGTCGTAAATAGCTTTTTGATCTCGACATAAGTTGAGACCATCGTAGCTTCTGGCACACGAGCTGCGATTTCTTCTTTACTAAGCTTGATGATATCTTTTAGTATGCTTTTGTGATTTTTCTTAAGCTCGTCGCTAAACATTGGTAGGCGATACTCCAAGCGTTTTAGCTCTCTGTCAAATTCGTCGTCGCTTTTTAGTGCTGTTTCCATTGATTTTACGATCTCGCTAATTAACTTGCTTGTTGGGCCAAGATCCATTAGCTTCTCTTTTAAAATTTTCTTTTTAAATGCAAGAGTCATCTTTGAAGCTGTGTCATCGCTCTCAACTTTATCTTGTTTGTTTGCGGTCTTTAGCCACTCTTTTTTAGCTTTTTCGAGGGCCTTAAAGCTCTCTATAACTTTTTCAGCGCGTTTATCGTTTTTGGCTGATTTTTTAGGAGTTTCGTTCTCTTCGTTCTCTTCATCTTCCTCGTCTATATCGTCTTCACTATCTTCATTTTCTTCGTTTTCGCTCTCGTCTTCAAAGCTCTTAAAAAGCTCTTTTACACGGCGTTCTCTGTTGATAAGCGGCTCTTTATAATCAAGTATGAAGTCAATCAAAAATGGCACTGAACAAAATGCATCGATAATGATATCTTCGCCAAGCTCGATCCTTTTGCTGATCTCTACCTCTTCATCTTTTGTAAGAAGTGCGATCTGACCCATCTCTCTTAGATACATCCTTACTGGACTATCAGATCTTGACCACTCTAAAAGGTCACTTTCGCCTGAAAGATCGAGATCTTCGTCGATATCTTGATCACTTTTTTGAGCATTTTCTTGGCGTTTTTTAGCATCGGCTAAATTTCTAAGCTTTGCAGCCTCAGCAGATGTGATGAGCTGGACTTTATTTGTTTTTGCTAGTTGTTCTATCTTTTTTACTATCATAGCAGTCGGAGCTTTGTCTAATAATTTTACTAATTTTTCGTATGTCAAAAAGCCTTTTGCATTTTCAGCAAAAAGCTCTTCTATCTGAGAAAAAGAGTCTTTTGCGGCGCTCATAAATTTCCTTTCGAATCGTCTAATTGTGATTTAAGTGTTGTTTAAAAGAAAGTGGATTATACCCAAATTTTGTAAATGTGCATAAAAACAAAGTTGGAACGATGATTGCTTAGTAAATTCTAAACAATCAAATTTTGACTAGGAAATTGTATGCAAAATGGTTATTATCAAGCCACTGCTGGCATGGTAACGCAGTTTAACAGACTAAATGTGATCTCAAATAACCTTGCAAATGTAAATACGATCGGCTATAAGAGAAATGACGTAGTTATCGGAGATTTTGCGAGAATTTTTAAAGAGACACAAGATGAGCTTCCACTTAAAAATCACACAAAAGATGGGGCTAAATTTTTAAATAGAACTCTTAACCGTGTGCCACAAGTTAGCGAAGAATACACTGACTTTAGTGCTGGTGGTTTTAAATACAGCTCAAATACGCTTGATTTTGCGATAAAAAGAGACGACGCATTTTTCTTAGTTGATACCCCAAATGGTGTAAAACTTAGCAAAAACGGTTCTTTTAGCCTTGATGGTGATGGTTATATCGTCACAAAGGAGGGCTATAAGGTTTTACCAAGTGGCTATGAGGCACAAAATCCTGGACAAAGAGGCATTCAAGTACCACAAGGCGAGGTACTAACTGCTGATAAAAATGGAAATTTATACTCGAATAATAATCAATTTTCTAAATTTTTTATCGCTCAGCCAAGAGAGATAAGAGATCTTAAAAAGGTCGGCGACAACCTCTTTGAAACTAGAAATTTTGACGACATAAATGAGCTTGATGAAGCTGATAGCGTAATGCAAGGATATGCTCAGATGTCAAATGTAAATCCAGTCTTAGAAATGGTGGGTCTAATAGAAACCCAGCGCTTAGTTGATATGTATCAAAAGGTTATGACAAGCCACATGAGCGATCTTAACCAAGATGCTGTTCAAAAACTAGCCCTAAAAGCTTAATAAAAGGATAAAACTATGATGAGATCACTTTACACTGCGGCCACTGGCATGATAGCCCAGCAGACGCAGATAGACGTAACCTCACACAACATTGCAAACGTAAATACTTATGGATACAAGAAAAATAGGGCTGAATTTGCTGATCTTATGTATCAAGTCATGGAGTACGCAGGTACGGCTACAAGCCAGACTACCACAAGCCCAACTGGTATCGAGGTGGGTCTTGGCGTGCGTCCAACGGCGATAAATAAAATTTTTTCTCAGGGCTATTTTAAAGAGACCAGCAATAACCTAGATATGGTAATAGCTGGCAACGGATTTTTTCAGATTCAGCTACCAGATGGCACCACTGCTTATACTAGAAATGGTGCTTTTAAACTTGATGCAAACGGCACGATTGTAAATAGCGATGGCTATCAGCTGATCCCTCAGATCACAGTCCCTGCAAATGCAACGCAAATTTCTATCGGCACAGATGGCACCGTATCAGTGCTCCAAGCAGGCGAGAGAGAGATGGCTCAGATAGGCCAGATTGAGCTAGCAAATTTCATAAACCCAGCTGGCCTTCACTCAATGGGTGATAACAACTACTTAGAGACAAGTGCTAGCGGTAACGTGGTGGTGGGTGTGGCAGGACTTGACGGACTTGGTACGATCAGACAAGGGTTTGTTGAGATGAGTAACGTTCAGCTAGTTGAGGAGATGACTGATCTTATCACCGGACAGCGTGCGTACGAGGCAAACTCAAAGGCGATAACCACGAGTGACTCGATGCTTGAAATAGTAAATGGGCTTAAAAGGTAGGTAGTATGAACGCGACTCTAGCTATCGTTGGGCTTATACTGCTTTCTTTTACGCTTGAGGTATTTTACTTTTTAAATAAAACGCCAAAAGGCAAGGACTCGATAAAATAGACGCATTAATTTAGGCTAAAAAATTTAGCACATCTCGTCTAAAATTTTTGCTTTTAGGAGCAAGAATGAAAGTTACTGAGAAATTTTTAAGCTACTGCATGCTTCTTCCAAATCAAGCTCGCAGGCTTTTTTATAGTAGTTTTTTGCTCTATTTTTATCTTGCAGTATACCAGTATCTCCAGTTTCATAAATGAGTGCAAGGGTGTAGCAGGCAAATGCATTTTTTAATTCACATGCCTTATTATAAAGGCTAAGCCCTTCTTCTTTCTCCTGTGCTAGAGTATCTTTTTGTAGATATATATTTCCTAAAAATAGACAGCTATGTGGATTGCCTAGCTCACAGGCCTTGTTTGCCATAGCTGCCATTTTATCGCTCTCATTCTTATTAAAATAGATATATATATATATATATATATATATATATATATAAGATCGGTGCAACTTTCTACGTTATTTAAAGCGCACTCACTTTCAAGCTTAGTGGTATCAAAATTTTTACTCCAAGAAAAAAGAATACAAAATAAAATTAAAATTATCTTTTTCATCTTTTGGCTCCATAAATTTTTATTATTTTATAAAATTAGCTCCATTTTTACTCTAAATTTTTCAAATTTTGCTAACATTTCGGCTTTTATCAAGGCAAAAATTTGACATTTAACTACGTTTTTAAACTATCCATTCCTATCTTTATGGGCTATTTTCCGCTTGGTGTCGCCTTTGGCATTTTGGCTAAAAGCATGGGCGTTAGCGCATTTATCGCCGTCGTTCTTAGCACTCTTGCCTACGGCGGCGCAGCGCAGTTTATGATGCTCTCGCTCTTTAGCGTTGGCACGAGCTATGTTGAGGTCTTTATCGTGAGCTACCTTGTAAATTTGCGTCATACTTTTTATGGAATTTCACTTTTAAAAGAGTATAGTGGGATCAAATTTAGGCTTTTAAACATCGCTTTGCTAACAGATGAGACCTTTGCCATATTTAAAAATTTAAAGCTAAAAGAGGCGAGTGACCGCAGCTTTGTCTTTACCTGGCTAAATGTACTTTCTTGGTCTTACTGGGCAGCCGGAACGCTTCTTGGAGCACTTCTTGGTGATTTTATAAAGGCCGATACAAAAGGGCTTGAGTTTAGCTTGACAGCACTTTTTATAGTTATTGTGATTGAAATGTTTAAAAATGATAAAAACTACCGCGTGCTCTTTGCGGCGACATTTTTTGGCGTGCTTGGAGTGAGCCTATTTCCAGCTAAATTTGTGCTTGTTGGCTCAATGGCGCTTTGTTTTATATTTTTGCTTTTGTTCAAGGATAAAATTTGATAAGTGTAAGCTCAAACGAGATGGTACTTTTTGTGGCGGTGCTTTTAAGTGCTCTAGCTACTTTTATAACGAGGGCAACGCCGTTTTATGCATTAAGAAACTATAAGTCAAACCCTTATTTGGACGCCATTGAGAAGCATATGGGTATGATGATAATGGTCGTTTTGGTCTGCTACGGCTTAAAAGATACGAAATTTAGCGAGTCTCCATACGGCTTAAGCGAGATAGCAGCAGTTTTTACAGCTATTTTGATGCATTTAAAATTTAAAAATACCCTTCTTAGCATAGTTATTTCAACCGGAATTTATATGTTTTTGATAAGAATTTTTTAAATAAATATAAAATTTGGAAGTTAATAATTTTTTTAAATAAATGGCATTATAATGACTTTGCAAATTTTAATGCAAAGGAGCTAAAATGCGTTTAATCTTTAAGGCGGTGTTACTCATGATTTTAGGTGCTACTTTAGCGGTTGCAAAGCCAACCATCTACATACTAGCTACTGGTGGAACGATAGCAGGAAGCGGCTCAGGATCGCTTGATTCAAGCTATACTTCTGGAACTGTTACGGTCGATAAACTAATCGCAGCCGTGCCAGATATCAACAAGATTGCTACCATAAAAGGCGAGCAAATTTCAAATATCGGCTCACAAGATATGAACAATGAAGTTTGGCTAAAGCTTGCAAATAGAATCAACGAACTTCTAAACAGTGGCAAGGCTGATGGTATTGTCGTTACTCACGGCACAGACACTATGGAAGAGACAGCTTACTTTCTAAATTTAGTCGTTAAAAGCGACAAGCCAGTTGTCCTTGTAGGTGCGATGAGAAATAGCGGCTCACTAAGCGCAGATGGCCCACTAAATTTATTTAACGCTGTAAACGTTGCTATTAGCAAAGATAGCGTAGGTAAGGGCGTTGTGGTTACTATGAATGATGAAATTCACGCCGGTAGAGAGGTGACAAAGACCAACACAACAGGCGTTGATACATTTAAATCACCAAATAGCGGCAAAATCGGCACAGTCTTTTATGGCAACGTAAAATACTATATGAATCCGATCAGAAAACACACAGCAAAATCAGCATTTGACCTAGAGGGCGTAAAAGAGCTTCCAAGAGTCGATATCATCTACTCTCATGCAAATGACAACCCTGACTTTGTAAATATAGTTGTTAAAAACGGCGCAAAAGGCATAGTTAGCGCTGGCCTTGGCAACGGCAACCCTTACTTTAGCGTACTTGACGCACTTGGTGAGGCTTCAAAAGCTGGCGTAGTGGTAGTTCGCGACTCACGTGTAGGAAGTGGCGAGACGACCATGAACGGCGAAGTAGACGACGCAAAATATGGCTTTTTAACAAGCGATAATCTAAACGCGCAAAAAGCTAGAGTGCTTTTGATGCTTGCGCTTACAAAAACAAGCGACAAAGCCAAAATTCAAGAGTATTTCTTAACTCACTAAAAAAGAGGCGGCTTAGTCCGCCTTTTAAATTTAAGCTATAAATTTGATCGCAGGATCAGATCTATAGCTTAAATTTTTATATTTGTTAGCTAAATTTCAAGGCTTTTTATGGACTTCTTACTCTTTTTCGCCACGCTTGCTCCCATCTCGCTAATGCCAGGCATCAACATGACCTATGCGATGAGTATCGGTATGAGCTTTGGTTATAAGCACTCGCTTATTATGATGACCGGACAGCTTCTTTCGCTTGCTTTCGTGGCATTTTGCTGTATGCTTGGCGCGGGTGCGGTACTTCATCATTTTGAGTACGCATTTAAGGCGCTAAACATCATCGCAGGGCTTTATATGCTCTATCTTGGCGCAATGCTCTTTTTTGGCAAGGGCGAGCTTAGCGTAACAAACGTCTCAAATTTACCAAGTAAAAAGCAGATGTTTATAAACGGACTCATCGTTTGCGTCACAAATCCAAAGGCATGGATATTTTTCTCGGCTTTACTGCCTACATTTTTGGATAAAGACGATCCATTTAGCCTAACTCGTATGTGCGTAATCACGACAACGCTCGTTTTTATCGAGTTTTGCTCGCTAAATATCTACGCGCTTGGCGGAGCTATGTTAAAGAAATTTTTACAAACGCATCTAAGGCTACTTGAAATTTGCACCGCCATTATCGTTTGCACGATCGGCGTACTTTTACTTTTTAGATAAATTTAGCCTCTTTTTATATAGCTTGGCTAAAATTTGCCCGGTTTGCGCTACATTTTTGGCAAAAGGAGAAAAAGATGAAAAAATTTCTATTTATACTTACAAATCAACCATACAACGGTACCGACAATGCTTACAACGCATTAAGGCTAGCTAAAGCTCTAAAAGAAAAAGGCGAAGAGGTTAGAATTTTTCTAATGAACGACGCGGTCGACCTTGCGCGAAATAGCACCAAAAAGCCGGAAAACTACGACGTAGATCTAGTAGCGATGTTAAAAGAGCTTTACGCTAGTGGCGCTATGCTAAAGGTTTGCGGTAGCTGCCAAACGAGGTGCGGTTTGCATGTGGGAGAGCCTTATTTCGAGGCTGAGGTGAAAGGTAGCATGGATATCTTATCCGAGTGGGTTAGGCAGTGCGATCAAGCGATGACGTTTTAGAGTAGGCAAAAGAGAATTTATGAGCGTAACATTTAAGGTAAAAAATAAAAAGAAGCTTTTCGGCGGATATGAAAAGGCGCTAAGCGAGCGTGAAATTTCAGAGTTTATAGATGGATTTTGCTTTTTTAATAGCCAAAACGACGAGCCGAGCGAGCTTTCGCTAAACGAAAACGTGATGATCGCTGGCGTATGGCAAAAGAGCGCTCGCGGTTTTGAGCTAAGCTACGAAGACGGCAAATATATCGTTCGAGTCTGCACTCCAAGCGGCGTTGGCGATTGGCAGATCGCGCTTGAGCTACTCTCAAAGCTCTCAGCCAAAACCGGCTCGAAAATAGAGTGCGACAACGAGGAAATTTACGATAGCGAGCAAATTTTAAAATTTGATTATGAAACCGACATAATGTGGGGACTCGAAGCTCTAAAGGAGGCAAAAGAGAAAAATCAAACGCTTTATATCTCTGGCCTGGAGCGCGACGTGGCGTTTGATGCGGTTATGATAGATGAAATTTTTGCAAGCGCCGGCCCTGCGGCTAAATTCGATGAGATGATGAGGCGGGTGCAATATCTTGATGCTTATAGCGCAAGAGAGAATTTATACGAAGATAAAGACGGTAGCGAAATTTTTGGCGCATATACGCTTAGCGAAAATTTACCGACTATCTTGCCTTACGCTCCATCCCCTTCGTGGCAAGCGCAAGAAGTTCTAGGAGAGCGCAAGGTCTCGCGCTGGATACTTACGCTAGTAGTCGGCGCAGACGATAGGGACGCGCACGTGCTCGGCGAATGTGAATATGGCGCTTTTATGGCAAATCTGCCAAAAGAAAAATATTGCTTCATAGACGCCGCAAATATACTAGTTGAGCCGCTTAGCGAAGAAGAGATGAGAGAAATTTTTAAAAAGGCAAACGAAGCTTAAGTTAATAAACTGCCGAAATGAAAATTCGCCTCTTCAAGCGCGGATTTAAACTCGCAAAAGCTAGGATTTTACCGGTATTGCCGCCTTTTAGGCTAAATTAGGCGAAATTTAGCCTAAACTAATCTAGGATTTGCGTGATTTGAAAAAGGATAAAAATGAAAATTTTAAAGGCTATTTTAGCGGCGGCATTGGCGGTTTGTTATCTAAACTCGGCCGTTTTACCGCAAAACGACTGGAGCAAAAGAGAGCTAAAAGGCGAGGTTAAAAGCATGACAGCTACGGAGTACGAATACTCTATAGACGGCTCCGGCACGCTAGAAAATACGCGCGTAAAGCGGACGGAGTTTAACGAAAACGGCTATATAGTGCAAGAAACCGAGCATATAAACGGCGTACCGAACGGCTCGGTTTTGTTTGAGTACGGCAAAGACGGGCTAGTGCGCAAAAAGTATCAAGATAGCGCCGTTTATCTCTACGAATACGAATTTGACGGCGAAAATTTAGTCGCGACGGCTAAAGAGCAGCATGTGGAGGATAAATTTTACCCGCGCACGGAGAAAATTACCTACGGCAAGGACGGCAAAATGATCGCTCGGGCGGCGTATTCGGGCGGGACGATAGTGACGGACGATAGCTACGTCTACGACGAAAAGGGCGTTTTAACGCGGATAGAAAATAATATGGAGCCGCGCCACGATATAGAGATAAGCTTCGAGCGCAAGCCAAACGGCGAATACGAAAAAATCACGCAAGCCCCAAACTCAAAATGGATTTATTACTATGCCGCAAACGGCGACGAGATGGAGTATACGTCGGTAAATTACTTCGGCTCCGAGGCAAAAATCTGGCAAATATTGCAGTTTAAAGATATAACGAGGGACGAGCGAGGAAATTTGACGCGTAAAATCTCGGTCAAATTTAAGCCCGCGGACAAATATTACGAAAACGGCGACATAACGGAAATCGGCCTATATAAAAAGCTAGAAATTAGCTACGAATACTACTAAAGTGAATTTTTGAGCTAAGGCTATTTTTCCGAAAAAATTTCGCCGTTTATTATAGATTTAACCGTTAAAAACCCGACTATCAAAATCGAAGCGACTAGAGCCGTAAAAGCGCCGGCGCCTAAAACTAAATAAAAATCGCTTTGCGTAATTTCGTAAGCTTTTAAAAACGCTATAGAGCTAGCGGCCGTCGGGAAGGTAAAAGCCCACCACGATAGGGCGAATTTGAGTTTAATAAATCTTTTATACGAAAAAAGTATAAGCGCGGCAAAAAATACGTTTATATTAAGCAGTATCGCCGCAAAAGCGTCGAATCGCTCGGTTAATTTTACGTATCCCAAAAACGCCATAGCCGGCGGCGCTAGCGTAATGACTAGCGTCGGGACGAATTTGTCGGCTAACTTATCGCAAAAGACTAATCTGTAAAATATAACGGCGAATAAAATAATCCAGAAAAATAGCCCCAAACTAAAATAATACCAGATCGCTTGAGATTTTTCGGCTATGATCGGGATTAGCAAGTTGCCCACTACGGGGATAAACCATGCCGGATTTAGCGTCGCAATATCGAATTTTTCGTCGATCCAAAAAGAAATTACGTAAAGCGTAAAAATCGTTTGCAAGCCTAAAGCCGCGTAAAAAAGCGAGTAGTATAGTCGCGGCGCGTCTTTGTAGGCCAGAGCTAAAAGAAAAAGCGAGATGATAAATCCGCCGAAAAAATTTATCTTTATAGGGTGCGAAAATTCGGCCTTTACTTCTTCTTTAAATTTTAAAAACTTAAAGAGGTAAAACGCCGAAAGTAGGCAAAATACCGTGCAGTCTAGCGCTCTAAGCGCCGAGAATATCTCGCTCGGTAAATCAAATATCTCGCTTAATTTCTTATAAGCCGCGCAAAGTCCTCCAAGCCCCATAGTACCGGCAAAAAGCATAATCGGCAACGATTTTATTTTGCTTTGCGAGTCGTTTTTCTTAACGTCGTGCATTGTTTTTCTTTTCGTATTAAATTTTTATGCAATATTACCTATAATAAGGTTAAATTTTTGTAACGAAGTCACGAAAGGGCAAAATGTTAAGCGAAGAGTTAAAAGAAATTTTGCGCGAGAGATTTACGAATAATTTCGATCTAGCAAGCGAGGATCTAAATGCGATCTTTGCTAACGCGTATCTAAAAACCGTAAAAAAGGGCGATATATTTTACTCCGGAAACGATTGCTTCGGATTTATCCTTATACTAAAAGGCGTTTTAAGGGCGTTCGTGTCGTCTAGCGCAAAGGAAATAACGATATTTAGGCTAACTAAAGACGAGAGTTGCGTACTGTGCGATACGTGTTCTATAAATTCGCTAGAAAATAAAGTAAGCGTCGAAATCGAGCAAGATAGCGAGATTATCGTTATTCCGGCGCGAATTTACAAGCCTCTTAAAGAAAAATATCCGAGCATTTTAAATTTTACTCTAAAAATCGTAGCCGATCGGTTTGCCAGAACGATAAACGTTATGGAACAGGCTTTGTTTTCGCCGCTTTCGGCGCGGATTATGAATTTTTTATCCCAAAGCATCGAAAATCTAAACGAAAATTTTATAAAAATAACGCACGAAGAGCTGGCGAATCATCTAGGAAGCGCTAGAGAGGCGGTATCTAGGGTGCTAAAAGAGCTTGAGAGAAGCGGGCAAATAACGCAAAGCCGCGGCGAAATAAGGCTTGTTTCTTAAAATTCTCGTTTTAAGGTAACTTTGTTACGGAGAGAGCGGCCTTTTTTAGGTAGCATTTCATAAACTCGTTTAAAAGGAGAATTTATGAAAGGCCTGCAAAGAAGAGACGCTTTAAAGCTAATGGGGGCCGCGGGACTAGCCGCGAGTATGAGCGGTTGCTCGGCAACGGGCGGCGAGAACGACGATATAAATTCTAAAATCGTCATAATGGGCGCGGGACTTAGCGGTATCGCGTTGGCGGCTAAACTTAGAAGAGATATGCCTAACGCCAAGGTAATTCTCGTGGATAAAGACGAGAAATTTTACTATCAGCCGGGCTTTACGCTAATCGCCGTCGGAATTTACGAAGCTAGCGACGTCGTTTACGAAAAAGCGGATTATATCCCGCAAGGAACCGAGTGGATACGCAAAAACGTATCGGAGATAAAGCCCGAAGCCAATCTGCTCGTTTTAGACGACGGGAGCGAGCTAGGGTATGATTATCTAATCGTAGCAAGCGGCGTGGAATACGATTTTGAAGCCGTTAAGGGGCTGAGCTTAGAGGATATTAACGATACGAGCGGCAACATATCCTCGGTCTACACTCTACAAGGCGCCGTAAAGAGCAACGAGTTGATGAAAAAATTCTCTCAAAACGGCGGCGCGGCTGTATTTTGCGATCAAAAAACCCCGATGAAATGCAGCGGCGCTAATAAAAAAGTAACATGCATGAGCGAAGATAGGCTGAGGTTGGCCGGCAACCGCGATAAAGGCAGCGTTAATCTTTACGTCGGCGGCGGCAAGCTTTTCGGCGATCCGACTTATGCCGCGGCTATGACTCAAATAATGATAAAAAGAAAGATAAAATTTAATCTTCGCCACCAAATCGTAGCCGTCGATAAAAGCTCAAATACCGCTACTTTCGAGTTTTGGACGGCGTATAGGCAAAACGGCGAAGATAAAATCGCGTCCGAGCTAATCGACGTAAAATACGACTGGCTTCACTTGCCGCCTAAGCAAAAAGGAAGCGAAATTTTAGCTCGCGCCGGCCTAACCAAAGAGGGCGACAAGCTAAATTTTTTAGCCGTCGATAAATACAGCCTGCAAAGTACAAAATTTAAAAATATATTCGGTATCGGCGATATTTGCGGATTTGCGTCCGGCAAAACGGGGGCTAGCGTTAGGAAAATGTATCCGATCTTGGCTAAAAATTTAGCCGATACGATAAAAGGACGAGAACTTAGCGAGAAATTTACCGGATATACGGCTTGCCCTTTTATCACCAAATACGGCAAGGCTATAATGGTAGAGTTCGACTGGGAGGGAACGGCTCCGACGCTAGAGTGCTTCGGCGCTACTAGAGAGAGCTACATGAGTTGGCTGGTTAAAATTTACGGATTTAAACCTATGGTTATGAACGGAATGCTAAAAGCTTTGGCTTAAAGGAGATAAAATGAGCGTTTTAGATAAAACTATACGTTTGATTATAGCGGCGATTTGGTTTTTTATTTTCGGATTTATTTGCGACTGCTGGTTGTGGATGGTCGGGCTAATTCCGCTTTTAACGGGATATTACGGCTACTGCCCGCTTTATAAAATTTTTAAGAAAAGGTAAAAATATGGTAAGCGCGAAAAGTAGAATTATTAGGGTCGTACTAGGGCTAGTTTTTATGGCGGCAGTTTGGTATTTTTACGAGAGCTACTGGGCGTTAATCGGGTTAATCCCGATTATCGTCGGCGTTACGGGTTTTTGCCCGGCGTGTAAATTCCTAGGCAGGTGTTCTTTAAATTTAAAAAAATAAAAGGGGGCGTTAAACGCCCTTTGCCTTGCCCTTTAGCCGTTTGGGCCGCAAATTTTATTCGCCGTTTGATGAATTATTTAGCTACTTTTGGCTAAAATCTCGAAAATTTAAAAAAGGCGAAACGATGAATAAAGTTTGGAAATTCGGCGACAATATCGATACCGATATAATTATCGCCGCCAGATACTTAAATACTTCCGACGAAAATATCTTAGCAAAACATATAATGGAGGACGCCGATCCTAATTTTAGCTCCAAGATAGACAAGGGCGACATTATCGTAGCTGGCGAAAATTTCGGCTGCGGCAGCTCTCGCGAGCACGCTCCTATCGCGCTTAAAGCCGCCGGTATAGGCGCGGTGATAGCTAAAAGCTATGCGAGAATTTTTTATAGAAATAGCTTTAATACGGGGCTTTTAATACTCGAGATCAAAGAAACGGACGAGATAAACGAGGGCGACGAACTAAAAATAGACGTAGATAACGGCGCGATCGTAAATTTAACCAGCGGCAAAGAGTATAAATTTAGCCCTATACCGCCGTTTATGCAAGAGCTTTTAAACGCTGGCGGCCTTATCGAGTACGCAAAAGCGAAGATAAACTAAGGAGCGGCGATGAAAAACTACAAAATTTGCGTTATAAAAGGCGATGGCATCGGCCCTGAGATCATCGACGAAGCGATAAAAATTCTAGACGTCGTAAGTGCTGAGTTTGGTATGAAATTTGAGTACGACTACAAGCTTATGGGCGGCGCAGCCTACGACGTTTTTGGTGAGCCATTACCAGATGAGACGCTAAAATCTGCGCTTAGTAGCGACGCTGTGCTTTTTGGAGCGATCGGCGGTGAGAAGTGGGATAACTTGCCAAGACATCTAAGGCCAGAGAGCGGACTTTTAAAGATTAGAAAAGAGCTTGAAGCTTATGCAAATTTACGTCCAGCCATTGTTTTTGATGAGCTAGTGGATGCTAGCACGCTAAAGCCGTCCGTCCTTCAGGGCGTCGACTTTATCGTGGTTCGTGAGCTAACGGGCGGGCTTTATTTTGGACAGCCACGTGAAAAAGGCGAAGATAGAGCGTTTAATACGATGGTTTATACTAAATTTGAGATTGAGCGCATCGCAAAGATCGCCTTTGAAACAGCAATGCTTCGCAAGAAAAAGGTCTGCATGGTCGATAAGGCAAATGTGCTTGAGACAAGTCAGCTTTGGCGTGAGGTGACTAGCGAAGTGGCTAAAAATTACCCTGAAGTAGAGCTTAGCTTTATGTATGTCGATAACGCATCGATGCAGCTAGTAAGAGCTCCAGCAAATTTTGACGTCATACTTACTGAAAATTTATTCGGTGACATTTTAAGTGATGAGGCTAGCATGGTTTGTGGTTCGATAGGACTTTTGCCAAGCGCTAGCATGGGCGGCAAAGTGGGAATTTATGAGCCAATTCACGGCTCAGCTCCAGACATCGCAGGGCAGGGCATAGCAAACCCAATCGCAACAATTTTAAGTGCAGCGATGATGCTAAGATACGCATTTAGTGAAAATGAAGCCGCAGATGCGATAGAAAATGCTGTGAAAGAGGCACTTGCAAAAGGTTATAGAACAAAAGATATCGCTGCTTTTAATGCGGTTGAAATTTGCTCAACTAGCGAGATAGGCGACGTTATAGCAGGATTTATCAAAAAATGAAAAACACAATCACTGAAGCACTGATCTACGAAGCTCAGGGGCTAAAAGATGACGCGCTTGAAATTTATAAAAATATCTTAAAGCAAGATCCGTCAAACAAAGATGCCCTTAGCGCGATAAACCGCCTGAGCGGACTTCGCAAAGAGCGAGCGATAAAAAACGAGCAGATGAAAGAGTTTTTTATCAGGATGAAAAGTGACGAAGAGATAAATGAATTTAAAAGGTGGTTGATAAGATTATGAAGCTTGATGATATCGCTAGAATGGCAATCAGCGAGGTTAGCGCTGAGCTTGAAAAAATAGAAGCATTGCAAAGTAAAAAGCAAGAAGAGCTTGAGCGAGAGAATTTAAAAAAAGAGCTTTTGGCTATAGAGAATAATGAAAATGCACTAAATAACGAGCTAAAAGTTGAGGCAAATTTACAAAATGAGCAAGCGTTTGAGGTAAAAGAGGAACCAGTAAGTCCAATAAAAAGTAGAGAGGTGAGCGAAGAGAAAATTTTCTTAGCAAACCTTGCTGAACGCATAGAAGTGCTTTTTGAAGGGCTTAAACAAACTGGTGAGCAAGATCTCGCTTCAAGGCTTGAGCTAACGACAAAATTTTTAGAATTTACCCTTGCAAATATCGAAAATAGACTCCAAAATCTCTCAAAATAAGCCATTAGACGGCTCAAAAAATGAGATAAAAATCAAAAATGAAATTTATAAAAATAGCGAGCTAGACTTTTTTAGGTCGCTATTTGCTCCATTTACTTCACGTGTCTATCTAGTTGGTGGCTGCGTGAGAGATGCGTTCTTGGGACGAGAAATTTATGATTATGACATCGAAGTTTATGACATAAAGCCCGCTAAATTTAATGAGCTAATGGCTAGCATAGGCGCTAGCGGTGTTGGTAAAAGCTACTTCATTTATAAATACAAAAACTACGATATTGGGCTTCCAAGAAGCGAGAGCAAAACTGGAAATTCGCACAAAGACTTTGCGGTAAGCTATATTAATGATCCCAAAATGGCGAGCCTTAGGCGAGATTTTGCGATAAATGCCATGATGATGAATATCTTTAATGGAGAAATTTTAGACTTTTACGGCGGTAAGCAAGATCTAGCAAACAAGACATTAAGGCACATTGATAGTGAAAAATTTAAAGAAGATCCACTAAGGGTGCTTAGAGGAGTGCAGTTTGGCTCTAGACTTGATTTTAGCATAGCTGACGAGACGATAGCTCTTATGAAAAGCCTTAGTTTAGAGTTTTTAAGCAAAGATAGGATAAATACTGAGCTCATTAAATTTTTTCGCGCAAAGTATCTAGAAAAAGGAGCTTACTATCTTTTTGAGCTTGGACTTTTTAAAGAAATTTTTAGTATGCAAATTTATAAAGATGATGGGTTTTTAAGCGATCTTAAGAGTGCTAGAGAATTTGTGGATGATGAGAGATTATTTTTGTATCTTTTGTTTGGCAAATTTGAGCTTGACGCAAAAGAAATTTTAGAGAAAATGCGTCTGCCAAAAAGCTACTTTTCTATCTTAAAGCAGCCTTATTTTAAGGACATGCCAAGCGATAAAGAGCTAATGCAAATTGCCCTAAATATGCCTATAAAATCATGGCTTGGAGCTTATAATAAAGAGCGGATAGAGCGTGCTGTGAAGCTTGGAATTTATGAGGCAAAATTTGATGCGAAAGTTGATGTGGCAGAAATTTTATCAGCTGGTTTTAAAAACGAAGAAATTGCAAAAGAGATAAAACGTAGGCAAGAGCTTGAAATTTCAAAATATCTAAGCGAGCGTAAGCCTAGAAAAGATTAGTCTTTAAAACTCTTAAAAGCCCATTTTGGCTAAAATAGGCTAGTTTATAACACTTTTTAAGGCAAAGAAAGCTTATGTTTAACATAGTCCTAGTCCATCCTCAGATACCGCAAAATACTGGAGCTATCGGTAGAATGTGTGTTAATGCAAATTTAAAGCTGCATATCGTTAAGCCTACCGTATTTGATCTGAGTGAAAAGGCTGTTAGACGAGCAGGGCTTGACTACTGGAAAATTTTAAATCCAAAAATTTGGGATAGTTTGGAAGAATTTTTAGAAGCAAACTTAAACCACAAGGATAGATTTTTCTTCGCTACTACAAAGACAAATAGGCTTTACTACGAGGCTAGGTTTAAGCCAGGAGATTTTATATTTTTTGGTGGAGAGAGTACCGGGCTGCCAAGAGAATTTATGGATATAAACTTTAAAAACGCCATAACCATACCTATGGGAAAAGAGGGCAGAAGTCTAAATCTAGCTATGAGTGCTGGTATCATCGCGTATGAGGCGATCAGACAAAATATCACTGAATTTGACTTTAGGAGTGAGATTTGAGAGTAGTTTTTGCTTTGTTTTTTACCATTTTGGTGGCATTTGCGAGTGAAATTAGCATCGCAACTTATAATGTGCAAAATTTATTTGATTGCAAAGATGATGGTAGCGAGTATCTTGATTTTAAAGTAGGCGTATCAAAGTGGGACTGCGAGGCGGCTGATTCAAAACTACAAAGGACAAGACAAGTCATAAATGCACTAAATACTGACATTATCGCACTTCAAGAGATCGAAAATGAGCAAGTTTTAAAAGCTCTAGTAAGTGATAGCGAGTATAAATTTATAAGCTTTACAAAGGAGAAAAACTCTCCTGTTGGGCTTGGGCTTATTTCAAAGTTGCAGCCAAGTGGCAGTGAAATTTTTAAAGTTCCAAATGTAAAGACGAGAAATATTTTAAAGGTTATTTTTGAGACGGAAGGCAAGAAATTTAGCATATTTGTAAACCACTTTCCAACTTATAAAAATGGCATAAATATGCAAAAAAAGGCCGAAAAAACGTTAAGAACGGCTCTAGGCAAAGAGAAAAATGCGATTATTTTGGGTGATTTTAACTCGCCCTTTGGACAAAAATCCATCCTAAATGACATCATTGCAACGAGAAATTTTTATGATCTTTATAAAGAGCTTGAGCCAAAAGATAGATATTCTCACGCAGTACATGGCAAAAAAAGAGCGATCGATCATGTTTTACTTTCGCCTAGTTTTATGGAAAATGGCGATCTAAGCTATGTTGGTGGTAGTTTTGAAGTCTTTAAACCAAGCTTTGCGGTCGATGAAAAAGGCTTTGCAAAGAGTGACCTTTACTCAGATCACTTTGCATTAAAGTTTAAAATTTCAACTGATCCAAGCCCAGTAAAAAAAGGCTTTGTAAGTAAAATTTTTAAAAAAGATGAAAAAAGCAAAGCCAATAAAAAAACAAGCGAACAAAGCTATAAGACAGCCGATGTAGATACGCTTTTTGATCATCCAGAGGCAGTGCCAGTCGTGATTGAAAAAGCGGTTGTTGTCTTAAAAGATAAGTATGGCTTTATTATCTCGAAAAATCACCGTGGAATTTATGTTTATGATCCTAAAAATAGCGTTATTGTAGGCGAAGAGCTAGATGTTTTAGTAAGACGAATGAAAATTTATAAAGATGCGCTTGAAGTTAGCTCTTATGAGATCATAAATGAGCATGGCACGAAAGATATTAGCGAAAATTTACTAGATGCATCGCAATTAAGCGAAGTTAGAAGTGGCGATGTATTTGCTAAAATTTCAGGCAGGCTAGAGAGAGGCTACCTGCATACACCATACGGTAAGATCAGGGTTTATAGTAAGAAAAAGCTAAAAGATGGCGAGTATAGTTTTGAAAGCGCGAGAGTTAAAATTTACAAGAGAGAAAACCAAATCGTTGTGGAGTAGAGAGTGCAAATTTTAGATATTTTTATGATTACGGCGTTTGTTTTATTTCTTATTTTTATGATAAGAGGCGTTATTTTACAGTCGCAGGAGAAGGAGAGAGTAAGAAAAATGGTAAGAGAAAAAAGAGAAAATTTTAATAAAAAGAGTGAAATATGAAAGAGTTATTGTTAGAAATTGGAGTTGAGGAGCTTCCAGCGATACCCTTTTTAAGGGAGCTACCAAATATCAATGCTAAATGGCAGGCTGTACTTGAAAAATATAATCTTGTAAGCCCTTTTAAATTTTATTATACGCCGCGTCGTTTGGTCTTTTTCCATGAGAAATTTCCACAATCTCAGCCTGATAGCGTGGCTAGCTTTATCGGTGCGCCAAAGCAAGTGGCACTAAAAGACGGAGCTTTCACAAAGGCTGCGCTTAGCTTTGCAAACAAATGCGGCATAAGCGAGAGCGAGCTTAAATTTAAAGAGATAGACGGCAAAGAGGTACTTTACTACGAAAAAGAGGTAAAAGGCGAGCCGGTTGCCAAGATAATGGGCGACATGGTTGAGGAGTTTTTAAAGAGTCTTAACTTTGGCAAGTCTATGCGCTGGGGCAACGGAGAGTTCGAGTTTATCCGCCCGATAAGATCGTTTTTGTGTTTGCTTGGCGATGAGGCCATAAAATTTAATAAATTTGGCGTTGAGAGCGGTGATTCAACCTATCCACACAGAAGTATCAGCTATGACAAGATAAAAATTTTAAACATAAAAGAGTATTTTGAAGGCTCAAAGAGCCGTGGTGTCGTGCTTGAGGCGGATGAGAGAGAAAAAATAATCCTTGATGAGTTTGAAAAGATCAGCCAAAAAAGTGGGTTAAAGATCGAGATCGATAAAGACTTGTTGGCTGAAGTCGTGGCGATCACCGAGTATCCGACAGCACTTCTTGGCTCGTTTGAAGAGGAGTTTTTGGAGGTGCCAAGCGAGGTCATCATCACTTCTATGAAAGAAAATCAGCGCTACTTTCCAGTCTTTAAAGATAATAAGCTCGCAAATGGCTTTGTAGTCGTTAGTAACGCCATAACGCAGGACTATTCGCTTATCATCAAGGGCAACGAAAAGGTGCTAAGAGCAAGGCTAAGTGACGCGATGTTCTTTTGGCAAAGCGACCTATCGCACGAATTTAGCCCAGAAAAACTAAAAAATATAACTTATCTAAAAGAGCTTGGAAGCATCTACGAAAAAGAGCTTAGAGAGCTACAAGTGGCTAAAAAGCTTGCTAGCAACTATGACGAGCTACTTAAAAAAGAGGTTGGCGAGTACGCGGCTAAGCTGGAGCGAGCTGTGATGCTAAGCAAGGCCGATCTTACAACTCAGATGGTTTATGAGTTTACCGAGCTTCAAGGCATCATGGGCGCTTACTACGCAAAGGCAAAAAACGAGGATGAAAACGTCGTTCTAGCCATAAAAGAGCAGTATTTGCCAGATGGCGAGGAGGCGGATTGCCCAAGCAAGGTATTTAGCTCGGTTGTGGCGCTTTCAAATAAGCTTGATACGTTAATGGGGCTCTTTAGTATCGGTAAAATCCCAAGCGGGACCAAAGACCCATACGCTCTAAGACGTGCGGCTAATGGCGTGATAAAGATCGTTTTGGCACATAATTTGAAATTTAATGTAAAAGAAATTTTAGAAGATATCGCAAAAGATTATAAGAAATTTGACGTTGAAGTGCTTATAAACTTCATCCTTGATAGGCTCTATACCTTCTTTGACGCAAACGCTTCTATCGTAAAAGCATGCATAAAAAGCGGCGAAAAGGATATCTTGGAGCTAACAAAGATGATAGAGGCACTTGCTAAAATTTCTAGCGAGCCAAATTTTAGAGAGAATTTCTCAACATTTAAGCGCCTTGCAAACATCATAAAAGATGATAAATTTAGCAAGGTCGATGAAAGCCTCTTTGAGATAGATGCTGAAAAGGCTTTAAATGATGCGTTTAAGGCGGTTGATAAGAGCCTAGCATACGAGCCAAGGCTAAAAGCACTATTTGCACTAAAACCGCAGATAGATGAGTTTTTTGACAAAGTTATGATAAACGTTGAAAACGAGAAGGTGCGAAACAACCGCGTCGCGATCATCGGTCAAATTTATAGCGAGATACTAAAAGTAGCTGATATAAAAGAGATTAGCTTTTAAATTTGCGCCAGCTTCGGGCTTTGCCTAGGCTGGCTTTTAAATTTACTCCCTAAAAATATCAAATTCTGGCTCATAAGCCTTAGTTTTTACCCCAAAATATCCAAGAACTGAGCTAAAGATAAAATCATGCGAAAGAGTTTCGTTTTTTCTAGCTTTTAGCCTTTTTAAAAGCTCGCTATCGCTTGAAAGGACGATGGCTGGGATGTGTTTTTGTTCATCTGGAGCGATAGAGTAAGGTAGACCATGCAAATATATACCGTTTTCGCCTAGGCTCTCTCCGTGATCTGAGAAAAAGAACATGGTGACTTCAAATTCATCTTTTCTTGCTTCAAGGGCGTTTATTAGCTCGCTTTGTAGATAGTCCTCATGAAATGGTGTTGTCGTAGGTGTTTGCTATCTCTTCTGGTGTACATTTGTTTAGCTCGGCAGTATCGCACGTTGGGGCAAATTCTTTAAATTTGCTTGGGTAGTCTTTGTAGTAGATAGGGCCGTGTGAGCCTTGCAGGTGTAGCACGATAAGGGTAGTGGAATTTGCATCTTCGATGACCTTTTTTTGCTTCATTAAATATCACTTCGTCAAAGCCTTCTGCTCGATGATCTGAAGTATGGTTTTGATCAAGATTATCACAAACGCCCTTGCAACCGCCGCTATTGTTGCCAAAAAAGTATGTTTTTATGCCAAGTTTATTGATAATATCAACTAAATTTTCACGAGCCTTAGCCTCGCGGTTGCTAAAATTTTCTCGCTTTAAGTCTGAAAATAGACAAGGCACACTAGTCTCTGTCGCAGTCCCGCATGAGTAGAAATTTGTAAAACTTACCACATCTTTTTGCTTGGTGAATTTGTTTGTATCGTTTTTAGCGTAGCAATTTAGTGAGTAGTTTTTACTTCTTTGCGTCTCGCCAACTATCAAAACTAAAATTTTCTTTTTGTCATCAGCTAGCGCCGCATCATCTGCTACATAGGTAAAAGGTAGTGGTTTTTTGTATGAGCGATTTTACTAGCTTTATAGCTGAGTAGATAGGATAGTATGGGAGCAATGCGGTCCTTAAATTCGAATGCTCTCTAAAAAATGGTATAAAAATTTTAGATGTTAATAAAAATATGGTAGCTATCGCAACTATAGAAAATGAGATAATTTTTGCTCTTAATTTAAGCTCATTAAATGCTAGCAAAAACTAAGATAAAGACGATGGCAAATATAAGAAAAAGAGTGGATTATTTTATAAAAAGCCATAATAATATGACTCAAATGTAAATGGCTAGAAAATTTAAATAAAAAATAAGATTATTTTTTCTTGCCTTTGGAGTTTTTTGCTTCAGTTTTTTTGGCTTTTGCATTCTCTTTTATGCTAAGTTTTTCTTTAACTTTTTGCATATCATTAAAGCCAATACCTTGGACTCTTTCAAGCTCATCGATGCTTTTAAATTTATGGGCTTTTCTATATTTTATAATGTTTAACGCCTGGCCTTTACTTAGCCCAAGCCCCATTAACTCGTTTTTGCTGGCCGTATTTAGATTAGCGCCATATGCAATGCTTGCGACTACTAAACAAAGTAAAATTTTAATCCTCATCTTATCTTCCTAAAATAATAATCCATCGTTTTCTTGATCTTGTATGATGTCATTTGCTGGTATATTTTGAGGTAGTGGTGAATCGTTTGTGTAGTATTCGTCACTGCCACCATAATAGCCTTTATAAACACCATCTGGCTGCTCAAATGCACGTCTTAAAGTAGGATAAAGCTTAATGTAGCCTTCCATAAATTTCTTAAACACAGGTGCTGCTGTCCTGCCGCCGCCTTCAATCTTTTTCATAGGGCTGTTGTCGTCATTTCCGTACCAGATTATCGCTTCGATATCGGGCGAGTAGCCACAAAACCAAGCATCGATGTTATTATTTGTTGTGCCGGTTTTGCCTGCTATTTGGATACCGTTTATTTTAGCGTTGCGTCCAGTGCCGTTATTTACGACATTTTGAAGAAGTGTCGTCATTAAAAATGCTTGTTCTGGTTTTAGCACTTGCTTTCTTTGTGGCTCATAGTCCATCGACGCACCAAAACTATTTTCTATATGCTTAATAAGTGTCGGCTCAACCATCTCGCCCTCATTTGGGAACATCGAGTAAAATTTTGCGAAATCAAGTGGCGAAATCCCAAAACTTCCAAGTGCGATAGATAAATTTTCTGGGATATCGTTAAAGCCCATATCCGTAAGCTGTTTACGAACCGAGCTAAGGCCAAGATCGTTTAGCAAATTTATGGTTGCGAGGTTACGCGACTGGGTTATGGCTGATTTTATAGTGATATAGCCTTGAAAACCGCCACTATAATTCTTTGGCGTCCACTCTTTGCCATTTCCCATGTCAAATGTCCTGGCGATATCAGCCACTTGAGAGACGACTGAGTAGCCACTATCAAGTGCTATTTGATAGATAAATGGCTTAAAGCTAGATCCTGGCTGGCGCTTGCTTTGAGTGGCACGGTTATAACTGCTTTTTGCGTAGTCAATACCGCCAATTAGTGCCAAAATTTGACCGCTTTGTGGATGAGTAACCACTATAGCTCCATTTAGGATTTCTGCATTTGCTTTTTTATCGCGCTTTAAAATTTCATTGTAGCCATAGACTAGAGCTTCTTGAGCGATCTTTTGAACGTTTAGATCAACTGTGCTTTGTATCTTATAGCCGCCAGTTTTTATATCGTCAAATTTTTTAGAGGCCTCTTTTATTATCTCATCGACTACGTAAGGGGCTTTGTTTCTTGTGAGTGTATCGTCAAAGACCGCTGGCTCTTCAAGCACGCCCTTGCGGTACTCATCCTCATTTATCCAGCCGATACTATACATTCTCTCAAGCACTCTATTTGCACGGCTAAGCGACAAGTCAAGGTGCTTTGTGGGATCATAGGTACTCGGAGCCTTTGGCAAGCCAACTAGCATGGCAACCTCTTTTATGCTTAGCTCATTTAGCTCTTTTCTAAAATATCCTTCAGCTGCTGTTTTTATGCCGTAGTAGCCATGTCCAAAATAGACGTGATTTAGGTATCTTTCGATGATATCTTCTTTGCTAAGCTCGCTTTCAAGCTTCATGGCAAGCACGATTTCTTTTATCTTTCTTGTAAATTTCTTCTCACGGCTTAGAGCCAAATTTTTAATGAGCTGTTGTGTTAGTGTTGAAGCACCCTCAACTAGCTTTCTAGCTTTAATATCTTTTATGGCAGCCCTTGCCATGGCTTCTACGTTTATGCCACCATGCTCAAAGTAGCTCGTATCCTCGATAGCCACGAGTGCTTCGATGACACGTGGTGGGATGTCGTTATATTTTACGTAAATTCTATTTTCTTCAAAGATATTTGCGATGAGTTCGTTATTTCTATCAAAAATTTGCGTTGTAAGCTTTGGTTTATAATCAATAATAGCGTAAGCATCAAATCTAACTTGCGAATAAAAATATAAAAATGCTCCACCAAGCGAAATGGCAACTATAAAGATAAATGCCAAGATATATTTCATAAAAATGCCTTTAATATTTTTAAATTTAGTCCCATGGCTGTGCTGGTTTCGCCGTGTTGGGAGATGATGTATTTTTTATTAAAATTTTCTATCGTCATGGCTCCAGCCTTGCCTTGCCACTCATTATTTTTTATGTATTCATTAAGGTCATGCTCGTCAAATTTTTTAAATTTATACGTAGTCTTACTTACGTTTATAAGCTCAAATTCGCCTAAAAATATCATCGCTGTATAGACGCTGCATTCGTTGCCACTTTGTAAATTTAGCATAGCAAGCGCCTCATTCTCATCCTTTGCTTTACCTAAAATTTTATCTCCACACGCTACACAGCTATCTGCAAAGAGCAAATTTTTAAGACCTATATTTTCTTTTAAAAATTGTTCTTTTTTAGCTTTTACGACGTTTTGGACATAAATTTCAGGCTTTACGTTTTTTTCTATCTTGCTCTCGTCAAACTGGAAAGAAATTTGAGTGAAATTTATGCCAGCATCTTTTAATAAATTTGCCCTTGTTGGCGAGCTTGAAGCGAGTGTTATCATAAAAATACCTTATAGCTTATGCCAAGATAAATAGCTGCTAGGGAAGCTAATAAATTTAGCGGTGTGAAGTAATAAATTATAACGATCAAACTCTCATTTAGCTCGATCATTTCATGCGATCTTAGTGCTTTTAAGGCCTTTTTGTATCTATAAAATATATAACTTAAATTTAATAACAAAAATAGTTCTATTGCACATTTTGTTGCTACCATTGCACTTGCCATAGGATTTGTCAAATTTGCATCATAAAATCCAAAAATTATAACCACACTTGTCGCTATCACGCAAAGGATTAGTATGAAAATCGCAATGCCAAAGCGTCTTATAATGTGAAGTAAGATGTGGTAGCGTTCTTTGTCTTCAAATTTATTTTTTATAAAGTAGCTTCCAACAAGCACAAGACCGGCTTGTAGCCCCACAAAAAGAGCTACAAAGCATACATGCAAAAATAGTACTACTTGGTCAAATTTTATAAAAGCTATATTGTAATGACTCATTTTTCTAAGGCTTGCCTTGCGTACTCAAGTGAGTCTTTTATCGCATCTTCTATCATCGATGCATCTTTGCCACCGGCTGTTGCAAAGTCATCTTTGCCACCGCCATTGCCACCTAGGATTTGCGCTGCAAATTTTACCCAAGCACCAGCTTTTAAAGGAGCATTTTTGACTCCAGCTGCAAGAGAAATTTTACCTTCTTCATTGACTTGCACTAGCAAGATCGCAGCACTGTCGTGCTCGTTTTTAAACTCATCTATCAAAGTTTTTATATCGCCATCATCGATACTAGCTACGCAAAGCTTGGTCTCATTTACGTTTAAAAAGGCTAGGGCGTGAGAATTTTTAGCATTTTTTAGCTTATCTTTTAGCGTTTTTAGCTCGCCTTTTAGCTTTTTAACAGCATTTATTGGCTCGGTGCTCTTTAGCTCATCTTTTAACTCATCAAGCTCAGCTCTAAATGACCTTGCTAAATTTAGCGCAGCCCTTGAGCAAACAGCCTCTATACGCCTAACGCCAGCGCTTACGCCACTCTCTTTTGTGATGAAAAACGATCCGATCTCATCTATATTTTTAACGTGTGTACCGCCACAAAGCTCTTTGCTGACATCGCCAAAGCTAACGACTCTCACATCATCAGCGTATTTTTCATTAAATAGTGCGATAGCTCCACTATTTTTAGCATCTTCAAGTTTCATAAGTTCTGTTTTTGAGTTAGCACCACTTAGTATCCACTCATTTACCAAATTTTCAACCTTTGAAATTTCTTCGATAGTAAGTGCTTTTGGATGAGAGAAGTCAAACCTTAGCCTATCTGCTTCTACACTTGAGCCAGCTTGAGCGATATGCGTGCCAAGCACGTTTCTAAGGGCTGCATGAAGCAAGTGTGTGGCGCTGTGGTGACGCGCGATCTGGGCTCTATCACTACCAACTTCAAGCTCTACTTCATCGCTAACTTTTAGCGCTGCATTAGTTTTTACTAAAGATAAATTTAGTCCATGAAATTTTTGCGTATCAAGCACATCAGCTTTGCCAATTATCTTACCGCTATCGCCGCACTGACCGCCACTTTGAGCGTAAAATGGAGTGACATCAAACATCACCCAACCCTCTTTGCCAGCATCTAAACTATCTACATTTTTAAATTCCTCATCAAGCAGGGCTAAAATTTTACTTTTACTTTTAAGCTCTTCGTAACCTATAAATTTATTCTCGCCAAATTTCTCAAGTAGCTCTTTAAAATCGCCCTTCGCACTCTTATCGCCACTGCCTTTCCAAGCAGCTTTTGCACGTGCTTTTTGCTCGCTCATAAGCTCATCAAACCTAGCTTCATCGACCTTTAGACCCTTTTCTCTAAGCATATCAGCTGTTAGGTCAAGTGGGAAGCCAAATGTGTCATAAAGCTTAAACGCAGCCTCTCCACTAAAAATTTCTTTTGTATTTTTAAGCTCGCTCTCAAATAGCTCCAAGCCACTAGCGATTGTCGCCAAAAATCTCTCTTCTTCAAGCTTGATCTGCTCTTTTACAGCCGCTTTTTTCTCATTTAGATAGGTGTAGTGCTCGCCCATAAGCTCGCAAACTTTATCGACAAGCTTATACATAAATGGCTCTTTTATGCCTAGCAAGTATCCATGACGGATCGCACGGCGTAAGATGCGGCGAAGCACGTAGCCACGGCCTTCTTTATCAAATGTCGTGCCCTGAGCTAGCAAAAACGTAACCGAGCGGATGTGATCGCTTATGACGCGGTAGCTAGCGCCACTTTCATAGACGTATGGCTTGCCACAAAGCTTTGCTACTTCGCTAATTAGTGGCATAAAAAGTGTGCTGTCGTAGTTGCTAAATTTACCTTGTAAGATA
This sequence comes from Campylobacter concisus, assembly GCF_002913945.1. Lineage (GTDB taxonomy): Bacteria > Campylobacterota > Campylobacteria > Campylobacterales > Campylobacteraceae > Campylobacter_A > Campylobacter_A concisus_P. Next base: position 27,051 of record NZ_POZK01000001.1, on the reverse strand, counting down.
GCAGTAACGCGCTCAAGTCCCATGCCTGTATCGATGCTTGGTTTTGGTAGTGGGCTTAGCTTGCCATCGGCGCTTCTTTCATACTGCATGAAAACAAGATTCCAAATCTCTAAAAATCTATCGCCATCGCCGCCCATGTAGTCTTCAGGCGTATTAAAGTGCTCAGCCCCTTGATCGTAAAAAATTTCACTGCAAGGGCCGCATGGTCCAGTATCGCCCATCTGCCAGAAGTTATCGTGGTCGCCAAAGCGATAAATTCTCTCTTTTGCGATGTGAGTGCTCCAAATTTCAAACGCCTCATCGTCGCTTTCATGAACGGTTACATAAAGCTTATCTTTTGGTAGTTTTAGCACCTCTGTGACAAATTCCCAAGCGTAAGCGATCGCCTCTTTTTTGAAGTATTCGCCAAAGCTAAAGTTTCCCAGCATCTCAAAAAATGTGTGGTGGCGCGCTGTATAGCCGACGTTATCAAGATCGTTGTGCTTACCACCAGCTCTTATGCAGGTCTGACAGCTAGTGCGGATAGGTGGTGTTGGGCGTGGCACTTCGCCTGTGAAAATGCTCTTAAACGGCACCATGCCAGCATTTGTGAAAAGTAGTGTTGCATCGTTTGGCACGAGTGGTGCAGAAGCTACTACTTCGTGACCTTTTGATTTAAAAAAATCAAGATATGCCTTTCTTATGTCTAAATTTTGCATTTTTATCCTCGTTAGTTTTAAATTTTGCTCGATTTTAGCTAAAAATCGTTTGTAAATTTATAAAAAAATACAAAATTAATTTTTGCTTAATATATTTTATAAATTTATTTGTTTAAAAGCGATTTGCAATTAAAATAGCCTAAAAATTTATAACTAAAAGGTCTTTAGTGAAACTCAAAATTGGCATTGTTGGATACAATCTAGTTGGCAAGCGGCACTATATGGAGCTGAGGCGTTCTGACAAATTTGAAGTTTGTGGAGTTTTTGATAAAGAAAATAGAGATGATGCTTGCAGAGCTCCGTTTTTTGATGAGTTTAAGAAATTTATAGAAGTAGCCCAGCCACAAGCTGTCGTACTTTGTTTGCCTCAACATGAGATTGTAGAGGCCTTTTGTCAGTGTGCAAAATATTGCCAAAATATCTTGATTTCAAGACCGATATTTAAAAACGTGAGCGAGCTAAAAGAGATAAAATATGCCTCAGTGGTAAATAAAGTAAGAGTTTGCACTGGCGTTGATGAGCGCTTTAATCCAACTATCGTTTCATTAAAAAAGGCACTTTTAAAAGAAGAAGAAATTTATAGCATTTCAATTGCGCATTTTAGGCCACTTTGCGAAGGAAATATTATAAATGAGCTTTCACTTTGCGATATAGACCTTGCGAAAAATTTAGTAGATAGTGAAATTTGCAGCTTTTTTTATACTCAGGCAAATAAAACAAATACCAAAATATGCGACAATGTTGGAATAAACATTAAAATGAAAAATCAAATTTTGGTGAGTATTACTGATTCTTTTTGTGGCTCTTTAGAGCGTTTTAAGATAGAAGTAAACGCAAAAGAAGGTGTTTATTTTGGCGATCTTATCGATTATAAGCTTCATAGGGTTAATGAAAATGGACAGATGAATTTAAAAACCGATCCCATAAATAATGAGATAAAAGCTCAATATGATGCCTTTTATGATCTTTGTCAAAGCGGAGAAAGTAGCGAGCTTTCAAGCATTGATGATGCGATAAAAATTAAAGAGCTATTTTGATGAAAAAGGCACTTTTACTTTTGAATATGGGCGGGGCAAATAGCCTTGCTGATGTAGAAATTTTTCTAAAAAATATGTTTAATGATCCTTATATTTTGGGTATAAAGAATAAATTTTTAAGAAAATTTGTGGCTTTTATGATCACAAAAGGTAGGCTAAAAACAGCTAAGCATAACTACGAACAAATAGGTGGCAAATCACCTATTTGCGAGCTTACAGCTAAGCTTTGCGATAAAATTTCAAGCTTACAAAATGAGTTTGACGCAGTTGATTTTGCGATGAACTATACTTCACCATTTGCAAAAGATGTGCTTAAAAAATACGAAAATTTTGATGAGATAGTGCTTTTGCCACTTTATCCTCATCATTCACAAACTACAATAACTTCGAGTTTAGATGATTTTAAAAAAGCAAAAGATGAGTTAGGCGTAAAGGCTAAAATTTTGCTTTGTGGACCATTTTATGATGATGAAATTTACAACAAAATCATAATCTCGCACATAAATGAAGCCATAAATAATATAGATGTAAGCGATGTGGAGCTTATCTTTTCGGCTCATTCGTTGCCTCAAAAAATTATCGATAAAGGTGATGTCTACGAAAAACATATAAATGAGCATGTGCAAATTCTAAGCAAAATGATAAAAGATAGCGGATTAAACTTCAAAGAGATAAATTTAGCCTACCAGTCGCGTCTTGGGCCTGTAAAATGGCTAGAGCCCTCACTAAATGAAATTTTGGCAAAGTGCAAGAGTAAAAAGGCTCTTATCTATCCACTCTCTTTTTGTATTGATAACTCTGAGACCATTTTTGAGCTAGTTATTGAGTATGCAAAGATTGCAAAAGAGCTAAATTTTAGCTTCTACAAGGTTGTTTGGTGCCCAAATTTTAGTGATGAGTTTGCTAGTTTTATCTTACAAAAAGCAAAAACAGCCAAAGAGATTAACTTTTAGGAATAAATCTTGCTTATAAAATATATCTCAATACAGCAAAAGGAGATATATGAAGGTACAAAATAACGACATAATCGATTATTTATTGCAATCAGGCTCAAGCAAAACTAAGGATAAAAAAAATAGTTTTGATGAAATTTTAAGCCTTGCTATGGATAAGATCGCAAGCGATGCAAAAATTTCAGATAAGATTGAACAGTTTAAAAAAAGACTTACTGAAATTGGCGCAGTTGGTTTTATAAGTGAGCTAAATTCTAACAAGATAGAAGAAAAAATAGCCCAAAAGAAAAAGGAGCTAACTGAACTTCTAGGCATAGATGATCCCGCAAAAACACAGGATCAAAAAAATGAGCTGCTTAAAATAATGGATAAAATTTTAAGTGATTACCGCAAAGAGCTAAATGTAGCACTTGCTAATCAAGCTCTGCTAGAGAAGCAAAAAAATCTTAATAGTAAGAATAGTAGCTCGGTTAATTTAAGTTCTGTTTTAAACGAACTAGGACTTGCTTAAAATTTATATAAAAGATATTTAAGCCTATATAACTTTGCCAAAAATCTATATTTTTACGGCAAAGTTATGCCAAATTTTATAGTAGCTCCGTATATTATTGCGCTAATTATTCCAGCAAAAAAGCCAGCTACCATATCATCGCCCATTACGCCAAGGCCACCTTTTACATTGCGGTCGATCCTGCCTATTATCGAAGGCTTTTTAATATCAAGCACTCTAAAAAGTACAAGCGAGAGTATGAGTTGAGAGATCGTAGCTCCGCTAATGGCAATAGCAAGCCAAACTCCAGCAACTTCGTCTATAACTATAAAACTTTCGTCGTGAGAATTTACCTTTTTTTCAAAATCATCTATAACACTAATGCTTACCAAAAATAGCAAAATGCTAGCTAGAAAAAGCGTGGTTGATGATAAAAAATAAAGCACAAAATAAGCTACCACAGCGCCAGCGATAGAGCCCCAAGTGCCAGGCGCTTTTGGCAAAAGTCCAAATCCAAAAAAAGTTAAAAATAGTTTTTGCATAAATTTCCTTAAGTAAGTGATGACGTTTGATAAAGCTTCATAAGCTCTTCGTAAAAGTCACGGTCAGTTTTGTTTTCAAGTAATCCTGAATTTACAAAAAGATCATCACAAAGCTTTTGCACGTCTTTAAAGCGATTTGTAAAGAGTTTGCTTAAAACCAGTGCAGAAATTTCTGGCCTCACAAGAATTGCTGGTGGCATAATGCCGTTAAATAGCAGCTCTTTGATAACATCTGGATGATATTTTATCTGATGATGTTGTCCGTGCGGGCAACTTTTGGTGCTAACTAGCGTCTTGCATTTGTTACAATAAACTAGCTCTGGCAGTACGATTACCTCTAAATTTAGGTCGTTTTTATAAATATCAAGAATCGTATGAGCTTCATTGTGATCAAAAAACATTCCAATTCCTGAGTGGTTTTGTCCGATGACTAGCTTATTCGCCCCAAATCTTGAAGCAGCGATGCACTCAAGTGTAGGGTTTGCGTGTGAGCTAAAAAGAGTCGTATTTTTTAGAGCAAAGACAAAGACCTTTTTTATCGGCAAATAATTTTGTATAAAATAATCTAGCACTTGCTTTCTAATCTCGTAATCAACGTGCTTTTCTTCGCGTGTTCTTATTAAAAAAATGATTACTAAATCAGCTTTATCAATAGTCATTCTAATAAGGCGCTCGTGAGCTCTATTAAATGGATCAGCCGTTAAAAAGACCGCCGTTATCTTTTTAGCTCCATCTTCTTTTATTAGATCGTTTAGTGCATTTTTGCTTATTTGCATACTTTCATCATAAAGCTCAAATTTGCCGCTAATACCGTATTTGCCCAAATTTAGCTCTTTATCATTGCTAGCTTCGTTTGCTAAAAATATATTTTTAGCTCTCATGTTCTCGTCAAATTTAAAGACTTTGGCAACATTGATGTGTCCAACGACCTTACCATCAAGACTTAGATTTACCTTTTGTCCAGAAGTAAGCTTGCTAGTAATATTTTGATTTAGCTCACCAAATGGAGCAAATCCAAAAGAATACGGCATCGGCTCGCCATTAAAATAGCCCTTTTTACTCACCTCTTTTATCTGCTCATCATCCATAAGCGAGTCATAATCTGAGAGAATTTTATTTTTTATTAGCTCCAAAGCACCAAAAACTTCGGTATTTATAGAAATTTCACTATTTTTTCTTGCTGACGTCATATTTCTTTCTCTTTTCCCAAAGTGATTTTCTAGAAATTCCAAGCTTTTTGCTAAGTTCTGTATCAGGGAATTTATCTTGATAATTAACGATTATGTACTTTATATATTCATCGATCGTAACGATCTCATCGATATTGAAATTTTTATCGCGTCCTGAAAGTTCAAGCTCGTCAAATGGTGCTCTTTGTGCAAAATCGCTAGTTGAGATCGCAACCTTTTTCTTTTTGCAAATTTCTAAAATTTTCTCTTTTTCTTCTTGTTTTAGCTCCTCTAAATTTGTCATATAGATTAGCTCATCACCATTTTTGGCTAGTGCCTTTTCAAGCTCAGAGAAACAGGCTTTGCCTAAAAATAAAAATGGTAATTTGCAAGCTTTTACGTAGCTAAATATAAATTTATCGCTATATCCGCTTTTGCTTGATTTTAAAAGCAGTGGAAATTTTATCTTTTTTGCCTCAAAGCTAGAAATTTCGTACTCTTTTAAAGCGTAATTTACGTAGCTTTCATAGTTTTTGATCTCATTTTTGAAATTTCTAAATTCCTCAAAATGCTTTATCTTTCTAACTAGCTCTTCTATCATAAATGGCTTTTGGATGTAATCAACCGCCCCTGCCTGAATCGGTTTTAGCACAGTGTCGCTATTGATATAAGCGATTAGTAAGATGATGATAGAGCTTTTAAATTTTTCGATAACAGGGTAAAAATCCTGCCCTGGAAGTGTGGTAGAAAGTAACACTACATCAAAATTTTCAAACTTTAACGCCTCTTTTACGCTTTTAGCGATCTCGCAGTCGTAGCCAAAATCAGCTAGTTTACTAGCCATAGAGCCAGCTAGGTAAATTTCATTTTCTACTATTAAAATTTTCATATTTGCTTCCAGTTGTAAAATTTAAGGCTTGCACTTGCCATTACGGCGATCCCTTCGCATCTGCCCACAAAGCCAAGCCCTTCAGTAGTCGTTGCCTTTACATTTATGCGGCTCTGGCTTAATTTTAGAGCTTTTGCTATGTTTGCCTCCATTTTTGACTTTAGTTTTGAAATTTTTGGTTTTTGCGCCATTATCGTAATATCAGCGTTTGTTAGCACAAAGCCCACGCTTTGCACCATTTTGTAAGCTTCCTCAAGCAAGTAAATGGAGCTAATATCTTTAAATTTAGCATCCGTATCAGGGAAAAGCTCGCCTATATCGCCAAGCCCAGCAGCTCCCAAGATAGCGTCTGTTAATGCATGAAGTGCCACGTCGCCGTCGCTGTGAGCTTTTAGACCAAACTCATAGTCGATCTTCTCGCCGCAAAGAATCAAAGGACGGCCCTTTTCAAACTCATGCACATCAAAGCCATTTCCCACAAAGACTTCATTTTCGGGCTCTTTTAAAGCAGAAATTTTGGCAAGATCTTCTTTGTAAGTGATCTTTCTTGCCATTTCATCGCCTAAAATTTGCCAAACGCTCGCACCAATGGCTCTCATAGCTGAGCTATCATCTGTGTAAATTTCACCGCCGCTAAGAGCTTTTTTAAGAAGTGCTGTGCGAGAGAGTTGTGGTGTTTGGATAAGTTTTACCTTTTCTCTATCGATAGCGTTTTCGCCAAGATAAGCGGTGTCTGCGATCTTTAGCGCTGGAACTACACAATCAGCTTGACTCGCTGCCTCTATAATTTTGTGAAAAAGCTCGCTTGAGATACAAGGGCGAGCGATGTCGCTAACTAAGACAAATTCGCTATTTACTAGCTCAAGTGCGTTTTTTAGGCTATCTTGCCTGGTTTCACCGCCATCAACAAATTTATAATTTGGAGCAAATTTTGACATATATTTGCACTCTTTGCTAACGACAATTATCTCTTTAAATGTGTAAAAGTTACTCAAATTTTTAGTAGCAAATAGCCAAAGTGGATCGCTTCCTATTCGAAGCCATTGCTTCTTTACTGGTAGCTCAAAACGGCTAGAATTTCCTGCTCCAAGCATTATAAGTGATATATCAAGCAAGATAACTCCTTTGAAAATTGTTACAGAATTATACATCTCAAAACTTCAAAATTTCTTTTTAAAAAGTAAATTTTTAAAAGCTTATTTAGTTAGTTTAAATCAAAAAAGGACTAAAATGAGGTTTTTAAAAATCAAAAAAGGCCTTATATGAGAGATAAGACGCAGATGTATTATGCTAGGCGCGGCGAGATAACGCAAGAGATGAGCTATGTGGCAAGGATCGAAGGGCTTAATGAAAATTTGGTGATGGATGGGGTTGCAAAAGGTAGCATCATCATCCCAGCAAATATAAATCATAAAAATTTAAAGCCAATGGGCATAGGTAGAAAGCTAAAGACAAAAATCAATGCAAATATCGGCAACTCAAGCTTAAGTAGCGACATTTGCGCTGAGCTTAGAAAGCTTGAAATTTGCCTAGAATTTGGCGCTGATACGGTTATGGATCTAAGTACGGACGGCGATTTAGATGCTATTAGAAGTGCGATCATCGAGCATTCAAGCGTGCCAATTGGCACAGTGCCTATGTATGAAATTTTAAAAGAGGCAAAAGAGGTTACAAATATCACAAATGAGCTAATTTTAAGCGTGCTAGAGAAGCAAGCAAGGCAAGGGGTTAGTTACTTTACGATACACGCTGGCTTTTTGCGTGAGTTTTTGCCGCTTGTTAAAAAGCGAAAAATGGGCATAGTAAGCCGTGGGGGTAGCCTAAGCGCCAGCTATATGTCAAAGTTAAATAGACAAAATCCTTTCTATGAAATTTTTGATCAAATTTTAGAAATTTGCGCAAGATATGATGTATCTCTATCGCTTGGTGACGGACTTCGCCCAGGATGCCTTTTTGATGCGACAGATGAGGCACAGCTTAGCGAGCTAAAGGTGCTTGGAGAGCTTACGATTAGGGCGTGGGAAAAAGATGTGCAAGTGATGATAGAAGGCCCTGGCCATGTGCCATTAAATCAAATTGAGTATAATATGAAAATCGAACAAGAGCTGTGCCATGATGCCCCATTTTACGTGCTTGGGCCGCTTGTCTCAGACATAGGTGCAGGATACGATCATATCACCTCGGCGATCGGTGGCACAATGGCAGCATATCACGGCGCTAGCATGCTTTGCTACGTGACGCAAAAAGAGCACCTTGGCTTGCCAAATGAAAATGACGTAAGAGAGGGCATCGTAGCTCACAAGATAGCAGCTCACGCCGCAGATGTCGCACTTGGCAAAGCTGGAGCGATCGAAAAAGATCACGAGATGAGTGATGCTAGATACGCATTTGACTGGAATAAGCAGTTTGAGCTTAGCTTTGATCCAAAGAAAGCTAGAAAGCTTCATGATGAGAGCTTGCCAGAAGATGCGTTTAAGAGCGCTCATTTTTGTTCGATGTGCGGACCAAAATTTTGTGCATATAAAATTTCAAAAGATCTAGAAAAAGGAGAAAAATGTTAAATAAAGAAGAGGTCTTAAATAGGCTAAAAGGTGTTATATATCCTGGTTTTGAAAAAGATATAGTTAGCTTTGGCTTTGTAAAAAATGTAGAAATCGGCGATAAAATTTTAATTGAGGTCGAGATAGTTAGCTCAAGCCCAGAAGTGGCAAACGAGCTAAAAACGGATATCAAACGTGTCATGGGCTCAAATGAGTATGTGTTAAATTTGATCCAGCCAAAGATACCTGAGGAGAAAAGTAACACTCAAAGTGGTAAAAATATCGCACCACAAGTTAAAAATTTCATAATGGTAAGCTCAGGAAAAGGTGGCGTTGGTAAATCAACCACGACTCTAAATTTGGCCATCTCAATGGCAAAACTAGGCAAAAAAGTGGGAATTTTGGACGCTGACATCTATGGACCAAACATCCCAAGAATGCTTGGCGAAGTAAATACCCAGCCACAAGTTGTTGGTAACAAGCTAAAACCGATACTTAGCCATGGTGTTGAGATGATGAGTATGGGCGTTTTGATGGAGGAGGGCATGAGCCTTATCTGGCGTGGCTCAATGATCATGAAAGCGATCGAGCAGCTACTAAAAGACGTACTTTGGAGCGAGCTTGATGTCTTGTTTCTTGACATGCCTCCAGGAACGGGTGATGCACAGCTAACTCTAGCTCAAAGCGTGCCAGTAACTGCAGGTGTCTGCGTCACAACGCCACAAGTGGTAGCGCTTGACGATAGCAAGCGTGCGCTTGATATGTTTGAGAAGCTTCACATCCCAATCGCTGGTGTCATCGAAAATATGAGTGGTTTCATCTGTCCAGATAACGGCAAAGAGTACGATATCTTTGGTAAAGGTACGACTGAAGAGGTGGCAAAAGCTTACAACACGCAAATTTTAGCTGAAATCCCTATCGAGCCAGCTGTTCGCGTGGGCGGGGATAATGGTAAGCCAGTTAGCTTTTACGAGCCAAACTCAGTCACTGCAAAACGTTACGAGAGTGCGGCTGCTAGACTTTGGGAAGTGATAGAAAATATAAATAGTGATGGCGGAGCTGATAACTCAGCGATCCAGCCAGTAAATGACGGCAAGAGTGCTTGCTCAAAGTAAAATTTACAAAAGATAAAATTTAGAGCAAATTTTAAAATTTGCCAGTTTGAATTTGGCTACCAAAATTTAGCTTTGCTTGATGCTTGGCTTAAATTTTGGAGCCAAAATGCAATCATTTAAAATTTAATAGGAGAAAACATGAAAGCGATCGTAACTGTAGTCGGAAAAGATAGAGTCGGCATCGTTGCTGGCGTCTCAGCAAAGCTTAGCGAGCTAGGGCTAAACATAGATGATATCTCACAGACTATTTTAGATGAGTTTTTTACGATGATGGCAGTGGTTTCAAGTGATGAAAATAAGGATTTTACGGTCCTAAGAGAAGAGCTTAATAAGCTTGGAGAGAGCCTTAAAGTCAAGATTAACATCCAAAGTTCCGCTATCTTTGATGCGATGCATACAATCTAAGGAAAAACAATGGACATCAAAAACGTAACCGAAACGATCTCGATGATCGAAGAGCAAAATTTTGACATCAGAACGATCACGATGGGCATTAGTTTGCTTGACTGCATCGATCCTGATATGGGCAAAGCCTGCGACAAAATTTATGCAAAAATCACCACTAAAGCCAAAGACCTAGTCAAAGTGGGCAACGAAATTTCTGCTGAGCTAGGCATACCAATCGTCAATAAAAGAGTAAGCGTGACGCCTATCTCGATAATCGGCGCCGCAACGGACGCAAAAGACTACGTGATGATCGCAAAGACGCTTGATAGGGCGGCTATTGAGGTTGGTATTGATTTTATAGGTGGTTTTTCAGCTTTAGTTCAAAAGGGCTATCAAAAGGGCGATGAAATTTTGATAAATTCTATCCCGCAAGCACTTTCTCAGACTTCAAAAGTATGCGCAAGTGTCAATGTCGGCTCAACGAAAACCGGCATAAATATGAGTGCGGTACGTGACATGGGACGTATCATAAAAGAGACGGCGGCAGCTTCGGAGATGGGGTGCGCGAAGCTTGTCGTTTTTGCAAACGCAGTCGAGGATAATCCTTTCATGGCCGGTGCATTTCATGGCGTGGGTGAGGCTGATGTGGTGATAAATGTGGGCGTTTCTGGTCCAGGCGTAGTAAAAAGAGCTCTTGAAAAGGTGCGTGGCGAGAGTTTTGACGTAGTGGCTGAGACGGTGAAAAAGACGGCATTTAAGATTACGCGTATCGGCCAGCTAGTTGGCCAGATGGCGAGCGAGCGCCTTGGGGTTAAATTTGGTATCGTCGATCTTTCTCTTGCTCCGACGCCTGCTGTGGGTGACTCGGTAGCTCGTGTGCTTGAAGAGATGGGGCTTGAGGCTGTTGGTACGCATGGCACGACTGCGGCACTTGCTCTCCTAAATGACGCGGTCAAAAAAGGTGGCGTCATGGCGTGCAATCAAGTGGGCGGCTTAAGCGGTGCATTTATCCCGGTCTCAGAAGATGAGGGCATGATAGCTGCGGTGCGCGTGGGATCGCTAAATTTAGAAAAGCTTGAAGCGATGACGGCGATATGCTCGGTTGGTCTTGATATGATCGCCATACCTGCGGACACGCCAAGCGAGAGTATAGCTGCGATGATCGCTGATGAGGCGGCTATCGGCGTTATAAATCAAAAAACAACGGCCGTTCGTATCATACCATTAGGCCGTGAGGGCGATATGATCGAGTTTGGCGGCCTTTTAGGAAGAGCGCCTGTGATGAAGATAAACAAAGCCTCAAGTGCCGACTTCATCGCTCGTGGCGGACAAATTCCAGCTCCAATTCATAGTTTTAAAAACTAATCTTCGAAGTCCGCTTTAAATTTGCGGACTTTTTCTTAAATTTATCCTAATCTTTTCAACTGCTTTTAGTTGAAATAATAAAAATTTTAAACCAAGGAGCTAAAATGAAAATTTTATCACTGCTTACGGCACTACTTTTTGGAGCGGTATGTGGCTTTGCAAACGATGGCAAAGTAAGAAGTATCGACATCTACGTCACGCCTTACTACTCAGCAAATGCTGGCAAGGTGGAGTACGTTAAGGTCTATGACAAGATAGATGAGCTTTTAAAAAGTGGCAAAGAAGAGGACTTCAAAAAGACTGAAAAGATCGTGCAAGACGCCCCACAAATGGTCTCTCCGATAACTCTTTTTGTTCTCTCAGCTCGCGCTTATGATCTTGGACTTCGCGATGATGCGGTATTTTGGTTTTATGTGGCAAAAAACCGCGTGATCTTGCTAAGAGGCATTATAGACATGGAGGGCGAGAAATTTACTGATGTGGTGGCTGCGATAGGGGCGTTTATGAAGCTTGTTGGCGACGTGGTCAATCCTTATGCATTTTGCGATATCAAAAAGCAACAAGAGATCGCTGATAAAGCGCTTGAATGGACTAAGAAAAATGCCTATGAAGCGATGTTTTCGCCAGAATTTAGCTCGCCTCACGAAGATAGAAAAGCAGCACTTGCAAAAAGCATAGAAAAGCTAGAAGCGCGCAATAAAAAAGAGAAAGATTACTTTTTAGATAAAGATAATCTTGCTAACTTTAAAGCTATGCGCAAGCAAAATGGCACTGATGAGAAATTTTGCTTTTAAATAGCGAGAAAAACTGAAAATTTGCTTGTAAATTTAGCTTTTACTTTATGCTAAAAGGGCAAATTTACAAGCTATTTCTATTTTAGATGATAAATTTTAGCTCACTACAAATCTGCTTAAATTTGGCTCTTTTCATAGGAGTAGCAAAACTACAAAAAATGAGAATAAAAAATGACTTTAAAATTTGGCGAACTTGAAAAAGTTGCAACAGATGATGGCTTTATCTGGTATGCGGAGACGTGGCTAAAAAGTAAAATCTTTGATCAGGTGCCATTTTGCCTTGTTAGCACAGATGGGGCAGACGTGGATAATGAGACGATTTTGCTTGCGCAGAGTATCGCTCAGGGTATCGACCGGTACATAAAAGACGCACTTACGTTTTTGCGAGAGAAGCTTAAGCAAAAATGCCTTTTGAACAAGGATGAGCTTAGAGCGCTTGAAGTGCCAGTTTGCGATCTGCCGTTTAGCTCGCCTCAATGCACCTTTTATGCGCATGATAAGCAGTGGCTGATGAGGTTTGCCGATGGTGCGCTTGATATTTGCGAGCCTTTTGGTATTGGGGTGATTTTTGAAGGTGAAAAGCCACTTCGTTTAGAAAATTTAGAGCTTAGCCAGGAGTGCTAATCGCGGATAAATTTTGCTTTTAAACGGTGAGATAAATTTGGTTGCTGTTTTAGGTTTTTAGCCCAAAACAGCAAAAATTTGCACTTATGCGTTGCAGCAGCAATAATCACTCGGATCTTTTTCTTTTGTGATCCTAGCTCTTAAGTCGTGACGGATGATCTCTATCGACCAGAACCATATCATGTGGCCGACAAATTCAGATACATGCTCGTACCAAGGGAGTGTCCAAAGTGGTGGAGTAAGCCCCAAAATAGGTAGTGCGATCACGTGAACAGCGATATTTACGATAACGCCAACTAGTAAGCCTTGCCATATTGTAATCTTTGGAAATTTCTCAGCCAAAACACAATAAGCAACCGCAAAAACGATCGAAAATAATATATGCGTCATCATTACGTAGTTAAATGCATGCCCTGCAAACTCGTAAATAGCGGCATTTGGATCGGCTACGCCCAAATAATCCCTTAAAAATACATAAGGCGGATTTAAGAAATTTCTAGAGCAATCGATCGCATCGGCTGCCCTAATGGCACTCTCTGGTCCGCAAGCAGCGTTAAACATATCCATCGGACTTCTTGGAGGAAGTGGGAATTCCGCTCCCCATTTGACAAAAGCTGAGACAATGCCAGCGACAAGGCCGATCAATGCAGCCAGAGCAAATCTAGGTTTTGTTACTAAATTTGATATTTAAACTCCTTCTTTAAATTTGCAAAATCTTATTGCAATTTGCTTTATGATAAGATTAATCATTATTAAGAATATAAAAATATTTAAAAATTTTAATGGACTTAAAATCATAAAATTTTTAGCCATTTTTGGCTAGACTAAGAAAAAATTTAAAGGAGAATAGATGTCTAAAGAGTTTAAAGATGTAAATGAATTTAAGGAATTTTTTGAAGAATTTAGAAAAAAAGATGGCTATAAAGATCCGCTTGCTTTTGGTATCGCTAGGATCGATCGTGGGCAAAAAAATACAGATAAAATTTTACAAGCGACATTCGCTGTTGTAAATTACAAAGAGAGCTTTTTAAGCGCTGCTGCTTATATTTATACTTTGCAAAAATGTGATGTTAAGGTTGATTTTAATGGCTCTGAATTTATAGCTGATCTTACGCCAAAAGTGGTGAAAAAAGCTAGCAAGCTCTTTAGTGTCTTTGAAAAAGAGATAAGCTCTCATAAAAATGTACAAAATTTACATGCCGTAAAAATGGCATTTGATGACGATCTTGAACTAAATGAGAATAAATTTAAACTTGTATTTTTGTTTGACGATGCAAAACCACTTAGCGTGGAGGCTGTTTATCTCAAGCTTTACTTGATATCGCTTGGCAAAGTCGCACCTAGAACGATCGTACTTGATGGAGCTTTTGGTGTGTTACCAAATGTTGCATGGACTAGCCAAAATACGCCGATTGAGCTTGAATGGCTAAGAGAAAATGAAATTTCTCTAAAGATGTTTGGCGAATATCCAGCGATCGTGAGCGTGGATAAATTCCCAAGATTTTTAAGCCATATCATTCCGGCGGATAATACGAGAATTTTAGACTCAGCTAAGGTTCGCATGGGTGCTGCCGTGTATCCTGGCACAGTCGTTATGCCAGGTGCTGCCTACATCAACTTTAACGCAGGTACAACTGGTGGCGTAATGGTTGAAGGCAGAGTTAGCAGCTCTGTCGTAGTTGGCGAGGGTAGCGACGTAGGTGGCGGAGCTAGCATACTTGGCGTGCTAAGTGGCACAAATGGCAACCCTGTAAGCATCGGCAAACACTGCTTGCTTGGCGCAAACTCAGTCACAGGCGTGCCACTTGGTGATAACTGCATCGTGGATGCTGGTATAGCAGTGCTTGAAGGCACAAAGGTCTATATATCAGCTAGCGAGCGCGAAAAGTTAGCTAAGCTAAATCCAGAGTTTAAATTTGAAGCTGAAATTTACAAAGCACTTGAGCTTGGCAGGCTAAATGGACTTCATTTTAGACAAAATAGCCAAACAGGTCAGATCACTGCAAGTGCGAGCAAAAGGGCGATCAAGCTAAATGAGGCACTTCATTAAAAGGAGCTAGCATGAAAGTTGGCATTTTGATGTTTGACAAGCTAAATCTACTAAGCTTTGCCAAAATTTATGATTTTTTACATAAATTTGAGGATTTTAATATCAAGACTTACGCACTAAAGCCTGAGGTTGTCGATGAATTTGGCATTAGGTTTCATCCTGAAATTTATGCTGAGAGCCTTTATGGCGTGGATATCTTGGTCGTGCCAGACGGCGTTGGAGCGCTTGGACTAAGATATGATGAGATATTTTTAAGCTGGATAAAAAGCTCGGCGAGTGCGAAATTTAAGATCGGCTTTGACCTTGGCGTGCTCATCCTTGGTGGGGCTGGATTTTTAGAGGATAGAGAGGCCTGCATAAGGGGCGGATATAAAAACGCGCTAAGTGGCTACTGCGAGGTAAATGACGCTAAGATGTGCGAGAGCAGGGGCGTGATAAGTGTTAGCGAATTTGATGATGAGATCAAAGAGCAGCTCGCAAAAATCCTAAGTAAAGATAAAATTTAAGGGCTTTGGCTCTTAAATTTGATAGAAATTTTATCCTTTTAATGAGCTTATAGCTTGTTTTATGGCGCTATTTACCGCTTCTAAATGCCACTTTATCCATGCTGTGAAGTCAAAATTTGAATTATTTTCAAGCTTTGTTGTCTGCTCTAAAATTTCATAATAATCTTTTTTATTTGCGTAAATAATGCTCGATATTGAAAATGGCTCAATGCTCTCAAGCCAAGCAGTAGTGCGCCAAAGCCCTTGCCATGCGTCCGTTGCCGCCCTCATAAGGATGGATGATCACAAACCAAAGGTGCGCTAAGGCGCTTTTTACATAGGCGTTTTTGTGATTTTTATTGATAAAATTTAAAAAATTTCTCATCCTCTACGTGCTCTGCTGGCAAGGCTTCGTAGTGGATTTGCACATTTTCTTGTGAGCCTGAGACGACGCTCATCTCATCATCTCTAAATTTAGTTCTTTTTATCTTATAAATTTTGCTATGGCTATATTCAAACAAGGCATTGTGCCAGCCATGTAGTCGCTCGAAGTTCATAGGAGCTTTGTTTAAATTTGCTTCAAGCATTAGCGAGACTAGATTATCACTATGTCTAGTCGCATAAGTGTCGGCTAGCCAGTCAAATTTTCATCTAGTCTCTTTTTTACCGATGAGCGAATGCTTGATCTTTTTAGCCTCTCGCCCTCTATGAGAGATGAGCTTATTATTTCATCTTCAAGCGCACTAATTTGCGCCTTTAAAAGATCGTTTCTGCTGGTCTTGCTTGTTATCTCTTTTAAATTTTCGTGATCTTGCTCTAGCTTATTTGTAAGGGTATCTATTGCACTTTTATCGAAAGAGAAATTTGGGTAGTTGAGATGTTGCCATATCCACAGGTTTTGCATTATTTGCCTAAAAGTAAGAGTAGCATTCCTATGTTTTGTGATTTTTACTCAATGCACTGAATTTATTTATAGCAGTAAAATTTGGTATATGTGTTGTTTTTTGATTTACTATTTGTAAAAATCGTTTTTTGTTAGAAAAGAGAGCCGTGGAAAGTTGAGGCTAGATAAGATTATCTACCTAGCCTATAATCTCTTCTTGCATCCTTATAACCACGTCTATAGCCACGATCAAAACCATCATCATAGCCGTCATCATCGTTATAGTAGCCTCTACGGTAACCACGCTGAAATCTATCAAATCTGTCGTACTCATTTTGATAGTATGGGCGGTAGTTAGGCGGATATGGCGCATAGTTTGGATCAACAGGATAGTAGCCATTTGCACGGCAACTATCCTCGTCAAATTTTTCTATTCCGTTGCGAAATTTGTAGCTTTCTATTTTTTTATCAAAGCTATCAATGCTTCTTATATCGCCATAAATTTTAGCCATTTCTCTTTGATTTATAAGACCACAAAGCCTAGCTTCAACTTTTTTTTCATAACTCATAGCAAACAAAAAAGTTAATGAACAAAATAAAATGGCTATAAATTTCATATTAATCTCCTACTTTTAGGCTTCCACCTTTGCCAAGACCACCTTTTACTGTTTGCGCTTTGTAGTCTTTTAGGGCGATAACTAATTGATTCATTGAATCAAGGAAAGCATTTACAAGTGTTTTTCCCTCAGGTGTTCTTGAATATGCTCCAAGTCCAGCACCAAGAGAAGCGCCAGCACCGCCGCCCATGCCAAAGAAGTCAGTGCTAGAAGCTGAACCAATGGCCGCTGCTAATTGAACGCCTGAACGGTTTTCTATAAGAACCAATGTGGTCTGTGTCTCTTTTGTTGAAAAACCACCAGCTATAGCACCCGCTACACTACCAAAAAGTGCTCCAACAAGACCACCTGCACCACCTGTATCTTCGTTACTAAAGAATATTTCAGGGCGAATAGTATAATCAGCTGCCACCATTTTGCCTTTGCCAAAGCCAGAACCGCTACG
This sequence comes from Campylobacter concisus, assembly GCF_002913945.1. Taxonomy (GTDB): domain Bacteria; phylum Campylobacterota; class Campylobacteria; order Campylobacterales; family Campylobacteraceae; genus Campylobacter_A; species Campylobacter_A concisus_P. Next base: position 9,968 of record NZ_POZK01000001.1, on the reverse strand, counting down.
TAGTTCGCCTGATCTATCAAGCGCACGCTCTTGCATCATATTATCCATCATAGCACCACGCTCAACTATAACAAAGCAGCCAGTTTGTTGTGCAAGAAGGCGCAAAACAGGAATAGTTGATGTGAGCTTGTAGTTGCGTGTTAAATATGAATACCAGTCAGAATTCTGGTCTTCATAAAACGCAAGTGTTCCAAGAGTGCTACTACACTTTTCTATTTTTGTGTTAGCATTTTTGTTGTTGCTACCAGCAGCACTGCCAGTTACACCATTGTTGTTGCCAGTTGCGCAACCGCTTAAAAGTAAAACTCCAAGACCTACGCTTAGTAAAGATGAGCTTAACTTCATTTTTATCCTTAATATTTAAGTTGGTTTTAGAATTATATATGAGTAAATATTATAAAAATATTAATATAAAATTTATGTTTAATAACATAATGCAAAATTATTTTTATGAAAATTTAAGCGGCCAGCAAGATGCCAGCCACATAAATTATTCGACAGTTACGCTTTTTGCAAGGTTCCTTGGCATATCGACATTGTTGCCAAGTCTAACGGAAATTTCAAGTGCAAGTAGCTGAAGCACTAGCATCATCTCAAAAAATTCACTCATATAGTGATCTTGTGCGCTTGTTTTTACGTAGTCATCGCTTAGCTCAAACTCAAGTGGGCTTATCGCTAGTATGTAAGCATCTCTTGCGGCAAGCTCTTCGACATTGCTCTTTGTCTTTTCGTATAACAAATTTTGAGGCATTAAAGCGATCGTAAATAGCTTCTCGTCCGCAAGTGCGATAGGGCCGTGTTTCATCTCGCCTGATGGATAGCCCTCGGCGTGAAGATATGAAATTTCTTTAAGCTTTAGCGCACCTTCAAGTGCCAGCGGATAGAAGATATCTCTGCCGATAAAAAAGAAGCCATGACCATGCAAATAGTGCTTGCTTAGGCGGTGAAGCTTCTCTTGAAGAGAGTTATTGATATTTAAAATTTGTGGGATGTGAAGAAGCGTTTTGATCTCGTGATCAAGCTCTTTTTTGCTGATAGAATTTTTAGCTGCCGCCATTTGAAGCACAAGCATCCAAAGTACGATGATCTGCGTTGCAAAGGCCTTTGTGCTTGCCACACCTTTTTCGATACCAGCGCGAGTTAGAAGCGTATTATCAGCTAGTCTAACGATAGATGAGTTATCGACGTTGCAAATCGCAAGTGTCTTTAGCCCAGCCTCTTTTGCTATCCTAAGTGCTTCAAGAGTGTCAGCTGTCTCGCCACTTTGCGAGATGACGATAAAGAGCGAGTTTTTGTTTAGATAAGGCTTTCTATATCTAAATTCGCTTGCCACTTCGACCTTTGTTCTAACTTTAGCAAGTCTTTCAAAGAGATAGCTTGCGGTTAGCGCTGCATGATAGCTCGTACCACACGCACAAAGCACAACATCATCGATACCTTTTAGGTATTCATCGTCTAAATTTTCAAGGGTGACTTTGTGGTTTTTGACTCTGCCCATGATGGTTTCAGATACGACTGCACCTTGCTCGTAAATTTCTTTCTCCATGAAAAATGTATAGCCCTCTTTTTGGGCATAGCTCTTATCTTTTGGTAAAGCATTAAACGTTATGCTCGCCTTTTTGCCGTGCTTAAAGACTGCGATCTCGTCTAAGCTCACATAGCCGTAGTTATTGTCATCAAGATATGCCACTTCTGTTGCATTGCCAATAAGTGGAGCATCTGATGAAGCAAAATATAGCTCTTTTTTATCGCTCTTTCCTATCGCCATAGGAGCAGCATCTTTTGCGAAAAATATCTTATCAGGCGCAGTTTTGGTGATAAGTAGCGTCGCATAAGCACCTCTTAGCTTTGCGATAGTCGCCTCGTAAGCTTTAAATGGGTCTTTTTTCTCTTTTAAAATTTCTTCAAAAAGATGCACGATCACTTCGGTGTCGGTTTGGCTGACAAATTTCACGCCCTTTGCTTCAAGCTCATCTTTAAGCTCTTTGTAGTTTTCGATGATGCCGTTGTGAACGACAAATGAGTGTTCGCCAAGGTGTGGGTGAGCATTGATCTCGGTTGGTTTTCCGTGAGTCGCCCAGCGTGTGTGACCTATCGCCACACCAAAGCCAGTTGATGTAAAGTCCTTTGTCTTTAGGGCTAAATTTTCAAGCTTACCGACAGCCTTAAAAAAGTCGATTTTGTCATCACTCATCACAGCCATACCAGCGCTGTCATATCCTCGGTACTCAAGCTCTTTTAGACCGCTTAAAATGACCTCTTTTTTCTCTTTATCTCCGATGTATCCTACGATTCCACACATTTTTTACTCACTTATTAATAAATTTAATATCTCTTCACCTTTACTCTCAAGTCGCTCGTTTTTCTCGATCAAAAAGAGATTTCTCGTTCTATTTTTGACCGTTTGGATTCTAGCACTCGTGACTTGAAAATGAAGCCTGTCAAAAACACTCATCACATAAGCCATTAGCCCGCGCTGATCTTTTGCGTTGATGCTAAGTTTGGCGTAATCTTTTGAGTGATTTAGCTCGAAGTTTATCTCATCTTTGTTAATGTTTGGTTTCAAAGGCTCTTTTAGAACCTCGCTATTTAGGGATTTTAGAGCTAAATTTTTAGTATTTTCAAGCTCCTCTTTTTTAACATTTTGGTTAAAATCAAGCCTGATATAAAATTTCTTCTCAAATAGCTCAAAAATTTCCATGTATGCAAGGTCAAATTTGGCAAATTCATAGAGCAGGGCACTTAAGTTTAGGCTCTTTTTTGTATAAATTTGTATGCTTAAATTTTTAGAGTTATTTATAAAAATTTCTGTCGTATCTAAGCTATCTGCAGCCTTGCTTAAATTTATGATCTCACTCGCACTATATTTTATAAAGACAAGATTTGATGTGATTTTAAAAATTTTCTCTTGCAAGCTTAGTTCAAGCGTCAAAAACTCGCTATTTCGTTTTATAGACTGCTCTTTTTTTACACGTCTTGTCGCTTCATCAAGTAAATTTTCATCGCTAAATGCACTAAGAGAAATTTCATAAAGTTCTCTTAAAAGCTTTGCTGTGTAGGCGTTATAGAGCCTCTCATTTGTGGCGTTTATCACGCAGTAGCTAAGGATGTAAAGCAGTTTTAAAACCTGCTTGTCGCCAAGCTTTGAGATGAAGGCAAATATAACGCGTTGGGAATAAATGTCTTCTCTGTTTGAGACGTTGCTCATTAGCGTGTGGTATCTTATCAAGATGACGCCGATATTTACGGCTTTTTGGCTTAAATTTAGCTTGTTTGCGTAGGCTCTAAAGATATTAGCGCCGATATTTGCGTGATCTTTACCAAGCCCCTTGCCAACATCGTGCATTAAAGTCACGATCTTTAGCATTGTTTTGCCCTCCAAGCAAAGCTCGGTGTAGAGATTTTTTATAAATTTATCTTTTATATTTTCGAGAAATTTTACACTTAAGATACTATGCTCATCAACCGTAAATTCGTGATAGCCGTCGTACTGAGCTAGCTGGCTGATGTGTTCCATTGGTTTTATTAAAATTTGTATCATTTGCGCATCGAGCAATGACTTTAAAATTGTGTAGGAATTTTTTCTTAAAAATATCTTTTTAAACTCGCTTATAGCACACTCTAAGCCACTTTTTGTGATGATGGCTCGCTTTATATAAAAGATCGCGCTTATATCAAATTTATAATCCACATCTTTTAGTTCTAAAAGCTCGGTTATTAGATTTTCAATGAGAGCTGGCTTTTTATGAAGTGGCACGTAAATAACGCCATTTATTTCGTAAAAGCTATTTTTTAGCCTTGCAAATTTTCTCTGATCAAAATTTAGCTCACTTTTAAAAAATGGCCTGCAAAGAGAAGCGACGATAAACCTCGAATAAATGGCGACATTATTCATCGAGCTTAGCATCTTTTGGCTGATGACGCTTTCGTTATCTTGGAGCTTTTTAGATTTTGTTTGCATGAAATTTGTCGTGATTTCAACGCTTGAAGCACTAAAAGTATCAGAATTTTGCGTTAAATTTAAGGTGGTTAGTAAGCTTAGTAAAAAGTCCACATTTAGATTAAAGCTAGCTATCTCTTTTTCATTCATCACTTTTAGGGCTTGTGATCTAACTGAAATGTCGCTATCAAGGCAGTTTAGTATGCAGTTTAAGTGGTAAATTTCATCTATCCCGCCAAAGCCACTTTTTAGATTTGGCTCTTGGGCTAAGTAGCTGATGCTAGAAAACGGCAAAAATGCCTTTAAATGGTAGTTTAAAAAGGCTTTTTTATCAAATTCTTTTAATTTTACGATCTCGCTTTTTACTAGACGGTAGAGACTTTTTGAACCACAGATATATCGGACTTGCGATGTTTCGCTTTTAAATTTGAGATCGTCTTTGTAATTTGTAAAAATTTCATCTATTTCAACGCTTTTTATATAAAAATTTATTCCAGAGCTACTTAAAATTTCGCTAAATTCTTTTAAGAAATTCTTTATGTTGTAGCCTTTTAAATTTTTATAAACTAGTAAAATTTCAAGCTCACTATTTGCGCTAAGTAAGGTTTGGGCGTATTTTCCAGTAGCTAAAACACTAAAGGCAAAGCTGTCATTTTGTGGCACAAACTCATCAAAAAATTCTCGCATAGTTTCATTTAAATAAGATTTTATAAAATCATCATATTCTTTGGCTAAAAAATTTGCAAAATTTCTACCCTGATTTTTTTGAAAATGTTTTGGCAAATTTGCCTTAAAATCAAGAAATTTCTCTTTGATCTTTGAATAATTATCGCTATTTTTGGCACTTTTATCAGCTAGCATTTAGTGTTTCCATTGTTAAAAATATCTTGGCAAATGTTACATAATTTTTGCAAAAACAAAGCTTTATTTGCTTATAATAAAGCCTTAAGTTCAGCTTTAGGACGATACAAATAATGAATCTATTACAAAAACTAGAAAGTGGCGAGAGATTAAGCAAGCAAGAGGCTTTTTCGCTTTATGAGCTTGATCTTTTTATCTTGGCTAAATTTGCCGATAAAAAGCGCAGAAAACTGCACGGCAGCAAGGTCTTTTTTAACGTAAATCGCCACATAAACCCAACAAATATCTGTGCTGACATCTGTAAATTTTGCGCATTTTCAGCCCACAGAAAAAATCCAAATCCATACTTAATGAGCCACGAAGAGATTTTAAAGATCGTTGATGAGAGCGTAAGCCACGGCGTAAAAGAGATACACATCGTATCAGCCCACAACGCAAAAAGTGGCTGGCAGTGGTATTTAGAAATTTTTAAAAAGATAAAGGCAGCTCATCCAGAGCTTCATGTAAAGGCGATGACGGCAGCTGAGATCGACTTTTTATCAAGACATTACGGCTTAAGCTATGAAGAAGTGATAGAAAAGATGCTTGAATACGGCGTCGATAGCATGCCAGGCGGTGGGGCTGAAATTTTTGACGAAGAGGTCAGGGCTAAAATTTGCAAAGGCAAAGTAAGTAGCGAAAACTGGCTCAAAATCCACAAAATGTGGCATGATAAAGGCAGACAAAGCAACGCAACAATGCTTTTTGGTCACATAGAAAGTCGTGAAAATAGGATCGATCACATGCTAAGGATCAGGGACTTGCAAGATGAAACTGGCGGTTTTAACGCATTTATACCGCTAGTTTATCAAAGAGAAAACAACTACTTAAAAGATGTGAAATTTCTAGGATCAGCTGAAATTTTAAAGACTCTGGCGATCTCACGTCTTGTGCTAGATAATGTTCCACATATCAAAGCTTACTGGGCTACATCGACCTTAAATTTAGCGATGATCGCTCAGGAATTTGGTGCTGATGATCTTGATGGCACGATAGAAAAAGAGAGTATCCAAAGTGCGGCTGGTGCAAATAGCGCAAACGGAGTTACACTAAAGACATTTTGTGATCTTATTAAAACATCTGGTTTTACGCCGGTTGAGCGTGATAGCTTATATAACGAACTTAAAATTTACTAAAGGAGCTTGGGGTGAAATTTTTTGACTTAGTACAAAACAAAACGAGTGTGAAGCAGGAATTTGGAGCGGGACTTACGACGTTTTTGGCGATGATGTATATCGTGCCGGTAAATGCGATCATTATGAGCAAAACTGGCATGCCTTATGAGGCACTAATCACTGCAACTGCGCTAATTACCATATTTTCTACTATATTAAATGGTCTTTGGGCGAACACGCCAGTTGCGATGAGCGTTGGCATGGGGCTTAATGCTTATTTTACATTTGGTCTTTGCATCGGTATGAAAGTACCTTGGCAAACGGCTCTTGGCGTTGTTTTTCTAAGCGGCGTGATATTTGTCGTCTTGTCTTTTACAAATTTTAGAATGTGGATAATTAGATCCATCCCACTTGATCTAAGAAGGGCGATAAGCGCTGGCATAGGCACCTTTATCAGCTTTGTGGCGTTTCAGCAAATGGGCTTTATCGTAAATAGCGACGCAGTTTTGGTTGGCATAGGAAATTTCAGAGATCCAAACGTGCTTCTTGGCGTTCTGGGGTTATTTTTGGTTATTTGCTTTTGGGCGTGGAAGATAAAGGGCGCGTTTATCCTAGCTGTGCTTGCTACTTCAGTGATAGCTTGGGTGCTTGGTATCGCTCCTCATCCAACAGAAATTTTCTCAACTCCAGCTTCTATCTCTCCGATATTTTTAGAGCTTGACATAAAAGGCGCGCTTAGTCTAGCCTTGCTGCCAGTTGTTATCACATTTTTTGTGACCGATCTTTTTGACTCGATAGGCACGTTAGCTGGAGTAGGAACGAGGGCTGGAATTTTTGATGAAAACAAAAAAGATGGCGTCGTAAAACTTGAAAAAACTCTTGAAGCTGACGCTATTGCTACGGCGGCTGGCTCGCTTGTAGGCGTAAGTACGACCACATCGTTTGTAGAGAGTGCTAGCGGTGTAGAAGAGGGCGGCAGAACTGGTCTAACAGCTGTATTTTGCGGACTTTTATTTATACTTACATTATTTATGTTGCCACTTTTTAAAGCGATCCCTGGCAATGCCATCTATCCGATCCTTGTAATGGTTGGCGTGCTTATGTTTGCTGAGCTTGCTAGTATAAATTTCAAAGATCCAGCCATTGCAGTTGCGACATTTTTTATAGTTGTGCTTATCCCGCTTACTTACTCGATCACAAACGGCCTTGCATTTGGCTTTATGTCATACGTAATAGTTAAGCTCATAAAGAGAGAATTTAGCGATATAAATTTAGGTGTAGTCGTGCTAGCGCTCATTAGTTTTATCGTATTTTTAGTGCATTGATAAGGATGAAAGATGATATTTTATAGCTACGATGAATTTGCTGTTGATACTAAAAAGATGGCAAAACAGATAAAAGATGAGTTTGATCCAGAGGTGATACTAGCTGTGGCAAGAGGTGGTCTAACGCTTGGCCACTCGCTAGCTGTTGCGCTTAATAATAGAAATTTATTTACCCTAAATTCTATCCACTATGAAGATACAAACAAGCTTGATACGATTAATATCTTTAACGTACCAGATCTTAGCAAATACACTAAAATTTTGCTCGTCGATGACATCATCGATAGTGGCGAGAGCATGGTCGAGATAAAAAGAGAGCTACTTAAGCGTTATCCAAATTTAGATATAAAAATAGCGACCGTCTTTTATAAAGAGAAGGCCCTGCTTTTGCCAGAATTTAAGGTAAAAGAGGCTCACGACTGGATTGAGTTTTTTTGGGATATACATATTTAAGGAAAATTTTTGCTAGATAAATTTAGAGAATTTGTTGGACATCACGTCGCCTTTAGCGTATTTTTAATATGTTTGATTGATTGTATATTTTTACTTTATACGGCAAATTCTCTTAGCATAAGTTACAGTGAAGCTGAAATTTTTTTTAACAAACAAAAATTTCTTAGCCATGTTTTAAACTTAAGTGTTCAAATTTTTGGTCAAACAGATCTTTCTTTAAGATCCGTGATGATCGCTTTTCATGTAATAAGTGTCGTTTTAATGTATAAGGTAAGCAAATTTTACATTAAATTAGAGTTTGACAGACTTATTGCGGTATTGCTTTTTATCTTACTTCCTGGCACTATAGCTTCAGCTCTTATCGTCAATAATGCTGGGCTTTGCGTTATGCTGGCGCTCCTATGTATATACTTTTTTCATGTTAAAAATAAAATTTTATTTGTAGTATTTTTTTGCCTTTCTTTTTTTATAGATGGCAATTTTTTGATATTTTACGCAGGATTTTTTATATTTTCACTTTATAAAAGAAGGCCTCCGCTTGCTTGGCTAAGTGCTATTTTATTTTTACTCACGCTTTACTTTTTTGGCTTTGATACAAATGGTAGGCCAAGTGGACACTTCATTGATACTTTTGGTATCTTTGCCGCTGTTTTTTCGCCGTTTATTTTTATCTTTTTTGTTTATACGATTTATAGAATTTGGGTAAAAGAGAAAAAAGATCTTTTATGGTTTATTGTGATTTGCTCATTTTGCTTTTGCATGATAGTCTCAATGCGCCAAAGGCTGGAACTTGAGCAGTTTTTGCCATTTTGTGTGATCGCAACACCACTTATGGTAAGAGTTTTTTTAAATTCGTATCGTGTAAGATTGCCAAAATTTAGAAAAGGCTATAAAATTTGTACGACTTTAGTGATGCTTTTTTTAGCCTTAAACTGGTCGATGATCGTATTTAATCAAATTTTTTACCTATTTTTAGATAACCCAACAAAGCATTTTGTCTATAAATTTGATGTTGTAAAAGAGCTTGCTGATAAATTAAAAGAAGCGGAAATCAAGGATTTATACACTGACAATAAAAAGCTTGCAGTAAGACTTAAATTTTATGGTATAGATGTAAGATATGAGTCTAAAAATTTATTATTAAGCGTCGATCTAGATGGAAAATCAAAATTTTGCATAGAAAAAATGGGAAAAGTAATTGCAAATTTTGACATAAGAGGTAAGTAGATGAATAGAAACAAGGGTTTTACTGTTATAGAGCTTATCTTTGTGATTATTGCCGTAGGCATACTTGCAGCAATGATCATACCAAGGCTAGAAATAAATGGAGCTAGAGAGGCAGCTACACAGATGCTAACGCATATAAGGTACGCCCAGCACCTTGCCATGCAAGATGATAAATTTGTACATTCAGAAAATGAAAAATTTTGGTTTAAAATGAGATGGGGGATAGCTATTAATGACACTAGTTTGCAAGAGTGCTCTGTAGATGAGCCTGGGGTTAAATCTTGGAAATATAGTATTTTTTATGATAAAAGAGGTAGTGGTAATAAATTTAGTGGTAACTTAAATTCCAAAGAAGAGGTTGCCATCGATACGCAAAAGTCAAATAAATTTTTAAGTGCGGGCTGGAGAGGCATTCCTCAATCCTATTGTAATAAAATTAATACAGATTTAAATATTGAAAAAAAATATGGCATAAAATCGGTTAAATTTGTCGGTAGTTGCGGAAAAGGCAAAATGCAAACTATTGATTTTGACGAATTAGGTAGGCCCATGAGAGTGGTAAGTGTTACTGGTAATAAAGGAGCGAAAAGACCTTATTCAAGACTATTAAAAGGTGATTGTAAGATAGTTTTAACAGATAAAAATAATAATGTAGCCTCTATAAATATAGAAAAAAGAAGTGGATACGCATATATAAACTAAACCCTATAAACCTATAATAAAAATACATACTTTAAAATTTTTAAGCGTCTAACAATTTTTTCTAAAATTCCCTAAATATTTCAACTATCTTTAAGTATTGCTCGTATATAATTCCAGCTCACGAAACGAGAAACCACCTTTAACTTCACTGGTTAATAAAGCCTTTTCTTTTTATCGTTGTTCTTTTAACTTACAATTGTTAAACTATTAGTCAATCTTTGAAATCTAAACAAGTGATCGATTGAGCCAGTCTATTATGATTAAATAATAGATTAGACAAACTAATATAAAAACTAAAAGTTTTTT